>JAVXQD010000016.1:0-24340 GCA_036644375.1 Oscillospiraceae bacterium
CCCCGAAAAAACGAAATATGCAGGCGGTGGCGTTAAGCTGCCGCCTGGTTTTGTATGCGAGAATGTTGATGAGAAAACATATGAAGAATTCTGTTGCGGAAACGCTTGAAATTGCGATAACCATAAGCGTTTCTTTTAAGAACCTTGATCTTGTTGTTGCAGCCCTCGGTGAAACCGTTGGTTATAGGGTTATCAAAGGAACAGAGAATGCCGGAGAGCCAGTTAGAAAGCGATTTAGCGCATTTTTCAAGTTGAGGAATGTCGCAGACCGAAGCTTCGTCAATCCAATTCTTCAGTGAGATTTTTGCCGTTTCAAGATCATCCAAATCGAGAATCTTCAGGAACCTTTCTTTGAAAAAGTGAGCTCTGCTGAGATTTACACTGGCGTAAAGCATAACATTAACCTGCTGTTTTTGCTCATCAGTCAAGAAGTCAAACCTTTTGGTTAAAAGGGTTCTTGAACGCTTAAAATATTTTCTGTGGGAAGAGGAGAGCTTTCGCTGCTCATCTTTTCTTACAGCTTCAAAAGCCCATATGACAAGGCGTATCCAATGGTATTTATCGACAATTCTGTTTGCATTTTTCAAAAACACATCAGCGATATCAAAATACGCTCTCCACATATCGCTGACAAAAAACTTAACCTTTTCTCGTTCTTTCAATGGAAAACTCTTGAAATATCCGGTCAAATCAAAGCTTTGTCTGCTTGGAAGTATATCCAAAACAACTCTGTTAACAGGGTCTGTTATGATACATTGATACTTTTCACCCCACGTGTTGCCTTTGAACTCATCTATTGAGAGCGCCTCTTGAAGCTTTGGTTTAGGATATGATACTATAATGGTGTAAAAATAGTTACTTTTTATAGGAGGACATACCAATGACAAAAAGAATTATTTCTATTTTTATAATATTTATCCTTATATCACTTCTTTTCGTAGGCTGTGGAAGAGTTGCAAACTCTGAGGCGATACCTATAATTATTGATTGTGATCCAGGAATAGATGATGCTATTGCGCTGTGTATAGCCGCAAAGCAATCAACATTATTGGAAATTAGAGCTTTAACGTCTGTATTTGGGAATAATACAATTGAAAGAACCTCTTTCAATTTATTAGCATTATCAGAGTACTTTAATATTTCTTCACCAGTTTATGTTGGAAAAGAGTGTTCTCTTTCAGGCACGACAAATCCAGCTTATTCTTTTCACGGTTTAAACGGATTAGGTGGAGTGAGACTACCCATTACAAGCAAGGCACCTGAGAAAGGCATGGCGTGGGATGTTATTTATCGTGAAGCTATTGCATGCAAAGGAAATTTGCAAATTGTGGCATTAGGCCCGTTGACTAACATTGCAACAGCCATTCAAAAACACCCTGAGTTACCAGGTCTAATTAATCGTATTATTATTATGGGAGGATCAGCGAGTGACGGTAATGAAACTGCATATGCAGAATTTAATGCGTATTGTGATCCGCTTGCAGCAAATATAGTTTTTTCTTCGGGAATAGAAATTGTAATGGTTGGGCTCAATGCCTCAAATAATGTCTATTTAACAGAAAGCGATATGATAGAGATGCTTGGAGAAAACAGTGAAATTTTATCTTTATTTAATGACCTTTGTGCACAAATGAGGGTTTTGAATCCATCCGAAGGGGGTATAGTTTTGCACGATCCTACAGCGATAGCATACGTGATTGATTCTTCGGTTGCATCAACATATAGGGCTACCGTGGAAGTTGATATCTCAGATTCAGAGCGTAGAGGGCAGACAATTGTTCAACCTGATGACGCTGGAAATGTCATTGTCTTAGATACTGTCAACAATGAAAAAGTTTTTTCTTTGATGGAAGGAGCTTTTCAATTATATGGGAAATCAGAGAAGGACCACTTGGAAAGTGAAAATTATTATAGGATGCCGGCAGTAGAAAACACATCAATTACGGCGGATACTAATAGGACAAAAGTGATTGAAACAGATTTTAAGACAGTATATCTTGAGACGATGATTCAATCTCCAGGCCAATTCACAATTGTTTTTAGTGAATACTTCAATGATCTGAATTACGATAATTTTCAGGATTTGTTTCAAACCGAACACTCCGTAGTTTTATTCAATGGAGACGAAAAGATTGGGCTTAGTAGCGTTACTTCTTCTGTCGGATATTATGGTATCAACATTCCTTTTTATCGGTCATTTGTCATCAATGATTTTGCTTTATCTATAGAGGAAGGCGCGACAGTTCAGATTCAATTCGATGATGTGATATTTTCATCAACATTTAACTGCTCCTCAATAAAAGCGCAAACTGCAAATCTTTATGCCTTGAATGAAACTATTCCTACCACTTGCTTGAACTTAGAGAATGGAATGATTCTCATTTCTCATGATCTTGTGAATATATCTAATGATCTGCAGTTATCGATAGATGAGAATACAATAGGATATACTCAAAAGGGCGAGTCAATAATACCGATTATGTTCAATACTCCTGGATTTACGATTTTATTATTTAGAGAACAATACAACGCTCTTAAGATAGAATCAATTGAAGTCCCAAGTATTTCTTTTGCCAAAGCCTATGATAGCTTTTATTCAACTAAACTTGAGATAGGCAAGACGCATAACGAAACAAAAGAAATATATGGAGTGCCTATTAATATTGTCAATACAGACTACACCGCTGGTAGACTGAGAGTAGAGTTTAGTAGCGCAAATACACCAATACTGCTTGCAGCCTATTTGGGAACTTATGATGAGTTAATGGAAATGGCGCTGCAAAATAATATTAATGAAAACCGTTTAGGCACATTTAGCATGGTAACCTCCGATATTTATTTTTCAATAGAACCTCCTGCAAATAATATAATAGTGCTAACTATTGTGAATTTTCATATACAGTACATTGGCGCGAATTACCTATATTTGTAATGTGTGTTTACGAGTATATATTCAGATAAAAAGGAATTTGGAATTTTTCTTTCAGGGTTGCGAAAAGAAAAAAACATGACACAGGCCGAACGTCACCACCTGCATATTTCGTTTTTTCGGGGGGCTCCCCAACATTTGACATAGAGACGTAAAATAAAGCACAAGAAGCCCAATGCTAAGCTCACACGCATTTGACTTCTTGTGCTTTGTGTATATCCCTGCAGCTTACAAAAATCAGTGAGCTTTCAGGTAAATCATGCTGCTATCAGTTTATAAACGCTCTGTGAAATACTTTTTTTCCTTTTTTGATTATGATTCCATCTCCCAAAAGCTCAGTTGCGGTTATCTTCTTTGATATGTCGGTGACCTTCTCATCTCCGAGTAGAATACCGCCCTGTTCGACAAGCCGTCTTCCCTCACCTCTTGATGCTGTAAGCTTACATTGCATAAGAAGCTCCAGAACATCAATTGCTCCATCGGTAAATGCGTCTGCTTTTAGTTCAGTGGCCGGCATATGTGTGAGGTCTCCGCCGCCTGAGAATAGTGCCCGTGCAGCGTCAAGTGCTTTTTTTGCTTCTTCCGGACTGTGGACAACGGTTGTCAGCTCCACGGCAAGGCGCTCCTTGGCTTCATTAAGCTCTGAGCCGCCTTTCTTCTCATACTCATTGATTTCATCAAGAGGGATATCCGTGAGCAGTCTCAGGCACTTGCACACATCTGCATCTCCGACATTGCGCCAATATTGAAAAAAGTCATATGGAGAGGTTTTTTCAGGATCAAGCCAAACCGCGCCATTCTCTGTCTTGCCCATTTTTTTGCCCTCGCTGTTTGTGAGGAGCGTAAATGTCATACCATATGCCTCGCCCTGTGCTTTGCGCCGTATCAGCTCAACTCCGCCTATAATGTTTGACCACTGGTCATTTCCGCCAAGCTCAAGGCGACAGTCAAGGTCGTTGTACAGCTTGTAAAAGTCATAGCTCTGCATGAGCATGTAGTTGAATTCAAAAAACGAAAGACCGCGCTCGAGTCGCTGCTTAAAGCAATCGGCAGCAAGCATACGGTTAACCGAAAAGTGCACTCCGATATCGCGCAGAAAATCAATGTAATTTAGGTTGAGCAGCCAGTCGGCATTGTTGACCATCATTGCCTTGCCATCCGAAAAATCAACGAATTTTTCCATCTGTCTGCGAAAGCAGTCCGCATTGTGCTGAATAGTTTCGGGCGTCATCATTTTGCGCATATCGTCCTTGCCTGACGGATCTCCCACCAGAGTTGTTCCACCGCCGAGCAGAGCTATCGGGCGGTGCCCTGCCTGCTGCATCCTGCGCATGATAACCATCTGCATAAAGTGACCCACATGAAGACTGTCTGCGGTAGCATCAAATCCGATATAAAAGGTTGCCGGCTTGTCTCCGCCAAGCAGCTCGCGAATTTTTTCCGCGTCCGTTGTCTGCTCTATCAGACCTCTTTGTTCTAACGTGTCAAAAACATTCATCTTTTTGTCTCCTGTAATATAATATTGTTTTTTTGCAATAAAAAGCCCTTTTACACAAAATGTGCAAAAGGGCGTAATAAACGCGGTACCACCTTTTTTCGGGCTGCCCTTACAGGTGAAGCCCCTCTTCCGGTAATTATTACCGGCTTGTGCTGTAACGTGCACTCACGGCTTTTCAGCTGCTCTGAAACTGTAATTTTCTAATGCATTACTCGCTTTCTCACACCGAACGAAAGCTCTCTTTGCCGTTTATTGCATCGGATACTTCTTGTTTCGTCATTGCTTTGCTTATTTGATTGATAGTTTACACGAACGAATCGCATTTGTCAACTGTTTGCGATGCGGAGCATTTCGTCAGCATTTTGAAGAGCGGTTTCGGTGACATTATCACCTGAAACAATGCGTGCGAGCTCATGCTTGCGCTGCTCGTAATTAAGAGGATATACGTTTGTGAATGTGCGTCCGTCAACGACATTTTTTTCAATTTTAAGATGCACATCGGCATAGGATGCAATTTGTGCGGAATGTGTCACGCAAATTGTCTGTCTGGAGGCTGCTGATTCCTTAAGCTTTTTACCGATTTTTCCCGCACTTGTTCCGCTGACCCCGGTATCTATTTCATCAAAAATAAGGGTGCCTATATTGTCTTTATCGGCAAGTGCATTTTTAATAGAAAGCATTATTCTTGAAAGTTCGCCTCCGGACGCAATTCGTGACAGTGGCTTTGGAGGCTCACCGGGGTTTGTTGAAATAAAGAATTCCACAGTATCCTTGCCCAATCTGTTTAAGTTTCCAGTTTCGCAATTTACCGTGAACATAACATCGGGCATATTGAGAAATTTCAATTCCTGTTGAATCTGTTCCGAAAAACGCGAAAAAGCTTGATGCCTTATTTCACTGATTTCATCTGCAAGCGCATTGGCTTGTTCCAATGTTTCATTATATCGGGCTTTGATATTTTCCATGTGCACATCGGCATATTCAATGTTTTCAAGCTCACTTTTTGAGTTTTCAAGATAACCCAGCACATCTTCAATGGTTGAGCCATACTTGTTTTTCAAACGGTAGATGAGATCGAGCCTCTCCTCAATTGTCTGCATATCGGATAAATCAAAATCGAATGAATCGAGGAAGCTGTTTATTTCGGAAGATATATCATTTAAGCTGTAATAAAGCTCATTTAGCCGTGAAGAGCTATTGTCCATTTCCTCACTGAATCCATTAATATCCTCAATGAGATTTGATGCGGTGAAAATCATCGAGAGTGCACCATCAACCTCATCGTCTCCGGATAATATCTCATGCGCCTGTTTTAGGTTGGACAGTATTTTCTCGCTGTTGCGCATTACATGTCTGCGCTGAGTCAGCACATCTTCTTCGTCTGCCGAAAGCTCTGCTTTTTCTATCTCATCTATTTGATAAGTCAGAAGATCAATTCTGCGCGATTTTTCATCCTCGTTCATAACTGTAGCCTTCAGCTCGCGCTGAAGCTGAATTAGAGCCGTATATAGCGTCGAATACTGCGAAAGTAAGCCACCGAGTTCGGCAAAATTATCTATGATATAAATATGGCGCTCAGGATTCAAAAGATCCTGATTGTCGTGCTGACCGTGAATATTTATTAAATTACCGCACACATCACGCACGGTAGCCGCCGTTGCGGGTTTTCCGTTAATTCGGCACTGACTTTTCCCGTCTGTCGTGATTTCCCGATGCAGAATAAGCGTCCCGTCGCATTCATATCCCTGATCAACGATAAAATCAAGATTTTTTTGATCTATATCCTCAAATGCAGCCCAAATAACAGCCTTGTATTCACCCGTGCGGACAATCTCACGAGTGGTTCTGTTGCCTAATATAGCATTGATAGAATCAATTAAAATTGATTTTCCCGCACCTGTTTCACCTGTGAGAATATTCAAGCCTCTGTCAAATGAGATATTTGCTTTTTCGATTACTGCGACATTCTCAATATTCAATTCACGCAACATAATTAATTACCCACTTCTGTTACTTAACAATTGTATTTAATGTCTTGACAACTTCTCTTGCGTCAAGCTGTGATTCCACTGCACAAAAAATCGTGTCATCACCCGCAATTGTGCCGACTATATGCTCAAATCCCATTGAATCAAGCGCGGCGCACGCAGCGTTTCCCATCCCTGTGAAGCACTTTAAAACCACAAGATTGCCCGCGGTTTTTACAGAGATAACAGATTCGCGAAATATTGTGCGAAATTTTTCGGTGTGGACATCTGCATTTGACGCTACAGGCTCAACATAGCGAGTGTTACCATTGTAATCGGCATGCTTAACCAGTTTAAGCTCTTTAATATCTCGCGATACCGTTGCCTGTGTAACCTCAAAGCCCTGAGCCTTCAAAAGCTGCATAAGCTCTTCCTGTGTGGAAATAGCTCGACTGTTAATTAATTCGGTAATTGATTTAAGCCGACTGCTTTTCATTAGTTTATCTCCTTTCGGAAATTTCTTTGTAAAGAACATCATAAAAATTATGCTTTTGAGATGTCATTAGTGTCAGTGTCTTATCGCTTATTTTTGCAAAAACCGAATCCTTGCTGTCGATTTTACCGATTGAATTTCCGTCTATGGATATGTAGACCTCGTTTTTTATGCGCTCGGCAGGTTTAATGGATATAGTTTCGGTGTCGGCAAGTACATAGCTCTTTGAAAAAAGTGAATGCGAACAAATTGGGGTCACCACAACTGCTTTTAGCTTTGGCTCAACTATTGGTCCGCCCGCCGAAAGCGAATATCCGGTTGCACCTGTCGGAGTCGCGACAATAACCCCGTCACAGCGTATACAGCCAAGCTGGTTGCTCCCGTAGCAAACCGATATTTCGGCTGTCTTCGCATAGTTCACCTTTGATGCTACTACCTCGTTTATCGCAAGATAATGATGTTCGGGCTTACTCTCCAGCGAAATATCAAGCAATACACGCTGAGACTTTGTCATTTTTTGAATTTCTTCGATGGTAATCATTTCGAGCATATCGAAATCAAAAGAAGCCAAGAAACCAAGCCGACCGGAATTAATTCCGAAAATAGGTTTGTCAAGCGAAATTGCGGTCTGAGCACTTTGAAGCATCGTTCCATCGCCCCCGACAGCAACAATCATGTCGCAATCAATGTGATTTTTATCGCAAATCGCAACATAGCTTTGATCGCAAAACAGTTTTTCATATAAAAGATCAGAAGAACATGTAATTCCCAACCTGTGAAAATGCGCCGCAACAGCCTTTGCAGCTGAAATATTTTTTTTGTTATCCGTGTTTGGACAGAGCAGAAAATTCATTGGTTTACCTCAATATCAAAGTGTTGAATGCGCATTGTCAACAACCGTTTGGACATCACAGCTGTATCCGACACCATTTTCGTTTACTATATAAATGAGATATTCAATATTTCCCTCAGGACCCTTAATGGGGGAGAAATCAAGTCCCAAGACAGAATATCCGCTGTCATGTATATATCCGATAACCTTTTCGATAACTTCAATATGGGTGCTCTTTTCTCGGACTACGCCTTTTTTGCCGACCTTTTCTCTGCCTGCCTCAAACTGAGGTTTAATAAGACATACTGCGGTCGCACCCGGTTTTAGCAGCGGCTTTACTGCGGGAAGAATGAGCTTTAGCGAAATAAACGAAACATCAACCGAGAAAAAATCAAGGTTGTCAGGCACCTGCTCGTCGGTAATATAGCGCACATTGGTCCGTTCAAGATTAACCACACGCTCGTCTGTCCTAAGCTTCCATGCGAGCTGACCATACCCTACGTCAACGGCATAGACCTTTTTTGCGCCATTTTGAAGCATACAGTCGGTAAAGCCTCCGGTAGATGCGCCAATATCGGCGCAGATATAACCGTCAAGCTTCAGTGAAAAGACATCAACAGCTTTTTTAAGCTTTTTTCCGCCACGGCTGACAAATTCGTTGTCAAGACCTTTTAGCTCTATTTCCGAATCGATGCCAAACATCATGCCCGGCTTGTCCGCGCGTTCACCATTTACAAAAACAAGACCTGCCATTATTACAGCCTTAGCTTTTTCGCGACTTTCGATAAGGTTTCTGCTTGTGATAAGCAGATCAAGTCTCTCTTTCAAAATTAACCCTCAAGCAATACTTTTTTTAGTGATTCGGAGTCCAGTCCAAGAGAACACAGCTGCTCGGAAACCGAGGCATGAGTGACAATGGGATTTGCAATTGCTATATGTCGATATGTGCCCTTAAATCCGCATTCGTTCAGCATTCTGAGAAAATGTTCACCGATTCCTCCGCTTTGCACACCCTCTTCGACAAAAATGATTTTGTTATAGCTGAGAGCAGCCTTAACAGCGTCACTGTCAATTGGGGAAATTATGTTGAGCTTTAAAATGTCGGCATTATATTCGATGTCAGTCACTTGATTCGCGCCGAGCACCTGTGCAAACTCACGCCCATAGGTTACAAACAAAGCGTTTGAGTTTGGTCTGTTTACAATTAAATCAAATGAGTTACCTGTTGAAGCATAATCTGAAATCGCCGCATTGTCACTTCCGCGCGGATAGCGAATTGCAGTCGGGGAATTCAGCTTCATAAGCCGCTCCATCCAGTCCTCAAGTTCGCTGTAATTGCTTGGAGACGCCACGGTAAACGATGGCAGCGCGCTCATAAGAGCCGCGTCAAAGATACCCTGGTGCGTCTCTCCGTCATCGCCGACAAGCCCGGCACGGTCAATAGCAATCATCACATCAGCGCCTATTAGCGTAATATCATGAAACATCTGATCAAATGCTCTTTGCAAAAAGGTAGAATACACCGAAAAAACCGGCTTCATTCCTCCCCGTGCAAGTCCTCCGCAAAATGTTACGGCGTGTTCCTCGGCAATACCCACATCAAAGAATCGTTCGGGAAAAAGCTTTGCAAAATATTGCAGTCCGGTACCGTATTTCATCGCTGCCGTCACAGCACAAATGCGCGAATTGCTTTCACCGAGCTGACACAGCTTTTTACCAAACCTGTTTGAAAAGCTGTCGGCATACGAAATGTCCGGATTTCCCAACTCAAGGTCAAACTTTCCGACTCCGTGATATGCACCAGGATTCTCCTCTGCAAGTGCAAATCCCTTGCCCTTGACGGTTATCGCATGGATCAGAATCGGTCCGTTCATCTGCTTTACATTTTCGAAAATACGACATAAATCGTCAATATTGTGCCCGTCAACAGGACCTACATAGTTAAATCCCAACTCCTCAAACAGCGTTCCGTTGTTATAAACCGCACGGCGTATTGCCGATTTTGATCTCAAAAGCTGACCCATTATCCAGGTGCCGACACACGGCAGCTTTTCGAGAGAGTCCTGAATTCTCCGCTTAAAGGTTGAATATTTGTAATCGGTTCGCAGATATAACAGATATTCCGCAATGGAACCGACACTTTTTGAAATTGACATTTCATTGTCATTAAGTATAACAATCAGATTTTTTAACGTGCTGTCAAGACTGTTTATAGCTTCATATGCCATGCCGTTAACCATAGAGCCGTCACCGATTAAAACGACGGTTTTGCTGTTATCCCCGCACAGCAGTTTTGCCCGCGCAAGCCCTATTGCGCTTGATATGGAGGTTCCGCTGTGACCGGCAATAAACGAGTCACAATCGCTCTCAGCCGGTTTCGGGAAGCCGGCCGGACCGCCTTTTTTGCGCAGACGATCAAAACTGCCCTTGCGTCCGGTGAGCATTTTGTGGGTGTAGCACTGATGGCCGACATCGAAAACAATAGAATCACGCGGACAATCAAAACACCTATGAAACGCAACACTTATCTCAACAACACCAAGATTAGAAGCAAGATGTCCTCCTGTTTTTGAAACGCTGTCAATAAGCGAAGCACGTATTTCAGAGCAAAGCAGCTTTAACTGCTCGTTATTAAGTTTTTTTACGTCAGTCGGCGAATTTATTGTATCTAAAATGCTACCCATTGCTAATTGATCCTTGTCAAAAGTGTCATAGCAAATTCGGACAGAAACGCACTTTTCTTGTCGAATTTGTTTTTGATAAGAAAAACCGCCTGTCCTGTGAGAGCGTTTGCAGCCTCACGCGATTTGTCTATTCCGATAAGACTCGGATATGTGCTTTTGTTTTGCTGTGAATCGCTCCCGACAGGCTTTCCGAGCACATCACTGTCAGAGGTGCAATCAAGTATATCGTCAACAATTTGAAATACAAGCCCGATATTTTTTGCATATTCGTCAAGGATGCAGTGGCAATCGCTATCTGCACTCGCAACAGCAGCACCCATTCCGGCGCTTGCGCGAATAAGCGCGCCTGTTTTATTTTTGTGAATCTCATTGAGCTCTTCAAGGCTTATTTCTCTTTTTTCGGCCGCAAGGTCAAGCTCCTGACCGCGAATCATGCCGAGATAACCCGCAGAGTGTGACAGTATCCGAGAACATTCTCTGCTTGCGACGGGGTCGGCAATTTTGCTAAGTGTCTCAAAGGCAAGTGTCAACAGTGCATCTCCGGCCAGGAGTGCGGTGGTCTCGCCGTATTTTTTGTGGCAGGACAGCTTCCCGCGTCTCATGTCATCATTGTCCATGCAGGGCAAATCATCATGTATAAGCGAGTAGCAGTGAAGCATTTCAATCGCACATGCAGCATTGACAGCTTCACTTTTATCTCCACCGTTAATATCACAGCTTGCAAGACAAAGGACAGCCCGCACACGCTTTCCCGAACCGAGGAGACTGTATTTCATAGCTTCCAGAACATTCGAGCTTATCTTTATCTCATTCAGCAGTTTTTCGAGATGAATTTCGGTTAGCTCTTTGTATTTATCATACGTTTTTTGAAAATCAGACATTCTGTTCACCATCAAAGCCGGCTGACATACTCTCCACAGCAAGCTCCGCCTTTTTCAATAGATTTTCGCAGTAAACAATAAGCTCGCTCGCTTCCTTAAAAAGCGCAAGCGATTCGTCAAGTGTAGAATTTCCGGCAGCCAACAAATTTGATATCTGCTCAAGCCGTGCAATTCCCTGCTCATAACTGTAATCAAAATTCATTTTATATTTTCTCCGATAATTTCCCTCACGTCGCATTTCAAATATCCGTCTGCCATTTTCAAATCAATTATATCACCAATTGAGACCTGATTCACACTATTAATGCTTTTAAATCCAAGCATTGCGATTGAATATCCACGCAATATCACATTCAGCGGACTTAACGCATCACATAATGAGGCTTGTCTCGCAAGTATGTCACGTTGCTTTACAAATGGGTTGTCTGTTAAATGCTTAAAACTCATTTTCATCGTATTGATACCGTCGCGCTCCGCGGTCAGCCGACCGCTGACCGACTGCTTGATGCTCTCAAACAGATTCAGCGCATAATTGAACATGCCGGCTGCGTCGGGAACCGCAATTTCAGCTGCTGCCGAGGGCGTCGGAGCGCGCCGATCGGATACATAGTCAATAAGGGTTGTATCAATTTCGTGTCCGACAGCGGATATAAGCGGCTTATTAAGCGAACATGCGGCACGGACAAGAGATTCATCGTTGAATATCCATAAATCTTCTTTTGAACCGCCGCCACGTGCAATGATGACCTCGTCAACAGTGTCGTCGTCATTTATTTGTGCAATCGCTTCAACAATAGACTTTACGGCGAGAATGCCCTGAACATTTACGGGATAAAGCACAATCTTGACAAACGGATATCTTCTGCCCATAACATTGATTATATCCTGAAATGCAGCTCCGCTCGACGAAGTAATTACAGCAATTTTTTTTGGAAGCTGAACAAGTGGCTTTTTGCGTTCTGCTGCAAAGAGACCCTCTCTCTCTAATTTTTCGGTCAGTTTTTTTAGCTCCTGCGCAACCGTTCCCGCACCGAGTGGAATCAGGTCCTCAATATACAGCTGAAACGCACCGTCACGCTCATACAGCGACACCTTGCAGCGTGCGACAATTTTCATGCCGTCCTCAGGAACAAAACGCAGCCTTGAGGCAAAGCCTTTGAACATAACACATTTCACGGCTGCATCGTTGTCCTTGAGTGTAAAATACATATGGCCGGATTTTTGATGAAGCACAAGACCTGAAATCTCGCCCTCAACCCATACCTGACAGAGAACCTCATCTGTTTCAAGTAAAACCTTAACATATCTATTTAAAGCACTTACGCTTATGCTCTCTTTCATATATGCTCCATTTCCTTGGCAGCAAGTAATGCAACGCCGACAGCATTGTCGGAAGACAGAGACACCGGCTCACAAAAATGTGCAGTTTCAAATTTATGTGACAGCTCAGCGCGTATTACTGAACTCGAAAGCACGCCGCCTGCAAATACAATTATTTTGTCGGGAGAATTCGCTGTAAGCTTTTTTGTCATAGACTCAATAGTGGCACTTATGGATAACAGGCAATATCTCGCAATATCCTCGCGTGAAGCACCATCATCAAAAAGCCTTTGACACTTGTTTTGCAGTCCGGAAAGGCAGCAATCACAGCCTTTGAGCAAAGGCTTCATATATTGGCTGCAATTGGATTTCTCCGCAAGGGCAGAGAGATAT
Organism: Oscillospiraceae bacterium; assembly: GCA_036644375.1. Taxonomy (GTDB): domain Bacteria; phylum Bacillota; class Clostridia; order Oscillospirales; family Ruminococcaceae; genus CALWZE01. The sequence continues at coordinate 12,998 of JAVXQD010000016.1, forward strand.
TCACCCGACGGAAATGACAGACCAAGCATATTACCGACCCTGTCGACAGCCTGACCTGCAAAAAGATCAAGAGATGACGCTGACGCGGTTATTGACAGTTTATTCTCTGAAAGTGCGCAGTCGAGAGCATCTGTAGTTCCTCCTGAGACATGGAATGCCAAAAATTCAAGACTGCGTTCCTTTGACAGTCCTGTCCCGAACAGTGCCGACATTATATGACCCGCCTGATGAGAAAATTCAAAAACAGGAATTTCATGGGTGGCGGCAATTGAATGTGCAATCGCTTGACCGACAAGAAAGCAGGGCATATATGAGCCTGATATGTCGCGCGGGCGAACCGAAACCCCTATACCCGAAAGCTTTGGACAGCCGACCCCGTTAAACAGAGCTTTGAACGCTGTGGGCATATTTTTCACATGTGAAAAGACGGCATCGCTCTGTCTGAGACCTGTACTGCCTACTTTCACTTCAAGCATCATTTTTTGAGCGGCCACCACTCTGTATTGGTCAGAATCGAATATAGAAAGACTTGTTGAATAATTACTTGAATCAATGCCGAGATAATACATCAGTCCTGTTCCACCGCCGTAATTCCTTTAAGAGAGTTATTAATGCTTCGCAATGTTCCGTTTACAAAAGCATATTCATCATCGTTGCCGAATTCTTTTGCAAGCTCAACAGCCTCATTGATTACGACACTGTCAGGAAGATCGGTCATATACATAAGCTGAGCGCAGCTGATTCTCAAAATTGCAAGAGAAACCATTGGAAGACGGTTAATTGTCCACTTTTTTAGATGCGGCTTAATTTCCTCATCGATTTGGAGAAGACAATCCACAGTGTTTTTAACTATTTCAAGGCAAAAATCATCGAGCACAATTTCTTCGTCCTCACTTGAAATATCCAAAAGCTCCCCATAGCTCAGCTCGTTAACCGGAAGCTGAAACACAAGAGAAAATGCGGCTTTTCTTGATTCGCGTCTTGTCATAAAATACAATTCCTTTTCACACAAAAACAAGACCCTCCGTTAGGCTAAACTAATGGAGGGCTTGTTGTTACTTTTTGTCGGTTGAAACATTCTCATTTACAAGCGTAATGCCTGCTACTATGATGTCCACACGTGCAACAGCGAGCCCTGTCATGCTCTGAATGGCATTTTTGACATTCTGCTGAATTGCATTTGCGACCTGCTGTATCTTGACGCCGTGCTTTACAACGACGTTTATTTCAACGTTCACAACTTCGTCCAAAAGTTCGACTTTAATCGGCTTTACATAATTAGTCTTGGTTATTAATCCCTTTACTCCCAAATTACCTGTTGATACGCTTTCAACACCATCTATTTCAAGCGTTGCGAACTTTGCGATTGAAGCTACAACATCCTGTGAAATTTTTAGATTTCCCGGAGTCTGGTATGAGTTTTCCATTTCCATCAAAACGCCCTCCTTTTAAGAGATTATAACATTTTGATGAATAATATACAACTATTAAAATCAATTTCCAAAATCTATATTTATGAAAGAGAAAAAAGTGATTGCTCATAGTCATTGACATAATTTTGATATTTATCCTTCCCTTTTGAACTGCGGCGTGCCCTTTATACACAGCCGTTTGCCCAATGCAATGAGATGGTTTGAAAAATGGCATAAGACCTACTTAGAGGGCAAGGTATCAGGCATAGCAAAGCCGAACGATACGATAAACATATCCCTCGGCTTAGCTTAATGATGATAGAATATGGACATTATAGCTTTTCGGCTATTTAATCTCTAAAATGTTGATGTTCTCAACATTTATTTTACATTCATCAATCACAATCTCCTTTATTTGAGAAACCTCACTTGCGCTGAGTCCTGCCGAGCCGGACTTCACGACAATCTTCACCTTTTCTCCATTTAGAAATGCCACACAATCGGAAAATCCTTTTGCTTTAACCTGGGACTCAATAGCCCCCTCAACTGCAATTGCCGAGGCTGTTTTGGTAAGCTGAGATGTTAGCTGTGCTTTTTCGGCTTCGGTAAGCTCTGTTTTTTTGAGCGATTTTTGAAGTGTGTCAAGCGATTCATCCCTTGTTTTTGAGCGTGTTAAACGAGCCTCTGTAAAATAATCTTCGGTGTAGCTATTTTCATCTGTTGACACAAAGAGCGCTTCTCCATAGTATTTTTCGGCATCCTCAGGTTTAACCGAGTCTTCACCTGCCTGTGAGGCCAGCACCTCTGTAACGGGAAGTGAGCCGTCACTTGTCTGCGCAAATCGCCAATTTAGATATACCGCAAGCGCAAGCGCAAAGACAAGCGCCACCATTGTGATTTGTTTTCTGATTAAAGTCGGTCCTTTCATCTCGCGCCCTCCGAATATCTGATTTAAGATTTTTTAGTAACTGTAACTCTGTTTGAGCCGATTCCACACACGGTCGTAACGGTTTCGGTAACCGCCTGCCTGACTTCGGCGCTGTTGGCGCCCTCGCATACCACTACAACTCCCATAACAACAGGTTCAATCCGCTGCAACAGTACAGGAGCTTTTCCGTTCTCACCGTCAATAACAACAACTGTTGTCTCAGAGCTGGTTTTCCTGTTCATATTATCGGATTGCGAATAGTTGTTGTCATCGCTCGTTTTTTGTTCGGTTGCGTAAATATATCGAACCCCCGTTTCCAATGTAACGAGAACATCGATTTTGCCTACTCCGTCAATCTGAGAAATGAAGCTCTTTAAGCTCTCCTGCAAGGATGAAACATATTCGGTGTTATATTCACTCTCATTAGGCAAATCCGTCTTTAAATCCGCGTTGCTTTTTGCAAAGCCCTCACCCAATAAAATTAAAAGCAGACCGACCACCGCAACGCAAGCTGACAGTACAGCGGTTTTGTTCTTGAATTTTACATTTGCCAAAATGCTTTTCTTTTGCGTATTGTTGTTTTCCATAGTCAATCAAAAAACTCCAAGACCGGAACTGCGCCGCAGTTTTGTTCAATTAATTGCGATATACCGCTTTGCTGTTCCATATATTTTTTATCCAGAACTATTATCAACCTGTCACAGTATATGCTTCCTTTTTCATCAATATTAACGCTTGCGGAAACAGAATCGGTATATGCGTCAAAATTATGCTTTAACAAGCTTGCAACACCGAGCTCAATGTTTTTCTCCGTTTCATTCAAAATCAATTCGTCGTACGCTTGAGCCGTTATGCTCTCCTGCTCCGTGCTGCTTAACACCCTATCGAGCATATCCGTATCAATGTCTATTTCTCCGCGCGCAAACGGAGCGACAATAACGAGCGCCATGTAGACGCCCAAAATGATTCTCACTGTTTTTCCGAGAGCCTTGTTTGGCACCAGAGCGTTAAAAACGCCGATTATTATCGCGCTCGTGCATACCAAAAATCCGAAATCCTTTAAGTAATCAATCAAGATGCGTTGACCCCCACATTCATCATAACAGCTGTGCATATCACGATAATCATAAAATAAAGCGCTAATACCGCAATCATAATATCAATGCATGATTTGATTGAACGTACTGCATTTGCAGGCTCTGCCGCACCTATCATCTCGCCGATAACCGATGCGAAATATAAAGACATCCCGCTTAGGACACAATTTATTATCTGAGGAATAAAAATCGCACATAAAGATATCACTCCTATTATTCCTGTTGTGCTTTTAATTACCGAAAGTCCGCCGGTAACGGTGCTGAGCGCTTCGGAAACAGAGGAACCGATTACCGGAATTGCACTTCCAACAATGAATCGAGATGTCCTGAACGCGAAGCTGTCGCCTTTTGAGGCAACTATCGTCTGCAGCTTAACCAGCCCTAAAAAAACGCTTGTTGATATGCCAAGTATCCACATTACCGTGCGCTTTATTGCCGACACCAGCGAATAGAACCCATTGTCATAGATTCCGGCGACCACTGATAGACCTATCATTATTCCGATGAGTGGCTTTACTATCAGAGCTACAATTTCCGATATTGCAGCTGACAGGCCGATAAGCGCCGAACCGTAGAGCGCCGCCGAGCCGATGCTGCCGCCTGAAATCATAATTCCGCTGAAAACAGGAACAAATCCAAGTACAAATTTTCGGCTTGTCTCAATAGTTGCAAGTGTTGTTTGAAGTAAATTTATAACTCCCGCGGAAACAGTCAGCGCAACAGCGATACACACCGACACCTTAACCGTGATATTCTGGGGCATTATACGCACCGAGGTCATTCCTGTCAGGATTGAATACATTAGGCAAACCGCAATGACCAATCCGAAAATCGTCACGGGTGTCTTCATAAGTTCTTCCCTGTCGCCCAGCTCTTCTTTTACTATTTCCGCGATATCCCTAAATGAAAATGTGTTTTTGTTTTGGCGTTCCGTATTGTAGCTGTAATAATTTTTCACAGAATCCGGAGCGTTTTCAAGAGCTGCCTTTTTCGTATCTGCTTCAAACTCATCCGGATTTTCATTTGCAGCAAACACAAAACATGGAATCAACATGAGGACCATTGCGGTAATTACAGCAGCTATGGTTCTTTTTAAACATTTCATGTTATCAATCCCTGAATTATAGATATCAGTGTATCAAGCAGAGGGAGAGAGATAATCAATATAGTCAATTTCCCCGCCAGCTCTATTTTTCCGGCAAGCGCTGTTTGTCCGAAATCCGAGCAGGAGTCACAGGCTATTTGTGCCAGAATACAGATTCCGACCGATTTTATTACGCATTCAAAGTTCTGCTCATTAACAATCTCCGATATGCTTTTCAGATGTTCTATCAGCTTTGCCGCCTCAGAGAGAAGATAAGTGCCAATCACGGTTATACAAGCGAGAGTGATTGCAAACGCCTGCTCGGGATTGCGCTTTTTTACCACAAGGCAAAACACCGCCGCAATCAGAATAATTATTATGATAGAAAAGACAGAGTTCTCCATATATCATAGCCCGAAAACGCTTTTAACGGTTAGAAACAAATCGTTTATTTTACTGATGATCATCATTAAAACAACAATAAGTCCCGCAAGCGTTGTCATCATGGCCTGTTCCTCTCGACCCGCACGTGTCAGCACAAGATTTAAAACCGCAACGATTATCCCAACCGCGGCAACCTTGAAGATAAAATCGACATCCACTGTTTTTTCTCCTTATAGCGTTCTCAAAATCAATTGCCTGAATTTATCATTAATATGAATCCGTTATCTTTACAGTAAAGCAACAGCAGCTGCCGCACCTGCCAGAGTGTACAGCGTTTCATAATATCCCTTTTGCTTTTTGTTTTGTTCTGATAACTGCTGCTTTGTTTCATTCAATCTTGAAATTACATAGTCTATATTCTGTATTACCACGTCTTCCACATCACTTCCCATGCTTGTGAAAAGCTCAATAAGCTCAAGTCCTTCGCTCTTTTTGAGCTTTGCAGCACAATCCGATTCCTCGAATGCATTGGTTATTGCCACCTTTAGTGTTGCTCCCGAATCAAGCTTTTCCAGCGTTAGCGGTAAAAAATCCAAATCCGCATATTTGTCGTTTACCGCACAGTTGATAATTACATCCTTGAGTGCATTTGACCTGAATTCAATATTATCTCTGATTTCATACAGCAGCTCGGAAAGCTTTTTTAAAAGCAGCTCCTCCTTTAAGTATCCGGAACGTCTCATAAAGCCAAAAACAAAGGAAGCCGCAACAATAAACAATGCACCGATAATTTTCATTTCTCATACCACCTTATAGATATTTTTTATTATTCCTGTGTTTGGGTAAGGCTGTAAACATACTATATAATCAAAAATTCCGCTTTCGATTGCCTGCCAGATATTTTCCTTTTTTTTCAGTTCGTTGAGATTTCCCGCATGCGCCGTTGCAACAAGCTTAACACCGCTTTTTTCACATGCGACAAAGTGGCCGAAATCCTCCCACAGACCTATTTCATCACACACCACAACTTGCGGACTGAGTGTTCTGAGCGCTATCTCAAAGCCGGATTTTCTATCAAATCTGTCAATAACATCCGAACACACCCCTATATCAAAGCTCGGTATTCCTCCGTGAACCGCGGCAATCTCGCCTCGCTCATCAATGATAGTGCATTTTTTGTAATGCGGCTCACCTGATATTATTCTCGCAAAATCCCGCGCGAGTGTTGTCTTGCCGCACAGCGGTGAACCTGCAAGCAGTACCGAGGATAATCCGTTCTGCTGAGTTTGCTCGAATATTCTTGACGCACAGCCATGAACCTCATTTGCAACTCTGATATTAATGGAGCTTATTGAGCCAATGTCTATTTTTCCATTTGAATTCATACTTCCGCAAATACCCACACGGTGGCCGCCCAATATGGTTATGTAGCCCTGAGATATGCTCTCGGTATGCGAAAAAACCGAATATTCACACAATCGCGAAATTATGTCGCTGATTTCATCTGTACCTGTTACGACGCAGTCGGCAGTCAATATCGGCGATAGCCCTCTCTCTGATAAAAACAGAAGCTCACGCCTTGTTGACAGGACACAGGGTCTGAGGACTCTGAATCTTATCTCTGTTATTGAGTTTAAGCTGCCCGAACCGGACTTTTCAAAACATCTTCTGTATTTGGACGGCAGTTTATCTATAATGCATTTCAATCCATTCATTGACTTCACTTCCGTTTATCAGCTATCACAGTATATTTAAACAAGACAAGCATTAGAACAAAAAAGCGCCCATGCATCAACATGGGCGCTCAGAATTTATAACTATATATATTTTACGAAAAAAATCGGCAATGTAAAAAATCCAAATTGAGGTCAGCGCAGGCATGAACATTTGCTGTAGCATGTATTTTCATGATTACGGTTCGCATAGCAAATCTGCTTTGTGTAATTTGTCTCACGTGAGTGCTATCTGAGCATATCCAAAAACTCCTGTTCGGATAACACCGCAACATCAAGCTCTTGAGCTTTAGCAAGTTTACTGCCCGCATTTTCTCCCGCCAGCACATAACTTGTCTTTTTTGAAACTGAGCCTGAGGCTTTTCCTCCGTTGCTCTCAACGAGTGCATTTGCCTCATCACGAGACAGGGTCTCAAGTGTTCCTGTAACGACAAAGGTTTTTCCCTCAAATATATTTGATTGCCTTGAGCTTTTATAATTCATGTTAAGTCCGAGCTCTTTTAGGCGATTAACCAAATCGAGCGCCCCCTGCGTTCCGAAAAATTTAACGACACTCTGTGCTATTATCGGACCTATACCGTCTATCTGCGAAATCGTTTCGGTTTGCGCGCTCATGATAGAATCCATATCATTGAATTTTTCACATATTAAAGTCGCAGCCTTTTGACCGACATTTCGAATACCGATAGCAAAAAGCAGTCTGTCAAGGTTATTGGCTTTACATGCGGAAATTGCCGCAATAAGGTTATCAGCTGACTTATCCTTGAATTTATCAAGTGACATCAGCTGTTCTCTGCTCAGTTCAAAAATATCTGCCGCATTTGTGACAAGACCGGTCGATATAAGCTGATCAACCGTTGCCTCACCCAATCCGTCAATATCCATTGCGGAGCGCGAGGCAAAATGAATTATATTTCGACGCCTCTGTTCGGGACATTCGGGATTTATGCAGCGAAGAGCTGATTCATCAAGCAATCTCTCTGCCCTCTCGCCGCAAGCGGGACATGTTTCAGGCAGTTTAAAGGTATGTGATTCGGGCTGATGCTCATAAGCTCTTACTATCTCGGGAATGACGTCACCGGCTTTACGCACATCAATTGTGTCACCCAAGCGTATATCAAGTTCATTTATAAAGTCCTGATTATGCAGCACGGCGCGCGAAACGGTCGAGCCGGCGAGCATGACCGGATCAAAAACCGCCGTCGGAGTGAGAACACCTGTGCGTCCTACAGCAACCTCTATTGAAGTGAGCTTTGATGCTTTAATCTCGGGTGGATATTTATAAGCTGTCGCCCATCTCGGAAATTTATTCGTTGAGCCGAGCACATATCTGTCAGAAAGCGAATTCAGCTTGATGACCGCTCCGTCTATATCATATGACAGAGCGGTGCGCTCTTTGCCTATCCTCATTATCTCGTCCATCATCTCATCGGAGGTATGGCATATTTTATAGCTCGGCGAAGTATGAAATCCGAGAGATTTCAAATAATCAAGCGCTTCTGAATGTGTTAAAAAGCTCTTTGTGCTTTGCTGTACATTAAATATAAATATATCAAGATTGCGGCTTGCTGTGACATTGCTGTCCTTTTGACGCAGCGAACCTGCCGCGGCATTTCGAGGATTTTTAAACGGGGTGTCTCCATCCGCCTGCTGCTGTGCCACAATTGCGGCAAAACTCGCCTTTGGCATATATACCTCGCCGCGAACCTCAAGAAAATCCGGAGCACTTTTAAGCATGTCGGGTATCGAGCGAATCGTTCTCAGGTTTTGTGTGATATCCTCCCCTGTTATACCGTCACCGCGCGTTGAACCGCGAACAAGCTTTCCGTTTTTATATTCGAGGGATACGGACAGTCCGTCTATTTTTGGCTCAACAACAAATTCCGCATTTTGAATTTCCTCGGCAACGCGCCGGACGAAATCAGCGATATCCTCATGTGAAAATGCATTTTGCAGGCTTTCCATTTTAATGGTATGGGTTACCTTTGAAAACTTTGCCGCCGCAGAACCTCCGACATGCTCTGTCGGAGAATCCTCTGATTTTAGCTGTGGAAATGCCGCTTCAAGCTCGTTTAGCTCCTTTAAAAGCATGTCGTAATCATAATCGCTTATACTTGGATTGTCCTGCTCATAATAGAGCTTGGAATGGTATTCGAGTTGATTCCTAAGCTCGTTTATTCTATTTTTTGCCTGTTCAAATTCCATTGCTTTTGCTCCATTTTGATATTTATGTTAATGCCGATTTAGTTTTACTGCCAATTGATACAAGATTGTTATATCATAAAAAAAACAAAAAAGGGACAATTTCTTGTCCCTTCAAAGCATTTATTTTTACTAAACGAGCTTCTGCCTGATTTTTGCAGCCTTGCCGACACGGTCTCTGAGGTAGTAGAGCTTAGCTCTGCGCACTCTGCCATTGCGGACAAGCTCAACCTTTTCAACGTTCGGTGAGTTAATCGGGAAAACACGCTCAACACCAACGCCATAGCTTGTGCGGCGAACAGTAAATGTCTCATGTATTCCGCCATGCTTCTTTGCGATAACGGTTCCTTCGAAAATCTGAATTCTCTGACGCTCGCCTTCTTTGATGCGAACGTGAACCTTGACGGTGTCTCCTACATCGAGTTTGTGCTGCTCGGGACGAATCATGTCCTGAGTCATCAATTTGATTGCATCCATTTGGATTCCTCCTAAAAAATTGTGAAATCAGATGTTCTTAACAAATGCAATTGTCAGAGGACCATCCGTTTAATGTTTTGCAACATTAACCCCGCCGGTTGCCCAGAGGATTTATGCAAGCTAAAGTATAATACCATAGATACATCTTAAAAGCAATAGAATTATTCGAAATTCATCATTTCTTTAGTGAGTATCTGTGTCCTTTTCACCAAATAGTGGTCAGGCTCACGTCCGAGAGATTCGAAAAGTAAATTCAGAAGCAGCATCGGATTAAATGAGTTGTCATTTTCGGCACATACCACCATGTCCAAATAGCACTTTTTGTTTTCAAGCTTAGTCTCGGCAGAATGTATCATTGGCTTTAAATCGATGGTTCTCATCGTTCCCTTTTTGGTCTTTTTCAGTGCAGTTATCTCGCTGCTTTCAATAAGCTCCCGAATTTTATGCTCAATTAACTCACCGGATAATTCAATATCGTCAAACTCAATAAGATAGCGAGCAAACCCGATATCTCCGGTTTTGTATTTTGCAATATTGCAGTTGAATATCTCTATTCCCCATGGTAAATATGCATTAATTTTTTGAGCGACCGACTGGTCAAATTCGTCGTCGAGAATCCGAATATCACAGGTCTCACATATGCTCTCAAATCCAAGGGAAAGAGGCAGTGAAAACGTTAAATACAGATGCGTATTATAGCCCTCTGTGAACCAAGCACTAACTCCGCTCTGCTTGACCGCTCTTGTAATTGTACGCATCAAATCCAGATGCGAAATATAACGGGTATTGAAAATCTTGGAAAAGTGCAGTCTGACATTAATCAAAGCATTTCCTCCCCGTGAATTTTACAATTCCGCAGTTTGAGCATTTCTCAGAGCATTTTGGAGTTGTAATCTGCTGTTTCGTCGCTTTTTTATATTCTTTTATCAGAAATTTTTTGTCTATTCCGTAATCAAGGAAATCCCACGGATTTATTTCTTCAAATGAGCGAGCGCGGTTTGCATAAAACAGAGGATCAATTTCAAGGCTTTTGAAGGCGTCCATCCACCGTTCAAATGAAAAGCCCTCATTCCAGCTGTCGAAAATCCCGCCGTTATTATAGACCTCAAGAATTGCTTTTCCAAGCCTGCGGTCGCCTCTTGCGAGAACTGCCTCAACAAGACTTGTAGAGGCATCATGCCAGCTAATTGAAATCTTTTTTGTACTGACGGTGTCACGCAAAAGCTTTTGCTTGCGGTTGAATTCCTCAATTGTATCCTGAGGAAAGAACTGAAAAGGAGTAAACGGCTTGGGTATAAAGCATGCACAACTGACGCTCACATTGACCGACTTGCCGCGTGGCTTATTGGGCATGGAGTAATACAAATCGACAATGCGCCGTGCAAGCTCTGCGATGCCGATTATATCCTCATCGGTCTCGGTCGGCAAACCCATCATGAAATACAGCTTGACCGAGGTATACCCCGCCTCAAAAGCAGCGGCACAGCCATGCATTATCTCTGCCTCGTCTATGTTTTTATTAATAACGTCTCGCAGTCTCTGTGTACCGGCTTCGGGGGCAAACGTGAGTCCGCTTTTGCGCACACGAGCTATTTTTTCCACAAGCTCACTGCTGAGTGTGTCAATGCGAAGGGACGGGAGTGAAAGATTGATTTTTTCCTTTTCAGTCCAATCCAAAAGCCTGTCCATCAAAGGCTCAATTTCGGGATGATCGCTCGTTGAAAGGGAAATCAGCGAAAGCTCATCATATCCGGTACTGTCGCAAAGCGCTTTTGCTTGCTTGTCGAGCGTCTCGGCGCTTTTTGTTCTGAATGGGCGGTATATAAAGCCCGCCTGACAAAAGCGGCAGCCGCGAACGCAGCCACGCAAAACTTCGATGCTCGCACGGTCATGAACAGTCTCTATCATGGGAACCGGAAAATATGACGGATAAGCGGCGGCATCAAAATCGCTGACTATCCTTTTGGAAACACTGTTAGGCGCATCTCCGATTGCGTCCATGCTTTTTATTGTATTATCTGAATTA
>JAVXQD010000016.1:24350-46396 GCA_036644375.1 Oscillospiraceae bacterium
TCTCATATAGCGATGGGACATAAATCCCTTTGATTTTTGATGCCTCAGTGAGCATCTTGTGTCTTGTCCAATCCTTTTCTTTTGCAACAATCGCAAGACGGCACAGCTCAAGATTTACTGTCTCCCCCTCTCCGATAATAAACAGATCGATAAAATCAGCCATTGGTTCGGGATTGCAGACACACGGTCCTCCGGCAACAATAAGCGGATACCTCTCATCTCGCTCTTTTGAAAGAAGAGGAATTTTGGCTAAATCCAACATATACAGCACATTGGTATATGACATTTCGTATTGAAGCGTAAAGCCCACAATATCAAATTCGCTCAGCGGATCCCCGCTTTCGAGAGCAAAGAGGGGTCTGTCATATTTTTTCAGCTGATCTCGCATATCAAACCATGGGGCAAAAGCACGCTCGCACCATATATCAGGTTCGTTGTTCTTTATGTAATACAATATTTTCATGCCGAGATGAGACATACCGACCTCATAGGTATCGGGAAAACAGAACGCAAAGCGAAGCTTCACATCCTCTTTGTTTTTTATTACCGCGTTTCTCTCCCCGCCGACATATCTTCCCGGCTTTTGCACGTTCCTCAGCATTTTTTCCAACGTATAGTCCGGCATATTTGTTTTCCTATTCTCTTTAGTACCTCTATAATACCAAAAATGCGTCAGTTTGTATATCGAATATTCTTAATCGTTGTAACAAAAATATATATTCCAATAATTAAGAGCGTGGGATTCATTACGCTTTTAAATAAAATTAAAAATCCGAAGCTCATCAAAATAACCGATATCAAAAAAGACAGTGCAAGAGTAATCGCGTTTGCGATATTTTCACTGAGCTTACTCTCCAGCAAAAGGCGGAATATGCGCCCGCCGTCCAGCTCTCCCGCCGGAAGAAGGTTGAATATGCCGAGCATCAAATTAATCAGCATTTCATTTTTCATTTGCAAAGCGCTAAATAAAACTGCGAGCAAAAGATTTACCGACGATCCGGAAATCAAAATAATAAAGGCTTCTCTATTTGTCAAAAGATTAGTACAAGGCTTTATCTCAAGTCTTCCCGTAAACAAGCTAACACTCTCGACTCTTTTTTTGCACAACAGCATCGCAGAAAGATGCCCCACCTCATGTGCGGCAATGAATACACCGGTTTCAATTAAAAAGCTGTCTTGCCTGAGTAATATACATACACTGATAAGAGCAAAAAACCAGATTGAAATGGAAACTCTTGTCGATTTGATGTAAAAACATATCATTTTGAAATATCCGTTACAAATGCGAAAACTTGCCTGCTTATTTTTTGTATATCGTCAAGCGTATATAGCGGAGGCTGCTGCGTTATATCAAAATATACTTTTTTCACCCCATCATACAGATTCGGAAAAAACAGCTTTAGCGCAAAATAAACAAGAATTATAATTAGCGCCGATATCACCTGTGTTTTCAAACAGCTGTCTCCCTTTATATCTGCCGGTCTATTGGTTGTATTCATTTAGCGGCACCTCAACATACTTTTTGAAGATTGAAAAGCTCAACTTGAGCAAAGGTCGCAGCATCATCAGTCGGATTAAAAACCGAGTTATATCTAAACAGTGCTATGCCGCTGCAATTTGTGAATTCGAGCGAATCCAAATACTGCCGAGATATTATATCTAAATTTTCAAGCCATTCGCTTTCCCCTGTCCCTGCATATGTGTCGGGTCTGCCGGTTTTATAAAAACTCAAGCCGACAATCAGGTCACATTCTGTACAGAGCTCAGACCAGTCGGTAAGAGTCGTCAGAAAAGGCATGGTTTGATTGTTATATCCGAAATATATCTGCGGACAGATATAATCGATATATTCATTGCTTGAACACCACGATTTGACATCAACATAATGCCTGTTCATATCTCGTTCAATCGAAGCATCAGGACTTACCCCGAATAGCGTGCCCTCTCTTGATTCCTTGACCTTTGCATTTGCGGCTTTAACGAATTCAGATACATTGCTTCTGCGCCATTCAGTAAGAGGCAACGTCCCGTTTTCCGATTTATATTGCGAATAACTGTACTCATCGAATTTTTCGTCGGTTGTGGGATAAAAGTAATCATCAAAGTGCAAACCGTCAAATGAAAACTTTTGCATCAGCTCGCCGATATAATTTATATTGAGTTCATTCATTGCTTTGCTGGAGGGGTCTATCCACATCCGCCCATCGAATTCATTTATTGATCCGGGCGATTTTTCATTTATCGAATTGCAAAATTCGATTGTAGATTTGCTGTCTGACGCTCCTAATCTGTACGGATTTATCCATGCGTGTATTTTCATGCCGCGGCTATGTGCTTGCTCAATTGCATACCCGAGATAATCGGTTTCGACGGAATATGATGAATAAAGCGAATTTGTTAACGTAAAAACCTCTGAGCGATATAAGCTTTCGCCAAATGCACGCACTTGAAAAAACACATCGGTTGTTTTGATTGATTCAAGATTTTCATACATCTCATTGATATTTTGTTTGTAGGCAGCTTCGTCACTTGAAATAATGTCCTGTAGGTCCAGATAGCTGACCCATATGGCTCTTATATAATTTTCCGGTGCTAATTTGGGTGTCGCAGTCTGTTCAAATATTTGAGCAGACAATATGTCCTGTGCATTTTCGGGCAATGGCGATTTTTCAATCAGCCCGCAGCCCCCGATTACAAAAATCACAAGCGATAAAAGCACTGCAATTGCAATTAACTTCAGACCTCTCATTTTCGGATTTCCTCTTTTCTCATATTATTTAAAAGTATTGATAATTTGAGTGAAAAAGAACCTGACAACAGTTAAATAATAATTTTGAAAGCTTTAAAACGCTTAATCCAAATCAGAAAGCAACGCGAAGAGGCTGCATAATTCAAAAAAAGACGGAAAACTTAAAAAAGTTTTCCGTCTCCGTTAAAATTCCGAAATGTTTTTCTGTTACTCTTCTTCTGCCTCTCTGAGATCCTTGGCATCCTCAATTACTTTGGCCTCAAGATTTGCGGGAAGCGGCTCATAACGTGAGAATTCAAGCGTGTATTTTCCGCGTCCTTGAGTAGATGAGCGCATATAAGTTGTAAAGTCATGCATCTCCGACATCGGAACCTCTGCCTCTACAAGCTGCAAGCCCTCCTCATCGGACGGATTCATGCCAAGCACACGACCGCGGCGCTTGTTGATTTCTCCCATGATATCGCCGGTGTTTGCGTCGGGAACCATTGCTTTGAGTGTGCCCAACGGCTCGAGAATAGCCGGCTTTGCCTGCGCACAGGCTGCCTTGTACGCAAGGCGCGCAGCAGCTTTAAACGCGACTTCCTTTGAATCCACAGGATGATATTTTCCATCAAACAGCGTGGCGCGTATACCGGTCATCGGATATCCCGCCAGAACGCCGTGTTTCATTGCATCTCTAAGTCCTTTTTCAACTGCGGGAATATATTCCTTCGGAACAACACCACCTACAACCGCATTGACAAATTCAAAATCTGTGCCGTCTGTCAACGGCTCAAATCGGATTTGCACAACGCCGTATTGACCTGCACCGCCCGACTGCTTTTTATGCTTTCCCTCTGCCTCTGCTTTTGCACGTATTGTTTCCTTGAACGCAACACGCGGAGGGGTAAGTTCAATCTCAACGCCGAATTTCGATTTCAGCTTGCTGGCTACAACGTCAAGATGCTGTTCGCCAAGTCCTGAAATAACCTGCTGCACTGTTTCACTGTCTACCTTGTAATGCAGCGTAGGATCCTCGTCAATCAGCTTTTGAAGTGCCGTCGCAATTTTACCCTCATCGCCCTTGATTTTAGTCGTTATTGCCATAGTCATACTCGGTTTCGGGAAATTAATTGTGCTTGCTTTATAAAGCTTGTCTGCGTGGCAGAGCGTGTCGCCTGTCTTTACATTTACGAGCTTCGTTATTGCTCCGACGTCACCTGCACTGATTTCCTTGGTTTCAATTTGCTTCTTACCCTTAAGGAACAGCAGCTTTCCGGCTTTTTCCTGTTCTTCGCTTCTTGAATTAATAAGCGGAGCATCGGTTGTAAGCTTGCCCGAAAGCACCTTTACATATGACAGCTTGCCGACAAACGGATCGGCAACAGTTTTAAATACATATGCAACAAGCGGGCCGTCGGGATCATATGAGACCTTTGTTTCATTGCCGTTCATATCCTCCACAACAGTTTCACCGACATCGGCGGGAGACGGGAGCATCTTGCGTATAGCTTCAAGTACTATTATCATACCCTCAAGTGTCGTGCTGTCTCCGCATACAACAGGTGCAATTATTCCGCTTTTCACTCCGCTGCGAACAGCCTTTACAATTTCTTCGTCAGTAAACGGCTCATCATTGAAGAACTTGTCCATAAGAGCATCATCTGTTTCGGCTACAGCCTCGTTGATAGCAAGCAGAAGCTGATCCATGCGCTCGTTGGATTTCGGCATCTGAACTTCGGTTTCGACTCCATTGTTATATGTAAATGCCTTTTTTTGAAGCAGGTCAACATAAACCGTGGGTTTCCCCTCTTCGGTTATCGGCATCATTACAGGACAGACGCAGTTGCCGAACTGCTCTTTGAGAGCGTCAAAAACCTTAAAAAAGTCGGCATGCTCCATTGCCATTTTTCCAATGAAAAACATCTTTGCCTTGTTATTTCGTTTTGCAATTTTGAATGCTTTGTGTGTACCGACCGCAACACCCGAACGCGCTGAAATTGAGATAATAACCGAGTCGGCAGCTTTAATGCCCTCATAGTTACCAAGCTCAAAATCAAAAAGCCCCGGAACATCTATAAGATTAACATGGCATTCTTTGTATTCGAAAGGTGCCAGAGCGGTTGATATTGAAGCCTTTCGGCGAATTTCCTCGGGGTCAAAGTCGGAAACAGTGTTTCCGTCTGCAATTGTGCCGAGTCTATCCGTACTTTTAGTAATGTACATAAGAGCTTCTGCCAATGTGGTTTTACCGCTGCCGCTGTGACCGGCAAGCATAACGTTTCTGATTTTGTCCGGAGCATAGGCCATAGTGATTCAGTCCCCCTAAGTAGTGTCAATTATGAATGTTGCACAGTTTTGAAAAACAGTACTTATAAATATTAACACATTAGCTTAAAATTTAAAAGTATTAATTGTCATAAAAAGAAAAAACGCGGGTAGAATTACCCGCGTTTTAATTGTGCATATTGAACAACTGTTAATATCTGTGCGCAGAAACAACTATTGACATCAGCAAACAACAAATAACTTGAAAGAGCAAAACCGAAACAACTCCGATTGTAGTTATCAGTCCCATCAGACTGAGAACAACAGCAACCACTGTGCCCAAAATCATGCAGGCAAGCTCAATAGCAGTTGACATTTTTACCGATGAACGAACGTTATAGCATGCTATGATTCCCTTTACAAATGAGGTAAGTGAACCGATATGGGTCAGAGCAGAAGGAGAATGACCGACATATTCGGTCTTTTTTGTTAAATCAGCAATATCTCCCTCATGCACCACAGATACCATATTTTGCGGAATATGATAGAGTCTTGTTATCTTTTCGGGGGTTATATTAAAGTCACGTGTGTGAACAAGAATGCTGACTCCCTCGCGCTCAAAGCTTTTTAATGCGCTCTCAACCTCGGCATTTGGAGCATAGCTTATAACAAACATAGCGTAAAGCTTGCCTGCAACCGCCAGATAAAGTGCATCCCGCGAACTGGTCTTTGTGTATCTGTTTTCATAATCGAGTGACGGAGGCTCAATTTCATGTGCTTTAAGCAGCTCTCGGGTGCCGAGAAGAATGCGGGTTTTGTCTATCCAAAAGCTGTATCCGAGACCACCCTCATACTCTACACTGTCAACCTGATAGAGCATTTCGGTCTTATTTTGAATTACATTCATAAACATGTGTGACATTGTGTCACACGACTGAACAATCACCGACGCTGCATACAAAATTGCTTTGTCTATTCTCTCTCGCTCAAAGGTTTTGATGCCATGGAGAAGGACATTTCCTTTTGGAAAAAGCTCGCGACCTTCAAGTACGACGCAGTTTGCATTGCATATTTCGTCTGCGGCACTGTATCCGGGCATAACGGCACCGAACTTTGACAAAAACCGTTGCATGCAGTAAATAGGAAGAGAACTGGCAAGCGTTGAGACAAATGGTGCCATAAATGCTGCACTGAGCGCCATAAAACGCACCAATGACGAAATTTCAGAGGTTTTAAACAATCCGACCGCACCACACAAAATACTCAGAAATAAAACAATGGATGCCATCAGCGAAACGCCCTTGTCCACATTTGCCGATGAATATGAATGTGGAATAAAATTATCAGTAAAACCGGTTTTTCTTTTTATCAAAACTGTCGGACTGCTTATTTCGAGCTCACGTGCAAGGCGCCGCGTGAAGTTCTGATCGTCCAATACTGCAGAAGAGTATTTTTCATAGCTTTCCGAGACTGTGCGGAAGCTGTACAAAATGCGCATGTTTTTGAGGAGAACCCCAAGTTGATTGAAAAACAGAGCTGCAGCCGCAACACAGGCGCAGGCGCCTGAAACAGCATCGTCCTTTGCCGTAAACATTAAAACGGCACTTTCAACAAGTGACGCAATGCAAGAGAACGCGATAACCGAGTTTTCATCTGCTTTGAATGTCACAAGTCTTCCGAAGCCAACAAAAATTGCTCTTGCGCACATTCCGATCGGTATCAGCAAAAGCAGCAGATTTAAAGCGTAAAATGTTAAGGGCTGTGAAATAAAATCAGGAAGAATTTCAAATTCTGCCATTATGTTCAGAATCAACAGCACAAACGCAACCGCTCCTGCTGTTATTGTTTTTACCAAGCTTTTGCTTTTATCCGAAGTCAGCTGATTGAGAACATGTTCCGTGTCCTCATCAGAACGATATTCGACGGCATTATCCTGTTCAATCTCTTCTTCATCCTCAAATACCGGCCCGCCGACCTCGCCCTCTTTATCAGCCAGAACAAAGTCCTTGATTTTCCTCTGACGTTTTGCTTTGTCGTTTAAGGATTCACGGTCGATAATGACAGTGTCTCCGAAAAATTCACGAAAATTGTCGTCAACATTCTCTTTGACGTTCAATACACCTTTTTTTTCATTGCTCTTTGTATGGATGGCCGACGACATTGTATGCTCGTTGTTTGATTGTGCGCCGGAGGAGGAAGGTCTGCGCTTTGAGGAAGATCGCTGTTCCTCGGGAATTAAGTTTTCGGTTGTAAAGTTTTGAGTAAACAGCGGGTGATTTTCCGTATATTCACGTTTTTGTTCGGGAATCAAAATGTCTTTTGTATTTCTGTTTATCTGGTTTAAGTCAGTCGGAATAACATCAACGCCGCGTTCAATTGTCGGTGCGAGCATATCCTTATTGATGGGGTCAAACTGAAAGGAATCCGACTCCGGGTTTTCCGAGACCAGATTTCCGAGTATAGAGCGCTTATCGTGGGTTGAAGTATGCCTTTGATGTAAAGATTCTTCCGAAGAGTCTTTTTCAATAACGGATTTTTTTGATTCGGTATAATTATCGGGAGTCTGTTCTGCATTTGCAAAAGTGGTAAAAGCGGGCTTTTGGTCTTTTGGAATGTCAAATTGAATCGTTTCCATAATAGGTCTCTGCTTTGCCGCACTGCGGTTGGTATCAACACTTTTCTGCTGCCTTTGCGATGATAACAATTGCTGTCTGCGCAGCTCTGCCTGCTTAATGCGCTCATCCTCTGACCTTGCCTGATTAGCGGCAGTCGATATGTTCTGATTTCCGGATATATTTGCAGATTTTTTATTTTTTTCAGAAAACTGCTGTTGTGAGATTTGCGCTTCCCGTCTTGCGCGCTCGGCAGCAAGCAGCTTTTGCTCTTGCTCTCTTTGCTCTGATATTTGAAGCGATGTATATTGTGTATTTGTCCCCGACGGTTTTACACCACTGTTAGGCGGAACAACTCGCTGCGGAGTAAATGACGGGTTCTGTGGCTGACGCGGTTGCGTATCTGAATTGCCTTTTTGGGCAGAGGAAACCCCTGACCTGTTTGGCAATATCGATGAAATAGACTGAATCGGCTTAGATGGGTCATTTAGGTATTCAGCCTTAATCTGCTCAAGCTCCATAGTTTGAGCCAATCTTTTTTGGCGAAGTTCTTTCAGCAATTCTTCGAGCTGCTCACTTCTGCTCTGACTGTCATCCATAAGTCGCTGCCTCCTGATTTATACCTTGGTTGAACGCTGTCTCAAAAATTCATACATTAGAACAGCTGCCGCCACCGATGAGTTGAGAGAATTAATCTGCCCTTTCATGGGAATTGAAACCGTTACATCACACAACTCTTTTACCAGCCGTGATACTCCGAAACCCTCAGAGCCGACTATCAGAGCAACGGGTCCCGTCAAATCCGCACGGTAGCAATTTTGACCGTCCATGTCAGCGCAATAACAAAATACTCCGCGCTTTTTTATCTCTTTAATCTCAGAGGCAAGATTGCCTATTTTCGCTATTTTGATGCAGCTGCATGCACCTGCCGAAGCTCTGTGAACGGTTGATGTAACCGTGCAGTTTCCACGCTTCGGAATAACAACACCGTGTGCACCTACACATTCCGCAGTTCTGATAATTGCGCCGAGATTGTGCGGATCTTCTATTCCGTCTACAATCACCATGAACGGCTGTTCGCCTCGCTGCTCGGCAATTGCAAAGATATCGTCAATCGTGCAATATTCGCACAGTGGGCACAACAGCGCGACCCCCTGATGCCTTTCACTGGAGCATATCTTATTCATTTTTGACGCATGTATCTTTTTAACTACCGCACCCTTTTCTTTTGCCATTGCAACAATGTAGCTGATTGATTTATCGTTGTCATCAGCAGATAAGTACAGCGTATCCGCTGAATCAACACTTTTCAGCGCCTCAACAACACTGTTTTTACCGAAAACTATATCATTTGAATTGTCATTATCATTAAAATTATCCTGCACAGAGCGCACCTCAGCATTTCGAATTGTTATTTTGTATTTCTATCGTATTATCTGGTATATTGTACCACATTCCGCGAATTAATCAAAGCAATAGTTGCGGTAATAAAGCTTTGTCTTTAAATAAGCACAATGAGAATGAGGGCAAGCAAAGCAAGCGCCGCTGCTATTCCTCCTGCAACATATATGGCAGTGCGCTTTTTCCTGCATATCAGATTGCTGATATACCCCTCTATTTGCTCATTGTTGTTTCTCACACCGACACCGGAAACGCCGGGCTTTAATATTACAATCACTCGGTCAATGAAATCTGAATTTGTCTCGACTATTTCAATCACCTTTCGGTTCAGACCTTTCATTTACTTTACCCCCTCATTTGTTATACAGGGATATTGTTTCTTTTTTAAACGGCATTACAACCGATGTCAAGAATTATTTTTTTACAGATTCAAAGAAGTCTATACGAGCAGTAGTGATGTTTTATTCATTTGCGATGTTGAAAAGTCGGTTGAAGATGTTAATAAGTCCCCCTAACAGGCACTAATTTTACTGTTTATGAATTACAATACCCGCATTTTCAACTGCATGTCAATCTTTTTGAACATAACAGGCAGTTTTAAACCATTGAGTCAATTAGGACATTTAATTGAATTTTGACAAATACGGATGTAATAATTTGTCGTATCGACGAACCTTGCGTATAAAGAAATTAGCGCACAGAACAAGTTGTCGATAATAATATCAAGCTTGAACAGTTTACAAACTATATGCATTGGGAATTTATTATTTAAAAAATAAATTTGTGATATAATGAAGATGTAACTATAATATATTTCAGCTTGCAGCACGGCGTAAACAGCTGCTGTAAATAAGTTCTTGAAAGGTAACAATGCATGATTGAGTTTGACGTTGATAAATTGGATTTTTCACTCGGTGAAACACTGTCCTGCGGTCAGTGCTTCAGATGGAAGCCAATAGAAGAGAATAAATACATAGGAGTAGTAAACAAAAAACAAATCTGTATAACACAGTCGGACGGCAAACTTTTTTTTGATGGTGTAACCCAAAAGGATTGCGATGATTGGTTTATAGAATATCTTGGGCTTGATGAGGATTATTCCGCATATAAACGAATTTTGTCACAAGATAATACTATGAAGCTTGCCATTACCTATGCGCAGGGTATCCGAATAATGAAACAGCCTTTTTGGGAGACGCTGTGCAGCTTCATAATTTCTCAAAATAACAATATACCGAGAATTACAGAAATTATTGACCGTTTGTGCGAGTGTTTTGGCGAGAATTGCGACGGATTTTACAGTTTTCCGGAGGCTGAGGTATTAGCGGAGAAAGCCCCGGATGATCTTGCTCCGCTTCGAAGCGGATTTCGGGCGAGGTATATAATTGATGCCGCTCAAAAAGTTGCTCGCGGAGAGATTGATGAGGCGATTATAAGAAATGCCCCTATAGACGAAGCGCGTTCTGTTTTAATGAAGATAAAGGGCGTCGGCCCTAAGGTTGCCGACTGCACTATGCTTTTCGGAGCCGGACGCTATGAGGCTTTTCCTGTTGATGTCTGGATGAAAAAGGCGATGACCCAGTTGTTTCCCTGCGGTCTGCCGGACTTTGCAAAGCCAATCGCCGGTATCGCCCAGCAATATATTTTTCATTATGCCAGAACCTCGGGTGAGGTTGAGTAGTTTTCGAATACATATCTATCATCAAAAATGGCTGTAACACGAATAAAGGTGTTACAGCCGTTTTTGTAATCAAAGACACAAAATCATTACGCATTTTCAATAATAGGAAGTGCTCCGCCTATATCGCTTACAGGTCCGCTGCCCAATTCGACAATTTCGACATTGTGCTTTTTGCAAAACAATCTCATTGAATCAAAATAGCTCAATGCAGAGACTTTACCGAAAAACGCAAGTGTATTGGCGTTGAGCTTAAGACATGATCCTCCGATAAATCCGTAATCGTAGCCCTCAAGACGTATTTCCCCGGGAGGAATCGGTAAGCAGTCAATTCCGATATCTTTACAGACCGCCAATACGGATTTGTCGGCTGAAATTACCGCATCTTTCGCAACTACCGCGGTGGAGCATCGCACATATCCCTGAGATATAGGGTGAATGCAAAATCCGCGGCTGTTAATATATTCGGAAACTGACATGTTGCTGCGCTTTCCGCAAATAAAGTCATTGCCTATAACTAAATTGTTAAGGCAGCAGTCTTGAGGGTATGATCCCCCAAGCTTCTCATAAAATTCTATATCAAAGCCGAGTGCTTTTAAGCTGCAAATCAATGATGTTTGTCCTGAATCAATTGCAATTTTGTTTTTGCCGAGGTGGAGCGCAATCATATCCGCATGTGAAGCTGTAGCGCCTTGTATAAGCGAGTTGCGCTCGGATTTGAGTATGGTTATTCCGAGCGATTCGATTGCTTCTGCCGACGCCGTGTCAGCCGTGGAGGCAATGACCGTATTTACATCGTTAACGGGCAGATTGGGATATTTTACAAAATTACCTTTTATCATCGGAATTCAGAACTTTCACAATTTCCCTGACACTTGTAATGCCGATAATTTCTATTTTGAAATCTTTTGTATCTATTTTATTGAGACAGGCTTTTGGTATAAGACACTTTGTAAAGCCGAGACGTTCAGCCTCATAAATTCTCGATACCGGATTTGTGACCGCTCGAACTTCCCCGCCAAGTCCGATTTCTCCAAATGCAAGCAGTTCCTTTGGTACGGGTCTGTCGGTAACTGCCGAAACAATGCTGACCGCAACCGCCAAATCCACTGCCGGCTCGTTCATTTGCAGTCCTCCGACAACATTTATATAGACGTCCAATCCCGACAAAAAATATCCTGCTCTTTTCTCTAAAACTGCGAGAAGAAGATTGGTTCTGTTGTAATCAAACCCTGAGGCGGTACGACGCGGTGTACCAAAACCCGTTTTTGCCGCAAGTGTTTGTATTTCGGAAAGAATTGGGCGCGTTCCCTCCATCACACAGGTAACACAGCTTCCGGGCACCGAGCCGTCACGCCCGTCAAGAAGCATCGAGCTTGGATTTGAAACCCCGCTTAGTCCGCGTGAGGTCATATCAAAAAGCCCAATTTCATTTGTCGAACCATATCGGTTTTTTGCAGAGCGCAGTATTCTGTACGAAAGATACTTGTCTCCCTCAAAGTAGAGAACCGTATCTACAATATGCTCCATCACTTTCGGACCTGCAATCGCGCCGTCCTTGTTAACATGACCGACGATAAAAATCGGTATCTCTTCGCTCTTTGCGGTTCGGGTAAGCAATGAAGTGCATTCGCGAACCTGTGCAACACTGCCTGCCGATGATGTAACCGCCTCATAATTCATTGTTTGGATAGAATCAATGACAGCCAGATCAGGTTTCATCTCAACAATTGTTGATGCAACACACTCAACATCCGTCTCATTTGCAATCATTATGTTTTTGGCGTTTATTTCAAGCCTGTCCGCTCTGAGTTTAAGCTGATGAACAGATTCCTCACCCGAAACATACAGCACACGCGCCGTGTCACTCAAATTGCCGCACATCTGCAAAAGCAGGGTAGATTTACCTGCGCCGGGTTCTCCGCCTATCAGCACCACAGAGCCCTTGACAATACCCCCTCCGAGCACACGGTCAAGCTCGTCGATTCCTGTTGTGTATCGAATTTCATTTTTCATATCAACATCGCAAAGAGATGTCAGCGCAGCCTTTTTTCGAACTGCATTGCCATTTGTCTTCGATGATGGCTGCCTCTCGATAATTTCCTCGACGAGGGTGTTCCACTCACCGCAATTAGGACATTTTCCGAACCATTTATTTGTATTTGCGCCGCATTCGTTGCAGACATATATACTTCTCAGATTTGCCATTTTAATTTACTGTTCCTTATTTTTTTCGTAATCAGTATATCCCAAAAATATTGAATAAGCAATCTGCCTTTGATAGTTACTGTCAACAAGCTTTTCGCGTTCAGCATTATTGGTTATAAATCCGCATTCAACGAGAACCGTCGGAGCTTTGGTTTTGACAAGTATATAGATACTGCTTGTTCCCTTTTTTGCTTCGCGCTTATTATCGGGTTGCATCTTTGAAATTACACTTTTTTGAATTGATACAGCCAACAGCTCACTTTCGGAATTTTGAGTGCCGTAAAACACCTGAGTTCCGTGTTGAGCGTGATCATGAAAAGCATTTTGATGTATGCTTATCAAAACAGAATCCTCCAGAGCATCAACAAGAGCAACGCGATTACAGGTATCCGCTCTTTTTGCCGACGATGAGGTAATCGGTCCGTTATCGGCGAGTGTGGTATCCTCGGTTCTTGTCATTATTACAATGTAACCGTGAGCTTCGAAAATATCCCTTAATGACAGCGCAATATCAAGATTGATTCCCTTCTCTTCAACTCTGTTAGAAACTGCACCGGGGTCAAAATCGCCATGACCTGCATCAATAACAATCACGGTGTTCTTTTTTAACGGTGCCATCGAATTTACATATGTAGTCAGCGATGAAGTAAGTCTGTATACAGAAACGAAAACTGCTGTGATAATCATAAGCATACAAATGGCATATAAAGAGATTTTTTTGCGTTTCATTGCACTACCCCGCATTCTGATTGCAGCCTGATATTCTGATACCGCATATAAAATGATATGAGGGCGATGGTATATCATATGCGGATTTTGCAGATGCAAATAATGCGTTTAGCAGACAAAAGAAAATTCGCAGTCTAAGTATCACTCAGACTGCGAATCGGTACAGATTGATAAACGGCGCTTCACGCGACGTTACCTGATTCATAATCAGGATTTGATTGCAATTTGGAGGCGCCACCCAGATTTGAACTGGGGAATCAGGGTTTTGCAGACCCATGCCTTACCGCTTGGCCATGGCGCCAGAGAAAATGGAGCGGGTTACGAGGCTCGGACTCGCTACCTCCACCTTGGCAAGGTGGCGCTCTACCAGATGAGCTAAACCCGCAACTGTAAATCTAACCTTTAAGATATATACAACCGAAAGAACTACTGATAATCTTATAAACAAAAAATCAATTTGTCATAAAACGGTTAAGATAATTATTCACAATCTGCATTCATTCAAAGTGTTTCATTATTTATCCAATTTATCAATCTTTATGCTTGAACCTCACCGACAGCTTTATTATATTATCATAAAGCTTTTAAAATTGCAAGCCTAAAATGCAAAATATGTTATTGAAATGCACGGAGTTATTTCAATGAAAATCATCTTTTTAATCATGTGTCCGGTTTATGTATATCCCCTTATATGCAGCATATATATTTCATACCTTTGCATAAAAAAACCATAGATAAGCTGTTAAGCCATTCTATGGTTTTTTATTGGAGCTGCTAACGCGATTCGAACGCGTGACCTCGTCCTTACCAAGGACGCGCTCTGCCAACTGAGCCATAGCAGCATACGACGCTATGGCGCAACTGAAAAGCTGCCCCATAGCATTTCAAGAACCGATGACGTACTCTGCCGACAAAGCGGCAAAAAATGTGGCGACCCGAATGAGGTTCGAACTCATGACCTCTAGCGTGACAGGCTAGCGTTCTAACCAACTGAACTACCGGGCCACATTGGCAGGGGCAGAAGGATTTGAACCCTCGGCACGCGGTTTTGGAGACCGCTGCTCTACCAGCTGAGCTATACCCCTAAATAAAAAGTCACTGTACAGCAGTTGTTAAACCGGCGCGGCGAAATAATACATGCCAAGTGTTGACCAAAATATTAATGGTAACAAAATGGTGGGCCATCAGGGACTCGAACCCCGGACCAACCGGTTATGAGCCGGTTGCTCTAACCAACTGAGCTAATGGCCCAAATCATGGGCAGCCATGCTTTCGTTACCACAGTGAACTTTAATATACTATCAAATATTTCTATTAATGTCAATATCATTTTTATAATAAAATGACAGAAACTCAATCGTAACACAATATAGGCTTATCGTTATAAATTAAAGAGGAAATAATCAAGCTGTTTAGGTTAATTAGTTGATACCTATATTTGTTTTTGCTATGCTTGTAAAAAGTATGGAGGTATACCGTGAAACAAACTTTTATTAAATGTTTTTTATGGGCAGCTTTGAGTGCGGTTGTTTTATGTTTCATTTATTATCTGTTTTTTGTAAATATTCCGACCGTATTTGATTTTGAAATTTTAGTTGATGACAACTGTGAGCAGACATTTGGTATGTCGAAATCAGAATATCACTTAAAGCTCAATTTGCTGAAGGAAAAAAGCGAGGAACCATTAGGTGTATATACGGGAAAGCTTGAACTAAGCTTTGATATGTCAATTGCTTCAGAAAGTCCGATATCCGAATTAGTAAAGGACTTCGGAACAAGTGGCAAAGTATCAATTGATGACTTTAAAGTGGAAATGCAACCTTTTGACAGCTATGATTATGTCGAATATCAGATTTTAACACTTAAATCGAACGCCATCGTCTCCCCTTCTGCAGCTTCAAAAATTAAAGCAATGAATTTGTCGGATGTAAATCAATTTGGTGATACGAAATTTTGCTCGGATTTTTTGTTTAATTTGGAGCTGTCTGACAAGCTTGCCAATTGTCGAAATATTAAAAACATCACTATTTCAGAACTGACACAAATTATTAATGATATCGCAGAATTCAAGGATGATGCTAAATCCAATGCGATACCCTGCTCCATACTGATATTGGAGGATAATCAGGTCATCTTCACTATTCACAATCCGTCATCAAGTGAAGACGATCTTGTTTTCAAGGGTAAACTAACACAAAGTACGGTACACTGAAAAAAGTAGCGATGTATTAGCAAGAAACAAAAGAAAAACGCCGCGAACTTAAATGAAGTCCGCGACGAGTGGTGCCGCTAACCGGGATCGAACCGGTACGCTTTTAAGGGCGAGGGATTTTAAGTCCCTTGTGTCTGCCTGATTCCACCATAGCGGCATGCTGATTATTATAAAACATATCATCAAAAGTGTCAATAATGATGATGTGTTTTTCACTGAATAATTGCTTTTAAAACATTCACTCCTGGAATATATTCTGATATGTTGTATCATTTTAAAATCGGTGTTTAGTCAATTGCATTTAATAAGAGCTTGGTATATGCTCTATTATTACTTATTATTGACAAATGTTGATTTATTGATGAATTGATAATATAATGATTATAAATAAATGTGTTTTCGTTTGCAAAACAGAGGCGGTGTAAATCTTGGAAAAATCCACTGACAGGCGTGTGCGTAAAACCCTTCAGATTTTGCGAGGCGGACTTACAAGTCTGATGAAAGAAAAGCCTATAAATGAAATCTCTGTGCGGGAGTTGTCGGAGTTGTGCGACATTAATCGAGGTACATTTTATCTTCATTATAAAGATGTATTTGATATGGTTGAGCAGCTTGAACGGGAGCTTTATAGGGAGCTTGAGGCAATACTTGCAAAATATGACATTCACAGTGATGAACAAATGTTGCTGATGATGAAAGATCTATTTGCTTTTTTAGATGAGAATAAGGATATCTGCTCTGCTATCCTTGGAAAATACGGGAACTCTGCTTTTGTAATGCGAGTTGCAACACTTATGAAAGCAAAATACAACTATCTTTGGAACAGCTTGAAAGGAAACAAATCCACAACCTATGAACGCAGTTTTTGGTTTATGGTTTCCGGGGCAATCGGTCTCATTCAGGAATGGCTTGGATGTGAAAACCCTGAACCGGCCGATGAAATTGCCGAGCTTGCCTATCAGCTTATATTTAACGGAATCAAGATGCTCACATGGCAATGACCTATCATTGTTTTTTCTAAGTAAAATGTGATAAAATAAGTTAATAGCATTGGGAAAGGAATAAAGATTATGAAAAAACGTGTCTTTATAATTGTACTTGACAGCTTCGGAGTCGGTGAGTTGCCTGACGCCGAAAGCTTTGGCGATGCGGGGGCAAATACGCTTCGAAGCATTTCAGCTTCTGAAAAATACAGCACACCCGAGCTGAAGCAAATGGGGCTGTTTAATATTGATGGAGTTGATTTTGCTTCCGGAGTTGACTATCCAAGTGCCTGCTATGCGCGAATGTCAGAGAAATCCATGGGTAAGGATACTACGATAGGTCACTGGGAAATCGCCGGTATAATATCACCTAAGGCTATGCCGACCTATCCCAACGGATTTCCGTGCGAGTTTATTGACGCGTTTGAAAAAGCTGTCGGGCGCAAAACTCTCTGTAACAAGCCGTATTCCGGCACCCAAGTTCTTGTCGATTATGGCGAGGAGCAAATGAAAACAGGAGACCTGATTGTATATACCTCCGCGGACAGCGTTTTTCAAATCGCCGCACATGAAGATATCATTCCGGTTGAGGAATTGTACGAAATTTGCCAGAAAGCACGAGATATGCTGACTGAAAGCGGTGTTCATGCAGTTGGTCGAGTAATCGCCCGTCCGTTTATCGGCACAGATAAAACCAATTTTAAGCGCACAACAAACCGTCATGATTTCTCGTTGAATCCCCCAAAGAAAACCATGCTTGATTTTATAAAAGAAGCTGGTATGGATACAATCGGCGTCGGAAAAATATATGACATATTTGCCGGAGTCGGTGTCAGCGAAAAGATTAAAAGCACCGGAAACTCCAACGGAATGGATGTCTCAATCCGGCTTGCCGACCGAACGGATTTCGAGGGCTTGGCTTTTATAAATCTTGTTGATTTTGATATGCTTTACGGACACAGAAATGATATAGACGGCTATGCAACTGCCGCCACAGTATTTGATGTACAGTTAAAGGAATTTGTCAAGCACATGCAGCAAAATGACTTGCTGATAATCACTGCCGATCATGGCTGTGACCCCGGGTTTACAAAAACCACAGATCACACCCGCGAATACACACCTATGCTCGCATACGGCAGTGATATAAAGAGTGGCATAAATTTGCATACACGGTCAACCTTTGCAGATATTGCGGCAACGACATGTGAATATTTAGGAGTTAAAGCCGATATTGACGGAACCAGTTTTTTAACTGAAATATTGAAATAAATAAAATATGCGAACCGGCTCGGGAGTATAATATCCGAGTTGGTTCGCGCTATAGAATTTATTAAACATTGTGTAAATCTATTGCATTCTATATGTAAATATGATAGAATAACTCTCGGTCACATATCCGGGTGTGGCGAAGTTTGGTATCGCACTTGACTGGGGGTCAAGGGGCCGCAGGTTCAAATCCTGTCACTCGGACCAAACGGAGTGTTCTTATAGGAATTCAGTTTCCTTATAAGAACACTCCGTTTTTTTATTTGCATATTTACACTGTCAAATTTATCGCAAAATTAGTTTGCAGTCAGTGATGACAGTACTGCCCACAGCACAAGGCGGAGATGGAGCGGTTCTAAACAAGTAGGAGCGCCCGGGCGACAAGAGTTTCTACGGCAAGCGTGGAAACCCGAATTCGTGACAGGAATATACGAGAGAACTCTCTGTGTGAGGAGTGCCTCAAGTCCGGCATCGTCAAAGCTGCCGAGGAAGTACACCACATTCTCTCACTTGACGACGGCGCTACGAGCGAGAGGCCGAACCTTATCTTCCTTTGCCGTTCCCTGCTATATGAAAGCACCTGGAGCATTGGGGACTCGAAACCCGTACAGCGATTAGTCCGTTTGATTATAGTCGAATCGTGTTTTATGGAATGTGAAAAGCTCTTTTCCGTCGTACTTTCGGTAGATGGTGTATATCTGCATAAATTCTTCAATGGTAATCGCATGGTTTCCTATGGGTTGAGCCAGACCTACTCCCGGCATTCCGTATGCATACTGCTTTCGAGTGATGTTTATATACGCCCAGAAACAACCGTAACACCCGTGGTAACCGCCAAAAGAAAAGCCTTCCGAACGCAACCATTGATAAAACGGAGCATCCATCGCTCCAAGTGACTTGTCACAAACGAGGAAGGCCTCAGACTTTCCTCCACCTATGCGCAACTTCTTTTCCTCCATGAGTTTTTCCTCCTGTAACAAACTTATAAAGAAAAGACCCATCGTTTGATGAGTCTTTGAGCATTTGTATAGACCCATCGTTCAGCCTTTAGCACCTTGCCAATTGGTAGGTTGCTGTGCGGTCTACAGGGCTATCCCTCGCGCACTCTTTATGGTGGGATTAGCATACCACACATTTTGGAAAATCGCAACATGGCAGGGGCAACTAAATCTCGACAGCTTTTGGTCCCGGACAGCGGCCCGGGGTCACATGTACGAAAAAGCCTCTATCAAATGGGGTAATTGACCCAGCACGAAAGGTAGGTGAAAAAAGCGCCTACAAATATTGGCGGTCAAGTCGGTACAGATGTGGACACGGGTGCAGTTAACGCGGTACCGTCAAGCTTTATGCGCAAAGTGCTTGAACGGCGCTTTTTTAAGATTTTGTCAGCACATTCCTATCGGATACTACTCTTCGTTAATTAATTCTTTAATTCCAACGGCTATTCTTTTTGCACCTTTTCCATCCGTAACTATACTCATCATTTCAGACATTTTAATTCTTATGTGGTAATCAAAAATGCTTTCACAATTTGAGACAATTATTTTGCAACCAACTGATACATCACTTCTCAAATCTCCTGCACAAAGCATGATTCCTTGATTTGCAAAATTTTCCGCAATCAATTTTTGATTATCTGCAAAAAAGTAATTAACTGTAGGAAGTCCGCAGGCACAAAGCTCATAAAGGGTGGAGCCTGCCGCGGAAATAGCAATATCGCAACTTTGCATAAGCGCTGCCATAGCTGTAATATTGGTACATAATTTTATATTGTGATATTGTTTGGAGAGTCTTGCTATTTCTTCCTTATGTTCATTTAAACTCCCAACCACAATATGAAATGTAAGGGATTTAAAATATTCATGTTTGGCAAATTCAGTTAAAATATGAACACCAATATTTTGCGGATCAGAACCGCCTGTTGAAATAAAGACATTTTTGACGCTTATATTTACTCTAAAACCCGTTTGATATGCCGCTGCAAATTCTTCGCGAAGTGGGGCATACTGTGTTCCAAGTAAAGTATTTTTGCAATAGCTGTAATCAAAGCTATCGGCATAAATATTATAATTTATAATACAATTAACCGCATAGTGAAAAGTATTAATATCATCTATGTAAAATATGCGGGCGTATTCGGAAATAAGCTTCAAATAATGAGTCGTGACAAAGTAGGAATCTAGAATAATTGCTTTAGGAGCATTAACAGAAATAATACTTTTCATTCGCGTAATTTCAGTATCCAAATTATTCCATGTGGAATTTAAAATGATTACTTCAAATCCGGCTTCCGAAATAATATTCTTCATTGCACCGTCCGCAGTGATAAAAGCACACTTTTCTCCAAGCTTTTTTACCTGCGTCGCAATAGAAAGGCAGCGCATTATATGTCCGCTGCCTATTACAGAATTACCGTCAGCTCTAAAATAAATCACTAAAGCACTCCTATTAAGACATTGCTCAATAAATATAAAACAAACTCAAATATTATCGATGCGTTTTTGTCACTTGACTTCCTGATGTTTTGCACTAATTGAAGGGGCATAAATATTTTTTAAATAGTTCACAATTTGCCTAATCCTCTTTTGTGCCATTTACTAAACATAAAAAGTCTTTTACAGGCATGTCCCAAGAAGTTATTAAATTTTTATATTTCTTAAAATCTGCCGTTGAATGGTATGTGCCTTTAGATGACGGAAGAAAACTCATTTCTCTCCAAAATGAATAATACGGAAAAATCTTTTGAAATAAACTCTTCATTTCAATATGCAATTTAGAATAGCTACTGCTTAATGTTTCATTTTCGTCAAATTGCACTATACTTTGAGCTATTATCCGCCCTTTATCCAACTTTTCATTCATATAATGTATAGTAACTCCAGGTGGAGTTTTATCAATCAAACTCCACTGATTTGGATTTCCTCCTCGATTCCAAGGAAGATACGAAATATGCATATTAATAATATTTCCATTGAGAATATTAATTATTTCAGCAGGCAGTATGTAAGAGTATGAATATGAAATTGCTAAGTCAAAGCTACAATCGGCAAAATAATTTGAATCAATTTTCTTGTTGCAAAGCACAACGGAATGTCCTTTGCTTTTTATCCAATCAGCCAAATCCAAAACTATACCATTATTATATAAGAAAAGTATATTCATATACGGTTACCTAATTTAAATCAATTGGTTTAATAATCTCGCCTAATATTATATCTCTCGTTGCAACTTTTTTGCATAATTCATCGAAATATTTAGGCTTTAATCCATATCCCGGTCGTATGATTCTTACATTATCTTTTGTAAATCTATCCCCTGCTTTAATTGTAGCAGAAGCAAAAATAGAACGTCGAAATATCATGGATTCTTTTTCGCCTTTTGTTTGCTGATAGCTAACCTGGCCACGAATAGCACTCGAATTTTCTATGTCTTTAATCATATCGGCAAATTCATGCATTTCCATGGAAAATTCGCTGTCGGGATTTTTTATTTTACGGGAAAGGCAAACGTGCTTTTCCACAATGCAAGCCCCCAAAGAGACACCGACTACAGCCGCTAAACTTCCCATGCTGTGATCTGAAAGTCCTACCGGCACGCCAAACTTAGTTTTCATGTCCGGAATATTCGCCAAGTGCATATCAGCCCAATTGGCAGGATATTCACTGCAGCATTTCAGTAAAACAATCCGGTCATTATCCTTTCTCCGACAAGCATCAACAGCATCTTGTATTTCTTCGATGCTGCCCATTCCGCATGAAATTATCATCGGCTTTCCCTTTGATGCCACATATTCAATGAGTGGGATATCCACAAGTTCAAATGATGCAATTTTATAAAACCCTACTCCTAAATCCTCAAGAAAATCAACTGCGGTCTTATCAAACGGTGTAGAAAGAAAATCCACACCGCAATGTTCGCATTCTTCCTTTATGGCTTTGTGCCATTCCCACGGAGTATA
>JAVXQD010000017.1:0-23849 GCA_036644375.1 Oscillospiraceae bacterium
GATTCTAAACGAAATGGTTCCGAAGGATGGAACGCAGCCTGTAGTAAGTTTTGGTAACGTGGGGCATTCGAGTTCTGTGGATGATTTAACAGCCTTTAAAAGCACAGCGTCCGGAATCGAAAAGCAAAGAGAATCAATTACCGCGTTAAAGATAAAACAAGATGAATTTTTAAAAAGACGGAAGTATAACCGACCAATCTGCTTGGGACAAATATGAATTGCAAATTAAGAACGTTGAAACGGTTATTATAAGATTGGACTCTGAACTGTCCACGTTTTATAAGAATTCACAAAAATCAGCAGAAGCTCTTCGTGCCTTACAAAAGGATGGATATACACTATCGGAAGAATCAAAAGAATTTCTTGCTGATTTTGATACCGCAGAGCAAAAATTCCTCTCGCTTTACGACAAGAACATCAAAAGAAGTGGCCTGAAGAAAATACTTGACAGTAAAGACTTTGATAAAGTTAATGATAAACTTGTTTCTCTGCAAAAATCAGGCGGAAACCTCTTTCCCCATCGCCGCTATCTTGCTATCTTCCATTTTCTCGACATAGTAAAACTCCCTTCATAAGTAACAGTGTTTTTCCTTTTTCACTGTCTCTCATAAAGGGAGCATATCACATTTTTCAAAGCGGAAATTTTGTGCGATAAATCAGAAAATGTGCCGACTGTAACGGTCGCTTTGAGTGGTTGCTGTTATTCGGAAAGCAGGTCATCGAGCGTGCTCTTAAAGGAATCGCCGGAAATCATGCCAAGCTCGTGGCTGAAAACATATCCGTCCTTGCTTACAATAACTGTTGTCGGAATTCCGGTGACGTTATAGGCGGCTGAGCCGCTCATATCCTTATCATAATAAACGGGAAAAGAATATCCGCTTTTTTCAATAAAAGCATGTGCAGTTTCTACTGTTTCACGTGAGCCGTCAGTCATATTAATAATCATGAAATTTACTTTATCGCCATATTCATCATAAACAGCTTGAAAATCAGGCATTTCATTTTTACAAGGTCCGCACCAGCTCGCCCAAAAGTTTATTACGATAGGTTTGCCGTCCTTCATCTCGTCAAACGAAACGGTGTTGCCGTCAGCATCATAAACCGTAAAATTCGGTGCTGTGACCGATTCGCTACTGTTGTCAGGATTGCTATTTCCCGCACTGTTGGCTGAAAGATTTTCATCCGTGCCGGTAGGCGGAGCATAATTCTCAGATAAAAACTTGTAGGCAAGAACCGCACCGGCAAGAAGTATGGCGATAGCGACTATACTAAGCAGTACTTTCAATATTTTGTTCATAAGAAACTCCTCTAAACACTTAATGAAGATAATAAAACGCCGATTTTGCCTGTCATCATCAAAATTCCTACAATCACAAGCAATATTCCGCAAACAATATTGATGATTTTATAGTTTCTTTTAATAAAATCAAAGGTTGATTTTAGCTTATCAATGAGAAAAGCACTCAGTAAAAATGGAACGCCAAGACCCGCAGAGTATGCAAGCAGCATGGTAATGCCCTTTAAAACAGAGCCTTGCTGTGAAGCGAGCATCAGTGCGGAACCGAGAAAAGCGCCGACACAGGGCGTCCATCCGATAGAAAAAACCACACCGAAAAGCATTGCGGAAAAGAAACCGAGAGGCTTGACAGTGCTTTCTGCCTTTACAGTATTGTTCAAGAACCCGATTTTTATTGCGCCCATGAAGTTCAAGCCAAAGAGAATTACAATAAACCCGGTTATGAGATTGACAGCTGTCTGATGCTGCTTGAGCAATCCGCCGAGCGAGGCCGCAAAGGCTCCGAGTGACACGAACACAATTGTAAATCCGAGAATAAATCCGAGCGCATTCACGACGGTATTTTTAGACCTTGATTTATCATTGTGTCCGGCAGTAAAATACACAAGATAAATCGGAAGCATCGGCAGCAGGCACGGTGAGATAAAGGTGATTATGCCCTCTAAAAATGATATAATATATTCCATTGTATGCCTATTCCTTTCGGGTTGGCCGGTTGATTATGTGGGTGCTATCCGTTAGTTTTATCGATGTAAGTATAATTATTCAGCGGTGATGAGTCAATAGAAGTGCACTTGATTTGTGATACAATCACAAAATGAGCATAACGGCTTTGCGTTTATGCTCATTTGATAAATCATTATGACCGCTATTTGTGCAGTGCGGTATTTCAATTCAATCAGTGATTATCGTAACCGCGAGGGTTCATGCTTTGCCAGCGCCATGAATCGGCGCACATGTCTTCAATATTGTATTTTGCGTTCCAGTCAAGCTCTTTTGAGGCTTTTTCGGGATCGGCATAGCATTTTGCGATATCGCCGGGTCTGCGGGATACAATTTTATACGGGATGTCCCTTGCGCAAGCCTTGGAGAATGCATCGATTATGTCAAGAACCGAATAGCCCTTGCCTGTGCCGAGATTATAGGTTACCAACCCGCAGTTCGACGCGAGCTTTTTCAGGGCGGCAACATGTCCGTCTGCAAGATCAAGAACATGAATATAGTCACGCACGCCGGTTCCGTCGGGTGTGTCATAGTCGTTGCCGAATACGGAAACCTCTTTAAGCTTTCCGATAGCAACCTGGGCTACATACGGAAGCAAATTGTTTGGAATACCAAACGGGTCCTCGCCGATTGTTCCGGATTTGTGGGCTCCGATCGGGTTGAAGTAGCGCAGAAGCGCAATGTTGAAGCTTTTGTCAGCGCTGTACAGGTCGCGCAGAATGTCCTCTATCATCAATTTGGTCCTGCCATAGGGATTTGTAACGGACAGAGGAAAGTCCTCTTTGATAGGCACAGAGGCAGGGTCGCCGTACACGGTGGCGCTTGAACTGAAAACGAAGTTGTGAATACCGTATTTTTTCATACATTTAAGTACATTCAGTGTGGAGCCGAGATTGTTTGCATAATATTCAAGCGGCTTTGAAACAGATTCTCCCACAGCTTTCAAGCCGGCAAAATGGATTATTGACTCAATTTTGTTGTTCGAGAATATTCTGTTTACACTTTCAAAATTGCAAAGATCCGCTTCGATAAACGGTATTTTTTTGCCGCAGAGCTTTTCAAGCCGGTTTATAACCTCAGGCTTGCTGTTGACAAAGTTGTCAACGATTATAACATCATAGCCTGCGTCAATTAGGGCAAGGCAGGTGTGCGAACCGATATAGCCCGCGCCTCCGGTAACAAGAACTGACATAATTCACCTCAATACTATTTTCTGGAATCTGTGTATTTTTTGTATGCTGCCCTAAGCTCGATTGCTTTATCCTCGGGACAATTTGGATTGCACCACGCTCCGGCACCGCTTTCGGAGGAGGCGCGGAACTGCTGAACGTTTTCCGAGCGCATCGGAGGCATAAATTCTATGTGAAAGTGGAATGCTTTTTCAAGCTCCGGGTCATCGGTGTTAATAGGGGCATTGTGCATGCACATCATATACGGAAACAACTTTCCGAACAGACTGTCATACATACCGCTCACTGCGCGCACTGCTTCTCCGAGAGAAGCAAGCTCGCCGTTTGTCATCTCGTCGAGAGTCCCTACATGCCGCCGCGCATAAAGATGACAGCCGTAAGTCCAATTTGAGTAAAAAGGAATAAATACAGCAAAATGCTTATTTTCAAAAATCATGCGACGTTTATCGGAAATTTCCGCCTTTAGCAAATCGCAGAAAAGACAGCTGCCTTTTTCCGACATGTATTCCTTAGCGGAAAGGGACTCCTGCTCAATCACTTTCGGTATATATGGATATCCGTAGGCCTGTCCGTGAGGATGCGGCATTGTGACGCCTACCTCAGCACCTCTGTTTTCAAATATATAGGCATACTTGATTTTTTTGTCTGCTTTCATATCGCGAAAGACATCGAGCCACATATGTGCGAGCTTGTGAATATGCTCGTCGCTTAAATTGGCCACTGTGCCATGATGGTCGGGTGAATACAGGAGCACATCACATCTGCCATATGACGGAGCAACTTTGAAAAGCTCGCTTGAGTTTACTGAATCCGGTTCGGGAGGATTGCTACTCAAGGCAGGGAAGTCGTTTGGATATCGGTACACATCATAGCTGTCAGGCACCTTACCGCTTCCGGGACAAAATGGGCACCAGTCTTTAGGCATCTGCGGACGGGATTGACGGTTGCTTGCAACCATAATCCAATCCTTCATAATAGGATTCCAGCGCAATTCTGCCATATTATAAGACCTCTTTTCATGATATCAAAATTTTTCTATGCAAAACGAAGCATGATTTTTAAGGAAGAATTTCTGACATGTGTTAGGGTAATTCAAGAATCAAGTACACTGTTGCTTTTTATCAGAAGCGATGAGAGTGCCTCCGAGTGGCCTGATTGAAAGCACATAGCAGCTTCCGGCTCCGAGTACAGCTTCTATTTTACTTTTAAATGCCGCGAGCATATCCTGTGGTACAAAAGCCTGAATGGTTCCGGCAAAACCTCCTCCGTGAACACGAAATGCACCTTTTTTCCCAAGGATGCCATCGCAGAGTGCGAGTGAAACAGCAACCTCTTGACGAAGTGTATTACCCAAAGGTACAACATTCTGAAGATACATATAAGAAGAAAGTCCCGATTCTCTTACAATGCTTAAAAATAGTTCGAAGTTTCCCTCTCTAATCGCAGATGCCATTTGAATTGCACGCTTATTTTCTTCAAAATAGTGAAATGCCCGCAGAACGGCGCGGTCTCCGCATTTTTCGCGTAGGCCTTTAAGGTTCGATAAAAAATCCGCTTCATCGCATTCGCGAAGCACCGATTTTCCGAGATATTCGGACACGGCGTTCATCTCAGACGGTATAGAGGCATATTGATCTGTTAAATCGGCATGATCCGCACCCGTGTCAATTATGCAAAGTGCATGTCCGAAACGACTGAAATCAAAATCGAGCTTTTCGACAATGGGGTTTGTATCCTGTTTAAAATCAATAAAAACTGCACTTCCGACAGACGATGCCATCTGATCCATAAGACCGCTCGGCTTGCCGAAAAATACGTTTTCGGCATATTGACCGATCTGTGCAATCGCAATCGGAGAGATAGCACCGCAGTTGTAAACATGATTCAAAATTGTACCGATGAGCACCTCAAACGCGGCAGAGGAGGAAAGTCCGCTGCCTTTCAGGACATTAGAGGTGGTATAGGCGTCAAATCCGCCGATTTTATATCCTAACTGTAAAAATCTTGCTGCTGTCCCACGAATAATTGACGTTGAATGATTTTTTTCGATGTCGACCGGACAGAGCTCCGCCGTATTGACTACATCCATTTCATAGCCCTCGGAGAGAACTCTGATAATACCGGTTCCATTGGGTCTGACAGCGGCGATTACATCAAGGTCAACGCTTCCCGCGACGACGCAACCATGCTGATGATCGGTGTGATTGCCCCCTATTTCGGTTCTTCCCGGTGCGCTGAACAGATGCACAGGCTCAGAAGAAAAGTTAGCTTTAAAGCCGTCAAGTAACCGATTAAAGCGGGAATATAGAGAGCTGTCGGCCTTACCGTAGAGAAGTCGCAACACAGTTTGCGTCTCTTCCTTTTCAAATACCGAATCCCATGACCGAATATCCAACATAATTACACCTCAATCCTTTGTATGTAAATATTTTAATATACCTACAAAACAAAAAGCAATAGAATATAGTATACATATTTATCAAAAAATTACGATATTTTGATTGTCCATGTATTTTCGTAATGTTTTGACGGTTCGAGATGAACAAGAGAGGGCTGAGTCTCAAGATCCTCAACAATTCCCTCGCGTGACGGAAGTGATGACCACGGCTCCACGCACAGGAAAGGTGCGTCGGTCTTGGGCATGTGCCAGAATCCGACATATGGCATATCCGGATATGAGACCGAAATGGACTTTTTGCCTCTTGAGCAGAGCCGGACACCGTGCCCGCTGTTTTTGAAAATGATTGCGTCATAGTCAAAAAGTCCATGCCTCAAGTATATTCTGTTATCAAACAATCTGTAGGATTCCTCACCGTCAACGAGTCCCGAAGCCGAGAGCCGAATCAATATCGGTGCGGCGCCATCCTCAAACTTGATGTAATAATCTTCAAAGCTCTTGCCTTTTTCAAGGGGCACATTAAATGCGGGATGACCGCCAACCCCGAAATATATTGTTTTATCATCGGTGTTGTCGACGATATAGCTTATTGAGAGCTCATCATCACAAAGGTCATACTTGACGCTGTAGTTAAATTTAAACGGATACATGGCATGGGTTTGCTCGCAATCGGCATATGAGAAGGTTATAGATGTATCTGAGCTCTGAGATACCGACATTTCTGTGCCGATAATAAATCCGTGACGCGGCATTTGATATTCCTTGACCTTGTAGGTGTATTTTCCGCTTGTGAATCTTCCTATATACGGAAA
Organism: Oscillospiraceae bacterium; assembly: GCA_036644375.1. Lineage (GTDB taxonomy): Bacteria > Bacillota > Clostridia > Oscillospirales > Ruminococcaceae > CALWZE01. The sequence goes on from JAVXQD010000017.1 coordinate 6,421, forward strand.
CAGATTAGGTGCATGTTTTTTCCAGTATTTTTCATCTCCGTTCCAGAGATATTCGGTTCCGTCGGATGACTTAATAGATTGCAGCTCGGCACCTGCACTTGAAATGGTAACGGTAAGACAATTGCTTGATATATAATAATCCATAAATTGATTCCTCCTGTTGAAAACACTATATCATTTTACAGAGAATTTGTCATATGAAATCGACACATATTTATGATAACGCTGACTTGGTACACTGACAGCACACATAAGCCGATTGCGAAGTTCCATTTGTGTAAAAAAGCAGTATTCCGTGTTGTTTAATATTTTTTTAAGTGAAAAACGCAAGATTGGTTTTGATTAATTGAAAATAAAACGGTATAATGGTATAAATTAACACAGTATTTGCAAATAGAAAAAGTGGAGAAAATCAATGAAAAAAAATTATATTAAAGCAATTGCGGCGGCAACCGCGATTATGCTTATTTTGTGCGGCTGCGGAAGCGGCAAAAATGTACTGGACAAGGATAATCCGGTTACAATTACAGTTTGGCATTATTACAATGGCATACAACAGCGTATCTTTGATGAACTTGTAAAAGAATTTAATGAGACCGTAGGCGTTGAAAAAGGCATTATTGTAGAATCTCAGAACCAGGGTGATGTCGTTGGTCTGACTGAAAAGGTGATTGACTCGGCAAATCAAGTGGTCGGGTCTGAGGAGATGCCTGAAATATTTGCCGCATATGCAGATACAGCATACGAAATCAACAAAATGGGTCTTGCTGTTGATATTACGCAATATTTGAGCAATGACGAGCTTTCCGAATACATTGACTCATTTATAGATGAGGGTAAATTTGACAATAGCGGAAGCATAAAGCTTTTTCCGACGGCAAAGTCTACGGAAATTCTGATGCTCAATGAAACTGATTGGAACGATTTCGCACAAGAAAACGATGTTGAGGAAGTAGCGCTTGCCACTTGGGAGGGAATCACAAAAACAGCAAAGCAATATTATGAATGGACAGATGCCAAGACTCCAGAGGAGAATGACGGAAAGGCTTTTTTTGGCAGAGATGCATATGCGAATTACATTATAATCGGATCACTGCAGCTTGGAACGGAGCTGTTTCATGTTGACAACGGCAAGGTGACTTATCAGATCAATAAAGAAGTTATGCGAAAATTGTGGGATAATTTCTACGTCCCTTATGTGAGCGGGTGGTTTGGCTCATATGGTAAATTCCGCAGCGATGACGCCAAAACAGGTGCAATTATCGCACTTGTCGGCTCGACCAGCGGGGCATCTTATTTCCCAACAGAGGTAACTCGCGAGGACGGCACAACCTATCCAATCAGCGCAAAGATATTTCCGTTGCCGAATTTTGAGGGCACGGAGCCATATGCCGTTCAGCAGGGCGCAGGAATGGTCATCACGAAAACTGATGTAGTAAAAGAAACGGCTTGTATCGAATTCCTCAAATGGGCAACAAAGTCGGAAAACAATATAAGATTCTCAATTTCAAGCGGATATCTGCCGGTTAAAACCGAGGCTAATGACAAGGCGAAAATTGATGAGGCAATCAATAAAGCCCCCGATAAAACCTCAGATGTGCTTTACAATACCTTGATGACCGGATCGCAGATGACAAAGGAATACAAGCTATATACGAACAAGGCATTTGAGGGCGGGTACGGTGCGAGGCGTATTGTTGAATATTCAATGATCGACCTTGTTAATGCCGATTTGGAGCAGATTAACACGATGGTAGCATCGGGTATGCGGCGCAGCGACGCAGTGGCACAATTCACCACAGATGAGCATTTTGAGCAATGGCTTCAACAATTCACAGACAAGCTTAATGGTAAAAAGTAACAGCCTGTTTCAAGGCTGAAAGGGGACGCGGAATTTAAATGAAGCTTAATAAAAATCATACACAGTCAATATTCAGGCGAATTCTGGTTCCCCTCATGCTCATAGTGGTTATGCAGATTGCATTATTTGCGTTTGCAATGAGCTATACAAGTGTTTTTGATAAAATCCAAAGCAATGCCACTCGCTTTTTTTGCGAAAAGACCGAAAGCCGAAAAAACTATCTGCAATATGAGATGCTGAACAGATGGTCTAACCTTGAAGAAGAGGGCGAAGGCATCGCCTCAATTATAAGTGATACTCTGCAAGCAAACGGAAAAACGGCTGAGGACATGAAAACCGATGCCGAATTGAATGCAAAGATAATAGACAGCATTTCCCTTGAGCTTATTTCAACATTGAGACGAAAAGCTACAACCGGAGCCTTTTGTATACTTAACGGAAATGGTGTAAAAGGCAACGAACAATCTTATGCGTCGATGTATATTCGAGACACAGACCCTTCGAATCAATCCAAAGACAACACCGATTTACTTCTTTTGCGGGGACTTCCGCCACTCTCGCGCAAGCTGGGAATTCCTCTTGAAAGTTTTTGGGAGGCAAGCAGTGTATTCACCGATGAGATGGATGAAAGATCACAATATTTTTTCAATCCGCTTTTATCGGCAGAAAAATCAGGAGATAAAAACAGTAAGTACTATGGGTATTGGAGCGGCAGCTTTACTGTCGGTGACGAGTCGGATCTTGAGGTAATCACTTATTCTATTCCTATAATCGGAAGTGACGGCACTGTATACGGAGTGCTTGGAATTGATCTTACGACTGATTATATTTCACGTTTACTTACATATGATGAAATTGCAGATGATAAGCGCGGAGTTTATATTCTTGGAACTTCAATTGATAATGGTCAAAGCTATAACACGGTTTGTTCAAGCGGGCCTGCGTATTTTACTTATTTTCAAAGTGCGGAAAAAGTAACCGTTTCTGATTTTGAAGACAGGGGAATTTCTGAAATCAGCGCGATGGGAAAAGAAAATGGGAAATTGGCAGCGTGTGTTAATAAACTGGATTTGTATAACAGAAACACACCTTTTGTAAATCAGCAGTGGGCGCTCATTTCGGTTATGCCGAAGGAAGTGCTTTTCAGCTTTTCAACGCAACTGAGGGATGTCCTTGTTTTTTGCGGAATTTTTGCACTTGCTATCGGAATTGCCGTTACAATATTTACCAGCAAAAATATAACTCAGCCGATAAGCGGACTTGTAAATGAACTAAAGCGAAGCGATCCGAACAAAGCAATCAAACTTAAACGAACAGATATTCAGGAAATAGATGAGCTCAGCGGATCAATTGAGAATTTGAGCAACTCTGTTGCAGAAGCTTCCTCACGCATTTCGAAAATCATTACGATGTCCCATGTGCCGCTCGGAGTGTTTGAATATCAAATAAGCAGCAAGAGGGCATTTTGCAGCGAAAGTCTTTTTTCTGTAATGGACTGGAAAGACTGGAATGAAAGCAACCCATATTATTCGAGACAGGAAATGTTTGATTTGTTTGACAATATTGAGACGCGCACATATGAGCAGGACTCAAATGTATATCGTGTTTCAGAAGATAATGATGCAAAATGGGTGCGTATAAGCGTTCAAAATGAGGATGATTTAATTCTCGGAGTGGTTGTGGATGTAACTAATGAAATTAAGCAAAAGCAAAAAATTGAATATGAGCGGGACTATGATACGCTGACAAATACCCTTAACAGGCGCGCATTCCACAGAATAGTTGAGGATATATTCTGCATGCACAAAGAGCAGCTTAAGGTTGCGGCTATTATAATGTTTGATCTCGACAATCTGAAATATCTTAATGATAAGTATGGACATGACTGCGGAGATAGGTACATTCAGTCATTTTCTGAAAAAATAAAATTATTCGAAAAGTACGGAGCTGTTGTGGCGCGCAGATCCGGAGACGAGTTTTACGTGCTGATATTCGGCTTTGACAGCAAGGATGAAATCAGAGAAATAATTAAAAATATATGGGATCAAATAAAGATTTCCGATATTATTCTGCCGGATTCCGACTTGTACAAAATAAGGGCGAGCGGAGGAATCTCATGGTATCCCGATGATTCCGACAACTACAGCGAGCTTATTAGGTATGCTGATTTTGCAATGTACAGCATAAAGCATTCCATTAAAGGAAATCTTGCCGAGTTCGATATTAAATCATATAACAGCGACTTTATTCTTGTCGGTGGCTCCGAGCCGCTCAACAGACTGATTGAGCTTGAGCTTGTCAAGTATGCGCTGCAGCCGGTCGTTGATTCAAACGGATGTGTATACGGATATGAAATGTTGATGAGACCGCAAATGCATGAGTTCAGCTCACCGATTGAGGTGCTTAGAATTGCAAAAGCACAATCGAAAATGCAGCAGATTGAGCGTTTAACATGGGAAGTTGCCCTTAAGACATATAAAGGACTTGAGGATGAGGGTAAAATTGATAAAAACAAGCATATCTTCATCAATTCCACCTCCAGCCACGCGCTTACGTCGGTGACACGAGAAAAGATAGAGCAGTGTTATTCAGGGCTTTTGAGCCGAGTCGTTTTAGAGATAACCGAGGGAGAGCAGCAAAATACCGACTTCCTGAGCGAAAAACTGGACATGATGAATTCTTGGGGAGGACAAATCGCAATTGACGATTTCGGAACAGGATATAATTCGGAGCTGTCACTGCTCACATCTTCTCCGAATATTGTAAAGCTTGATATTTCTCTTGTCAGCGGAGTTAATGATGATGAAGACAGGCAGCGCCTTATTTCAGGCATTATAAACTATGCAAAAAACCGCAACATCACGGTTTTGGGTGAGGGAGTTGAAACATATGAGGAGATGAAGACCTTAGTTAGTCTGGGTGTTGAGCTGCTGCAGGGCTATTATATTGCACGACCGAGCTTTGATGTTGTTCCGATCAGAGAAAGTCTTCGTGCCGAGATTATAGATGCAAAAGCAGCGAGAACAGTCAAATAAAAGAACCGGCAGCTTGTCAGTTGGCACCACAGACAGACAGGGAGAGGTTAAAGCAAAATTCGCACAAATGTCGATTTTTTTGCACTTAATGGTATTTCGGAAAAAATCCGAAATGCTTATGCTGCAAAAAATCGGCATATTTTTTGTTTGTGCATGTATCCGAAACAGTTCTGTTTTCCTCTTGCATTTTTCAACTCACAGCCGTATAATATGAAAATGATTTTCATATTGTGCGGAGGAAAAATGCAGGAGACAAAGGACTATCAAACAAAACAGCGAAATGTAATTATGGAGTTTTTTCAAAAAAACAGTGCGAGATGCTATAATGCGAACGAATTATATGCGGAGCTGCTTAAAATGGGAGAGTCCGTCGGAAAAACAACTGTATATCGAACGCTTGAAAATTTGACGCAAAAGGGATTGCTTTTGACATTTCCGTCTCAGGACAAAAACGGCGCTGTGTATCAATTCAAGACAAAGAAATGCGAAGAGCAGGATCATATACATTTGAAATGTAATATTTGCGGAAAATTATTTCATCTCGATTGTGCGATTGTTGAGGAATTCGGTTTGCATTTATTTGAACAGCACAATTTTTGTATAGACCGCGAAAAAACCGTTATTTACGGAGAGTGTAAGCATTGCAGTGATAAAAGGAAAAGCAAATGAAAAGAATAATATCGGCGGTCCTCTGTGCTGTAATTTTGCTGTGTTCGTGCTCGAAAAATGAATCGAATTCACTTCCGTGCAATGAGGACGGACGGCTCAGCATAATTACGACAATTTTTCCTCAATTTGATTTTGCACGGAATGTCACAGGAGATTTGGCTGATGTTTCCATGCTGCTTCCACCGGGAGCCGAAAGCCATTCTTACGAACCGACGCCCAAGGACATAATAGCCATACAAAACTGTGACTTATTTATATATGTCGGAGGTGAAAACGATGCGTGGATTGATGACATTCTCGCTTCAATGGGTGAAAAAGCCCCCGAAACGCTTGTGCTGATTAATGTGGTTGATACAGTTGATGAGGTGCATTTTGACAGCGGACATACCGAGTCGCACAAAACGAGTGACGGTGGGCACGAAGTAGAGCAGGATGAGCATATATGGACTTCTGTAAAAAATGCAAAGCTTATGACCGATGCTATTTGTCAAAAGCTATGTGAGATTGATCCTGATCATTCAGCTGAATTCAGCGCAAATGCAGGCTCATATCAGAAGAGGCTGGATAATCTTGACATGCAATTTGCATCAATGATGCAGACAGCGAAGAGAAGATGTATCGTTGTCGGAGACAGATTCCCTTTTATTTATTTGGCGAGAGATTATGGAATTGAATATTATGCAGCATTTTCCGGCTGTGCAGAGCAATGTGAGCCGAGCGCTGCAACCATTGCTTTTTTGACAGAAAAAATTAAAGAAGAAAGAATCCCGAATGTCTTCTATATTGAATTCTCCAACCATCTGGTCGCTGATGCAATAGCAGAAGCGACAGACACGAAAACATTATTGCTGCATTCCTGCCACAACCTATCGAAGAGGGAACTGGACAGCGGAGCAGATTACATTTCCGTAATGCAGCAAAACATAAATAATCTCACGGAGGCCTTGAACTGATGCCGCTTGTTAAATGTACCAATTTGACCCTTGCATATGAAAATAACATAGTGTTGACCGATGTCAATTTCACAATTGAAAAAGGGGACTATATCTGTGTTGTCGGAGAAAATGGCTCAGGTAAAAGCACGCTTTTGAAGAGCATTTTGAACTTAAAAAAACCTGTTTCGGGAACAGTGGAATTTTCAGAAGGACTGAAAGCCGATGAAATAGGATATCTCCCGCAGCAGAGCGGTGCTCAGGCAGATTTTCCGGCAAGCGTCCGAGAGATTGTTCTTTCGGGGTGCCTTAACAAATGCGGATATCGCCCGTTTTACACGAGAGATGAAAAACAAACAGCCGAAAAAAACATGAGACTTTTGGGCATAGAAGAAATACAAAATACGTGTATCGGAGAGCTTTCCGGCGGTCAGCAACAGCGGGTTCTGTTGGCGAGGGCGCTCTGTTCGGCTCACAGGCTTTTACTGCTTGACGAGCCGGTGTCCGGTCTTGACCCGATTGTATCGGGAGAACTGTATTCAATTGTCAAAAGGTTAAATGAGGAAGAGCAAATTGCGGTTCTGATGATTTCGCACGATATTCAAAGTGCGCTCGCAAATGCCAATAAAATTCTGCACCTCAAACACAGTCAGCTCTTTTTCGGGGATGTGGTTCAGTATAGAAAAAGCAATTTGTGCAGAAGCTTTTCTTTGGGTGAATGCAATGAATAGTTTGATTTTTGAAATATTTTCATATCCGTTTATGGTTCGTGCGCTGATTGTGGGGGTGCTTGTATCGCTGTGCGCGGCACTCTTGGGCGTAAGTCTTGTTTTGAAAAGATACTCAATGATAGGGGATGGTCTGTCCCATGTCGGTTTTGGAACACTTGCGGTGGCAACTGCCTTTGGACTCTCGCCGCTTGCGGTTTCGATACCTGTTGTAGTTGTGGCTGCATTTTTGCTTTTGAGGCTGAGTGAAAACAGCAAAATCAAGGGTGATGCGGCGATTGCAATGATTTCAACCGCGTCGCTTGCTGTAGGAGTGATGACAGTTTCACTGACCACAGGTATGAATACGGATGTGAGCAATTACATGTTCGGAAGTATTCTTGCAATGGGCAAAAGTGATGTTGTTATCAGTATTATTCTTTCTGTTATCGTAATAGCTATGTTCGTGCTTTTTTACAACAAGATTTTTGCAGTCACGTTTGATGAAAATTTTGCAAAAGCGACGGGAACAAACACCGATGGATTTAATATGCTCATTGCATTTTTAACTGCAATAACCGTGGTGTTGGGCATGAGAATGATGGGTGCGCTTTTGATATCAAGCTTGATTATTTTTCCGGCGCTCACCGCAATGAGGTTGTGTAAAAACTTCAAAAGCGTTATAATCAGTTCTGCAATTATATCGGTCGTTTGTTTCGTAATCGGGCTGATGGTATCATACCTGTTCGCGACGCCTGCGGGTGCCAGCGTTGTAGTTATGAATATTATTGCGTTTGTTATTTTTTGGTTTATATCTATACTGAAAAACAAAATAAGATGAGGTGAAAAAAATGGAGAGAATAGCGAGCTTTTGTGTTGATCACACAAAATTGAATCCTGGAATATATCTTTCTCGGCAGGACGGCGATATAATTACATATGATATAAGAATGAAAAAACCAAATAACGGTGACTATATTGATGTTGCGGCGGCACATGCGATAGAACATCTGTTTGCCACGTTTGCGCGAAACAGTGAGATATCCGATTCTATTATATATGTCGGACCTATGGGATGCCGCACAGGATTTTACCTGCTGACACGCGGAATTACTCATGAAAGAGCTATTCAGCTCGTCAAGGACAGTTTTGAACTCATTGCCGACTTTGATGGAGCTGTTCCCGGTGCAAGTGAAATTGAGTGTGGAAATTACCGTGAGATAAGCCTTCCGAAAGCAAGAGCGGAAGCAAGCGCTTTTTTGCCGAAAATCAGAAACTGGACGTCCGAAATGCTGAACTACAGGCAATGATTTTGATTTAGTATTACTTAATGCTGACTTTTGAAAATAAGTATTGTTCATCATTTTAAAAATCGGATAACATGAAACAAAAGACCAAATAGGAAGCTTTGTGATATCGGAATAATTTTATTCAATAATCATCATTCGGGTAAATGGGTTTACGGGGGTGGATATACTGTGATTGAAATCGTATTCAGTGATAGTGCCTGCGGCAGCTTGAAAGCGGCGCAGCATTATGGTCAAGGAAAGTATATTGGCGGTTGTACCGGAGTGATTTTCAGCAATAAGGACGGCAGCGAACCAACGCAAGAGCAAATGAAAAATGCGCAAAAGACAGCGGAGGAACAAATCCGCTTGGAGTGGGAAAAAGCTACGCCTATGGGCGGCAATCCGCAAGATGTTTTTGGTTTTCATCTGATGCTAAGTATCGGGGATATCCAAAAGGAAGATTTTGCAAATAGGCGGCAAAAGGCAATCGACACGCTTTGGAGCATTTATCCGGATGACCCGTCGGATGTGCCACTTGACATTGCGACCGAATTGAAGGAAACGCTAAGCTCTATTTTGGATCGTGCCATGCGTGGCGAGGATATACGCATTTGGTACAGCAATCAGCCGGATGAATACTGTGGCTTATACTGGATTATGTCTGAACTGAAGCCGTTTGAGGCGCAGCTGGGGGCAGTCTACATTGTGAAGCTGCCTGAATACGAATACCGCGACAATAATGCAATCGTCAGCTGCACCGCATGGGGAGAGGTCTCTCCCGGAGAATGGTATCGGTACATGGCTCTTGCAGAAATGACCACCTCTGTTTTTCGCCGGCATTGTGCTGAGAAGTGGGCTGCCCTGCAAGCAGAAAATGCGCCATTACGGGCGGTGCTGAACGGGAAACCGGTCAGCGTTCCCGAAAATATTTATGACAACTTTATTCTCCGTGAAATTGAGGCGGAGTGCGACGAATTTCACGAAGCCAATTTAATCGGACGAGTGTTGGGCAAATATCAATTGGGTATCGGAGATGCATGGGTTGCATTGCGTATAGAAAAAATGATTCGCGATGGCAAATTAACCATTGTAAGCGCCGCTGCAAAAGACAGGCCGATTTATCATAAAATGCTGAGAAAAGCGCACATAAAATAAACACGGATTACATGCACAGCAAAAAAATCGGCAAGTACAAGGTTTACACCATGTGGTAAATGTTGAAGTTTATCAATGACTCGGTTTAGCAAAAAATTGATATTTAGGTTTATGAATGCTTAAAGCAAAAAGTGGCAGTGACGTAATGCGTTTTCGATAGCAAAATGGATAAATAAACGACTCTCAAATTACAAAAACACTTGAAATCAGACTTTGATAGTCTGGAATCAAGTGCTTTTTTGTGCAATATTTTTTACAGGGCTATTGTGGCACAGCCCCTTGTATTTTCATATCTGTTTATTAAAATATGCGTGTGAAGCGAATATTTACTCAGCTGAAAAAACTTCCTTCGCAATATCAACAGAGGCTTTCGCATCCTTTGCATAGTAGTCGGCACCTATTTTTATTGCATAATCGGCTGTTATTACAGCGCCACCGACCATTACCTTACAGACGCACCCTGATTCTCTGAGTTTCACAATCGCGTCCTGCATTGCAGGTACGGTTGTGGTCATAAGAGCGCTGAGTCCGACAAGCTTTGCTCCTGTCCTCTTCACCGTTTCCACAATGACCGTGCTTTCGACATTTTTGCCTAAATCGATGACATTGTAGCCGTAGTTAGTAAGGAGAGAAACTGCGATATTTTTTCCTATGTCATGGATATCCCCATATACTGTAGCAACGACTATAGTTTTATCACTCTCTGACACCTCACATCCGGTATGCTCTCTTAAAACTTCAAAGGCGCTCTGCGCTGCACTTGCAGACTGAAGCAGTTGGGGCAGAAAAAATTCACCCCGCTCGTATTTGTTGCCCACCTCGTCCATTGCGGGAACAAGAATTTCATTAATAATGCTTAAACTGCTCTTCGCTGCAAGCTCTGCTTTTGCATACTCGGCGGATTCTTTTTGCAGTCCGCTTATCAAAGCGGCATAAAGCGAGCTGCATGATGTGTTTTGCGGTGATTCATTGAAATTTAAGTTGGATTGTGACTCGATGTATTTTTTTGATTTTTTGTCAAAACCGGCAAGGACATGAAATGCAAGCACAGCATCGGTTGTGACTTTGTTTTGAGGGTTGACGATTGCAAGGTCAAGACCATGTTCCATAGCGAGTGTTAAAAACGAGCTGTTGAGAGACTGACGGTTCGGAAGTCCAAATGATATATTTGAAATACCGAGAATTGTCCGCACGCCCAGTCCTGATTTTACAAGACTTATTGCCTTTAGCGTCTCAAAAACACCGCCTTGATCAACGCAGACCGACATTGCAAGACAATCAATGAAAATATCCTCGTGCCTTATTCCGAATGAAAGCGCACGTTCGGTGATTTTTTCAGCGATCTTGTACCGAGCTTCGGCAGTCGGAGGTATTCCGTTTTCATCAATACACAGCCCGATTACACCGGCTCCGTATTTTTTGCAAATAAGCAAAATTGCATTGAGATTTTCCTCGCTGCCGCACACGGAGTTGACAAGAGCTTTTCCGCTGCACACGCGAAGGCCTGCTTCGATAACCTCCGGAATTGTTGAGTCAATTATGATGGGCAGGGAACATACTGCCTGGACTGCTTTTACGGCGCTGACCATAAGCGCTTTTTCATCACCGGAGGGAACGCCGACATTTATGTCAATAATATCCGCGCCGCAATTCATCTGCTCAACGGCAAGTGCGGCAACACGGCTCATGTCATTACAAAGCAGTTCTTTTTGAAATTCGCGTTTTCCGGTCGGATTGATGCGCTCACCGACAATAAGTGGTCTGTCAACGGCGACAGCGCGCGTCGGAGAGCATATGCCGCAGATGCTTTTGTAATGGCGTCTCTTTGGTGTGGCTGCCGAGAATGAAGAGCTGAGGAGCCCAATAAAGGACGGGTCTGTGCCGCAGCAGCCTCCCACACCGTTAATTCCAAGCTCTTTGTATTTCTGCATGGCGCAGCAAAAGTATTCGGCGTCAATTTTGTATTCTTCGCCCGCAGGGTCAGGAAGTCCGGCATTAGCCTTTATGAATACGGGCAATTCAGTTGATTCACAAAGCTCTTTCGCAACAGGAAAAATCTCGTCGGGTCCAAGTGAACAGTTTATTCCGACAGCGTCAGCGCCGAGCCCCTCAAGCGTCCATGCCATTGATTGAACAGAGCACCCGGTGAATGTTCTGCCGTTTGATTCAAACGACATTGAGGCGATTACAGGAAGGGAGGAGAGAGTCTTAGCTGCAAGCAAGGCAGCCTTTATCTCAATGAGGCTTGTCATAGTTTCAATATATATCAAATCTGCGCCATACTTTACTCCAAGCTCGATTATTTCGCAGAATTGCGAGTATGCCTGTTCAAATGTGAGCGGCCCGTCCGGTTCAATAAGCTCACCTAATGGACCTATGTCAAGCGCTGTTAAAGTATCAGATCCGACACATGCTTTTTTTGCCGCGTTTACCGAAGCGCAGATGACCGAATCAAGAGAATATCCACTGCCTTTAATTGTCCGCGGATTGGCACTGAAGGTGCAGGTGCAGATGATGTTCGAACCTGCGTCGACATATGCCCTGTGTATTGCACTAACGAGCTCAAAATGTGTAATTGCAGCTGTTTCCGGGCTGATTTTGGCATTTTCGGATGCTTTTTGCAGAAGAGTGCCCATAGCACCATCAAGAATAAAATATTTATCGAAGCCGAAAAAATTGCTGTTCAAGGGCGATACCTCTTTTAATATAGACTTTTAAGACATTATATCAAAAAACTGTCAAACTTTCAAAAAACACCGACTCTGAATGAGACGATGTTTTTTACAATATAAAGGACACTGAACAATACTGTTTGCGGGAGCCGCTATTATTAACGTGTAAATATGAACTTTACAGCCTCGATATACAAGATATCCGCACCTGTCACACAAGACACTCTGTATTTTCACGCATATGTATCATTTCCGATAAAGCAAATGCGAAATCACAGATGAATCGGAATTTGCAGGCGAACTGAAAATAAATCCTCGTTTTCTTCCCAAGTGAAGCTTCCCTTATGATACAAAAGAGCCTTCTCGCATGTTTTAAGACCGATTTTAGTGCTTTCTATGTTGCAGTCGGAGGGTTTTATATTGTTTTGAAATTCAATTATAAGATTAAGGTTATCCGAATAGGCCATCATCCGAATTGGTGCGGAGTTTTCGGCGTATTTTATAATATTCGAAAGCACGTTATCGAACACTCGACGAATTATATTAAAGTCCAGATTCACGTATCCGGAAAAGGAATCAATCGATGAAGAAACAGAAAAGCCCTTACTTTCGAGGGTGAATTTCTCATCTTCGAATACCGAGCAGACAAAATCAGTTGCATCGGTTATTTCAAGCTTTTTTATCTCCCAATCGGTTGAATAAACATAGAAATACTCAAAAAGCTTGTCGGACATTTCTTTAATTTGGTAAGCCTTTTCGTGCGCGCTTAATAAAAAATGATCAAGTTGAGCGCTGTCTTTGTATTTTTTCAAGCTTATCAAATCCAGAAACCCCAACAGAGAGGTGAGCGGTGTGCGTAAATCATGCGAAATTGCGGTGATGAGCTCGGAATTGGCCTTTTTGGCGAGATCCTCTCCGGCCTGACGCTCTAAAATTGAAATGCGCATGCTGTCAATATTGACGGCAAGATCCGAAAGCTCATCACGGCCCTTTATTGTAATCGGGTAGTTGAGCTCTCCGCCTGCAAGTATCATCAGCTCATTTTCAAGAAGCTCGATGTAATTGAGCTTCTTATGTATCATAACAGTCAAAGATATTACAAAAAGAACAAATCCAAGTATACCGCATCCTGCATTGGCGACATCATAAAAACGGTCTCCATAAAAGCAATATGAGGCTATCTTAACCGGTTCTCCGTCTATTGTAAGTGTGGGCAGACTGTCTATATCCGGGTTTTCGTCATTGTAGGGTGAAAACCCATGACTTCCGAAGGCGCTGTCATATATTACAGAACCGTTTTTGTAAAAGACAATATAAATATATTGTTCCTTACTGCACCATTTATCAACAGGGGACAGGTCTTTTAAGCTCACGTCATTTTTAACAATAAATTCATCGAGCCGTTTTAACGCTTTTTGAGTCTGAACCGCATTAAAGCTTTCACTTTGGATTATTGCGTACACTTCGTTGAATGCAAAATACCGAATTGTGAAGTACGCTCCGATTGAAATGACAAGGGAAATAATTACAGCGCATATAAGCTGCACACTGAGTTTGTTTTTTATATGGGATTTTTTATTCAATGCGGTAACCCTTTCCCCAAACGGTTTTTATGATTGCATTTTCGGAATTGTCATCTCCTATTTTTTTGCGTAGATTTCGGATATGCACCATAACTGTGTTGTTTGAGGAATAGAAATATGGCTCGTCCCATACGCTTTCGTATATGTTTTGAACCGAAAATATCTTTTTGCGGTTGGTTGCAAGCAATAGAAGTATGCGATATTCAATATCGGTAAGAAAAATCTCGGTGTCGTTTATTTTAACCTGACTGCGATCACAGTCGACAGTACAGCATCCGATATTTATGACCTTGTTGAATTCAAGCTCCGATTTTGAACCGTACACATAGTATCTCCGCAGCATTGCCTTTACGCGCACGATAAGCTCGGTATACGAAAATGGCTTTGTGAGATAGTCATCAGCACCTGCTGAAAAACCAACGGTTTTATCTGAATCCTGTGATTTTGCCGTAAGCATCAGGATTGGTGCGGTGGTCTTTTTCCTTATCTTTGAACATGCGGTAATGCCGGACATGCCGGGCATCATAATATCCAAAATCACAAGGTCACAGGTTTCATCCGCAAGCTCAACTGCCTGATTGCCGTCAACAGCTTCCAAAACAGTAAAACCCTCGCTTTCGAGAAGAATTCTGACTACCTCACGGATTTCAGGGTCATCATCCGCTATTAAAATTTTATTTTTATCGTTCATATTAAACAGACTCCTTTTTCTATCACGATTGTATCACACAATAAGCTCATTTCACAGAACTTGTATCCGAATTCATATTTATTAAGATTCAGAAAAAATAAATTTCTTTTCAGTGCGATAAATCGGAGGTTTGATTTGTTATATCAGTAAAGGGACATAAAGTTGTCCTGAAAATTGGAAATTAAGGAGATAAAAAATGGAACAGAGGAAAACAAACGTAAAAAAAATCATGTTGGCACTGATAATCGCAATGTTGGCAATAGTCGGGTTGACAGCATATTTGATTTTGCCCAGCAGGTACATCTCGCTTGATGTGAATCCCGGAATGGAACTCCATATGAATCGTTTGAATCAGGTTGTTTCGGTTAATCCTATAAATGAAGACGCAAAACAGATGCTTGCGGATTTCCCGACATCCGAGCATAATACGGGAGCGGTAGTTAAGCAGCTCGTTTCCAAACTCGTTGAAAACGGGTATCTGGGCGAAGATAAACAGAATGATGTGCTGATTACATCAAAAACAGACAGCGGCTCACAGAAGGCAATGCTTGAAGTCGGAAAAGATATCAAAGAGGTAATGAACAGCCAAAATCTGACAGCTAATATTTTAACACAGTCAATTGCAATGGATGATGATATTGCCCAAAGGGCTGCTGAGTTGAATATCTCCGCCGGAAAACTGAAAATTATAGACGATCTGCTTATGAAGAATCCGGCATTGGCAGAGGAGGATTTAGCCGAGGACCGCATAAGCGAGCTTGCAATATATGCTAAGGAGAACGACATTCCTTTAGAGGAACTCGAGGATCTGATTGAAGACAGAATGGATGCGGAAAGAGACGCAGCAGAAGAGGCAGAGGATGCAGCTGAGACTGAAGCTGAAAAGGCCAAGGATGCTGAGGAGGATGCACTTGAGGCAGCCGAAGAGGCGGCCGAGGCTGCGGCAGAAGCGGCAAAGGATGCTGAAGACAAAGCAAAGGATGAAGCTGACGAAGCTACAGGCGCCGAAGAGGATGCTCTTGACACGGAAAGAGATGCCGCTGAAACAGCAGAAGATGCTCAGGCAGAATCGGCTGAGCCTGCGGAACCCGCAGATGACGATGCAGACACAGATTAAATCCTGATTTGCACAGCATTGCTAAGCTGTAAAGAGCTTGTGAAACAGTTTGAAGATTATTTAAAACTGTGCTAAGCTCTTTACAGACTGCTGTGTTTATAAAAGCAGATACAGGAAGGGCAAGTGATCTATGATTTTTTTTATGGTTACAGGGTTAGATGCCGCAGCCTCAAAAATGCATCAGAAAGCGATAAATGAAGACCTTTTTGCACGTATAGGGCGTGACGATAAAGCCGCATTTGAAGAGCTTTTCGTGCTCACAGAGCGAGCGGTATATGCAATGGCGCTGTCAATCCTAAAAGATCCCTATGACACTCAGGATGTTGTCCAGGAAACCTATCTCAAGATTCGTTCGGCTGCGCATTTATATAAACCGCTGGGAAAGCCATTGGCATGGATACTTACAATCACTAAAAATCTTGCTCTTAATACACTAAGGAAAAGTGCGCATGGAGCGGTTTTGCAAGAGAATCCTCCCGATAATGATTTGAGATATTCTTGCGTGTGTGATCCCACAGATCGCTTGGTGCTTTCGGCGGCACTGAATATTCTTGATGAGGAAGAACGCGAGATTTTGCTGCTTCATTTGGTTTCGGGAATAAAGCACATAGAAATCGCACGGACTTTGAAGGCACCGATTTCCACTGTGATTTCTCGTTACCATCGAGCTTTAAAAAAGCTCAGAAAACACTTAACAGAAAAGGGGGCGTTTTAATGAAACAGAAAATTCAAAAAGCGCTCAACAGCGGATTTAATCAACTTCCGCACATACCCTTTAATCAAATATCCGAATTGCCGATTGATAAGCTTCTTGAGCATGACGAAATAACGCGACAAACAGAGCCGAAGCATATCAGAGCGAAAAAACGCAGCTTGTCTTTTCGCAGATTTTCCGTGGCATTTGCATGCTGCTTAATGATGATTGCAGCCGGTGCCGCATGGCTGTGGCAGGACAATGTAACATCCGGAATCATCACAATAGATATCAACCCAAGCTTTGAGATTTCAATTAATAATAGGGATCGAGTCTTGAAAGTACAGGCGCTCAACGGGGATGCAGAGGAATTTTTGAGCGGGAAAAACTTTCACGGGTGGAAGACCGAAGACGCCGTGGAAGCTTTATTTTCAGCTCTGGGTCAAAGCCGATATTTCAGCAATGAGAAAAAAAATACGGTTCTTATATCTGTGCAGAGCAAAAACATTGAGCTTGCGAAGAGCCTTGAAATAACGTTAAGCTCTAAAATTGAAAAAGCTCTTGAGGCATCAAATAAAAAAGCGTTAATCACATGTCAGGAAGTAGACGATGATGACGAAGAGTTAAAGCAAAATGCAAAGGCAAATTCAATATCTGTCGGAAAAATGAAATTAATATTACAGTTAAAAGAATACTATTTAGGATATTCGTCTGAGCAGCTGGCAAAAATGCCATTGGAAGAACTTGTGGATATGTATGAAGACGCGCAAGAGACCGAACTTGACAAAAGCGATGAAAAAGACGATGACGGCGATGATAATTCCGATGATACAGATTCAGACAAAAAGATAGAGAATGATTCAAAAGCAAATGAAGCTGACGGCGTAGATAGGGAAGATTTCGAAGCGGATACCGATGAAGTCAAAGCTGTGGACAAGGACGTTGAAGCAGAGTCGGGGTTTGAAGATAGCGATGAGGCGTCAGATACCGAGGAGGATGACAGCGGAGATTCTGCCGATTGGCA
>JAVXQD010000017.1:23859-44092 GCA_036644375.1 Oscillospiraceae bacterium
AACGAAGCTGTTCCTGCGACAGGTGAAAATTCATAGCTTGCAGTCGGAATAAACTGAATAAAAGTAGCTGTCTCCGAATTAATTCACATCTATTTTGCGGCTCTCTCTGCATTGAACAAAATATATAATCTCACATTGATTTCATATGTGCAATTTTGACAAATATAAAGTAACGTGATAGAATAGCAGTGTTATCAATAGCTTGTGAAAATTGTTAACATTGCAAAACCGCCGATTAAAGGTCACTTTTTAGCGAAGGTGGCTTTTTAATATTTAACAAATAGAAAGTGTGTTAAAAATGGGAGATAAAAATCCGAAGAAAATGAAGAAAAAGAAAAAATCAGCTGATAAAGCTACAGCGGGACCAACTACAGAGCAAATTGTGATAACGGACAAAATTTCCGGTAAAAAACCGCAAAAGTAACAAATAAAACTCATCAATTGGTTTTGCAAAAAAGTCCGCTTCTGCAAACAGAAATATGGAGATTTCTTCATATTTGCATTATATTGCAGAAGCGGATTTTGCACACTTATGCCTATTGTTCGATGTTTATTGCCATTACAAAATTACCGAGGCAGAAAACAATGCATATAAAAGCATTTGGCTTTTGTTTTGCACTTTTATATATTTTTTAGTATAATTGACCTCAAGATGAAAATTTGATTTATCGAACAGGAGGAAAAACAATGACTGACATAAAGCAGATGGTTGAGCTCGGCGGTTTGCAGCAAAAAATCCATATCAAAAGCGCAGACGAAAAAAATCCTGTACTGTTGTTTTTGCACGGAGGTCCGGGTGTGTGCAATCGTCATTCGATTATGACGGATCATGCGGATTTAACAGACACTTTTACGATTGTCGCATGGGACCAGAGGGGAAGCGGCGGTTCCTTTAAGGGCGTAAAAGCCGAAACACTGACAATAAATAGGCTTGTTGATGATGCTCATGAACTTGTTCTATGGCTGTGCAAAAGATTTGATAAGGACAAGATTTTCATTATCGGAGGAAGCTGGGGTTCAGAACTCGGAACCTGGCTTGCATATAAATATCCCGAACACATTGCGGCATATGTAGGTTTCGGACAGGTGGTAAACGGGAGCAAAAATGAGGAACTCAGCTTCAACTTTGCTCTCGAAGCAGCTCAAAAGGCCGATGATAAAAAGTCAATTGAAATTTTGAACCGTGTAGGACCTCCGGTCATGGGGTTATATAAGGGCGGCTTTGACGGAATGATGGCTCAGCGGCGCGTGATGATGAAATACGGGGGATACTCTCAGAACAAGAAAAAGAGAAATTATTTCCAATCAATGGTCATACCTATGCTGCGCTCTGCCGAGTACACACTTTCGGACATGATAGGTATTGCCAAAGGACACAAATTTGTGCTTACGGCGATGTGGGCAGAGGTCGGAGCGACTGATTTCACAAAGACTTGCACAGAATTCAAGGTGCCGTATTTCATATTTGATGGCGTACTGGACCAAAATACTCCGGCTTCATTGGTTGAGGACTATTTTAATTTAATCAAAGCGCCACATAAGGAATTGATTTGGTTTGAAAACTCCGGACATAACCCAATGGGTGACGAGCCTGAGAAATTCAAGAGACTTCTTCGTGAAAAACTGACAGCCATCAAAAACAAGGAGAAAAATGTATGACTCGAAGCGCATGTGAGCACACAGAAAAATTAGGAATTGCAGAAAAACTGGGGTTTTGCGCATTTTCCACCTCCAGCAATGTTGTATATCAATTCAAAAGCCTGTACTATCTGTTTTTTTTGACAAATGTACTTAAAATGAATGTGCTTGTCGCGGGAACACTGCTGACAATCGGTACGATATGGGATGCGGTTAATGATCCTCTTATCGGCTTTTGGGCGGTAAATCACAAATTCAAAAATGGCGAGCGCTGCCGCCCCTTTGCGCTTTGGTTTGCTCTCCCGTGGGCTGCTACTGTTGTTTTGCTCTTTGCTGATTTCAATGTGTCAGAGCGAGCGACAGTAGTTCTTGCAATGATAATTTACATAGTTTTCGAACTGCTCAATACACTGGTGGCAATTCCTTATAACAGCATGGGAGGTCTTGCGACAAATGTTGATTCGCAGCGACGCTCGATAAATGTGTTTAGGAATATGGGAGGCTGCCTTGGCTCGGGAATAGGCGCGGTTGCGTGCTTGCCGCTGCTGAAGATATTCGGAGCTCTGGACAGCAAGGGCAATTTAATTGATACACATAGCTCAAGGGGATTCCTTTATGCCGCCATTGTCATGGGTGTAATCTGTGTAGTCGGCTGCTGGATTCATTACTTTACCACAAAGGAACGTGTGAAACCGATAGCCGAAAATGAGGAGCGACTCGATGTAAAAACCGTGGTGCGGATGCTGTTTCACTGTAAGTCATGGGTGCTTAACACCCTGTACGTAGTATGCTACGGAGTCATAAATCTGTTGTTGATGACCTGTATTACCTATTATTCAACCTATATAATGGGCAGCACTGCTGCGGCTACAATTATTCAGGCTGCATATTTAGTCGCATCAATCGGTGCTACGCTGCTGGTTGCGCCGATTGACAAAAGAATCGGACGCAAAAAGACGATGATTTTAAGCGCGATTTTGTTTATTGTCGGAAAAATATGGTTCATTATCAATCCATTCTCAATCGGCGCGCTTTATGTCAATGCGATAACAGTCGGAGTGTCGGTGGCTATTACTTTTGTTATGTTCAACACCAATCGCAATAACATCGTTGACATAATCGAGTGGAACGACGGAAGAAGGCTTGACAGCCTTGTTTCAACCGCAGACAATCTTGCGGCTAAGCTTGCAACAGCGGCGGCGACACAGCTTATTGCGATTTCACTTTCGCTGTCCGGCTTTAATGCTGCGCTTCCTGTTCAGCCGACGCAGGCTATCAATACAATAAATGCACTTTTGGGATGGATTCCGATGGTTGTAGCATTTCTGATGCTGATTATCGTATGTTTTCTAAATATAGAGGATGATTTCAAAAAAATGGAAACGGAAAAGCAAAAAAGTTTGCACTGAAAACACCATTAACACACTGATTTTTTAAAAGCGTCTGCTGAAAGACAGAAAAAGCCCCACACTGTGAGACCGAATGCGGTCTGAGAGTGTGGAGCTTTTTGCATATTTTGACAAACTTTGATTTTTGCAAATGGGCAAACAATGAAAATGTCCTTATGCTTGGAAATAATTATTAATGGTTTATGAATTACACATGATAATTTTCAAGAACTGTTTTATAAAACTGCACAGCGCGGGGAAGAGCAGATAATGAAATATTCTCATCGATTCCATGAACGGACTTAAACTGCTGATTATCAATGTCGATTGGGGCAAAGCGAATAACAGCATCACAAAGGTCGCTGAATTGGCGGGCATCTGAGCCGGCAGGAAGAATAAAAGGAGCGCAGGCCGCATAGGGAAAACTCTGTTCGACACAGCTTTTTACATACTTATATCCGTTGGATTCCATATTTGCAGCCTTGTGAAATTCGTTGCCTTTTTCTGCGTTTTTCATCTGTATGCCGTATTTTTCGGCTATTTTCCCGATGAGGTCAAGCTCGACTTCCAGATCCTTGTCATCAATGCACCGCAGAAACATTTTTGCGCGGCAGTCCCCGGTGAGCTTGTCTGTTTCGAGCTCGGTGAAATTATATGTTGTTCCCAGCATGGAGCCTGCCTGTTGATTGAGCTTAGGAATCAAAACTTTCAAAATAGGCTGAAAAAACTTTACATTTGAAAAAATAAAATTCATCGGAAAACTCATATAGGGTGAAAGCTCCCTGAACATCGCGATAACAGGCGGAGAGAATTTTCTGATAAAAGGCTGCTGCTTTTCGATTTCCATTATAAAACGTGCCATTTGTAGGGGAGGTGTATCATGACTTGAAAGCAGCCCCGTGTGTTCAAGCTCTTTCTTTGCGAGTAGGTCAATGGCATGTCTTCCTTTTTCATGAACGGCAAGCATTGCGCATTTACAGTGCATTCCGGCGAGAGGAGCCTCAATAACAGCGCCGCCCTCATCAATAATAAAATCAGGATGGATATTATTTTCCTCAAAGTATTCTCGAACTTTAGGCATTCCGTCACCCGTGTACTCCTCATTATGTGAGGAGGCAAGGTATACATTGCACGGAAACTCAAAGCCCGATTTAAGCAGCTGCTCAATCGCTTCGAATTCTGCAAAAAGCGGCGTTTTAGTATCGACACAACCGCGTCCCCAAACTCTGCCCTCGGCAATTTCACCCGAAAAGCCGGGATATTTCCATACTCCGCTTACAGGAACGACATCGTGATGTGACATTAGCATAATACTGTGGGATTCATTTTTCCCGGTAATTTTAAAAAGCCAGCAGTCATCGCTGAATGTGATTTTTTCAGAGTTCTTATGTACAAGCGGGAAAAGCTCGCTCATAACTATGCGAAGCCGTGCGAATTCCGCATCATCATGTCCTTCTTTTTTTGAAACGGTAGCGCATTGTATAATTTTTTGAAGACGTTTTGCAAGATAAAGCTGTTCTTCCATTGTGCTGACAGGTGCAGTGTGAGTGAGGGTTCTTGCTTTCATGGCGTTCTCCTTGTTTTCGAATTTCAACAGATTGAATTCAGTTAGAATTTTTTAAAGATACCGTGATAAACTCGGCATAAACCATATTGTGTTTATGATAACATTTCAGAACGAAAATTTCCATTCAAAATAATGCCTATTGTGCTTTGAAGCTGCGAATAGTGTAAAGCATAAGCTTTTTTTATCAAAATTAACTAATTGTCGAAAAATGCTTGACAAAACATACATCTTGGGGTATTCTAACTGTCAAATGAATATTGTATTATTGTTTTGACCGTCTCAGGGCGGCGAAAACAATGGTAGAGGCGCGATGATAAATAGTAGCGTGTCGCATTAGGGCTTAAGCGCCCGCGACCGCAAAAGGTATTATCGCCGAAGTGTGACTGTCTGGGGCTTAAACTCAGTCATGCTGGGACGTCGGAGAATATCCGCCGCACTGTCACTTTATGTGAAGCGCTATCATTGGCAAAAAGGTCTCAGACCTTTTGATTTAACTGGCCATGTCGTTTCGCGTATTGTGAAATGTTCATGGCGTTTTTTATTGCAGACTATTAAAGAATAAATGGAGAGAATTGGAAAAAATGAAAAAAATACTTGCAGTGATTCTTGTACTTGTGCTTACCTTGAGCGTAGCCTCATGCGCCCCCGCAAAGGATGGTAAAAAAGTTCTTCGAGTTGGAATGGAATGCGGATATGCGCCGTATAACTGGGCGCAGTCAAGCGACGAAAACGGCGCGGTTCCTATCAAGGGAAGCTCGGATTATGCTTATGGATATGATGTTATGATGGCAAAATATCTTGCCGAGCAGATGGGATATGAGCTCGAAATCTGCAAAACCGATTGGGACAGCCTGCCACTTGCAGTGCAGTCGGGGACAATCGACTGCGTCATTGCCGGTCAGTCAATAACATCTGAACGTCTTGAGACCGTCGATTTTACAACCCCCTATTATTATGCGTCTATTGTGGCTCTAACGACCAAGGGCTCCGCATATGAGAATGCAAAATCTGTCTCTGACCTTGCGGGCGCCACTTGCACATCCCAGATTAATACTGTGTGGTACGATGTTTGTTTGCCGCAGATTCCCAATGCCGACGTAAAACCGGCAATGGAGAGCGCACCCGCAATGTTTGTGGCTCTTGATTCGGGAAAGGTCAATCTTCTTGTGACGGATCAGCCGGCTGCGCTCGGCGCCGTTGCAGTGTACCCCGATATGGTTGCACTTGATCTTACAGGTGGGGATTTTAAGGTTTCCGAAGAGGAGATCAATATAGGTATATCGGTGAAAAAGGGAAACACCGAATTACTTGATGCTCTTAATGCGGGTCTTGCAAAGCTCACACCCGATGATTTCACAAAGATGATGAATGAGGCAATACAGCTTTCTGCCAAGCTGTAGGGTTATTTAAAGAATTTCTTATACCGGAATATTGTGACAGCTTTGGGGGCAATAATTTTGCTCCCGAGTCTGTCTCATTTAACAGAAAGGGGACGACATGTCCAAGCTTCCAACCGGATTTTTTGAACGTATTGTTTTTATCCTTGAGCGATATGGCGCTTCGTTGCTTCGAGGTGCCGAAACGACTCTTGCAATCGCTATAGTCGGTACGGTAATCGGTTGTATTATTGGCTTTGCGTGCGGTGTTGTTAAGGCTATACCCATCGAAAAGAACGATGGTGTGTTCAAGAAATCGGGACTTAAAATTGTTGATATTATTATAAATATTTATGTAGAGGTTTTCCGTGGAACGCCGATGATGGTACAGGCAATGTTTATCTATTATGGACTTGCACTTATCGGGATTGACATGTCCATGTGGTTCGCCGCATTTTTCATTGTCTCGATAAATACAGGAGCTTATATGACCGAAACTGTACGCGGTGGAATTCTGTCTATCGATCCGGGCCAGACCGAGGGGGCCAAGGCAATAGGTATGACACATACACAGACAATGTTAAGTGTCATTCTGCCTCAGGCATTGCGGAATATTATGCCGCAGATAGGCAACAACCTGATTATCAATATAAAGGACACCTGTGTTTTGTCGGTTATTGGCACAGTGGAATTGTTTTTTGCAAGCAAGTCGGTTGCGGGAACGTATCTTATCTATTTCGAGACCTTTACCATAACGATGGTTATGTATCTTATAATGACGGTTTTTTTCTCCAGATTACTCAGATGGATAGAAAAAAAGATGGACGGCCCTTCCGGATATGATCTCGCCACCAAAGATCAGCTGGCGCACACTACGGGTATGTATAACTATCCGGGCTCTGACCACGCGCACCCGAATCTTGATGTTCGGGCACATCAAGCAACCAAAAAGAGCGAAAAAGCCGCGATGAGCACTGAAAAGCGCGTCGGAAAGGGATGAGAAATATGAGTGAACAGCCTATACTTGAAGTGCATCATCTCAGCAAAACATTCGGTGTTAACGAGGTTTTGCGCGATATTGACTTTTCGGTCTGTACGGGGGATGTTACAAGCATAATCGGAGCGTCCGGCTCGGGAAAATCAACATTGCTGCGATGCATTAATTTGCTTGAAACACCTACAAGCGGTGAAATTATCCATGATGGCGTAAATATTCTGAAAGAGAAAATCAATATTTCCGATTACCGCTCAAAGGTCGGAATGGTGTTTCAGAACTTCAATTTGTTCAACAATATGACAGCACTTGAAAACTGCACCGTAGGACTGATGAAAATTCGCAAGGCATCCAAAAGCGATGCAGTTGACAGAGCAATGTCTTATCTTGACAAGGTTGGTATGGCCCCGTTTATCAATGCAAAGCCGAGGCAGCTTTCAGGAGGACAAAAGCAGCGTGTCGCAATTGCGAGAGCGCTTGCAATGGAGCCGGAACTTCTTATGTTTGACGAGCCGACCTCAGCGCTCGACCCACAGATGGTCGGGGAGGTTTTGGAGGTTATGCGGCAGCTTGCAAATGAGGGATTAACCATGCTTGTTGTGACTCACGAGATGGCGTTTGCTCGTGACGTCAGCAACAGGGTAGTATACATGAGCGAGGGCGTCATATGTGAAGAAGGCGCACCGTCTGATATCTTTGAACATCCGAGAAATGAGCAAACAAAGGAATTTCTTTCCAGATTCACCCAAAGATAAGGGCAATATCCAATTTAGCAGTAGAATCAAATTTTCAATCGGACCTTATGCTGTCTCAAATTATTCGAGAGTGCATACAGGCAAATAAAAAAGAACTTAAAAAGAGCTTGTCTGCTTAATTGCAGGCAAGCTGTTTTTGCTGAGTGAATTTCGATAACATAAACTCATCGCAGTAATGCTGAATAAGAGTACAAAGAAAATTATGATACACAGGGTAGAGATCAATTTTCCAATCGGAGCTTCAAATTTTTCGCAATTGTGTCATAAAGCAGCAGGGGATCTATCGGCTTTGCCAGATGTGCACTCATACCGCTTCTCAGAGATGCATCCACATCATCGTCGAAAGCATTGGCAGTCATCGCAATAATAGGAACAGTAGCTGCATCGTCGCGTTCAAGTGCTCTGATAAGTTCTGTTGCTTCAAGTCCGCCCATTACCGGCATACGAATATCCATCAAAACGGAGTCAAAATAATCGACCGGAGAGCCGCTGAACATCTCAACGGCAATTTTTCCGTTTTCGGCGTGATGAACAATCATTCCTTTTTTTTCAAGCAGCTTTTTCGCAATTGCAGTATTCAGCGGATGATCCTCGACCAACAGTATTTTCTTTCCGACGAGAAGATTGTGATCTCCGGCAATTTTCTGTTTGCAGAAATCATCATTTTCGTCATTGTGAACGATAGGTATATCAAGATGGACGGTCACCTCAGTGCCTTCTCCGAGATTGCTTTTTATATTAATCGAACCGCCCATCAAATCTATAATGCTTTTTGCTATAGTCAATCCGAGTCCGGTGCCGCTTGACTCAGCGCTGACTGAAGTTGATTCTTGAGTAAATGGTTTAAACAAATTCGCTTGAAATTCACGACTCATTCCGATGCCGTTGTCATGTACTGAAAAATCACAGCACAACAATGTATTGGCGTTTATGGCAGAGCTCAAAAGCTTAAAGGTAATGCGGCCTCCTTCCGGCGTAAACTTAACGGCATTTGAAAGCAAATTGAAGAAAACCTGATTGAACCGAATTTTGTCTATCATTAAGGTGATATGCGGACATCTTTTCTCAAATGTGAAAGTGATTCCCTTTTGCAGACAGAGTGGGAGAATCATTGTATTGATACTTGTAATGAATTCACTGTATTCATAGCGTGACGGATGCAATTCCAGCTTTCCGCTTTCGATTTTTGCCATATCGAGAATATCATTAATCAGTCCCAGCAAAAACTGGCTTGAGGAGGTTATATTTGTGAGATATCCGACCATAGCGGCGGCGTTATCGGTTTCGTCCATTGCAAGAGAGGTCATTCCTATGATTGCATTCATCGGTGTACGTATGTCATGACTCATGCGCGAAAGGAAATCGGATTTGGCTTGATTGGCTTTTTCGGCAAGGCTCAGAGCGGTTTGCAATTTATCTTTTGATTTTTCCTGTTCGATAAAAACACCGGTTACGTCTATTCTTGCCATCAAATACGTTTTTCTGGTATCGTTGATTCGCGTGAATTGCAGCTGCTTGCGCCTTATTTCTCCATTGCTTTCATGAACACTGAAATTCAGCTTGTGCACTGATGAGCTCTGCAGATTTTTCACAATGCTTTTTATTTTGCATTCATTCAGAACCCGCTCAATATCCTCACTGCATACGCTGTCTTGTATTAACTTTTCTGTGACCTGTTCAAATTCAGAGTTTTCACTATACAAGTAAGTTCCGTCTTTCACCGCGTATTCGGTAGCACGGTTATTGACACCATCGACAACAACAAGGAACTCATAATCGGTTTTGACTATAGTGTCCATAATAGACTGCATTACTTTTTCATGAGTAATATCGGTGGAATAAATAAATGCGAAGATTTCCTCACCGTAAGGTTTCTGAGTCAGATTAATTGCATACTTGATCCAATAAATCCGATTATCGTCAAAAACACGCGGACATTCACATGAAGCGTAATAGTTGCCGTTTTTATAGCTGTTTAGTAGATAATCGCGTGAAAAAACTCGGCGGTATTCTTTTCTGTGAATATCATCGGTAATTGATTCGGCTGTTGACTCAAAATACTTGTCGGCAGAAGCAGTGCTGATCAACTGCTTAACACAATTAAACTGACTGTCTCCGTCAAGGATAATGTTATGGTTAAGGTCAAGCTTGACGGATGAAAGTGTCGCGTGATGCATTGCGTCACGATAGGTAATTTCCTCATAGAACTGCTGCTCAACTTCTTTTTCGCGAGTTACGTCACGTACGGCGCCAAAGGCCTTAACGGGCTTACCGTATTCATCAAACACATTCGTGTAGATAACACGTTCACACCACCAGCCTGAATTGTCATTCGTTCTGTACCATATATCACCTACAACCTCTTTTTCTCCGCTTCTTAAACGTTCGAAGATTTTTTTAAAGCTTGAAATGCTGTCTTCACGCAATTTGCCATTAGCTATTGTAGTTGATATATAATTTTCAAAAATATGCTGACCGTGCTCAATTCTGTTGGTGTTTGAAAACACTAAAAGGGTATCTGAATCAAAATCATATTCTAAAATATCTATTCCGGAGCTTTTTATGGCAACTTCATATCTGATTTGGATTTCCTTTAAACTGTCCTCAAGTTTTTTTGCTTCGTCCACATCAAGAAAAACAGTGCAAATTACAGGATATCCATTATCTTGATGAGGCATAAGCCTGCCCCATACTCTCGTCCACTTAAAGCTTCCGTCTTTTTGACGAAGTCTGTAAGTATAATCAAACGAGATTCCTCCGTTAATTACATCGGCAATTTTTTGCTGCAATCCGGGAATATCATCAGGATGAAATACGAATACGGAAGATTCCTTAATTGCCTCAAAATACTCTTCCCGTGTCAGACCGCACAGCTCACAGACACGGTCGCTGATATAAATAGGGGTGAACTGCTCATCTACACGATAAATCCCGACCCCTCCGGGTATTGAGTTTACTAAAATCTCGTATTTTTGTGCCTCGTGAAGCAAAACCTCTTCTTTTTGTTTTACATCGGTTATGTTTGTATATAGCAGTTGAACTAAAACGTTTCCGGAAAGTGATAAACTCAACATAACAGTGCCGACGAGAAAGACTATTGAACCGTCAGCCCTTATCAATCTTAATGAGACTCCTGACTTGTCGCCGACAACGGCCAATGATTGACTTGCCTTTATCAAAGCAGCTCGATCATCGGGATGTACATATTGCATGAGACTATAGGATCCAACTTCAATGAATGCTTCCCTGCATGAGTACCCCAAGTCTATTGCACTCAGCTCATTTATGAATTTAAGCTGAGGGTCAGCGTCCTGAGTAAACCACAGAATACCACAGGGCAGTGCATTGTAAATACTGAGCAGAAGTTCATTTTGACGTTCAAACTTTTCTCTTTCGGTTTCAAAAAGCTGCTCTACACTGTGAATCTCACTCATGTCGGAAAAAACCGCATGAAGAAATGATTTTCCATCATCATCTCGAAAAAAAACAGCGTTCATCCGCACCCATATAGGATCCCCGGTTTTGGTAACCATTCGGAATTCAATGTCAATATCGCGGCTTTCGGCAACAGCTCTTTTTATGGTGCCTTGTACCAATGGAAGGTCATTTGCATATGTGAGCGCAAGAGCGTAGTCTTTTGTAGCAGCATCACGTTCCTGCCTTGTATGACCGGTTAGCTTGCACAGACTGTCGCTGTAGTATAGTGTGTGTATTTTGTTTAATTCGCTTACCTCATACAATGCGATTCCACCCGGAATTGTATTGACAAGAGCCCGATAGCTTTGCAATGACCGACTGGCGATCTCCTCGGTTTTTTTATAGTTGGATATATCTGTGTAATTGCCGTAATACAGCAGCTTGTCATTTTCGACAACCGGTTTTGCTTTCAACTGAATCCAGCAAGTATGCCCATCCTTGTGACGTGTCCGAAACGTGATGTCTATATTGCATTTGTGTTCAACAGAATGAGTGAATTTCAATTTTGCCGACAGGTCGGAATCGTAATAAGCGTCACTGAAAAAACCGCTGTTAAATACATCTATCTGCCTTTGAGCAGAATATCCTGTTATTACAGACCATCCGTCAGAGAGATACAGTGTCTTATAAGGAATATCAGTCACATTGAAAACCGCCATCGCGCCGGGCGCGATATCTATCAGATGCTGCAGGTGGTGTGCGGTTTCCTCTGATTCTTTTTTACTGTATTCGTCGCCTATTTCTATTTCAGCTTTTTTTTCGATAATATCCATATTTACAACTCCTGATAGCAAGACTGCGGTAATCATGCTGAATTTTTCTCTTGCCGATGTGAATACTTTGATGATATATCCTTTTATGATAAAAAGCAATGAAGATAATAATCACTTGAGTGTTTTTGATTAAAATAGGCTGATAAATAGCTTTACACACAAATATATCTCAAAACAGCAAAATATGTACATTTTAACTTTACCAACGTGGTTATTTAATATATAATAACTATATAACAATATAATTTCCATACTGAATTGTGCTTTTATGTTAAAATCATTCTTCAATAGATTGTTTGAATATGATTTCCGGTATCGTATGATGGAAAAAACGGTTCGGAAATTGAAAATATGGAGGATTACGGAATGGCGTTGAGAAAAAAGATTGTCAATCTGGCAAAAAAAATCTGCGGAGCAACGGCTTTGATGATCAAAATCGATGAGAATGCACCGGAATATTATGTGCTGGAGTGCGTTGTCAGCGATGAAATGGCAGATGTGGGTCTTGCAATGGAGCTAAGAAAACCGCAGACAATTGATCAGATTGCAAAAAAGTGCGGAAAATCCATTGAAGAGACACAGAGACTCGCAATGGAACTTGCAAAAATAGGAGGGTGTATTTTTCATTCGGAAAACGGCGTTGACGTATTTGAGCTCACTGTGTTTGTGCCGGGTGTGATGGAGAAAATTGTTGGAAACAAGGAGCTTTGTGAAAAATACCCCCAGATTCCAAAAGCATTTGAGGAATACGCAAGACTTCGAGGAGGAATGCTGGCACACAATCTGCCTGTCGGAGTAGGACCAATGCGCGTGATACCGATTGAAACAGCAGTTGATGGTAATACAAGAACAGCTTCTTTTGAAGAGGTATCATATTTTCTCAACAAAAACGACCTGTTTGCTGTTGCGGATTGTTCATGCCGCAGGTCAAGAAGACTTTTAGGAGAGGGCTGCGGTCATCTTGAGAAGGATATGTGTATTCAGCTCGGAACAGGTGCTGAATACTATATACGTACGGGCAAGGCAAGACAAATCACCCGCGAAGAAGCATTTGATATAATAAAAAGGGCAGAAGAAAACGGGCTTATGCATCAAATTCCAAACATTGACGGCGCGGAAGATACACATGCAATTTGCAACTGCTGTTCCTGCTCCTGCTATTCGCTGCGCAATGCCGCATATTTCAACGCACCTGATATGATTCGCTCCAACTTTGTTTCTCAGGTGGACAAGGATAAATGTGTTGCCTGCGGTCAGTGTGTCGAAAATTGTCCTACCAATGCGCTCAAGCTCGGTCAGAAGCTCTGTTCAAAGACGCCGCTTGAAACAAAAGAAACATTGTCTCCGCGGGATCATATGTGGGGTAAAAAGCATTGGAATCCCGAATACCGCGATAACCGAGAGGATGTTGTGGACAGCGGAACTGCACCGTGTAAGACTGAGTGCCCGGCTCATATTGCAATACAGGGCTACATAAAGCTTGCGGCACTCGGCAGATATACAGATGCTCTTGAACTGATTAAAAAAGAAAACCCGTTTCCTGCGGTTTGCGGAAGAATATGCCCTAAAACGTGCGAATCTGTTTGCACTCGCGGGGACATTGATGAGCCGATTGCGATTGATGAGATTAAAAAATTCATTGCAGACAGGGAGTTGAGCAAGGAAAATCGCTTTGTTCCGAAAAAAAAGCATGATTACGGCAAGCAGATTGCGGTTATAGGCGGAGGACCCGCCGGACTTTCATGTGCGTATTATCTGGCTATCGACGGATATAAGGTCACTGTATTTGAAAAGCAAGACATGCCGGGAGGCATGCTGATGCTTGGCATTCCGTCGTTCAGACTTGATAAAAAAGTAGTAAATGCAGAGATTGAGATATTAAGGGATCTCGGAGTGGAATTTAAAACAGGTGTTGAAGTCGGACGCGACATAACACTGCAAGAACTTCGAAGCAATGGGTTTGAGGCATTTTATATAGCTATCGGCGCTCAGGGCGGAAGAAAACTCGGTGTTGAAGGGGAAAATTCCGATGGAGTGTTTGCGGGGATTGATTTTCTTCGCGAGGTCAATCTCGGCAAAAAATCAAATCTGAAAGGCAAAGTAGTCGTTATCGGCGGAGGCAATGTAGCTGTTGATGTCGCAAGAACCGCGGTAAGGGAAAATGTCACCGCTGTGGAGATGTACTGCCTTGAGAGTCGGGATGAAATGCCTGCGCTCGATGAGGAAATAGATGAAGCGGTTGGTGAAGAAATCACAATAAACAACTCGTGGGGTCCGAACCGCATTATCTCAAAAGACGGTAAGGTAACGGGAGTTGAGTTTAAAAAATGCGTTTCGGTTTTTGGCACAGATGGAAAGTTTAACCCACAGTATGATGAAAATGATATAAAAATTGTCGATGCAGATTGCGTATTGCTTTCTGTCGGTCAGTCTATTGAGTGGGGCGAACTGCTTAAAGACACAAAAATCGAGTTAAATCGAAACAGAACAGCCGTGGCAGACACTCTTACCTATCAGACGGGAGAGCCGGATGTTTTTGTCGGTGGGGATGTTTGCACAGGTCCGAAATTTGCAATTGATGCGATTGCAGCCGGAAAGCAGGGCGCAATATCCCTGCACCGATCGGTATGGGAGGGACAGAGCCTTACAATCGGACGTGACAGGAGAGAATACCATGCGCTCGATAAGGATAATGTCATTGTTGATGGATTTGATAGGGCTCCGAGACAAAAGGCGGGACATACATCTGAGAAGTCAAAATCTTTCAATGACAACCGTGCAACCTTCACAGAGGAGCAGGTGAAGAAGGAGACAGAGCGCTGTCTCGGCTGCGGCGCAGTAATAGTAAATCAGGAAATGTGCATTGGTTGCGGACAGTGCACGACGAAATGCAAATTTGAGGCAATCACGCTCACAAAGAAGTATGATAAAGAGGGTACAACCTTTGAAAATCTTCCTGTAAAAATGGGAACTCACATTATCAGACGCGCAGCTAACATAGCGGTGAGGTCGGTTAAGGATGTATTCACTGAACAGAAATGATGTGAATTAAAAATTCAGCAGAAGCACATATGCCTTGAAATATAAGGCATATGTGCTTCAGAACTTTATCTTTCAACAATTTATCACATTTACGTGAACTTTGAGCTATTGACAAAACCGCCGATAAATCATAATATAGGTATAAATATTAAATGCAGTGATAAAGAGTGCAACTGCGCTGTTCGAATTCAGAGAATCGGGTGATTGGTGCAAATCCGATGTCGAGCTGCTGTTGCTGTCGCTTTTGAGCAGAAACCGTGAAATTTCATTAGTGGTTTTCGTTTTCCCGCGTTAAGGGTTGATAAGAGGTCTGCATTCCGCAGGCAACTTGGGTGGCACCGCGGTTATTATAATCGTCCCATTGTGAATTACACGATGGGACTTTTTTTATTTTTGAAAGGAATAATACATGAAAGAGCTTGAAAAACAATACGATCCTAAAAAAGTTGAGGACAGAATATATCAGCAGTGGATTGACGGCGGCTATTTTCACGCAGAGCCGGATAAGAACAAAAAACCTTATACAATAGTTATCCCGCCGCCAAACATTACGGGTCAGCTTCATATGGGGCACGCCCTCGATGAGACGCTGCAGGATATCCTTATTCGCGCACGCCGTATGCAGGGCTATTGCACACTGTGGCTTCCCGGTACAGATCATGCTTCGATTGCAACCGAGGCAAAGATTGTCGAGGCAATGAAAGAAGAGGGCTTGACAAAAGATGATATAGGCCGAGATGCTTTTCTGGAGCGCGCGTGGGAGTGGAAAAAGAAATATGGCGGGCGTATAGTCGAGCAGCTGAAAAAGCTCGGTTCATCATGCGACTGGGAACGCGAGCGCTTTACAATGGATGAGGGCTGCAATAAAGCTGTGAAAGAAGTGTTCGTCAATCTGTATGATAAGGGGCTTATCTATCGCGGTGAGCGCATTATCAATTGGTGTCCGCATTGTCATACCTCTATCTCTGATGCCGAGGTCGATTTCAAAGAGTCAGAGGGCAGCTTCTGGCATCTGAGATATCCGTTGTCGGACGGCAGCGGATGGATTGAGCTCGCAACTACGCGCCCGGAAACAATGCTCGGAGATACCGCTGTCGCAGTTAATCCGAATGATGACAGATACAGAGATTTGGTCGGTAAGACTTTGATTTTGCCTATTGTCGGGAAAGAAATCCCGATTATTTCCGATGATTATGTGGAAATGGATTTTGGAACGGGAGTTGTGAAAATCACTCCTGCGCATGACCCAAATGACTATGAGGTCGGAATAAGGCACAACTTGCCTATTGTCAATATCATGAATGATGATGCAACGATAAATGAGCTTGGTGGGAAATATGCGGGCATGACTCGTGAAATGTGTCGCGAGGCAATTGTCAAAGACCTTGAAGAGGGCGGATATCTTGTAAAAGTTGAGCCACTTACACATAACGTCGGAACATGTTATCGCTGCGGAACAGCAATTGAGCCGCGCATGTCCAAGCAGTGGTTTGTGAAGATGCAGCCGCTGGCTGATCCTGCAATCGAAGCGGTGAAAAACAAGGAAATTAAATTTGTTCCCGAACGCTTTGACAAAACCTATTTCAACTGGATGAATAACATCAGGGATTGGTGCATCTCAAGACAATTGTGGTGGGGACACAGAATACCCGCATATTATTGTGACAGCTGCGGAGAGATGACCGTTTCAAAGGATGGTATTGAAGTCTGCCCTAAATGCGGCGCAAAGGTTCGTCAGGATGAGGACACTCTTGATACATGGTTTTCATCTGCACTTTGGCCGTTTTCAACACTCGGGTGGCCGGACAAAACCGAGGATCTGGAATATTTCTATCCGACAAATACCCTTGTGACCGGATATGATATCATTTTTTTCTGGGTTGCAAGAATGATATTCTCGGGTATTGAGCATATGGGAAAGATTCCGTTTGACACCGTGTTTATTCATGGAATTGTCAGGGATGCCGACGGACGCAAAATGTCGAAATCCCTCGGAAATGGAATCGACCCGCTTATAATAATTGATGAAATGGGTGCGGACGCACTTAGGCTAATGCTCGCAATCGGAACAAGTCCCGGAAACGATATGAGATTTTCTGTGGAGAAAGTTCGTTCATGCAGAAACTTTTCAAATAAGCTTTGGAATGCGGCGCGCTTTATTTTAATGAATGATGTTGATGCCGTTAATCCGGACACTCTTCCTTCCACATTGTTGATTGAGGACAAATGGGTTGTGCATCAGCTCAATAGCCTTTCAAAAGAGGTTAATGAAAACATTGATAAATTTGAGCTTGGCATAGCGGTTGGCAAGATATACGATTTTACATGGAATGTTTTCTGCGACTGGTATATCGAGATTGCCAAACTTCGTCTCAATGGAGAAGATATGCAGGCAAAGGAAAACTGCAAGCAGGTGCTTGTCTACACGATGACCAAAATCCTCAAGCTTCTGCATCCGTTTATGCCCTTCATCACCGAGGAGATATACAGTGCGCTACCACACAGCTGCGAGAGTATCATGATTGCTGATTTTCCGATATTCAGCGAGGCGCTTGTATTTGAACGCGACGAGGCGGACTTTTCAAAAATCATGGATTTGATAAAGGCTGTCCGCGTGCTTCGCGGTGACATGAATGTTCCGCCGAGCAAAAAAGCGACAATGTATATTGAAACCAAGCTTGAAAAGACATTTGAAAAGGGTACCTCGTTCATACAGCGCCTGGCAAGTGCGGATAAGGTTGTTATCGGGGAGTCATTTGACATTGACGGAGCAGTGCAGACCGTGACCGATTCGGCGCGTATACTTATCCCGATGGCTGAGCTTGTTGATAAGGACAAGGAATATGCTCGACTGACAAAAGAGCTTGAAGGGCTGAACAAAGAAATTGCTCAGCTCAGCGGACGGTTAAATAACGAGCAATTTACAACCAAAGCTCCGGCGACTGTAATTAATCAGGAACGCGAAAAACTCAAAAAAGCCGGAGATAAAAAGATAATAGTTGAACAGAGCATCGAAAATTTGAAATAAATAAATCGAAAACAACAGGAAGCCGTGTATCGTGCAATAAGCGATACACGGCATTTTTGTGCCCAAAACACAAAAAGCCTTTATTTTAGATGCTATCGATAATGCCTATGCAAATTGCAGAAATCATTTAAGTGAGCACAAGCTTTGAATAGGGCAAAATTGCGGGCAGCATAAGAGTTTGAATGAAAAGCTTTTTTCGATTGCGCTTTCGACACATTTTTATCGGAGGCGCGGTTATGATTATTTTTATAAAGCAGTGAGGGGGAAGAAAATGCACACAATCACTTTTGCTCATGAAAATGACAGTTTGATTATCTTTATTGAGCGCGATATCGATCACCATAATGCGGCAAAGCTACGCAACGAAATTGATGAGACAATGTCGTTGATTTCGGCTAAAAAGTTAATACTTGACTTTGATTCTGTTGAATTTATGGACAGCTCGGGAATTGGACTGATTATGGGGCGATATAAAAAGATACAGGGATATGGCGGAAATCTCTATTTGAAAAACCTGAATAATCGCTGCCGCAGACTGGTTGAGCTTTCGGGTATTTTACAGATAGTCGAAATAATCGAATAAGGAGCCTGAAAAATGGGAAAAATTATAAACAGCTTTAAACTGACATTTCCGAGCCGTTCGTGCAACGAAGCCTTTGCGCGAACTGCAGTAGCGTCATTTGTTACATATCTCGATCCGACACTTGACGAAGTAAGCGATATCAAGACCTCGGTGAGCGAAGCGGTGACAAACTGCACGGTTCACGCATACAGGGACAAAATCGGGCTGATAACCATAAAGGCAACTCTTCTGGAGGACAGAACGGTAGTAATACAAATAAAAGACAGCGGATGCGGTATAGGTGACATAAAGCAAGCGCGAACCGCAACATATTCTTCCAGCTGTGATGGCGAGCGCGCAGGCCTGGGCTTTTCGGTTATGGAAGCCTTTATGGATAAGGTTCGGGTTAGATCAGTTGTCGGAAAAGGCACGACAGTTGTTCTGTCAAAAAAAATCGGCGACAAGCAGGAAGCATAGCCATGGCTGTGAATATAACTGCGGAACAAAAGCGAGATGTGTTCATTAAGGATAACATTGGCCTTGTACACGCATGTGCTCACCGTTTCACCGGACGCGGAATGGAATACGACGATTTGTTTCAGGCCGGTTGTATGGGACTGATAAAAGCCTATGACGGCTTTGACGAGTCGAGGGGATTGAGATTCTCGACCTACGCAGTTCCGGTTATCCTCGGAGAAATAAAGCGTTTGTTTCGTGAGGGCGGTTCGGTCAAGGTCAGCAGGCGACTGAAGGAGTTGTCCCTTAAGGCATCGCGCGTTATTAATAATACTATAAAAGAAACAGGAATCGAACCCACTATCTTTGAGATTGCTCAAAAGCTTGAATGCAGCGAGGAAATGCTTGTTGAAGCGATGTGCTCGGCAAAGCCGTCAATTTCTCTGACATGTGATGATGAGGATGGCGAAAATCGAATAGCTGATATACCGATTCTGCATGAGGAGGAGATAATATCAGAACGGCTTACATTAAAAGATGCAATAGAAAGGCTTTCCGATACAGAACGAATGCTTTTGTCAGAACGGTTTTATAAAAACAAGACCCAAAGCGAAACAGCAAGTATACTGAATACGACACAGGTTCAGATATCGCGAACAGAGCGTAAAATAATATCAAAGCTCAGAGAATATATGTCAGATTAAGCTGCAGGTCATCGCCTGCAGCTTTTTTTGTGTATTGAGTGTAAAGAAAAACGGCAAATATGCAATGTTTTAAGAATTAGCAAGCAATAGATATACATTATAATGCGCATACACAAGACCGAATGATTTCTCCGAAACGATAAAAGCGCCAATAAATGGGCATATTGCAGAAAATTAAGACAAATTATCGCAACACGCACGGGTAGGTTGTAAAAAGGGGCAAAAAGGAGTTGACAAAGGGGGATAAAGTCTATATAATCAGTCATGCACCTCAGACGAGGGGCGGACAAAAGAAGAAAACGGACCTTGAAAATTAAACAATATAGAAGCTTGAAAAGACCCTTTTCAATAGCTCCGAGTGAGGCAGAAATGTACAAGCTCAGGAGAGCCGCAGAGAGAGCGGCAATAAGTAAAGACAGAACGTCAGAGATGATGTTTTGAGCAGGTATTACCGAGTGGAAACACTCGTTAAT
>JAVXQD010000018.1:0-41318 GCA_036644375.1 Oscillospiraceae bacterium
GTTAAGAAAGGAATAGCGTTATGGAAAATAGTATAAAAACAGATTTTCTGAGGACAGCGTTGATGTTTCGCTATGCAGTTCCGTGGGGCGTTAGGGTGAAAGGGCTTGAGAATGTTCCCATCAAATGGATTTCGGCGTTGTGTTCGCCCGATTCCGCAGATGAAATGATGTTCAGTTATGTGCTGCACACGCAGAATATCAGCTCTTTACCGTATTCCTTTGATGACACACCGCTTGCGGATGCATCGGAGCACGACATTGATTTGATAGAGGCTGTGGTGCGGCTTCGCATTACAGAGGAACTCATCGGCTCGGTCAAGCATGTGAGGGACTGTCCCGAAAACGAAGGGGCTACGCAGAACGCAGGTGAATTGTATCACACCGCGCCCAGGGTTAACCTTGAGCGCAGCAGCTTGCAGGCGACATTTGGCTATTACGTTACGCCTGAGGTTGCCGGCAGAGAGAGCGTGCGGATGCTCGTCACCTGCACATCGCCCCGCGTGGGGAAATATATCATGCAGACAACGCTTTATGTGAGCGGAAAAGATTTCGGTGTCATTGACGAGCGC
Organism: Oscillospiraceae bacterium; assembly: GCA_036644375.1. Lineage (GTDB taxonomy): Bacteria > Bacillota > Clostridia > Oscillospirales > Ruminococcaceae > CALWZE01. The sequence goes on from JAVXQD010000018.1 coordinate 570, forward strand.
CAGATTTACGGTATTCCGATGACGTTTCGCGTCATCAAAGAGCGTGCAGATATCATTGCACAGTGTATTGCCGAGGACGCGTTTGCTGCACTTGTCGAGCTCATGGTAGCCGAGCCGCAGACACCGAAAAACGAAACCGATCAAACCGCGTGCGACAAAGAAAAGCCGCACAGGACGCAGCAACGCCCTGTACGGCACACGCAGAAGAAGCCCCGCTAAAGAACCCAATCTGCTCCCTTATCCTACCATGTTTTTTCATTTACCGCAAGGCTTTGGGAGCAGATTCCATCAGTTTGAAACGAATGGAAAAACGGAGGATAATGATTATGAAAAATGCGATTGAATTTGAAAAAAACTATTTGACCGTAGCGGACATTAAAAAGTATTTGTGTATCAGCACTACAGCCGCATACGAATTGACACACCGCAAAGATTTTCCCGTTTGCCGCCTTGGCTCGTCTATTCGCGTTCCCGCGGCGCTGTTTTTAGAATGGGTCAAGCGCCACACGCACATCCCCGCAGAGCTTGCTGTGGCTGCACAAGGTATGCCGCAGGCGGAGGTGAGCCGCTATGCAAGGTAAGCGCGGAAAGGGAGAGGGCAATCTGCGCCGCTTGCCCAGCGGAAACTGGTTTGGGCAGATGATGGACGGCTATACCGATGCAGGCAAGCGCAACGTCGTGAGCTTCACCGCCCCGACACGCAGCGAAGTGCTTGACAAAATGGAAGAATACCGCGCACAGAAAGTGCTTGCACCGGTCGCACCGCAGCAGGAAATTCAAAACGCGCTGTTTTCAAGCTTTGCCGAAGAATGGTATGCCGCCTACCGCACGCAGGTGGAGGAATCCACCTACAGCAACTATTTTTACACGCTTGCACTTCTGAAAAAGTGGTTTCGGGAAAAGCCGATAACGGAGCTGAAAACGATGGAAATCAACGCCTTTATGAACCATCTTGAGGCACAGGGCTACTCCTATTCTCAAATCAGCAAGTGCCGCTCGATGCTGATCCAGATTTTTGACGCGGCGGAATCCGACGATCTTGTGCAGAAAAACTATGCACGCAAGGCATTCCACGGCACAAAACGTGCCGCCAAAGAGAAAAGCACCCATAAAAAGGACGCGTTCACAGTGGACGAGGTTGCCATTCTGATGGAGCAGCTTCCCCACACGCTGATTGGCTACAGCATTCGGCTGATGCTTGTGACGGGATTGCGCATGCAGGAGCTGCTTGCGCTGACACCGCAGGATATTGGTACGGATGGCAGCTGGGTGAACGTTAAAAAAGCCGTAAAAATGGTGGCGGGCAAGCCTGTGCTGGGCGTGCCAAAAAGCAGCACCAGTACCCGCACAATTCCTATCGCCCCCAAATACCGCGAGATTGCAAGGTGGCTGCGCGAAAACGGCGGACAGGCGTTTTTGTGGTGTGCGGCAAAGCGCGACAATCTGCTGGTCGACACCGGCACTGCGCGCAGAAGCTATTACCGCACCCTCGCCAAAATGCCCGGTGTGCGCCGGCTTTCACCGCACTGCTGCCGGCACACCTATGTAACGCTGTTGCAGCGCCAAGGCGTACCCATGGAGACAATCTCAAAGCTGACGGGGCATACCGACATTCAAACCACAGGCGTATATCTGCACATTGGAAGCGACACACTGGAACAGGCGGTAAAAACGCTGGAAACACTGTAATTAAACTACTTTTGTTAAAACAGTAAGTTTTTTTGATTTTCAAGAAATTTAGTTGACATTCGTGTTTGCCATAACTATACTATTAGTGTTACAAGATGCGATTTTATTTTTGAAATTCGCTTTCTTGTCTCCGTTGATTTTAACGCTTCTGAGAAGCACACCCTAAGAAATTCCTTGTCATGAGGAAAAGAGCGCATTTTAAAAGGGCGCAGTTTGATTGAATGTCAAGCTGCGCCCTTTTTGTGTGTAGTCTCAGCTGCGCAGTTTTTCCTTTCCGGCCGGAAATTGTAAGCCTAAATATTCGCAAGGCTGGCATAACCGGAATGTTTACGAAAGGGAAAATCAACATGGCAACTTCAAAAAACGACTTCGAATGTCACGGCGGGAAAGTGCGTGAAAAGGTACACCGTACGCGTGGCAAGCATGACGCGATTCTTATGATGATCAACCCCGCAACAAGCGAGCCTTACACTTATCAAGAAATGATTGCCTCACTGGAGCAGCGGCTTATCGACCGCCCTGCCGAGGAAGCGCTCATTCAGCACCAGCTCGAACAGTTGCAGACACGTGCAGACGAAAATGCGCAGCGCGTTTTTACGCTGAGCCGTCGCGGAAAAAGCAAAGAGGAGGCGCTGCAGCGCCTGCACAAAGAGGCGTATCCACAGGCAGAGGTCTTGATGAAGCTTTTGTTTCGCCCTGCTTGGAACGCAAGCGTGGCGGCTGGTATTGTCACCGTGCGGCAGTTTGTCGGGTTCTTGGGCAAAGAATTGCTCTATATAAACCTGCCCGAAAGCACGCGTGAGCATTTGCGCGGGGTGATGAACACGGTTCTTTTGCCCGTAATGGGTGAAATGCATCTGCGCGATTTGACGGCTGAAAATCAGAAAAGGCTGATTCGAAAAATTAACAGCAATTTGCGTAAAAGCGGCGCGGAAGCTTCAAAATGCGGGTATGCACGACGCGCGTATCAGGAACTTTTTAAAACTATGGAAGAGTACAACGCTCCGGCCAACGGCTGCGCACGCACTTTAAGCGACATGATTTCCATTGCAAAAAGCAAAAACATGTCGCTGCCGTCCTCTTTGCGCCCAAATCATTTGGACGAGGCACAGCGCACGGCACTTTTTGCGCTGCCTGTGACTGAAACTGCTGATTTAGCGGTGCTTGTGTGGGTGGCGCTGATTTACTGCGGCATGTCCTTAAATGAAATTGGAACGGCACGGTTTGGTGACATTCAAGTGCTGGAGACAAAGCTGGAGCACTGCTATACACTTCTTGTCTCCCGCGTCATGCGCAAAAAAGGTGCGCGTCTTTCCACGTTGCGTGTGCGAAACGATGAGTTTCCGTTTAAAGCGTTTCGCGTGATTGTGATGTATCCTTGGGCAGCGGAAATTTTGGAGCGGTGCGCCGCCGCGCTGCGTGCACAGAGCCTGTCGGACGATACACTGGCAGATCTTCGCTTCTCTGAAATTATCGACGGAGCACTGCTTGCGCCTAGTGAAATGGATGCACGGATTCGCGCGCACATGAAGCGCGCGGGCATTGCTGACATCGCCGTCCCGCGTACCGGCGGGGATGGTGCTGTCACGAAAGGAGACATTCGAGCCGCGGTAAGTTGGATTGAAAGCGACGCGCGTTATGTGGCAGAAGCGCTTTGCGGCATCAATACAATCATGCAGCACGCCATGTTTGGCATCGCAGCCACAGAAACCGATGAAACTGCGTATCTGGCGCTTTTATCGCCTGAATATGCTCTTGCGCGATATCACCATCTGCGGCGTTTTACTCCGTTTCAAAATCAAGACAGCAACGCAGCAATGCAATTGTATGTAAAAAACGAAAGTGATGCACCGCAAACGCTCACCGTTACCGCCGATTATGGCATCAACCTTTTTTGGAGGGAAACATTAAAATGAAAACAAAGGAATACAGCGCAGGCGACGTAAAGTTTGTCATTGCCTGCGCAAAGCCCGCGGCGATACACGACAAACGCGAGTGCTGTCGCGCAAAAATAAACGTGATAGATGAAAAAACGGGAAAGACACTCACAAAGCGCGACTTGTACGGCAGCGACAGCGATTACCCTGTTGACCGCACAGTATATGGCAAAAGCCCGCAGGATATTTACCATAACAAACTGCCGCAGGTTGCAGCGTCTATCCTCGCGCAGATGAAAGAACGTGGGCTTTTACCGTGCGATGAGCCTGCGGTACGGAACGACTTGGTGGATTTGGCAAAAATGCACGAGGATGAGTTCTTTCACTACTATGCGGCAACGGGGAGATGCAATGCAGAGACGCTGTGTGAATATCGCGGTCAATATAAATTGATGCTTGCAACGCTTCCGCATGTGGAGGCAGAAACCCTCACGCAGGACGTGTACCTTGCTTTGCAATACAGCGTGTGCGAGACGGCGCTTGCAACCGCGCGCAATGCGAAAGACTGGAAGCCCGGCGACGCTGCTCCGCCGTCCGCACAAAAGCGACTTTATCTGCTTTACCGGCTGCTCGACTATCTAAAGCATGTGGAAAATTGCCCCATGCCTCTCATTCCGTGTCCTTATCAGGGGCGAGTCACAAACACCCAGCAGCTTTTAGATTTGATGGAAGACGTTCGCATTTATCCTGACCGTTTACTTGCCGCGTTTTCCGGGCTTTGCGCGCAGGCTTCAGAGCCTGCAAATTTGCTGCTGGCTGTGATGCTCGATACAGGTCTGCGCCTTGGAGAAGCGCTGGGGCTGCTGTGGGGCTCACTCTGCTGCATAGACGGCAGCCAAGGCCCGCTGTACTATTTGCAGGTTACAGGCCAGATGGACACCGGCACGCATCTCCGCAAAGAACTGACAAAAACCGAAAGCGGCTACCGCACTGTGCCACTCTCCTCGGAAATTGGCGCACGGCTGGCCACACGAAAAGCCGAGCTTGCGCGCCGCTGCGGTGACGTTGACCTTGTGCTGATGTTGGCGCGCGAGCAAGGCGGTGTGCTTTCTCAGACGTCGCAGGTTGCCGCACAGTGCGAAACCGCGCTATCTGCGCTGTTCCGCGCTGGCGTTAAGCAAAGCGATGCGCTTTCGATTCTCAAAGCACGCCGCCCGCTTCTATTTAACGCAAAAGAGCAAGATGCAGCGCTCGAGCGTTCCATGACACTTCATTCCATGCGGCGCAATTCTTGCACGCAGCTGCACACAGAAGGTGGACTTGTATCCGCAGAAATTGACGCACAAATGGGGCACGTTTCTCAAAAGAAAAAGCGCACTGCAGCCGCAGCGCGCGGCGCAAAAACGCAGCAGGAACAGTATGCGATGTGCATGCAAAAGCAAGTGAGCAAAACGCCGTTTCACGGGCAAGGAATGCTCTGCTACACGGCGGACAGCGGTGCACGGCAACAACAAACAGAGGTTCCTGCTTGCAGGATACAGCTCACGCTGCAGCCGGGTGTCAGTGCAGAGGTTTTTATACAAAGTACTGAACCCAACAATGGAATTTCCTACGTCACGGCTGATGCAGCGGCAATGGAGATAGCCGCTCTGCCGCAGAGCCTTTTGCCCACTGCACCGCCAGTAAGCTCCTGCGTGCGCGCAAGCGAAGCGGCAAATCGTATCCTTGCGGTGTCTTATCCGTTTGGCAAAGTGTCCAAAAATCAAGCGTAAAATTTTATGTTTTAATCTAAGCTTTTGCGGTAAAAAAGCAGCAAAAATATGGAGGATTCGCTCAAATTTTGCCCCATTGCAAGACTACGAAAATCTTCATTCCGTACGTATTCCGTACGCGGCGAAAATTCGTTGTTTTTTATGTCCAAGAAAGGGGCGAAAGCAGCCTGTATGAGCAGCCAAGAAAAGCAAAAAACGGGATCATAACAACAAAAAAACAGACCCAAACGTAAAAGTTCAGGTCTGTTTTGCGTGGTGGAGATGATCGGGATCGAACCGACTACCTCTTGAATGCCATTCAAGCGCTCTCCCAGGTGAGCTACACCCCCACCGTGTCCGTACAATTCATTTGCTTAATAATTATACCCGAACACCGCTTGCTTTGTCAATCCTTTTTTAAGATAAAAGCTATCCGATTCCGATCATTCCGCACACTATTAATCCCTCTGCAAAGACATATGTAAGCATCACCCAAAAATACTTTTTGGGTACGTTTATATCCTTTCTGAACTCGCGCAGGCAGAGAATAGAATCGGATACAAAAAAGCAGGAGCTTCCGATAAATACCATCAGTGAGGCGGAGGTCATCAGGCTCAGACATTGCAGCAGAGCCACGCAGTTCATAACCCCGAGCACCAAAAGATATACCGTTGAAACTATCGCCGTGAGCGCGCTGTGACCTTTTCTGAATACCATACTTTCCAACGCCACGATGGTCAGGTAGGCGAGCGCCATCAAGATAATAGTAAGTACGCCGATTGCTTCGGGATTGATATTTTGAGAAAACGCGACCACAAAACATATGTGAGCCGCCAAAAACAGGATTCCTCCGACGTAAAAGGCCTTTTTGAAAATGAGCAGGATATCTCCCGCCAGACTGCACACAACCGCTGCTAAAATCAGATAGTTCGGCACAGAGACACTCAGCAAATAGAAAACAAGCAAATTTGCAAGTATGAACGGTTTGTTGATGCTGCGCCATTTTTTGTTCTCGGTATAGCACGCATATAGCTGAATAATTGACGTCAGGACAAAAAAAGCAAAAATTATTTTTTCCATTTATTTCTCCGTGTTTATTATTGGTATATCGGCTTCGCAGGCTGAAATTACGCCTCTTTTCAATTCAAGGCGATGACTGCGGCCGAAAGTGAACCCGAACACACCGGACTATAGGCGACATTGCATTTCATATGCGGCATCGAACGGCACACGAATTCCTGTGCCGACATTAATCATTTGAAAGCGCGCTAAAGCGGTGAAATGACTTTACTTTGTTAAAAAGCAGCGTTTGACGAAAAAGTTTTCGTCAAACGCTGTTGTTTATCGGAATGCAATCAGTTGTAAAAAGCGCAAAATGCCCTGTACATGGCAAAAATATCAATTCGGCTCGCCACTTCATACGGCGAGTGCATAGACAAAAGCGCGACTCCGATATCCACAACCTCCATACCCAGTGAGGAAATGAATTTTGCCACGGTTCCGCCTCCGCCCTCATCCACTTTTCCAAGCTCACCTGTCTGCCACGGAATACCATTGGAGTCGAACAAGCGGCGCATTTCTCCGACAAACTCAGCCGACGCATCGTTTGTGCTGCTTTTGCCTCGTGCGCCCGTGTACTTAGTGAGCACCGGCCCATAGTTGAGATATGCGCAGTTCCTGCGCTCGTTCACCTCCGCAAAGCTCGGGTCAAACGCAGCATTCACATCGGCGCTCAGCGCTCTCGAATTGTGAATCACAGTCTCGACCTCGCACTTGCATGATTTGGAGAGCAGTGAAAGAAAATTCTTTAGAAAATCCGAGTTAAGACCCGTGTTGCCATCGCTTCCAACTTCCTCCTTGTCCGCAAGGATGCAGATATTTGTTTTGGCCGGAGAGCCAATGGACAAAAAGGCGGTAAGCGCGGTATATGCGCACACGCGGTCATCATGTGCATACGCGCCGATAAGACTTTTGTCAAAGCCGATATATCTCGCCTTAAGCGCGGGCACTATCTCAATCTCGGCCGAGACAAAATCCGCCTCGACAATTCCATATTTTTCGTTGAGAATACGCATGAGATTCAGTTTGACGGGCTCGCTTATTTTTTCGTCGTCAAACGGCTCGCTTCCGAGCAGAACATTCAGTTCCTCGCCCTTTATCACGTCGCGCGCCTTGCGGTCGTCCTGAATCTTGTTGGACAAATGCGGCAGAATATCCGTCACACAGAAAACGGGGTCGCTGTCGTCCTCTCCGATTGTGATATTGACAGCGGTTCCGTCAGCCATCACAATCGTGCCGTGAATGCTCAGCGGAAGTGTCACCCACTGATATTTTTTTATACCGCCGTAATAGTGGGTTTTAAAATATCCCAGACCGTTGTCCTCGTACAGCGGATTCGGTTTCAGGTCAAGCCGGGGACTGTCGATGTGTGCCGCAGTTATGTTTGCGCCCGTGTCAAGCGGCTTTGTGCCGATAACGGCGGCAATCAAGCTCTTTTTTCGGTTGTTAAAGTAGACCTTATCACCCGCTTTATACTCATATCCTGCGCAGAATTCGGAAAATCCCTCTTTTTTCAGCATGTCAATCGCAAGCACGGTAAATTCGCGCTCGGTTTTTGCACTGTTCATAAACTCTATGTAATTTTCGCAATAAGCGGCTATTTCTGCTTTGAATTTCTTTTCAAAGCATTTATATCCGCTTTCTTTTTTTATTATCAGCTTTTCCTGCAAAAGCTCCGCTGCTGTTTTTTTGTCTTCCATAATATCTCTCCGTTATTCTAAAAACCAATCTTCAAGCTGTGTTGCAAGCTCATCGAGTTTTTTATTAAACTGCTCAAGTGTGCCATTATTTTCAATAACAACATCGCAAATTCCGCGAAGCTCATCCTCTTTTACCTGCGCATTCAGCCTTGTTTGCGCCTGCTCGAGAGTCAAGCCGTCTCGCAATATTATGCGGTCAATCTGTGATCTTTCATCGCTGGTTATCATAATAAGCCTGTCGCACACGGCGTAAAGCCCGCTTTCTATCACGGCTGCCGCCTCGACAAGGCAATATTTGTGCCCCTGCCTGCGAAGCTCATCAAAATCATCAAGAAGCTTTTCGATGATTCTCGGATGTGTAATTTCGTCGAGCTTATCTTTTTTTCTCTGATCTGAAAAGCATAAATCTCCGAGAAGCTTGCGGTTCAGAGAACCGTCCTGCTGAAGAATATCCGCTCCGAAGCATCGCACAAGCTCTTTGAGGCACCTTGATCCGACACCGACAACCTCTCGTGCAACCACATCGGAATCTATCGTTGGTATTCCTCTTTTCGCAAGATACTCACTGGCATAGCTTTTCCCCGAACCCGAACGTCCTGTCAGCGCGGCGACATAAAATTTACTCATAGCTCTATCACCTTGTTGGCGGCAGCCCTTATCAGCCTGTTATAGACCGCACTCTCGACGTCAATATCCTTTTCGATTCTGACAAATATCGCAGACGCATGAAATCGGTCGACTGCGCGCAGCACCGAAAACAGTCGTCTTGCTTGGGAGTGAACGTCACCCTTGGGTCCGTACGAAATGCATGGAATCTCAATTTTTTCTTCCTCGTTGTCAAAGCACATGGCATAAGAATCGCACGCCGCAACGCTTTTGGTGTACTCAACGAATTTTTCCAAGCTTCCCTTCACAAGCGTGACGTCCGCTTTGGGTGAATAGTGCTTGTATTTCATTCCGGGGGACTCGACCTTTTCGTCCGCCTTGAGTTCGTGAGTGACAGCCTGCGACATAATCGCATTCGGCAATACCTCTCTTATCTGCTCAAGAGTTATAATTCCGGGCCGAAGTACCGTCGGTATTTCACCCGAAAGAGAGATAACCGTGCTCTCTACGCCGACCTCGCACGGTCCGCCGTCAAGTATCAGGGGTATTTTTCCATGCAGATCATCATATACGTGTTGAGCCGTCGTTGTGCTCGGCAAGCCCGACAGATTTGCCGACGGAGCCGCAATCGGCACACCGGCTTTTTTAATCAGCTCATTTGCGATTGGGTGCGACGGCATCCTCACCGCCACCGTGTTAAGCCCGCAGGTGATAACGTCGGTAATTCTGTCGGTTTTAGGCAAAACAATCGTGAGCGGTCCCGGCCAAAAGGCTTTTGCGAGAGTTGCAGCATCGCTTGTTATTTCGACTACAACCGATTTCAGCATAATCAAATCACTTATGTGAACTATAAGCGGATTGTCTTGAGGACGTCCTTTTACATTAAAAATTTCTTTGACCGCATTCTCGTCATATGCGTTTGCCGCAAGGCCGTATACCGTTTCGGTGGGCATTCCGACAACCTTGCCGCTCAGAATGAGATTCGCAGCAAGCTCAAGTGCCGCATTTTTACTTTCATCAGTTACTTTTATCAGCTGTGTATCCATTTTTACTCCTGTGCTTTTAGCTTTTCTGCCTGGTCTGCAGTGACAAGAGCGTCAATAAGCTCATCTATATCACCGTTCAATATTGATTCCAGCCGATACAGCGTCAGACCGATTCTGTGGTCGGTAACCCGTCCCTGCGGATAGTTGTATGTGCGGATTCGCTCGCTTCGGTCACCTGTTCCGACCTGTCCCTTGCGCTGTGCCGCAATCTCGCTGTCCTGTGCACGCTGCTTTTGCTCAAGCAGACGGGAAAACAAAATTTTCAGCGCTCTGTCCTTGTTTTTATACTGGCTTCGCTCATCCTGACACTCAACCACCAGACCCGTCGGAAGATGCGTCACACGTATTGCGGACGAGGTCTTATTTACATGCTGTCCGCCCGCTCCGCTTGAGCGAAACGTGTCAATCTGCAAATCCTTGGGCGGAACGTTGAGCTCGACCTCCTCAGCCTCCGGAAGAACTGCCACGGTCACTGTCGATGTGTGAATGCGTCCCTGCGTCTCTGTTTCCGGCACACGCTGTACACGATGGACTCCGCTCTCAAACTTGAGTCGGCTATATGCCCCGTCTCCCTCGATAAGGAAGCTTATTTCCTTAAATCCGCCGAGCTCGGTTTCGTTGGAATTCAAAATTTCGCTTTTCCAGTGCTTGGTCTCACCGTACATCGAATACATTCTGTACAGGGAATTTGCAAACAGAGCCGCCTCTTCTCCGCCGGCTCCGCCCCTTATCTCCACAATGACATTCTTGTCATCGTTTTCATCCCTCGGAAGCAGCAGTATTTTCAGCTCCTCGGCATAGCTCTCCATCTCCTGCCTTGAGGAGTCATATTCCATCTGAGCCATTTCCTTAAGCTCTCTATCTCCGCCCGGCTCGTCAAGCAATGACTTTGCCTCGTCGAAGTTCTCTTTGGCTTTTGTATATGCACGAAATTTTTCAACGATTGGCGAGAGATTTTTGTGCTCTCTCATCAAGCTTCGATACAGCTCGTTATTGGAGGCAACAGACGGCTCTGTGAGCTGATTGCCTATCTCCTCAAATCTTTTTTCTACTTCCTTTAACTTCTCAAACATATATTTTTCTATTCACCCTTGTCACTGATAATTTTTTTGATATTTTTCTCAATTTTATGCCGCGGCAGCATTATCTCATGCGAACATCCCGAGCATCTGATTTTGAAATCCATTCCGACACGAAGAACGAGAAATTCTCGGCTTCCGCAAGGATGAGGTTTTTTTACGATTATTCTGTCGCCGACCTTAACATCCATGAGCTTAATTCTCCTTGTGAAATGTACGTTATATTATATATCATTTCTTTAACATAAGCAATGCAGAACGTATTAATTCGGTCTTTTGCCCGCATATAGATATAGGGTAGTAAACAGAAAGGACTGTGCTAATGAACAGATATTTTTGCGAAGGCTCAACAGTTGACACAAAGGAGAATCTCGAATATACAAAAAGTATAAATTCTCTTGAAAAAGCAATGCTAACCAAGACCGTGCTCGAACAGCGGGCGCTTGTATTCGACACTGACAAAAATCTTGTGGTGAATTTAGGCTCTGTCAAGGGCGTCATTCCATACTATGAGTGCGCACTCGGTCTTGACGACGGAACGGCTCGGGATATTTCGGTTATCTCTCGGGTCGGCAAGCCCGTGTGCTTCATAGTGACGGGCTTTGACTATGATTCGTGCGGAAACAGAATAGCGATTCTGTCAAGAAGATTCGTGCAGCAGCAATGTCTCGAAAACTATATCTCCGCACTGCGCATCGGTGATATTATTGATTGCAAGGTAACTCATCTCGAATCATTCGGATGTTTTTGTGATGTGGGGTGCGGCATAAGCGCACTTCTTCCCATTGATTATATCTCCGTGTCCCGAATCTCTCACCCACGTGAGCGAATTTATGTCGGTATGGATCTCAAATGTGCCATAAAGTCAATTGATGAGCACGGTCGCCTGCTTTTGACACACAAGGAGCTTTTGGGCAGCTGGGAGGAAAATTCCGCGCTTTTCAAGCCGGGCGAAACCGTTTTCGGAATGGTGCGTTCAATCGAGGACTACGGGGTATTTGTCGAGCTGACACCGAATCTTGCCGGTCTTGCCGAGCCGTGCGACAAGGCAAGACTGTCGTGCGGAGCAAGTGTGTACATAAAGAGCATCATTCCGGAGCGAATGAAGATAAAGCTCATTATCATAGATTGCTTTGAACCCGAGACACATTCGATTGCTAACTTTTCTTACTTTTTCAATCAAAGCCATATTGATGAATTTCAGTATTCTCCTGCGAACTGTGCAAAAAGAGTGGAGAGCATATTCATTTCAGGTTAGATATATGCTATAATATCTAAATAATCTCGACTGCATAACAGGCGAATGTCAAAGCCAAATCATGCATTTACGATTGAAATAGCAGTCGATGCCGCTTTGTTTTTTACAGAAAAGCAGCTTATGAAATCGAATAAAAGGAGGGGGATAAATGCCAAACGATACCTTTACTGCCGGAGTGATTCCGGGCGGTCTCACCGCTAACTCGGAAATAAAAATTCTCATATGCCATGTGCTGTGCGAGATAGCAATGCCGATATCACGTGATGACCTGCTCGATTCACTTTCGGGTCGAGGCTACGCCAATTATTTTGAATGTGCCGATGCTCTCTCCGACCTTATTAACGCCTCTCACATCACAGAGGACGATCATGGGATGTACCTTATCTCACAAAGCGGCAAGGAAATAGCCGCTCTTCTCAGTGAAGATGTCGCGCTCACTGTTCGTGAGCGCGTTGTGCAGCAGGCACTTGTGCTCGCTCGCAGAAGCTCGCGGCAAAACTTTAACAAATCGGAAATAACCAAGCTCGACAACGGATATCTGCTCCGATGCAGTGTCAGCGACAAGGACAGCGAAATCTTTGCGCTTGAGCTTATTGCCCCAACCAAGGCAGATGCACAGCTGATGCGCGATAATTTCACCGACAGAGCCGAGGACATCGTCAGCTCGATCTACACTATGCTCATGGACCAGCAGCTTTAAGATAATGTCGTATGTCGGATAAATCAATGAGGTGCTTCTATCGATGATTTGCAATTTATGTCCGCGCAGATGCGCGGCGGTTCGCGAAAATGATAAATTCGGCGGCGCATGCCAAAGCGAATCCGCAGCGCGTGTCGCCCGCGCCGCCGTTCATCGAGGTGAGGAGCCCTGCATCAGCGGCACTGAAGGATCCGGTACTGTTTTTTTCAGCGGATGCCCTCTCGGATGTGTCTTTTGTCAGAACAGCGAAATAAGTCTCGGCCATTTTGGCAAGTCGGTCAGTGACAAACGCCTGAGTGAAATATTCAAGGAGCTGTGCGCGCTCGGAGTGCACAACATCAATCTTGTAACCCCGACTCACTTCACCGATGCCATAATCAACGCGCTTGAGCTTTATTCTCCGCCCGTTCCCGTTGTGTGGAACAGCAGCGGCTATGAGCTTGCCGAGTCACTGCGCCGTCTCGAGGGCAAGGTCAGCATATTCATGCCGGATATGAAATACTCGGATAACCGCCTCGCCTCCCGCTATTCCAACGCCAAGGACTATTTTGAGGTTGCAAAAGAGGCTATTCTTGAGATGTTTCGACAGGTTGGTGCCTACAAGCTTGACGAAAACGGCATATTGCAAAGCGGCGTGATTATCCGCCATCTTGTGCTTCCCGAAAACCTTGAGAACACCTTTGGGGTCATTGACTGGGTCCGCGACTATTTTGATGATGGGGATATTTTGTTCAGTCTTATGGCTCAATATACCCCCGCCGGCAAGCTTGACGGCTTTCCTGAGCTAAAACGCCCGATAAATGCCATTGAATATGAACAGGTCAGCAGATACCTGTTCGACAGCGGAATTGAGGACGGCTACATTCAGGATCCGGATGCTGCGGGAGAGGATTTCATTCCCGATTTCGATCTGAGCGGTGTGTAGAGCTGCGTATCGCCCACTTGACATACAGTCAGCAGTGATTTTTTCAATTACAGCGCGTCATTGTGTATACTTTTTGTATATTCAATGGCGCGCTGTTTATTCTTTTTGGTCATGCCTCCAAACTTCGCAATATTACTTGAACTTAAAATAGTTTTAAGTTAAAATCATTTTGCAGATATTTCAAAGGAGCACCGACAATGAATAAGTCCCAGGCAGACCAGCTGAACAAATTTTTCGTGAGAACCTTCAACCAAATCATGTCCCTTGAGGAACGGGCACTTTTGTGCTCCGGAATCGGCAATGTTTCGGTCAAGGAGCTGCATCTGCTTGAAGCTGTGGCAGAGCTTCAGCCCATCGGCGAAAACACCATGTCCACTGTTGCCTCCCGCCTTGATGTCTCTGTAGGCGCGCTTACCACGGCAGTGAACACACTTGTTAAAAAAGGATATCTCATTCGAGCAAGCCGTGAGGGAGATAGGCGTATTGTGCTCGTTGAGCTCACAAAATCCGGTCTTGAGGCAAATTTTCGGCATGAGGCGTTTCACAAAGCCATGATAAAAAAAGTCGGCGAGGTGCTTGATGAAAACAGCCTTGAAACACTGTGCGTCTCGTTGGATAAGCTGTCGGACTTTTTCGAGGGACTTGCAAAATAGCTGTTTGCTCAAAAGCACAGACCGATTGGCGATTTGCAGCCATGACATACCATATGTGAAACCCGAAAACACTCCCGGCATCGCATGACGTCGGAGCTATTGCGGTTGCTCGGCAGAAACTAAATTAAAAAGGAATTGATTTTATGGCAATTATTTTAACGGACAGCACCTGCGATATCGGTATTTCCGAGCTTAAAGAACTGCATGTTGAAATGCTTTCGGTAAAGGTGAGTTTCGGAACGGACGAGTATGCGGACAAGCGAGGCATCACAAACGAGGAGTTTTACAATCGGCTTGAGCAGTGCGATGAGCTTCCAACCACAACTCTTATCAATATCGGAGAATTTATAGAGGCATATGATCGCTTTAAGCACGACGACATCGTTGTAATTACCCTGTCCTCCAAGCTGAGCGGAACCTATCAGTCGGCAGTCGCCGCATGCAGCATGTCGCATCGTGACAATATTTTCGTTGTCGATTCCGCAACAGTATCGGGAGGGCTTGCCCTGCTTGTAAAGCAGGCGGTTAAGCTTCGTGATGAGGGGTTCGGTGCAAGGGAAATTGCGGATAAAATCGAGCTGCTGAAAGGACGTGTCCGAACAATCGCAATGATTGACACACTTAAATATCTTGTTAAGGGCGGCAGACTTTCGGGAGTTTCCGGAGCAGTTGGCAGTGTTCTCGGAATAAAGCCTATTTGCTCGATTGAAAACGGAGTTGTCAACAACATAGCCAAGGCACGCAGTGTAGGCTGCGCCATAAACGAAATTGTTCGCATAGTCACCATGGACAAACCGATAGACCGCCTCCTGCCCCATA
The DNA here is from genome assembly GCA_036644375.1 of Oscillospiraceae bacterium. Taxonomy (GTDB): domain Bacteria; phylum Bacillota; class Clostridia; order Oscillospirales; family Ruminococcaceae; genus CALWZE01. Next base: position 15,732 of record JAVXQD010000018.1, read on the forward strand.
TATATGTACACACGAATAACGATAATGCCATGAACAAGCTTATCGACAAGCTTGATTCGGCCGACGGAGCCTCCTTTGACAGATACATGATCGGCAGCGTTGTCGGAACACACGCCGGCCCCGGAGCTGTAGCCGTATGTTATTTTGAAAAGGATTAAGCTTGTCACTGCATACACTTAAAAAACGAGACTGCTGAAATATAAAAAATCCGCTCGGAAAACTTGAAATGCTCCCTTTATGAGAGACAGTGAAAAAAGAAAAACACTGTTACTTACGAAGGGAGCATATCATTGTATCCGAACGGATTTTTTAAACAATTTCGGCGGGAACGCGCCTGCTGCCACATTCCCGTTTTTTGTATAGTGCGCCAAATCTCCTACTTTAGCGAGAGCTTAGGACCGTCCTTTGTGTCCTCAAGGGCATAGCCGCGCTCGGAAATTTCATTGCGAAGCTTGTCGGCAAGCGCAAAATCCTTGTTCGCACGTGCCTGCTGACGTCTGTCCGCAAGCTCTTTTATCTCGGCGGGTATCTCGTCCTTTTTGCGATTGTACACAAGACCGAGAACTCCCGTAAGCTCGTCAAACACCGACGCCGCATATTCATATGAAGCTTTTGCCTCGCCGTCGGCGCTGTTTATCTCACGGATAAGCTCAAATATTGCGGAAATTCCGTCCGCAGTGTTGAGGTCATCATCCATTGCCTTGATAAACTGCTCACGGCGATCATCGCACATCTCCTTGAGTGTGTGTTTTCCCTCCTGCGCAGCGTTTGCAATTGCAAAATCGAGGTTATCGCGGCAGGTATACATGCGCTCAAGAGCCGACACGCACTGCTCTATGACCTCTGCCGAGTAGTTAATCGGGCTGCGGTAGTGCGCGCTTATCATCATATATCGTATCGGCTCGTAGCCATATCGTTCGCTGATTTCACGAACCGTGAAAAAGTTATTGAGCGATTTTGACATTTTTCGATTGTCTACATTGATATATCCGTTGTGCATCCAATATCTGGAAAATGTCTTGTGATTGCAGCACTCACTCTGTGCAATTTCATTTTCGTGATGCGGAAAAATCAAATCCTGTCCGCCGCAGTGGATGTCGATTGTGTCCCCGAGATAGCGGCGCGACATGGCAGAGCACTCGATATGCCAGCCCGGACGCCCCTGACCGTATGGGCTATCCCAGCTCGGTTCGCCCGGCTTCGCCGATTTCCACAGTGCAAAATCCATCGGGTCCTCCTTGGTCTCGCCGACTCCGATGCGCGCACCTGCCTCAAGCTCCTCCAATGGCTGATGGGAGAGCTTGCCATATTCCTTAAAGCTTGTCGTTCTGAAATAAACATCGCCGTCTTTGGTGACATATGCATTTCCATTTTTGACAAGCGTGTTTATAATATCGAGAATCTGGTCGATGTTATCGGTGGCGCGCGGGTGTGTGTCCGCGCGTACAATATTCATGCCGTCCGCATCCGTCCAGTATTCGTTAATAAAGCGCTCGGCAACCTCAGAGAGTGTTATCCCCTCCTCGTTCGCCTTTTTTATGAGCTTATCGTCCACATCGGTGAAGTTCTGGACAAAATTCACATCATACCCGCGATATTTCAGATATCTGCGAAGCGTGTCAAAGACGCAGAGCGGACGCGCATTTCCTATGTGAATGAAGTTGTAAACCGTTGGCCCACAGGCATATATTTTAATTTCCTTGCCGCTTTGCGGAACAAGCTCGTCTTTTTTTCGTGTCAGAGTGTTATAAATCAGCATGTCATACCCCTTGTTTTATTCAGCATCACTTAAAAGTGAAATATTTTGTTTTAAATAGACAATTCCGGAAAGTCCGGTGAACGCCGCAAGAATCCACATTACAATATTTGAGCCCTGACGAACAGTCTCAAGTGAAATGAATCCCGCTGACTCGCTGAGGTGCATCACGAGCAGAATCGCCACAATAGAGATCATCTGAAGTGCCGTCTTGACCTTGCCCCACCAATTCGCGGCAATGACCTTGCCGTTTGACGAAACGGCGATAAGTCGAAGCGCCGAAACAATGTAGTCGCGCGCGATAATGATTATCACCGCAATCGGGCTTGCGAGTCCGAGCGTGACAAAAGCCACTATTGCACAGGTAACCAGAATTTTGTCGGCAAGCGGGTCGAGAAATTTACCGAAATTCGTCACAAGATTATGCTTCCGAGCGATATTGCCGTCGAGAAAATCGGTAAATGAAGCGACGGCAAAGATAATACACGCCCAAAGATAATTATTCGGTATTGCGTCAATCAGCAAAAAGACAAGAAAGAATGGAACCATTGCGGTTCTGAGAACAGTCAGCTTGTTCGGAAGATTCATTAGCTTTCTCCAATATTTTATTATATACATTAGCAATTATAAACCACAAAACCAAAAAAGTACAGTTGAGTGACGATAACGTTACTTGTTTTTTATAATTTAATCTTTTATCTCACAATGTCGGATGCATTCGGCACACAGCACTGCTCAGGCTCTCACTGCAAAAGCTCGGCATAGAGGTCAAACATATCAGCCTTGACTATTTTCACGCGATACAGCTCGCCCGGTATAAGATCCGCTTCGAGCGGCACGAACACATTTGTGTCGATATCCGGAGCGTCATACTCACTTCGGCACGCAAACAGCTCTCTCTCCTCGTCAAAAGCGTCGCAGATTACCTCAAGCTCCCGCCCGAGCTGTGTCAGTCGTTTTTGCGCAAGAATACCTGTCTGCACAAGCTCAAATTGCTCGGCGCGCCTGTGCTTGGTCTCATCGTCCAGCTGAGGCGTCATCTTTTCCGCCGCCGTGCCCTCCTCGCAGGAAAACTCAAAGCATCCCGCACGGTCGAGCTGCGCCTGCTTCAAAAACTCGCAAAGCTCAATAAACTGCTCCTCGGTCTCCCCAGGAAATCCGACGATAAAGGTTGAGCGAATTGTGATGTCGGGCATTGCCGCGCGAAGCTTATTGATAATATCAAGCAGCATTTCCTTTGAGCCAAATCGCGCCATCCGCTTCAAGACCTCTGCGTTGGCATGCTGAAACGGTATATCGAGATATTTTGCAATTTTCGGCTCACTTGCAAGGGTGTTTATAAGCTCGTCATCAATGCGGTCGGGATATGCGTACAGAATGCGCATTTTCCAGATTCCGTCAATTTCACACAGCTTTTTCAACAGCATCGACAGATTGATTCCGCCGTCCAAATCCTTGCCGTAGCCGGTGGTGTCCTGCGCTATTATAATAAGCTCTCTAACGCCGCTGCCGACAAGCTCCGCCGCCTCGGAAACTATATCCTCGGGTCTGCGTGAGCGAAAACGACCGCGGATTTTCGGTATCGCACAATATGTGCAGTGATTTGAACAGCCCTCGGCGATTTTGATATAGGCATAGTGCTGCGGAGTTGAGAGCGCGCGTTTTCCATTTATCGCAAGCTTGTCCGGATCTCCGAATGCCGCTGTGCGCTTACCCGCAACCGCTCCTTCAACCACCTCGCATATATCCGAGTTTTTCGCGATTCCTATGACGGCGTCCGCTTCGGGTATCAGCTCGCACAATTCGTCGCGGTATCTCTGCGCAAGACATCCGGTCACTACGACCGCTTTTACAATCCCCTGCTCTTTTGCGCGGAGCATATCAAAGATATTGTCAATAGCCTCTTTTTTTGCGCTTTCGATAAAGCCGCAGGTATTGACCACAGCACAGTCAGCTTCGGATATATCCTCGACTATGCGATGCCCGCCGTCAATAAGCAGACGCGCCATTATCTCGGCATCTATTCGGTTTTTGTCACAGCCCAATGAAATAAAAAAAATATTTGCCATCTTAAAATTCCTCATATATATCATTATCGTCCGCGCCGCCGATTTCATTCAAAACCGATTTGATATCCCGCGAGCTGAAGCCCTTGCGCATAAGCGCGGCAAATACGGATTTTCTGCCGTTTTCTTTTTCCAGCTTGACGCGATACTTTTTTTTCACCAGCTCAAGCAGCTGCTGTGTTTCGTCATCCCCATACTTAGTAAGCGTCTGTTCGATAATTTCACGGCTTATTCCCTTTTCACGCAGCTTCTGCGCTGCCGCGCGCCTGCTCTGACCCTTGCTCTCGATAAGCTCGGAGGCATATCTGCGCGCAAAGGTTCCATCGTCGGTCAGCTTCAGCTCACTCACCTTCTGCACGGCGAGCGCCGCGGTGTCCTCATCATAGGTTTTCATGAGTTTTTGGCGAAGCTCATATTCCGAGTGGTCGCGCATAGAAAGCAGATCGAGCGCCTTGTTTTTGGCTTTTTGAAAATCGCTTGCGGCTCGTATCTGCATCAGCTGTTCATTTTCAAGCTGCATACCTTTTTTGACATGATGGCGCGCAACCGTGTCCTCATCAATCGAGAACATGAATCCATCAGCGCAAAAAAGGGCATATCTGCCCCTTTTTGTCTGCTTAATTTCAGTTATCGTAACCGAACTCATTATCAGTCATCTACCTCAACGTCAATAGGTGCGGAGGAGGAAATCACAACCGCCTTTGAGGCAGCGCTCTCCTTTTCGGGCTTGCCCGACTTCATGTTTCTGAGTGTATCCGCATTTTCCCTGACTTTTTTTTCGATATCGGCCATAAATTCAGGATGCTCCGAGAGGTATTTTTTGACATTGTCGCGTCCCTGTCCGAGACGGAGCTCACCGCAGTTGAACCACGCGCCGGATTTCTGAATGATATCCAGCTTTGCGGCAAGGTCAAGCAGCTCTCCCTCTTTTGAGATGCCATGACCGTACATGATGTCAAATTCGCCCTCTTTGAAAGGAGGTGCGACCTTGTTTTTAACTACCTTTACCTTCGTTCTGTTTCCGACCATGTCGGTGCCGACCTTGAGAGTCTCGATTCGGCGAACGTCAAGCCTGACCGACGCGTAGAATTTCAGCGCACGTCCGCCCGGTGTTGTCTCGGGATTGCCATAGGAAACTCCGATCTTTTCGCGCAGCTGATTGATGAATATGCAGATGGCATTTGATTTGCTGACAACGCTTGTGAGCTTGCGCAGTGCCTGAGACATGAGACGCGCTTGCAGCCCGACATGCGAATCGCCCATCTCACCCTCGATTTCGGCGCGCGTTACCATTGCCGCGACCGAGTCGATAACCACTACGTCAATTGCCCCGGAACGTGTGAGCGCCTCGGTAATTTCAAGCGCTTGCTCGCCCGTGTCCGGCTGGGAGACGAGCAGCTCGTCAATATCCACGCCGAGAGCGCGTGCATAAATAGGGTCAAGAGCATGTTCAACGTCGATAAAAGCGGCCTGTCCGCCCGCTTTTTGCGCCTCGGCAACCACGTGCAGCGCAACCGTTGTTTTTCCCGAACTTTCCGGTCCGAAGATTTCAACTATTCTGCCGCGCGGCAGCCCGCCGATTCCGAGTGCAAGGTCAAGTGATATCGAGCCAGTCGAGATTGCCTCGACATTCATCGCGACATTTTGTCCGAGCTTCATTATCGCGCCTTTGCCAAACTGCTTCTCTATCTGAGCCAGCGCAGTGTCAAGTGCTTTTTGTTTATCCGCCATAATTATAAAAACCTCTTTCAATTCTTTTAGCAAAAGAACTTATGTTCTGATATGAATTATACAGTATACCTTCAAAAAAGGCAATCACTATTCGACATCGGCGGGAATAAATCAACATTTTGTTCCGACAATGTTTCTCGGCAATCCGAACAAGTCGGTAAAAATTTCGACATCGGTGTATCCGCTGCTCAAAAACAGCTCTTTCACCTGCTCGGTCTGATTGAAGCCCGACTCGAAAATCAGCCTGCCGCCGCTTTTGAGCTTTGATTTGTAGCTCGGAATGATGTGCCGATAAAAGTCAAGCCCGTCCTCACCGCCTATGAACGCCATCAGCGGCTCATTTTTAAGCTCCTCGGCATTTTCGTCATATTCACACTGTGTCACATATGGCGGATTGGCTGTAATCAAATCTGCCGAAGCGTCAGCCATTGTCCTGTCAAAAACAAAAACATCACCTTTTTCGATTTTGAGCGAGACTCGGTTTTTTTTGGAATTTATATCCAGAAATTTCAGCGCCTCGTCCGACAGCTCAACCGCCGTCACATCTGCCTCGGGAATTGCGCGCTTAAGTGCAATAGCCACGCACCCGCTTCCGCTGCACAAATCGATGACTCTCGGAGCTGTCATACTTTTCACAAGCTCGATTGCGTGGAGCGCAAGCTCCTCGGTCTCGGGCCGCGGAATCAAAACGCCACTGCCGATTTGCAGCTCGAAATCGAGAAACGGCCAGCTTCCCGCTATGTATTGCAGAGGCTCTCCGCCGATTCTGCGCTTGAGCAGACATCTCAGCTTCGCATACTGTTCGTCAGATATCGCGATATCGCCCAAACCCGACAGATGCTTTTTGCCCGTTGCGGTTTCAAGCAGCACATTTATTTCGTTTGTGTTGTCCATGCCGCATGCGCTCAAATCCCTATGCAGCATTTCAATGCACTCCTGCGCTCTGTGCTCTCCCATTAAAGCTGCTCGCCGCCCTGCGGAATCACCGGCATCAATGACGCGATTGCAACCTCTATCTCGCTGTCGTCAGGCTCGAACGCCGTGAGACGCTGCACCCAAAGACCGGGTGCGGACAAGAATCTGCAAAGCAGATTTTCGTGTGAGCCCGCATATTGAATAATCTCATAGGATATGCCCATCACAAGCGGGAGCAGCAAAAGCTTCAGACCGACTCGCCCAATGGTGCTGCCCCACGGAATGAAAGTGAAAATCAGGATGCTTATAATAATTACGATAAACAAAAAGCTCGTCCCGCAGCGGGGGTGAAAGCGTGAATATTTGCGCACATTCTCAACGGTCATTTCCTCGCCGTGCTCGTAGCACGCGATTGTTTTGTGCTCGGCTCCGTGATACTCAAAGACGCGATGAATCTCCTTCATTCGTGTCACGAGGAACAGATAGAGGATAAAAACAACTATTTTAAGCGCACCCTCAATGACCGATTTAAATCCGTCGATCGGCAATACCTTAGCCAAAAGACCCGTTATGACCGTCGGAACCACCATAAAAAGTGCAATTGACAGCATTCCGCCCAGTACGCCGCTTGCGACACCGAGCCATGAATTTTCATTTTTCTTTTTCTTTTTCGCCTTTTCGTCCATCTTTGACTCATCGTTCTCGTCTGGATAGGCGTAATCGGCTGCCTTCATCAGAAATTTGTAGCCCTCTTTGAGGCTGAGTATCATCGCCACTGCTCCCCGAACCAATGGTATATTGCGCACGGGATTTTTGGGTGTATTGTGCATTTCCGTGTGAATTTCTCCGCTCGGCAGACGAACTGCAAGGCAGGTTTGCTCGGGGCCGCGCATCGCGATGCCCTCAATTAAGGCCTGACCTCCGATTTTTGATTTAAATCTTTCCTTTTGCATTTTTACTCCTTTGTTTTTCCATATAGAACATCGCAAAAGCGGTGCTGTCACATTTTATTAATTCGATTCCTGTACGCCGTCTGCCTGCTTTGCAATCGGCTCACCCGCCACAGGCAGGCTGACAGTCACCGTTGTTCCCAATCCGAGTGTGCTTTCGAACTTTATGTCTCCGCCGTGTATGCTCACAATCTCCTTTACCACGGCAAGCCCGATTCCCGAGCCTGTAAGCGAGTTGCTCGCCTTGAAGAATCGGGTGGTAATAAGCTCGATATCCGACGATGGAATTCCAAGCCCCATGTCCTCGGTTGCGACATATACAATTCCATTTTCCACTCTGACGGACACACTGATTTTTCCGCCCGGCGAGGAATATTTAATTGCGTTGTCAAAGATGTTTGCAAAGACCTGACGCATGCGGTTTTTGTCTGCGAGGATATCTATTGTCTCATATGGCGGTTCGAAAACAAATGTGATATTCATTCTCAGTGCGCGCTGTTCGACAATTTGAATCGCCTCGTTAAGCTCCTGTATAAGATTCAATTGGGTTTTGTTAATCTTTATTGCGCTGGATTGCAGCCGCGAAAAGTCGAGCAAATCCTCAACAAGTATCGAAAGTCGGTCGGTCTCGTTCATTATTATGCGCATTCCCTTGTCAAAATTTTCGGTATCCTCGGCACCGATTGACGCAAGGGTTTCCGCCCAGCCCTTAATTGATGTGAGCGGCGTCCTCAGCTCGTGTGAAACGCTTGATATAAACTCACTTTTCATTCGCGTGGTCTCGCTCAGCCCGCTCGCCATGTTGTTGATTATCTCACAGAGCTCCCCTATTTCCCCGTCAGAGGTGTTGTCTATTCGCACATCGTAATTGCCGCCCGAAATTTTGCTTGCCGTCTCCCCTATCTCGCCGATGGGAATAACTATCGAGCGGATAAAATAGAAGCCCGAAAACGCCGTGAACAGCATTATCACAATATCGACAACAAATATAATCTCGCTTGTCTTTATCAGCTGATTGTCAATTCCGTGAAGTGAGCTCACAAAGCGGATAGCCTCCGCGTCCCCTATAGGATTCACAAGCAGCTGAGTCACCGCGATTATGTGCTCGTTGTTCACCGAAAATCCCGTGTAGGACGCCTGACCGTCCGGCTCCTTTATCGCGAGATAATAATCGTCAAGCGTCTCGCCGTTTTGAGATGAAAACCCGCTCGAGGTGATGAGAATTTTCCCCTCGTCGTCGATGAGCATAAGCTCAAATTTATCTTTTTCATTGAAATCCTCTACCAGGCTTCGCAGCGTGGAGATTTTCTCCTGATTGGTCATGCTGCTTGAGGTGGGAATGAGCTTCATAGTGGAGCGCACACGCCACTCGATTGTCTGCCGCGCCGAGGAATAGTAGCTTTGGCGCAGTGAGAATATAATGGCCGCCGAAGCGATAAGCAGTATCACAAGAGTCGACATGATGCTGACCACTATCCATCGGCGCGTTATAAGCGAGCTTTTTCTGTTTTCGCGCACCTGCACCATACCCTCCCTCACATTAAGAGCCCCGAGCCGAGGACTTTAAGCATTCCAGCGATATCCATATCCCCACACGGTGACTATGTGCTTGGGGGCATTCGCCTCATCCTCAATTTTTATGCGGAGACGGCAGATATTCACATCGACTATTTTTATGTCCCCGTAATACGATTTTCCCCATACGGCCTTGAGTATTCTGTCGCGGTCGAGTGCGACGCCGGGATTTTCAAAAAACAGCTCCATTATCTGGTACTCGACCTGAGTCAGGTCAAGCTCCTTGCCGCTCTTTGCGAGCACACGCGAATTTGTGTCAAGCACAAACTCTCCGCTCTGTATTTTTTTGCCGTCATGACCCGACGGATTAGTATTTGAAATACGCCGATACACCGCATCGACACGCGCCACAAGCTCTTTAATGCTGAACGGCTTTGTGACATAATCGTCGGCACCTGTTGCCAGTCCCTCGATTTTGTCCTCCTCCTGGGTTTTAGCCGTCAGCATAATAATCCCGATTTTTGTGTTCTCTCTTCGAATCAGCCCGCAAAGCTCAAGCCCCGTCATTGCGGGCAGCATAATGTCAAGCAGCGCAACGTCAAAGCTGTCGGGCGACTCATTGTAAATCTCCATGGCATGCTCGGCACTTTCGGCACCGAGGACTTCATATCCCGCAATTTTCAAATTCAGTGTGATTAAATCGCGAATTGCATATTCGTCTTCCACAACCAAAACCTTTTTCATGGTTAAATCCTCCGAAATTCAGATTCATTACATTATTGCGAAATTGTTTTTGATAAAGTTCAGCTCTTCGGGCGGGCAGTTTGCCTGTACATAATACCGATATGAGCCGGACTGCGTTATAAGCACAAACCCGTTATTTATATACAAATCGGATTCATCACCTATCTCGAGTATTTTCAATCGAAGCTTTATGCTGTCGGTGGCCGAATCGTACATCTCAATCATGCGCGGCTCACCGGAAATATTATTCGTGATTGATACCGTCGACAGCCATGAATCCGGAATTGATATCGCTATTTGATATGCCGAATCAATATACGTAGTGCCTGCATACACAATCTCTCTGTCCTTTATCGAATACCAATAGGTCCATTTGTGCGGCTGCTTTATATCCGCAAACGGCTGCTGCTCGGATGGAATGTATATTCTGTAGCCTCCGAATATCGCCCTGCATGAAAGCGCGTTTATCGAGCGCTCGGCGATGTCGTTCAGCCTGTATCCGTCGCTCAATACCACCGGTTCGAATGCCCCGTCCACAATTGTAAACACCTCGGTAGTCTGCATGTCTCCGCCGATATTTTCGTCGACAAATACCGCCTGTCTGCCATCCGATAAAACACCTGCGGCAATGTTGATACCGCTTAGCATCTCACTGTTGAGCACACATTCGCCCGTGAGGGCAAGCGCGCCAGATGTGTTGTCGACATATTTGAGCTTAAACGGCTCGTAGGCATTTCCCGCAGTGATATAGCAAAACTCCTTGAAGCTGTCACCGTCAAGATCATACACCAAAATATCGGAGCACGCGTCCTCAAAGCCCTGCGTTATCTTATTGTCATCGAAATGATATGCCGCAAGCTGATTGTCTCTGCTGTTGGTATTTGACCATTCGACAAGCAAGAAGCGCCCTATGCTGTCCTGCAGGCGAATCACGCTTATTGACTCAACATCGGTTCCCGGCCCTTTCAGCACGCTCACTATCTGCCATTTTCCATCTGTTTTTTTCATTACCGCAAGCATGGCATAAACATCCTCGGTCGGCACCGAAAAAAACAGAACCGCCTCACTCATGCCGTCCGAGTCAATATCCACAAACTGAATAGGCGCGCGCCGATCTCCGGACGCCGGATATTTAAGAACCGTCTTTTCATCGGTATAGTCGTTCAGCGTCTTTAAAACCTCGCTCTGATCCGCAGTGAGAGCCGGAGCCGTGAGCATTTCCTCAATAGTCATGCTGTAGGCGCAGCCCGTGAGCCACAAAACACTCACCGCAGTCATTATGGCTATGATTTTTTTCAGTTCCGCTCACCTCACTGTACACTGACCCATTATTATTTATAATATATTTTTTTTGATGAATAGTCAAACACAGTTGACTTTAACTTGAAATTTTGCGACAATTAGCACTGTATGAATGTCACTAAAATACGAAAGGCAACGCTGATATGGCAAAAGAAAAAAAATATACACGCCCGGAATCAAGCTGGATTATGTACGACTGGGCTAACTCGGTTTATGCCACAATAATCATGGCGGCTATATTCCCGACTTATTTTGCGAGTATTGCTCCGCAGGGAGATGTGTGGTGGGCGTGGGGAACCTCACTTGCGACACTTGTTATTGCGGTTCTCGCCCCGATTCTCGGTGCAATTGCCGACTATAAGGGTCTGAAAAAGAAATTGTTTTCGACTTTTCTTATTATCGGACTTGTGTTCACCACCGCAATGGCCTTCACCGACAACTGGAAGCTGATTTTAGTCGGATATGTAATCAGCTATATCGGATATGCCGGCTCCTGCTTGTTCTATGACAGCTTTATCACCGACGTAACCACACCCGAGCGAATGGACAAGGTCTCCGCCATGGGCTACTCGATGGGATATATCGGAGGCAGCACAATTCCGTTTCTGCTCTCGATCGTTTTGATAAATTTCGTATTTGCAGACAATATCGTCTTGGCAGTGAAAATATCGGTTGTCATCACCACACTGTGGTGGGCAATCTTCTCGATTCCGTTTTTGAAGAACGCATCCCAAACGCATGATTTGGGCGCGATACCAAAGCATTTCCTAAAGGCCACGTTCCTGAATATAGGCAAAACATTCACCAGTATCTTTAAGAAAAAAGCGTTGCTTTTCTTCGTTCTCGCCTATTTCTTCTACATTGACGGAGTCGGCACGGTAATTCACATGTCGACGGCATACGGCTCAACGCTCGGTCTTAACACCACAGGCATGATACTCGCGCTTTTGGTCACTCAGCTTGTGGCTGCCCCATGCTCGATATTATTTGCCAAATTTGCCGATAAAATCGGTTCTATCAAGATGCTGGGCATCGCGGTCGGAATTTACTTTTTGATTTGCAGTGTCGGCTTCTATATGGGCTTTTCGCTTGAGCCGTCGCAGATGTCATCCGAAAAGGACTTCACCGCCGCATTTTCTCTGTCTGTTCCCGAGGCTGAGACAAAATATGACGCTCTGCTCGGCAGCTGTCTGTCCTCGCTCAACAATAAAGACCGCGATACTGAAATACCCGCCATTATAGACGAGGCGAATATCGACAGCGCGGATGCTTCCGCAATAAAATCCGCCGTCGCGCCCGTATTGAGCAAAATAACCGATAGCGGAGAATATGACAGCGCCCTGCACCTGTCCAATATCCTTTTCTGGGCGATGGCCGTTTTGGTGGGCACGTGTCAGGGCGGCATTCAGGCTCTGTCCCGCTCGTACTTCGGCAAGCTCATACCGCCCGAAAAATCAAACGAATATTTTGGATTCTTCGATATATTCGGCAAGTTTGCCGCGGTCATGGGACCCGCTCTGTATGCTGTCACAAAGACAATTACCGGCAGGTCGTCATACGGAATATTAAGCTTGATGCTGTTATTTATGATTGGTGCTTTGATGCTCTTTCTCGGTCGGAAGCACTTTAAAGAGGCCGAGAATTCTCGGCAGACCAACGCATAGGAGATATTATGTTCAGACAATTTATACCGTTTGCAATTCTTTATTTTATTTGGGATTTCATCTCAGAGCTTCTCAAGGTTGAGGGGCCATTCAAGCTCGAGCATTGGATAATGGTCGGAATGCTTGTCATTTTCTTTGTTTTGCTTTTTGTGACCGGTCGGGACGCCATCCGCGATTACAAGATCAAGAAGATTGAGCGCGACGAGGAAAAGAAAAAAGCCGAGCAGGAGGCCGCCGAAAAGCGCAGGGCGATGTTCATACCGGATAATGACGAAGACTCGGATGATTTGACAGCAGCCGACGGCCTGCTGCCTGAACCCGAAACAGTTGAGGCGGAGTCCGTTATTGTCGAGCAGTCTGACGACAACAACGCGTAAAGCATGTTCGGGCGATAGCTGCGCAGCGGCAATTGCGGTAATTTCGTTAAAAAACAGCCTTGCATTCGGCATGGCGGCGTGTTTTTCAGTCGTTTCTCCGAATTCGGAGTGAAGCTGAACTTCCACAACATTCCAATGTAACAAAGCCTCTCTTGCGGGAATAATATACCCGTAAGGGAGGTGTTTTTTTATGGACTATTGGTTTAACAGAGAATCCGAAAATGACGAAAACGACCTTGAAAAAGTCACTGAAATGGAAATCTATGGCAAGCTCGCACCATCTGACAGCCTTGTTACACCTGAGGAAATCGAGGCTAATGCCATTGATGACGAGGATGTTTATCGCATGCGCGAATGGTGCGACGAAAACAGGCTCTGAGTCTGTTTTCTCGGTTTTGATGCATTTTAAGCTGCGCAAAGGGCGGGGATTATTTTACACTAATCCCCGCCCTTTGCGATTTTCGTGAGCGCAATGCTTTACTTACCTGTTTTTTTCGTTTTGTTATTCACAATTCGAATAATATGTCGGAAATTGCTCTTTTGCTGTATAAATTGTTTGATACGAGTAAATCTATTTTGTATTGTTCTCTGATATGTTATAATAAGTATCATTGTGATTCTGTATAAGGAGGTGCTGATTTGAACATAGCAGTTGTTGACGATTCAGCCGAAGACCGCGCTCAGCTGATTAATAATATAAAAAAATTTGCTAAGGATAACGCTGTGCTTATACATTTCACAGAATACACAAGCGGCGAAGAATTTTTGGCAAACGCTTTTTTTCATGCGCTTGACGCAGTTTTTCTGGACATCTTTATGGACAGCATGGACGGCATGAATGTCGCCCAAGAAGTCCGACGTCTGCATCAGGGCTGTCGAATAATTTTCATCACCAAATCCCCTGACTTTGCTATTAAGAGCTACGATGTCAGAGCATTTTATTATATTCTCAAACCGTTTACATATGATGACGTTGCAAAGGTGTTGAACATGCTGGATATCGGAATGCAGCAATCCTCAAGATTTATCGATGTCAAAGAGGGGCGTGAGTGGTGCAAGATTCTGCTGACCGACATTCTATATGTTGATTATCACAACCATTACGTGCTTATTCACACAGCAAGCTCAATTGTGAGCACTTATATGAAATTTTCAGAAATTGAGGAAAAGCTTTCAATCTACAGCGAATTTTTGACCTGCTATCGCAGCCTCATGGTCAATATGAATAAAATCAGCAAGGTTGATGACATGTTTTTTCTGTTATGCAACGGCGAATATATCCCAATCAACAGAAAACAAGTGCGGGAAATAAAGGCACAATATGCCGACTATGCGTTCGGTGAGATAGAAAAAGCAGATATCTACGGTTGGCAGTAATTTTGACAAGGAGTGTCTAATGAAAAAGCATTCTCTTATTTTTATGAAATGTGCCGTTGGTCTGACCATCCTTTTCGGAGTGCTCTTAATTCTGTTTACCAATGAAAAAAGCTTAAAAAACATAGTTTCGGATGACATCGAAAATATATCGAAGCTGTCTGCGTCCACTATATATGCGGAAATTGACAACAGTCTTACCAAACCGATTTATGTAGCGCAGACCATGGCAAACGACTCGTTTTTGAAAAGCTGGCTCACCGATGAATCATCTGTCGGCGCAGATGCCGAGCGCTCATCCGAAATACAGCGGTATCTGATGGATTACAGCATAAAATACGGATATGATTCCGTCTTTTTGGTTTCGGAAAAGTCCGGAACCTATTACTATAAAGATGGAATTAACAAGGTAATCAGCCCCGAAAACAAACATGATGTTTGGTATTACGATTTTATAAACAGCGGAAAAAGCTATGATCTTGATGTGGATTCCGATGAGGCAAACAACAATATTCTCACTGTTTTTGTCAATTGCAGAATCTCGGACCCGAACGGCGAGCTTATGGGTGTTGTCGGAGTCGGCATAAAGATGAGCAACCTGCAGCAGCTGTTCGCAAAATATGAATCCGAATATAATCTCAAGGCTTTTTTGATGAACAAGGACGGACTGGTGCAGATTGATTCGGTGGTTGAAAATATCGAGACTGCAAACTTTTTTGACAATCCCGAAGCTCTTTTATTGAAAGAAAAAATACTCAGCAACAAAACGTCAATGGAGATTTTTTGGTATACCGAGCAAGGAGCCGACCATTGCCTTATTACGTATTATGTGAACAATCTGGACTGGTACATAGTAATTGAAAAAGACACCTCTGTCGCACAGCAGCTGCTGATTGATCAGATACACAGAGATTTGCTGTTAATCGGAATTATCGTGGCGCTGGTGCTGGTTTTCATCTCGATGATGATAGGCACCTATAACCGAATGCTGCTGAAAACCGCAAGCATTGATGATGTGACAAATCTGCCCAACAGCAAAATGTTTCAGACGATGTATGAGCGCAATGCCAAGCGGCCCGCATGTCACCACGGCATGGTGTTTATGTTTGACATTGACTATTTTAAGGATATCAACGACAGCTACGGGCACCTGTTCGGAAATACAATTTTGTACCGAGTCAGCGAGGCTGTGCAAAACGCAATCGGCAATCGCGGCATCGTCTCCCGTTGGAGCGTAGATGAATTTGCCGGTGTAATCTATGGCACGCACGACGAGGTAATTGAGACCTTTAATCAAATGCTCACCGCCGTTAACATGATACACGAGGGCGAGCTCACCCGAGTGTCAATCAGCCTCGGGGCGAGCACCAACCTCTTGGCGGGCAATCTCGACACTGCTTTAAAAGAGGCGGACGCCGCGATGTACATCTCAAAAGAGACCGGCAAAAATCAAATCACCGTATACTGAGTTTTCACTTTGCTTTAAAATGCATTTTACTATTCGGCTTCGGGCTGTGCTTTTCTTGAAGCAGCCATTATAACAACAGGGGAATTTTGCATGAACATATTGTCCGCTATTTCAATTATTATTTTTACATCTTTTTTCATCGGGGCCGGAGTCATGGTTACCGCCGAAAGAAAAAGTATTTTAAATATAACTGCCGGCGCTGTGCTGATGTGTCTTGGCTGGTGGTCATTTTGCAACTCATTCTTTTTTGCGGCACCCGACTCGGGTCAAGCGTTTTTTTGGCACAGACTCGGGAGTATCGGCTGGTGCGGCTTTGTGGTTTTCACCGCATACTATTTTTTTGCTCTTACATCCGACAAGAAAAAAATCACCCAACCGCGGAAGACGATTCTGTTTTTTGCGCCTGCCGTTATTTTGACGCTTGTAAACCTGTTCGGCAAAACAACATCCCTGGCACAGGGCATAATCCCCTCCTCGAGCGGCTTTGGCTGGACATACAAAAACAGCATCACTTCTCTTTTGCTATGGGCGTATTTAATCTATGTTGTGCTTTACTTCGGATTTGCCTTTTACCTGCTGTATCATTGGGCAAGAAACTCCAAGCACAAGATGAAGCGCGAGCTGGCAGTCGGATTCATTGTTTTGGATGTGATAACCATTTTAAGCGGTACGATAACCGATGTTATACTCCCACTTACCGGCCCCGCCTTGCCTGCCATGGCAAACATTGCAACCGCGCTTTTCGGGCTCGGATATTTTGTCATATTTTACAGGCACGATCTGTCCAATATAGATTTGGTTGTCTCCTCAAATGATATTTTACAAATCAGCAATAACTCCATCTTTGTCATGGACGAAAACAAGGAAATTCTGCGATACAGCAAAGCGGTCGGCAGTCTGCTCGGGTACAGCAAAAGCGAACTCATGGGCGCGGATTTTATGACCCTCACTGTCGGGCAGCTCGATTTCGCACCGCTTTATGCCGGCAAGGAATTGGTGGATATCGAGGCAAAGCTGCGCTGCAAGGACGGACTTGTAAAGGATGTTCTGCTCTCGGCTTCGGTGGCAAAGGATAAGCGCAACAGCTTTTTGTGCATCATTGTTTCCTGTCAGGACATTTCCACTCAAAAGAAAATTCAGCAAGAGCTTGCACTTGAACGTGAGAGATACAAAAATCTTGCAGGAGACTACGAGAGACTGGCATTCTTCGATCCCTTGACCTCACTGCCAAACCGCAGATTGTTTTTCGAGATATTAAATGATTTCGAAAAGCAATACTATTCAAGGCAAATAGATTTTGCCGTTATATTTTTGGACTTGGATAACTTCAAGCAAACAAATGATTTGTACGGTCACAGATGCGGCGATGAGCTGCTGATAGCAACTGCAAAAAAGCTTCAGGACTGTGCGGAAAACGAGGAGTTTGTTTCAAGGCTGGGCGGTGACGAATTCATGGTTATCATGCCCTGCACCGATGTCGCCTTCGTCGAGCGCAAGCTGCAGAGAATTCGCGATGAATTTCAGAAGAGTATTCCGTTTGAGGGAAAGCAGTACAAAATAAGAATCTCCGCAGGCTATGGTATTTATTCTCAAAGTGAAGACACCTCAAAGCTGATACAAAAAGCAGATACAGCAATGTATGACAATAAAAAAGCCTCAGGCAATCAGCCTTGAGGCTTGTGACAGGTCTATATTCGAAAATCGAGTAGAAGGGTACACATTAGTTGAGTAGCCGACCTCTCACACCACCGTGCATACCGTTTAGTACATGGCGATTCTCTATTTCCCACAGACTTTCAGATAATAGTCAGTCAAGGTTATATAGCCAAGACCGGCTATTCTTTGTCCAATTCTTTTTGCAAAAGCCGTTGCACCTGCTTTTCAAAGTCGGAATTTATTTTTTGCGTTTTGTTGAAAGCGTCATACTCTGCATACGCTTTTTCCTCTGCCAGCTTTTTAGAAATGCGCCCTTTATCCTGCAAAACCTCATATTTGCGAAACTGCAAAAACTCGTTGATGCTGTTTGCAAACTCCTGCATGGTAAAGGTGTTCTCCCTCTCGATTAAGTCTTCAATATAATCGAAATAACCGGTCACCGTTCGCTCTAATTGGCGAATTTGTCTTTCGGACAAATAATTTTTTGCTATTGTAACATCTGATTTCAAAACACGCCCGTCCGGAGCATTTTTAAAAGTGGTAAGACCCATGTGCTCCTTGGCGCTGTCTGCTTTTGCGTGTACAATCTCTGCTGCTGTTTGCCCCGTGATGGCGTAATGAAACTTATTTTGCACCATTGCATAAAATTCTTGAGTAATTTCTGCGGTTTTATCGTAATCAATGCTGCATTCCGCAAAGATATCTGTAATTTGCAGCCATATTCTGCGCTCGCTTGCACGGATAGAGCGTACTCGCTCCAGCAATTCCTTGAAATAATCTTTTCCAAAAGCAGTTTTGCCTTGCTTAAGCCGTTCATCGTCCAAAGCAAAGCCTTTTGTCATGTACTCATTTAATATGCGGGTTGCCCAGATGCGAAAGTTGGTGGCTTTTTTGGAGTTCACACGATAGCCCACGGATATGATTGCATCCAGATTATAAAATTTTGGTGCACGTTGGACGTTTCTTGTGCCTTCTTTTTGAACTACCGAGATTTCCTCGGTAGTTGCTTTTTCCTCTAATTCTCCGCTTGCAAATATGTTTTTTAGGTGCAAAGATATATTGTCGGCAGTGCAGTCAAACAGCTGTGCCATTGCTTTTTGTGTCAGCCAGATTGTTTCATCTTTGGCAATGGCGTTGACAGAAACATTTTCTTCGGGTGTGTTATAGATTAAAAACTGCAATTCGTTATTCATCAAGTGCTCTCTTTCTACGGCGGTTTCATAGAAAAGCTATTCCCCATCGGCTTTGCTTCGATTGCTTTTCAGCCTTTGGTCCATCGGCTTTTGTGCATCAGGCGGCAGCAGCCATGTTTTGCCTGCTTTGACAGCTCCGGTTATTCGCCCTTGCTCACAAAGAAGAGCAATTCGGCGCGGCGAAATACCCCACAGCTCCGATGCCCACTTTGTTGTCAAAAATTCCATAGACTTGCACCTCCGATAAATAGAAATATTTTTACACGCAAATTATATTCTTTTATCTGAATAGTATCAAGTGTCTTATGGTTTTCTTAATGCTCTCGTATGATGGTAAGCTTCTCTTCATAGCTGAATTGGTCTTTTTCCATTACTTTTCAACTCCTTGACTCTTTTATTGTACATCAAGGAGTCCTATCTTTCTCTGTCTACTTTTTAGGTGTCATATCAGCTTTTTAAGTTAAGCCAACAAATCAGCGTATGCTTTATTCGATATCTATTTTGAAAACATCATTGATTTCTTGTGCTAATGTATCATCGTGATGTAGGATTCCATCTATTTGTATAACCAAGGCAGACCATGGACTTTAACCCTTAAGATTGCGCCATGCCGGCGCACGAGCAAAAAGCGACAGCGCTGTTTTTAACCGCACTGTCGCTTTTTTTATGTCATTTTATCTTTATCCCGCAGGGATGTGTCGGTTCCGCGTCATAGCATTTATCCTTTGTTATCAGCTCGTAAAACCTGTATCCGCCCGAAAGATTATAGCAGTTAAAGCCGTGTCCCGTTAGGATTCTGCACGCGATATAGCTACGCAGACCGCTGTAGCAGTTAACATATATGCGCTTCGTTTTGTCAAGCTCATCAATGCGTTCACGAAGTGAGTTCAGCGGAATATTTACCGTGCCCTCAATGTGCCCCTCGGCATACTCCTCCTCCGTTCGGGTATCGAGCATTGTGACCTCTCCGTCATTTTGCAGCTTTTCAATATCGTGCCAGTGATATTGCTTCATAAGGCCGCTGCGCGCATTTTCTATCACAAATCCCGCCATGTTCACAGGGTCCTTTGCGGACGAATACGGCGGCGCATATGCAAGGTCCAGCTCTGCCAGCTGAGCCGCGGTCATTCCTGCATGAATGGCTGTCGCGAGCACGTCTATTCGCTTGTCAACTCCGTCAAAACCGACTATCTGAGCGCCGAGTATCTTGCCGCTTACAGCGTCAAAGACAGTTTTGATTGTCAAATCCGTCGAGCCCGGATAGTATGTCGCATGCGACGCGGAATAGGTCACCGCCTTGTCATAGGCTATTCCCTCGGCCTTGGCCGTTTTTTCATTTATTCCGGTCGATGCGGCCGTCATGTCAAAAAGCTTAATCACCGACGAGCCCTGAGAACCGGAAAATTTACTTGGTATTCCGCAAATATTATCAGCCGCAATTCGTCCCTGCTTGTTGGCAGGACCGGCAAGCGCAATCAGCGCCTTACTTCCCGTCACAAAGTGTCTGACCTCTACGGCGTCTCCGACCGCATAAATATCCGGCTCGGAGGTCTGCATATGCTCGTTTACCGCAATTGACTCCTTTGCACCGAGAACCAAGCCCGCTTCCTTGGCAAGATGTGTTTCGGGCACAACTCCTATTGCCAGTATCACAAGGTCGCTTTCCACCGGAGGCTTATCCTTTAATTCGGTGAACAGCACTCCGTTGTTTTCGCTGAATCCCGAAATAGACTCGTTCAGCCTTATCTTTAAGCCCATGCTTTGCAGATATGCACGCACCTCGCATGCCATATCGTAATCAAGCGGCGGCAAGACCTGACCTCCTCGCTGCAGCAGTGTTGTTTCAATTCCGAGATTAACAAGGTTTTCGGCCATTTCCAGCCCTATAAATCCGCCGCCCACAACCACCGCTCTTTTCGGTTTATCGGCATTGATGAATTCCTTTATACAAAGCGTATCCTCTACCGTTCGCAGTGTGAAGATGCGCTTGTTATCTATTCCCGAAAGCTCGGGTCTAACCGCTTTTGCGCCGGGAGACAGAATAAGCTTGTCGTAGCTCTCGGTATAAACAGATCCGTCGTCCATCCTCTTGACCGATACCGTTTTGTTCTTGGGATCTATTGAAATCGCCTCATTGCGAACGCGCACTTCAATGCGGAAGCGCTCCATAAAGCTCTTTGGTGTCTGGAGTGTCAGGCTCCGTTTGTTCTCGATTACCCCGCCGATATAATATGGAAGCCCGCAATTCGCATATGAAACATAGCCTCCGCGCTCAAGAATGATAATCTCCGCCGTTTCGTCAAGTCTCCTCAGACGAGCTGCCGCTGTTGCTCCGCCCGCCACGCCGCCGATAATTAAGATTTTCATTGATTTCCCTTTCCCTTTTCTGTTTTGCCATTATATCCCGAGATTCCGCCTATATTTGTCACCGCTGTATATCCGAGTGTCTTGAGGATTCCGCATGCCCTGCCGCTGCGCGCGCCGCTCAGACAATATACGAACAGCGGACGGTTTTTTTCAATTTCAATTGAATCTATTCTGTCGAGCGGAATATTTATGCTTTTTGGCAGATGAGCTTCGGAATATTCCTGCTCGCTGCGTACATCGAGCAGAATCGCCTCAGGCACCGACATCGCCTTTTCCACGCACTCACCAAAGCTCGGTCTCTTTGAAAAAATATCAAACACTCCCATAAAAAACACTCCTCAAATTATTTTTCTGCGACATCGCTTAAACTGACGTCTTCCGGTATTTTAATCCGGTGCAATTTACCGTTTTGCAAAATCCGCCCTGTATCGGCCCTATGTCTCCAGTTATTGATCGGCAATCCCGCCGCCTTGCTGTCGCATACATATTATAGTTATAGCTTAACCCATATTGCTTTGATTTCACAGTGACTTTGCTACAAAACACGCCGTCCGACTCCATTTTAAAGGCGGAGTCGGACGGCGTAAATTTGTTTTATCGTATTTTGAATCCGCTGTATTTCGGCGCGTGCATTATCTGCGCGCTTTTTTATCTGCTTTCTCTCGGGCTGTTTTGTCTGTTCTTTTTGCACTCATCACCCAAAGCCGCCATGTCAAAAAATCAAATGCACCGATTTTCACGGGCGATTTGCATTGGCAAGCATCATTTTGATGCGGTTTTGCTGATTTATTTCACTGGCTCCCGGGTCGTAGTCAATCGCAACAATATTAGCCTCGGGGTGCTTTTCTTTGATTTTATTAATCATGCCCTTGCCGACAATGTGGTTAGGCAGACACCCGAATGGCTGTGTGCATACAATATTATCCACGCCCTCCTGAATCAGCTCCGCCATTTCCACGGTGAGCAGCCAGCCCTCGCCCATCTTTGCGCCTTGATTTATGTACTGTCCCGCAAGTCCGCTTATCTCCTTAAACGCCATCGGCACCGAAAACACGCCATGCGCGCGTATGGCTGACAGCATGTCGCGCTGCTTCCTTAAAAAGTAGCGGTATCCTATGCCTATAACCGCGCTCGGCAGCCTGCTTCCGCCATAGAGGCGCCTGTCCTCAAGCGAGTTGTATACGCAATACAAAAGAAAGTCAATCAGACCGGGAACGACCGCCTCTGCGCCCTCATCGAGCAAAAAGTCCTCAAGGTGATTGTTGCCCACAGGAGAATACTTGATGTAAATCTCACCTACTATACCCACTTTGATCTTCTTTTCACCGCTTTTGGGAAGCGCCGCGAAATCCGCCAGTATAAGCGGGTAGAGCGACCTTACTTTTTTATAGCTTATGAGCGACGAATCGCCCCAGATTTTCAGAATATTGTCCTGCCATTTGAGCACCAGCGCGTCTGTTGCGCCTTTTTCGAGCTCATACGGCCTGCACTGATTGCGGAGCAGCATCAAAAAATCTCCGAGCAGAACGGCATACACCAGATGAACAAGCAAGGGCACGGTAAGCTTGAATCCCGGGCTGCTTTCCAGTCCCGAAAAATTCAGCGAGATAACCGGAATCTTGGAAAATCCGCTTTTTTTGAGAGCCTTGCGCAGCAGAAAAATATAGTTGGAGGCACGGCATCCGCCGCCGGTCTGTGTAATCATCAGCGCCACCCTGTCAAGATCGTACTTCCCGCTTTTCAGCGCGTCAAGCATCTGGCCAATCACCAGCAATGCGGGGTAGCAGGTGTCGTTGTGGACATTTTCAAGCCCCTCGGTCACTATATCATGGCTGTCGTTGGTCAGCAGTTCTGTTTTGTAGCCGAACTTATTCAAAATGCGCTGCATAAACGAAAAATGGATAGGCAGCATCATCGGCAGCAGAATCGTATGTGTTTTTTTCATTTCCTCGGTAAAAACAGGATAATCAGGTTCCACTAAAACTCAACTCCTTGTGCGGTTAACTTGCGTTCCTCTATAGCTCCGAGCAAACTGCGAATGCGGATTTTCACTGCGCCCAGATTATTTATTTCGTCTATTTTAAGCTGGGTGTACAGCCTGCCCGACTTCTCCATGATGTCGCGCACCTCGTCAGTTGTGATGGCATCTATGCCGCAGCCGAACGAAACAAGCTGTATCAGCTCGGTGTCGGGATTAAGCGTGCAGTACTTTGCCGCATTGTACAGTCTCGCATGATAAGTCCACTGGTTCAGCACATTGACCTTTTGCGGTTCCACCAAGTCGGCAACTGCGTCCTCCGTGAGGATAACTATGCCGAATGACGAGATAAGTCTGTCGATACCGTGATTGATTTCGGGGTCGATGTGGTACGGACGCCCGGCCAGAACCACCATCTGCAATCCCTTTTCCCTCGCAAATGCAGTCGCGCGCGCTCCCTCGGCAACAAGCTCGTCATGCCAGCGGTAATAAGCCGCATAAGCCTCGTCAGCAGCTGTCTGTATCTCATCACGCCTCAAATCATGATATCTCTTTTTCAAATACTCATAGGCTTTTTTTACAAAATCCGTCGGGCGATGGAGCCCGAAATACGGATACATAAATTCCGTTTCGGAAAGGCGCGTTATATTCGCCTGCATCAGCTCGGAATAATAGGCAACCACAGGGCAGTTGTAGTGATTGTCGCCCTTTCCCTCGTCGAAATTGTAGGTTAGACATGGATAAAATACCGCATTCACATTTTTATCCAAAAGATTTTCGATATGTCCATGCATAAGCTTTGCGGGATAGCAAACGGTATCCGAGGGAATTGTATATCTGCCTTTGCCATAAAGCTCGGTTGACGAAACATCGGATAAGATGACATTAAAGCCCAGAGATGTGAAAAAAGCATGCCAAAACGGAATGTTTTCAAACATGGACAGAGCCAGCGGAATACCTATTGTTCCGCGCTTTCCGCTCCCGTGAACCTTTTTCAGCGCGAGAATGCGTTTCATCTTGTAGGCAAACAGATTAGGAAGCTCCTCTTTTTTCGGCAATCCTGTCGGCCGCTCACATCTGTTGCCCGATATGTATTTTTTACCACCCATAAAGGTGTTTACCGTAAGGTTACAGCGATTGTTGCACAGCCCGCATTGCACCGCCTTTGACTCATGGGTAAAGGCATCGAGCTCCCCTGCCGACATGACCGAGGAATGCAGCAAGCCGAGCGACTTTCCGTGCAGCGCCGCTCCGTATGCGCCCATAAGTCCCGCGATATTCGGACGTATTACATTTTTGCCAAGCTCGTTTTCAAAGCTGCGCAATACCGCGTCGTTGTAAAAGGTGCCGCCCTGCACCACAATATTTTCACCGAGCTCTTCTGCGCTGCGCGCGCGGATAACCTTGTATACCGCATTTTTGACAACGCTTATCGAGAGTCCCGCCGAAATATCCTCGACAGAAGCTCCCTCCTTTTGTGCCTGCTTCACCGAAGAATTCATAAACACCGTACAGCGGCTGCCCAAATCCACAGGGTATTTTGAGAGTATTCCGCGCTTTGAAAAGTCCTCGATGTCGTATCCCATACTGCGCGCAAAGGTCTCGATAAACGAACCGCAGCCCGATGAGCATGCCTCATTCAGCATTATGGAATCAACCGAATTGTTTTTCACCCTAAAGCACTTGATATCCTGACCTCCGATATCCAGAATAAAATCCACTTTTGGGCAAAAGCGCCTTGCTGCCTTAAAGTGAGCCATAGTCTCGACAATTCCCGCATCAAGTGAAAAGGCACTTTTAATCAATTCCTCACCGTATCCCGTGACAACCGCGGACGCTATGTTGATGTGCTCACCGCACAGCTTGTGTATCTCTTTAAGCTGCTCACAGACAATATCCACGGGATTTCCGCGGTTTGAGCTGTAATACCGATACAGAATCTCATCGTCCTCGCTGATAAGCACCAGCTTTGTGGTTGTGCTTCCGCAGTCAATTCCCAAATAGGCATTTCCGCTGTATGATTCCGGCTGACGGGCAGCTACTGCCGCGCCGTCATGTCTCTTTACAAATTCGTCATAATCCTCAGGGCACGAAAAAAGCGGCGGAAGAAAACGCGAATTGTGTATTTCGCGGGTCGTGTCCTCTATGCGGCTCATAAGCTCGTCAACTGATACGAGCTTGGCATTGTCTCTCGCATAAAGCGCAGAGCCTATGGCGACAGAAAACTGGCCCAAATCCGGGAAAAGTGCATTCTCGGGCGAGAGTCCGAGCGTTTCGGAAAATCGTTTTTGCAATCCTTTAAAAAAGAAGAGAGGACCGCCCAAAAAAACAATTTTGCCGTGAATGCGCCTGCCCTGTGCCAGACCAGTTATCGTCTGATCGACAACCGCCTGAAAAATCGAAGCAGCCAAATCCGCTTTGGAAGCGCCCTGATTGAGAAGCGGCTGAATATCCGATTTTGCAAAAACTCCGCACCGCGACGCGATGGGGTAAATTCTCTGCGCCTGCAAGCTGAGCTCGTCCAGCTCCTC
>JAVXQD010000019.1:0-40783 GCA_036644375.1 Oscillospiraceae bacterium
GCATGGCGCACGCGGACAAAAAACTCTTCTTAACGGAACTCAAGTAATTGCTCAGTATATCAACTATCTCGCACAAAATCTCGATCTCCTGACTCAAATAAAAAAGGAGCACAAAGCCTATCGCTCACCGCACACAAGCTGATTGAATAAGGTGCACTCCGAAACTCTTTTTTTACAGCATTCGATTCTTTTTATCTGCCGCGACAATATATATATCTGTCAAATCAAAAGGAAGGTCCACTGTAGCTGCCGACGCCACAGAACCTTCCTTTTTTCGTTTTGAGTCAAGCTGTCTCGTTTTATTTTGTATTACAGCCTCTTGGGCAAAGCTGCCTTTCCGAAAGAGTGCCTGCGACTGTGATTATTCGAAATCAACTTGCCTAACTATGTGCTTTTATAAAAGTCAGAAAATTAAAGCGCTTTTATGCTGCTTGCAATGACGTTATTGACATATGCCGAAAATGTTGTAAAATATAGTTAATGGCATATGCCGCAAACGTCAGGAGGTGAATTGTATGCCAAGACCGTGTAAACGCAGGCGCATCTGCGCTATGCCGGGCTGCAAACGCTTCGGGCCCAAGGATGGCACCGCTGCGGAGCGTCTGATTGTTGTGATGACATTGGATGAATTCGAGAGTATACGCTTGATTGATCTTGAAAGTCTGACACAGGAGCAATGTGCAGAGCGTATGAACGTGGCTCGCACTACCGCACAATCAATTTACAATAATGCACGCATCAAACTGGCCGAGTGTCTTGTAAACGGGAAGGAATTGCATATTGAGGGCGGAGATTACGTACTCTGCGACGGCGATTCTGAAAAATGCGGGTGCAGCAGGCCTTGTCGAAATCATTGCTATCAAAGCAAAATTGCAGAAGTTAAATCCAAATAAAAAATTAAAAGAGGTATTACAATGAAAATCGCAGTAACTTACGAAGACGGACAGGTATTTCAGCACTTTGGCCACTCTGAGCATTTTAAAATTTATGATATTGACGGCGGAAAGGTAACCGCAGCAGCGGTTATTGATACCAATGGCAGCGGACATGGAGCATTAGCGGACATGCTGAAAAAAAGCAATGTCGATACACTTATCTGCGGAGGTATCGGCGGAGGTGCGCGACGCGCTTTGGATGACGCCGGAATTAAGCTATATGGAGGTGTATCGGGATCTGCCGACAAGGCTGTTGAGGCACTGCTCACAGGAAATATCAGCTATGACCCCGATGCAACCTGCAGCCACCATGGAGAAAATCATGACGGTGTGTGCGGTGAGCACGGCTGCGGAGAACATCATTGCGGAGAATAGCTGCTAATGGTAATCATTACCATTAGCGTGACTACGTCACGGTATTGTATCCATCAATCGGCTAAACTGTAGCTGTAAAACAAAAACGAAGGAGGCAATGCAATGAAAAAATATGTATGCACTGTATGCGGATATATTTACGACGAAGCAAGCGGCATTCCCGAAGCCGGAATCGCCCCGGGCACAACCTGGGATTCGCTGCCGGACGATTGGGTATGTCCTTTATGCGGTGCAGCAAAATCAGAGTTTAAAGAGCAAGGTTCTGCGGTAACCGCCAAAAAGCCAATGAATCCTGCGAAAGCAAGCGAGGATTTCAAAGAACTTTCTCCATTGGAAATAAGTGCTCTTTGCTCTAATCTGGCACGTGGCTGCGAAAAGCAGTACAAGGCAGAGGAGGCGGCGCTGTTTACTGAGCTGGCTCAATATTTTAAAGCTTCCTGCGCTCCCGCTGACAGTCCTGCGACCGATCAGCTGCTGTCCTTGATTGAAGAGGATTTGGAGTCGGGATTTATCTCTGCAAATTCCGCAGCTGCAGATGTCAATGACCGCGGTGCAAAACGCTCACTGGTATGGAGTGAAAAGGTAACGCGTATTCTAAAATCACTTCTGACCAGATATGAAAAAGAGGGCGATGGCATGCTCAAAAATACCGGGGTATATGTATGTACCATCTGCGGATTTGTATATCTGGGCGATAATCCTCCCGAAATTTGTCCCGTCTGCAAAGTGCCGAGCCGGAAATTCGAAAAGATCGAAGGGAGGGCTCAGTAATGTCAGATAAATACGCCGTAAGAAATATTCGTCTTTGCACGAAGGATTGTCTGTGCTTGTATGTTTGCCCGACAGGCGCTGCCGACACAGAAAACAGTATAATTGATGTCAGCAAATGTATTGGATGTGGAGTATGTGCAAATGCCTGTCCGTCCGGAGCTATATCTATGGTTCCTGTGAATCTGCCTCCACAGCAGAAGCACACAAAAGCGGTTACCGACGCAATGAATTCACTTCTGCGCAGTAAGTCTGTACAGGAAAATATCGCGGCCGGTCTGCCCGGCAAACTATCCGTCGCCATAGAAAAATCCAATCGGATTATGGCTGAGGATATTGTGCGCGAAGCAGGATACATGCTTCCTCAAAGCAGCAATGCCAATGATTTTTTGGCGAAACTTCTTGAGGAAAATCATGACGAGGCATTCCCGCGCGAATCGGTCAAAAAGCTGTTGGCAATGCTCAAAATTAATGATAAAACGGAGAGAACAAAAATGGAAAAATGGAAATGCTCAATTTGCGGATACATCCATGAAGGACCGCTGCCCAAGGATTTTGTTTGCCCGCGCTGCAAGCAGCCGGCAAGCGCATTTGTGAAGCTTGAGGAACAATCAGCTTCCGATAAAAATCCGTATGCCGGAACCAAAACCGAAAAAAATCTTGCCGATGCTTTTGCCGGTGAGAGTCAGGCGCGAAACAAATATACATATTTTGCACAGGTCGCCGTTCGTGAGGGTTATGAACAGCTCTCTGAGTTGTTTCTCAAGACCGCGCGCAACGAGCAGGAGCACGCACGCGTCTGGTTTGAGGAGCTCGGTCATATTGGTAAAACTGCCGAAAATCTACTTGCTGCTGCCGAGGGCGAAAATTACGAGTGGACAGATATGTATGACCGATTTGCCAAGGATGCGGAGGACGAGGGCTTTTCGGATTTAGCTGCCCGTTTTCGCCGTGTTGCAGCTATTGAGAAGTCACATGAAGAGCGTTATCGCGCATTATTGAAAAATGTTGAAATGCAGCAGGTTTTCGAAAAAGGCGAAGAAGCCATGTGGGAATGCCGCATCTGCGGTCATCTGGTTATGGGCAAAAAGGCACCTGAAGTCTGCCCTGTCTGCAAATACAGCCGGAGTTATTTTGAAGTCAGAAAAGAAAATTATTAAAATTCATTTGCGGATTTGATTTTTTACCTTTACAGTAATTTAAAATCAAGCACTAAACCGAGTGTCATATGACCTAATTTCATTAAACATCACTCCCCCGACAAACACAGTAGAACGAAAATACTGTGTTTGTCGGGGGAGTTTTTTATGCACAACCTATTAAAATTTATGATTTTAGCCATGACAAAGATTTTATGGTCATTTACTTCTTTTGCAGTGCCGAATGGCCAATCAAAAAGGAAGCTATGTCTCCGGTCTTGTGCTCTTTTTGTATTTGCCGCTTGTTATTCTTGCGTCATTGGGCTTTGTGGCTTCCTCGGGAATACCCCAATTCGCACCGATGCGCTGCGTACCCGGTACTCTGTTTTCCTTGCAGAGAATTGCCACACGCCGCGCCGATATTCCCCATTTTTCGCCTGTTTGCTTTGCCGATAATAACATTAAACAATTTTCCTCGCTTCCTCTGTCCCATAGAGCAATACCATATCCTTGTCATTAGCCCACTTAATTGACATGGCACTGACGCTCAAACACATATTTTTGTCCTCACTGATAATCTCGAGATTATCTACGTCCCCTCGTTTTATTCGTTCAATCAAACATGTTTTACAAGGCGCATTTTGACCCCCGTGCAGCGTATTAAAGCAAAAAGCACCCGGCATTGCTGCCGGCAGCAGCTCCTGCATCTTCTTGTTGGAGTATTCCAGCGCATGCGTATTGGGATTTACCACGCAAATATAGTCCGGGAGAATATCAAGTATTTTAAGACGGGTATGCAGGTTTTCAATCAATGCCGTTTCGGTCTTCTTTTTAAACAGGAATACGCTCAAAACCTTTGATAAAAACGACAGCTTTTCAATTTCCTCAGATGTCCATGCTCTATGCTCTTTGCACTCATCGAACCCAATAAAGCCACAGATTTTTTCATCGTTCGCGATAATAACCTTTAATGTGGATAGGACTCCCTTAAACTCCAATATTTTTCTGATATATGAAGGCAATTCGCTGACATCATTGCAATACAACAGACCATTTTTATCAAAACAATCCATTATTGATTCGTTTTCAGACAGAAGCTTCATGTTTTGCATACTGTCCATTTTGGTTTCAACCCCATCGTTGCACCACTCGTAGATGTTGCTTGTTGTGAAATCTTTTTCGTCATTTTCGAAAATCGAAACTCTGCTGACATGATATTGCTGCCCAATTGCGGCAAGCGCCATATTTATACTGATATTAAAATCCTTAGAGGTATACATCAATTCAAAAATATACGCCTCCATATTATTTGAGACCTTTAGGTTTTGAAGCTCCTCATCATTGGTTCTTGCAAACTCAATCGGATAACTGGCGGCATCCTTTTCCTGATAGATAACAAATTGATCCTTTCCATTGCGTTTTGCCTGATATAATGCGGCATCTGCTTTTCGGTAAATCGTCTCAAATGTATCCTGGTTCGCTTCAATTATGAAAATTCCTATGCTGCAGGAAATTTTGTAATCTTCTTTTTCGCCAAAATATGTCTGCCGAAAAGCAGCCGAGAGCTCCGTTGCTTTTTTAAGCACACTGCTTGTATCAGGCACATTTTTCATAAAAACAGCAAACTCATCGCCGCCCATTCGCCCAACGATATCATTGTTTCTAAATGCAGTCTTCAGCTTTGAGCATACCTCTATAAGCACGAGGTCGCCGAACGCATGACCCAGAGTATCATTTATGCCTTTAAAATTATCAATATCCAAAACAATTAGCGCATGGCATCCATTCGGACATTCGCTCAGCACTTTGTTTGAAAGAGTAGCCATTGCTATTTTGTTGAACAGTCCTGTCATGGGATCGGTCTGTACTCTGTTTTCCAAAAGCTCTGACTGCTTTTTTATATCATCGATATCCGACATGAATCCGACCAGAAACGCCGGTAGTCCAAGCTCGTCCGAAATCAAACTCAAATCAATTCTGGCCCAAATATAGCTGTTGTCATATCTGCGGAGCCTTGCTTCGTAACTCGCGGCATGTGTTTTAAGCAGCTCCTCCATTGCATGAGTTGCTGTGGCTCGGTCATCGGGATGGAAAAAGTATTTCGTAACAGCATCAACAAACTCGTTGTACGGCAGTGTTGAAAAAGCTTTTGTATCAGACAGAAGTTTTTCTGCGTTTATGCCGAATATGCGTTCTGCATTCTCGAAATGCGTATAAAGCTGGCGTTTTAAATCCACCTCAAACAGGGTGCCGCTTGAGGCATTAATAGCGACAGAAAAACGATTTTCGCTCATTCGAAGCTCTTCTTCTTGTTGCTTAATAACCGTAATATCCGTAATAATGCTATGGTTTCGCAAGCCATCTGAATCCTCTACAAGATAGCCGTTATCCATAACCCAAATGGTCGAGCCGTCTTTTTTGCAAATTCTGTATGGCATATGATAGTTGTTGCCGCTTTTCAGCTGCTCCAAATACTTGTCAAAAACTGCCTTGCGGTCTTTTTCGCTGATAACCCGCAAATATTTTCCGTCGTAAATTTCCCGAATATCCTCAAGCGTATAGCCTGTCATATCCGTAAATCCCTCACTGACATAAGTCACAATAGTTTCGTCGGCAACGGTTGCATGAACCGCAACAATCATTCCGCCATTAATGTTAGACAGCAAGGATTGATATTTGTGACTTGCAATGCGGATTTTTTTATTTTGATGTCGGTTTTCCGCAATAATCCATGCAAGCAGCAGAATTCCCACTGAAACCAGTCCCAATATCAATCGGAGTACAATCTGATTTGTGAGCTTTTCTTGCTTAAGCAGCATAACGTCTGAAGCAATACTTAATGTATACCAGTCGTTAACCGTTGTCGGAGCAAAACTGACGAAACGTCTTTCTCCGTTGTATGTGTAGGTAAAGCTCTTACTCTCTCCGTTTTTAATTGCAGTCTTGAGCTCCGCAACAGAAAAGTCTGTGATTGTGGTCTTTTCAAAAAAATCAAAAAGATTTTCTTCATCGGCCAATTTATCCCTGTGTTCACTGGAAAGCACAATAGTTCCGTCAGACGTCACAACAAATCCATAGCCCTCGCTGTAATAGGTAAAATCAAGCAGCCGATATTCAGCTTCGGATATGGGGCAAACTCCGAAAAGAAAACCCGCATTTTCATTTTCGCCATGAATAGGTATCGCTATGATTATACTCTCCTCACCGGAGACAAATGAAATAATAGGTTCACTGACAGCTGTTCCGCTGCGCATTACACCCCTGAAAAAGTCGCATTTTGAAATGTCGCATGCTTCACTTTCATCCGAGCATATCACTCCGTTAAAATCACAAACCATCATTTTCTTAAAACCGCCGTCGGACGCGGCGTTACTCAATACCCGTATGATGTCCTGCTTCGTTTTGCCTTGCATTTCCGCAAGACTGCCCGCAAGCACCTCCATTGTTTTTACATTATATGAAATGCTATCTGAAAAAGCCTTGTTGTAGTCCTTTGACACCTCAGAAAGCGTGGCATATGTTTCATCAGTCAACGCGCGCTGCAGCTGAAGAGAAAAGTCAATTAGCGTACCCGCTAATATTGCGGCAATAACCATGCCGAACAATATCCTTAACACATTGTTTCTACACTTCATATCCATTCACTCTCCGCTTGCACATAATCTTATGTGTGTCAATAATATTCTACGTCTCGAATAATGTCAAGGCATTAATGCCATAACTGAATCACAAACACAATCGGCATGTTGATTGTGCATTTTTATTTCGGCAAAACCTGCTGTATTGGTCGTTGAGATAATCAATCTCTTATGTTGAACAGCGATTTCTCACAAGAGAAATATTGTTTTTTGCAAGCATTGATATTCTCACTGAGCCATATTCCTTAGCGTTATCCCGTGGTACCGACAATTGAAAATCCCGACGCCGTTTTCACAAAACAGCATCGGGATTTTATTCTTAATCATCATTGCAGTTTAACGTATATTTTCAAATTCTGTCGGGCACTCTTGCATTCACATCATCCGTCAGTTTTTGAATAAGCTTCTTGATTTCATCGACGATGTTTTCCTTGTCTACAAGCACATTTACAGACTTGTCGCGAGTCACAAGCTCAACCTTGTTCTGTCCGAGATTTTTCGGGCTGACAATGGCGCGTACAGGTGCT
The DNA here is from genome assembly GCA_036644375.1 of Oscillospiraceae bacterium. Lineage (GTDB taxonomy): Bacteria > Bacillota > Clostridia > Oscillospirales > Ruminococcaceae > CALWZE01. The sequence continues at coordinate 7,383 of JAVXQD010000019.1, forward strand.
CCGATAAGATCCGCATCCGAGAACATCACCCCGGCACGAATATCCCTGTCATCGTATATAACCTCGACTCCATCATGCTTGAGCTCGCTGTAAATTTTGTCAGCAAATGCCCGTGTATCAGCGTCATCGGCACGCAAGCAGCAAAGCTGCACCTGCCACGGTGCAATTGTAATAGGCCATTTCGGACCATATTCATCATGAAAGCTCTCGCAGGCGGACGCTGCAAGTCTGCCGACTCCGATTCCGTAGCAGCCCATAATCGGGAACTGCAATTCGCCGCCCGCGTCGGTGTATGTCATATTCATCGCCTTTGTGTACTTGGTTCCGAGCTGGAATATGTTTCCGACCTCAACTCCGCGCACAATCTTGATGGTGTGCTTGCCGCACACGGGGCATATTCCGCCATCAATGATTTTGGCCAAATCATTGTATTCGGTTTTTCCGAAGTCGCGTTCAATATTGAACCCCATATAGTGTTTGCCCGTCAGATTTCCGCCGCACACGAGACTCTCGATTCCCTCAAGTGAGCTGTCAAAAAGTATTGTAAATTTTTCACTGTCGAGTCCGTGCGGACCGATATAGCCCGCACACAAACCGCAGTCATCGGTAATCAATGCAGGATGAATATTTTCGCACAGATAATTGGTCAGCTTGGTCTCGTTGACGTCGAGATCGCCGCGTATAAACACGACAACATATTCATCTGTCAGATTTTTCTGAAATACAACAGCCTTGCAAGTATCCTTGGGTCTGACCTTAAGCAGCTTTGCAACCCCTGCGATATCCTCTGCATGAGGGGTATCCACAAGAGCAAGCTCCGCCAACGGAAGCGTTTCCGTGTTTTTGACAATGCTCTGCGCAGCCTCCATATTTGCCTTAAAATCGCAGTTTTCGCATACAGCTATCGAGTCCTCGCCTATCGGAGTAATCATCATAAATTCGTGTGATACATTTCCGCCCATCATTCCGGAATCGGATTTTACCGCAATTACATCAGGCAGCCCCGCCCTTGCAAAAATACGCTCATAGGCGCGGAAGCAGAGCTCATAATATTTTTCCAAATCCTCCTGTGAGGTATGGAATGAATATCCGTCCTTCATGGTAAATTCGCGCACGCGAATGAGGCCTGCACGTGGGCGCGCCTCATCACGGAACTTTGTCTGAATCTGATAAATCATGAATGGGTAGCGCGTGTAGGTTGTTGCACAGTCGCGCACAAGCTGAACCGCCGCCTCCTCATGAGTCATTCCGAGAACCATCGGCGAGCCGCTTCGATCTGAAAAGCGGACAAGCTCGCTTCCGACACTTTGGAATCTGCCCGATTCCTCCCAAAGTGAGCCCGGCAAAACAACCGGGAACAGAACCTCCTGCCCGTCAATAGCGTCCATTTCCTCACGGATAATACGCTCTATTTTAGATGTTATTTTTTTGGTCGGGTTATACAAGGAGTATATTCCATTTGCCACTCCCTTTATATAGCCGCCGCGAATCATAAGCGAATGGCTGTCTATTACGCAGTCAGACGGTTTCTCCTTAAATCTATTTCCAATCAGATTGTCTACTTTCATTCTTGACCTCCACTGAATCTGTACTTATTATACATCTTATTATTGCATATATTGTGCATTCTGTCACTATCAGAATTAAAAAACTTTGCTCACGCAGTCGGAGTCATTTGACTTTTATTTGGTGTTTTTCCAAAGCGGAACGGGATAGACACCGTCCCTGTGTTTTTGTTCAATTGCATCAATGACGGTTGGCTTATCCTGTGCATATGTTACGCCGTACCATTTATCCGCACTCGGCAGCACCTTGACGACAGCCTTGCGCTCGGAAATCAGTTCGCTCACCACGCTCGGGAGAAAATATTCGCCCTTAAGCGGATTTTCAATTAACGCTTTATCCAGAAACATCGGAAAGCGGCGCTCTGCTTCATCAAGAAAGCTCCCGGAAAAGCCCCACATATTCATGCTGACAAACGTGCCGTTTGGCAATTCAATCCAGCTCTCACCGCTGTCTTCGGTAAAATGCGCTCCGCTGTCGGACTTTTCTATGTGAGTGCGTTCGGTAACTCTCTGCAAAAATCCGTTTTTGTCTGTCTCGCAAACCCCGCGCGCAACATAACCGTTTTCGGTCAGCGTATTTTCGACCTGGTAGCCGACCATCGCATAATTGTATTTTCCGTCTGCATCCGGAGTTTTGCACAGATAATCATATATTAATTTAAATGCTTCCGGGCCGTAATAGTCGTCCGCATTTATGACTGCAAAAGGTCCGTTGATGAAATCCTTTGCGCTGAGCACAGCCTGCGCAGTACCCCACGGCTTCTCTCTTCCCTGCGGTACCGAATATCCTGTCGGCAGATTTTGCATCTGCTGAAATGCATATTCCACCTTTGTCACTTTTGCGATATGACTGCCTACAGCCTCAATGAAATCCTTCTCGATTTCATGCTTGATGACAAAAATTATTTTATCGAATCCGGCACGCAGCGCATCATATACAGAATAATCCATTATGACCTCTCCGTTTTTTCCTACGGGGTCTATCTGCTTTAGTCCGCCGTAACGCGAGCCCATGCCCGCAGCCATAATCACCAATACAGGTTTGTCCATTTTATATTCGCCCCTCAATTCATTGTACTTGACATAGTTTAACGAAATCAAGCTGTTTTTTCAAGCCCGCAATATTCGAGTTATGCGAGCCTTTCGCTGCGCTTCAATATTTTAAAAAAACGAAATCTGACTTGTCCTGGGCAGCCCGTCAAGCCCACCCGCCGCATCTATGGCATCAATAAGAGATTCGGTAATGCCCGGCTCCGACAGAAAATCCTCTGCGGATACACAGCTCTTTTTCTTTTGAGCTGCATTATACAGCAGAAGTGCGGCATTTTCTCCGACACCCTTTATCGACACAAACGGCAGCCTGATCTTGCCGTCTTCAATCTGATATTTCGTCGCGTGAGATTTCCAGATATTAACCGACAAAAACTCATATCCTCTGCACAGCATCTCACAGAGCATCTGGACTACAACATAGGCGTCCTCAAGCTTTGCGGTTCGCTTGCTTTCATCACGCAAAAGAGCACTCATCTCTTTCAGCCGCTTTTTTGCCGCCTTAGCTCCTCCTACTGCAATGTCAATATCAATATCGGCTCCACGCACGGTAAAATATGTGGCATAAAAAGCAAGCGGATAATACAGCTTGTACCACGCGAGCCTTATTCCCGCCGTTACGTACGCAGCGGCATGGGCCTTGGGGAACATGTACTTTATTTTCTTGCAGCTTTCTATATACCACTCGGGCACTCCGCATTCGCGCAGCGTAGAGAGATGCTCGGGTGTGAACTTCTGAGCCGCCTTTCCCTTTCGGGTAAATTCCATTATCTCAAATGCCATTCCCTTTGGCACGCCCTTGTTTATCAGGTATACCATGATGCTGTCTCGGGTTCCGATAACCTCCTTGATTGTACATATCTTATCCTTGATCAAATCCTGTGCGTTGTTTTTCCAAACGTCGGTTCCGTGTGACAGACCAGAAATCTGAATAAGGTCGGAAAATGTTTTTGGCTGTGCATCTATAAGCATGTTTCGCGAACCGACAGTTCCCATCTCGGGAATTCCAAAGGTTCCGGTTTTGCTGTCGATATCCTGCTCGGTTATGCCGAGCGGCTCAACGGATATGAACAGCTTCATTACATTTTCATCATTCATCGGGACGTCATTTATATTTGTACCTGTCAGTTCCTCGAGGTGATGATACATCGTCGGCACCTCGTGCCCGAGCTCATCGAGCTTGAGCAGCGTGTCATGGAGCGAATTAAAGTCAAAATGGGTTGTTATGACATCGCTGTCCATCTTGTCGGCAGGATGCTGCGCGGGCGTAAACTCGGTTATATCATATTGCTTGGGTATAACGACCATTCCTCCGGGATGCTGTCCTGTAGTCTGCTTGACACCTGTACATCCGAGCGCGAGTCTGTTTTCCTCCGCTTTATTGACGATTTTTCCGTGCTCCTCAAGATACTTTTTAACATACCCAAACGCCTTTTTTTCTTGAAGCGCCGAGATTGTCCCGGCCTTGAATACATGATCCTTTCCGAACAGCGTCTCTGTGTACTTGTGGGCGCGCGACTGATATTCCGACGAGAAGTTGAGGTCTATATCAGGCTGTTTTTCTCCCTTAAAACCGAGAAATGTCTCAAACGGTATATCGTGACCGTCTCCGCGCATCGGCTCACCGCATACCGGGCATGGCGCGTTAGGCAGCTCAAATCCGGACCCAACCTCGGCTCTGTATTCAAAGTGCTTGCATTTCGGGCAGATATAGTGCGGGGGAAGCGGGCATACCTCGGAAACCCCAATGAGATTGGCGACAAACGACGACCCGACCGAGCCTCGTGAGCCGACATGGTATCCGTCGCTTTCGGACTTTGAAACCAGCATCTCCGCAATTACGTACAAAACCGCATATCCGTTTCCGATAATGGAATCAAGCTCCTTCTGCATGCGCGCCACAATTGTTTCGTCGGGATTTTCTCCATATATCCTGTGCAGGTTTTTATTTGCCATATCGGACAGCTTTTCCTCCGACCCGTCTATTGTCGGGGTATAGGTCTCGCTCGGTATCGGATAAATGTCCGATGAAATCATGTCGGATATCAGATTTGTATTCTCGATCACAACTTTTTTGGCAAGCTCCTCACCAAGATACGAAAATTCCTCAAGCATTTCGTCCGTTGTCCGAAATGTCAGAGGTGCCTGCTCGTCCGAATCGTCATATCCGAGACCCGAGGTGAGTATCTGTCGGTAGACTCCGTCCCTCTCATCAAGAAAATGAACATCGCAGGTCGCAACCACCGGCTTTCCTACCTCGTCGGCAAGCTTAATGACTTTGCGGTTTAAATCGCGAATAGCCTCTTCGTCCGGAAGTATCTCTTTTCGGATCATAAAGCTGTTGTTGCATACCGGCTGTATTTCAAAGTAATCGTATTTTTTGGCTTTTTCCAGTATTTCATCCCACGGCTTTCCATCCACAAGTGCCCCGTATATCTCGCCCGCCTCACAAGCAGAGCCTATAATTAATCCCTCGCGATGCTTCATAAGCTCGCTCAGAGGAATTCGCGGGCGCTTGTTTGCAAAATATTGCAGATGGCTAATCGTGACAAGCTGATAGAGATTTTTCAGCCCTGCACGATTTTGCACCAGCAGTATCATGTGATTCGGGCGCAGATGTGAGGTATTGCTTCCGCCAAGCTTCGGATTGATTTCATTAATTGTGTTGATTCCCTTTTCGCACATCATCGGCAGACATTCAAAATATATCCGTGCGAGCGCAGATGAATCGTCACATGCACGGTGATGATTGAACTGCGGAAGCTTAAAATGCTTTGTCAGCGAATCGAGCTTAAATCTTTTCAGCTCGGGCATAAGCGACTGGGTCAACGCAAGCGTGTCAATCGAAACAAGACTTTTCTCGACACTCATGCGCGAAAGGGCAGCCTTGATAAAGGACATATCAAAGCCTGCGTTGTGTGCCATGAGCGGCAGCTCTCCCGCATATTCAAAAAACTGCGTCACCGCCTCAGCCTCAGACGGTGCATTTACAAGCATCTCGTCGGTGATTCCCGTAAGCTCGGTTATTTTAGTCGGAACAGGCTTTCCCGGGTTCACAAAGGTATCAAAGCTGTCAATAATCTCGCCGTCTCTTATGCGCACAGCGCCGATTTCGGTGATTCTTTCATTTGATACATTCAAACCGGTTGTCTCAAGGTCAAAGCAAATTATTTCGCCATCTACAGATGCGTTTGAATTGCCCGACACAACCTTGGCCGAGTCATCTATGTAATATGCCTCAATTCCGTAAATCGGCTTGAAATCCGGGCATTTATTCCTGATTGCGCTCACCGCGTCCTGAACCTCGGGATAAGCCTGCAAGACGCCGTGATCTGTTATGGCAACAGCCCTGTGTCCGAATTCAACAGCGCGCGAAATGACCTCGCTTGCGGTAGGGAGCGCATCCATTGACGACATGTTGGTATGCAGATGAAGCTCGACTCTTTTTTGCTCACAGGTATCCTTGCGGCGGGCAGGCACAACTCTTATAATATCCCGCGGACTCATCACAAATTCGTTGACATATCTGTCGTGCTGAATATCTCCGAAAACGACAAGGCAGTCTCCTGTTTTGATGTCCGCAAGCGCGATATATTCCCTGTCCCTGTCAATCGCTTTGATATCAATTGATCCGGTGTAATCGGTGATGGACAGTGAGTAAATCGTCATTTTATTGCGCGTTTCTTTTGTATCCTGAGCAAACACTGTGCCGCATACAGTACATCGTCCACCGTCAAGCGAGGCCTCGCCGAGCATTTTAATCTTCGAGAGCATTGGCTTTCTTCCGATAATCTGCTCATACTTGTTGCTGTCAAGCTTTAAAAAGTCATTTGCAATGTCATCAGGAGCCAGACTTTTTTCATTTTTCTTTTTGACTGAGGCAGCTGCTTTAGCTTTCGGTTTGGGTGCTGCACTCGGGTCAGTTTCTGGAGCTCTATTGACCTCTTCGGAGTTCTTGGAAACTTCAAGAACTCCCTCGAATTCAATCTTCGTTGCGAATCCGAACAGCTCGCGCAGCTCCGAATTGAATTTTGCCGCAAAATCAAGTGAGCTGAGGATTGCTTCTCCGCCGTGCTTCAACTTTATTTTAATCGATAAATCGTCTTCAATACAATATTCGGCACCGTTAAAAAATCCATTCAATGCCATTCCGTTATTCATAAGTCTCTTGACAATAAACGCACACGAGGCTTCATTAAAGGACTCTTTTTCAAACCTGTAATCAATCACCGATTTGCATACGGGGAATTTATTATTCACGTACTTTTCAAAATTCTCCAAATATTCGCTATCAAAGGCGTCACAAAACAAAGACAGAAATATAATACTTCTGTCTTTGTCAACGCAAAGCTTTTCTATTAGCGCATTCACGCTGCTTTCACTGACAAAATCGGAAAACAGCTCATTCACCGGTTTACTCATTATTGCACCATTTTACAGTTTTTCAATTTCACTGAGAAGCTCCGATGCGATATCGCCTGTGATTTTGCGTATCGTCTGCCCTTTTTTGAACAGCATGGCGCAGTCCCTGCCGCCCGCTATTCCTATATCGGCCTCGGCCGCCTCTCCCGGACCGTTAACAATGCAGCCCATCACCGCAATTTTTATATCCTTATGTATATGGGCGGTTTTCTCTTCGATTTCCTTTGCGATTGAAACAAGGTCTATCTCGGTTCTCCCGCAGGTCGGACATGATACAATGCTCACGCCGTGTCCCATTCCGACAGCCTTCAAGATATCGCGCGCCGCCTCAATTTCTCTCACAGGATTGTCGGTCAATGACACCCGTATGGTATCTCCGATGCCCTCGCAGAGCAGCGCACCTATGCCGATTGCCGATTTGATTACGCCCATGCGATAGGTTCCTGCCTCCGTAACTCCGAGATGCAGCGGATAATCGCACTGATGTGAAGCGAGCCTGTATGCCTCCATCATCGTTTTTAAATCAGATGATTTTATCGAGATTACTATATTGTCATAATCGAATTTCTCAATCAGTCTCGTGTGATAGAACGCGCTTTCGACAAGCGCCTGAGCAGTCGGAGCTCCGTATTTTGCTAATATTTCTTTTTCAACCGAGCCTGAATTTACTCCGACTCGTATCGGAATATTTTTCAGCTTGCACGCATCGACTACCTCTTTCACTCGGGAATCGTCGCCTATATTTCCCGGATTGATTCTGACCTTGTCCACTCCGGCCGCTATGCTCTCAAGGGCAAGGCGATAGTCAAAATGGATGTCGGCGACAAGCGGTATCGACACCTCGGCCTTGATTGCTGGAATAAGGCGCACAGCCAGCATATTCGGTATTGCGGCACGCACAATATCGCAGCCCGCAGCCTCAAGCTCCTTTGCCTGCCTCACGCTGCCCTCAATATCCGCACTGTGCACATTTAGCATTGACTGCACTGCGATTTTCTCGCCGCCACCAATGCTGATATTCCCTATTTTTACCCTCTTTGTCATTCAAATCACCTCAAAACAGCTTTGTAATATCCTGAAACGTGACAAACAGCATCAGGGAAATTAAAAGTACAAATCCGATTGTGTGGATAACAGCCTCATATTTCGCATCGAGTTTTTTCCTTGTTACCGCCTCAAAAAGCAAAAACACCAGACGTCCTCCGTCAAGGGCGGGCAGAGGAAGCAGATTGAAAATCCCGAGATTTATCGAGATAAAAGCTAAAATCATCAGAACCGAGCTGAACCCTATTGTCGTTGCCTGACTGATTACATTAACGATTCCGACAGGACCCGAAAGCTGATTTATCGGCACATGCCCCGATATCAAATCGATAACCGAAAGAAAAATCTGTCGCCCTATTGAAAGCGTCCACAGCGCGGATTTCTTCATCACATTTCCGAAATTCTTTTCAGCCGGAAAAACCTTGAAATCAAGAGCAATTACATCTGTTCCGTCCTCTGCCTTCTGTGTTGCAAACTCAACGTCATCGACGGTCACCTTTTCTCCGTCACGCAGCACAGTGACATCGGCCTTTCCATCCCTTACTCTCACGAGCTCGTAAATGATATCATCGGCAATATACATTTTTCGCCCGTCAATCGCAATGATTGTATCACCGACTTCAAGCCCCGAGCTTTGGGTGACGGCATTGTCATCAAACACACTGATCGTTCTCGACGCAAGTGTCTTTTCTCCTGCGGTAAGGCAGAGCAAAACCACAAATCCCAAAATCAGATTCATTATCGCTCCCGCGACAACCACTCCTATTCTGTTCAGGACCGGAGCCTTTGAAAAAGCGCCCTTGTCATCACTGTCCTCATCCTCACCCTCCATAGCGCAAAATCCGCCTATCGGAAAAGCCCGAAGACTGTACAGTGTATCGCCCTTCTGCTTTGAAAACAGCTTGGGTCCCATTCCGAGCGCAAATTCATTCACCTTAATTTTGCTGAGCTTTGCAACTATGAAATGTCCGAATTCATGTATGAATATAATCAAGCCGAAAACGAGTATGGATGCCAATGCTTTTATAATAAAACTCATCAAATTCTCCTAACGGATAGTGTTGTGCAAAAACTCTGCGGTTTTTGTCCTTGTCTCACTGTCAATCTCAAAAAGGTCTTCCAATTGATATTGTTGCACATTCGGCGCAAGGTTAACCGCATTCATCACAGCCTCACCGATATTAAGGAATCCTATTTTCCCCGCCAAGTACAGCTCAACTGCCTTTTCATTCGCGGCATTTGCAATACAGGGCACGATTCCACCCGCTGCCGCTGCCTTTTTACACGCAGCAATACAGACAAACGTCTCTTCGTCCGCGCGCTCAAAGGTCAACTTTGCCATTCGCTCTATTGTCAGCGGCTCAACCGCATTTTGCTTTCTGTCCGGATAGGTCAGCGCATACTGTATGGGAATCCGCATATCCGGAACACCAAGCTGCGCCAAGACGGAGCTGTCGTCAAACTCAACCATCGAGTGGACAATGCTCTGTCGGTGAACCGCTATTTCAATATTTTCCGGCTGTAAGCCGAAAAGCCACATCGCCTCAATCAGCTCAAGTCCCTTGTTCATCATTGTGGCACTGTCAATTGTGATTTTTTTACCCATACTCCAGTTCGGGTGATTCAGGGCGTCGGCAAGTGACACGGTTTTCAGAAACTCCGCATCCTTTCCGAAGAAGGGTCCTCCGGATGCCGTCAAAAATATTTTTTTAAGCCGCTTTGCCGAAGCTGTGTCCTGAAGGCACTGAAAAATAGCGGAATGCTCACTGTCTACCGGAAGCAATCTGACCTTGTTTTCGGACACTAAGTCGGTGATTAGGCCGCCCGCCGCAACCAGCGTTTCCTTGTTCGCAAGCGCTATGTCTTTTTTCGCCTTTATGGCGGCAACCGTCGGTCTGAGACCTGCTATTCCGACAACTGATGTCAGAACAGTATCACTCCCGTCTGTCGACACAATTTCCTCAAGTGCCCCGCTTCCGCCAACCACCTTGCACCCTGTATGCGCAAGCTTGATTTTAAGCCCTCTGACCGAGCTCTCATCCGCTGTACACACATACTTGGGCTTGAATTTCAAAGCCTGCTCCTCGAGCAAATCGATATTTTTATACCCGCTTATTGAAGTGATGTTTATTCCGAGAGACTCAACAATCGAAAGAGTCTGCGTACCTATTGAACCCGTTGACCCCAAAACGCACAAATTCCGTGCAGCCATAGTTTTCTCACGCTTTCACTTTGAATTAAAAAATCTTTATAAACAGGCCATAGACCAGCGACGCAAATACACCGGTGAAAAGCACACTGTCAAATCTGTCAAGCGCTCCGCCGTGTCCCGGCATAATATTTCCGAAATCTTTTATGCCGCACTCCCTTTTTATATATGAAGCGCTCAGGTCTCCGACTATTCCCACAATAGAACCGACAAGACCTATAGCCCCGTAAAAAGCAATGTGAATCGGCATCACCATGCCGCAAAACAAAGAGCCCGCCGAGCATTTCAGAGCATATATGCCAAACGCGGCAGCCGTGAATATCGCTGTTCCGACTATGCCGCCAACCGCTCCCGCCACTGTTTTGTTCGGACTGATTTCAGGGCACAGTTTTTTCTTTCCGAACAGCTTTCCGAAAATAAACGCAAAGGTGTCGCAAATCCAGCCGAGACACATTGCCATAATAATCATGAAGCGCGCATCGGCGGCATTCGGAGCGTGATTTTCAATTGTAATAATCGCGCGGAATCCACTGGTTATCAATACGATTCCGGCAAAAGCCGCTGCGCCCTCTTTAAAAAGATAATGGCGGTTTTTGCAGAACATCGTGAGGCAAAACATAATAAACAAAAGCACAAAGGTAAAGTAAAAACCGTCCGGAAGAATGAACATATTGTAACAATGAGCAAGAGAAAACAAAATGAAAAACAGCTTGTTGTCATTCAATCCGAGAGCTCTTGTCAGCTCAAATATTGCAATTGCCCCAACTATGGAGGCTGCGATAGGAATGACAACCGTGTCAATCATAGCGAGTATTCCCGCAAGTAAAACAAGCCCGACGGCAATTGATAACAACCGTTTTTTCATAATCTACCTCACACAATAGTATATGGCGGGTATACCCCGCCATAATACGTTATATTCCGCCAAACCGTCTTTTTCTTTGCGAGTACTCTTCTATCGCCTTATCCAAATCATCCGTAGAAAAATCGGGCCAAAGTGTATCCATATAAATAAATTCGCTGTACGCACATTGCCACAGCAGAAAATTTGATATTCTCTGTTCGCCGCTTGGTCTCAAAATTAAATCTACCGGAGGCTGCGCCGCAGTATAGGTATATCGGTCAAAGCAGCTCTCATCGATATCGTCTATGGATATTTCTCCGCTTTCAACAGCTTTACAAAGGCATTTCGCCGCGTGAATTATCTCGTCGCGCCCGCCATAATTCAGCGCTACATTCAAAATTAATCCCGTGTTGTTTTTGGATGTGTTTTCAATGTTTTCCATCTGCTCCAGGATATCCTGCGCCAGTCTGGTTCGTTCGCCGATAAAATTAATTTTAATGTTTTCGCCCTTAAAGCCGAACGCATCCTTGAGATACTTGCGCAGCAGATTCATAATTGAATCTACCTCCTGCTTGGGACGGGACCAGTTTTCGGTTGAAAACGCATAAACGGTCAAGGCTTTTACACCGATTTTCTCGCAATGCCGTGTTATTTTTTGAAAAACCTCCGCGCCCTTTGTGTGTCCCGCAGTTCTGGGCAAAAACTTTTTCTGCGCCCAGCGCCCGTTTCCATCCATTATAATTCCGATATGACGCGGTATTTTGATTTCAGCCGAATCTGGCATAGACCTATATCTCCATTATTTCCTTGTCTTTGATTTTAATCAGATTGTCAATTTCGTCACAGCGCTTATCTGTGACCTTTTGCATCTCTGTCTCAAGCTGTTTCAGATCATCCTCAGTTACTTCACTGTTTTTTTTCAGCGCCTTAAACTTTTCATTTGCGTCACGCCGAATGGCACGAACCGCAATTTTGCCGTCCTCACCCATCTTCTTTATCTGCTTTGAAAGGTCTTTGCGACGCTCCTCGGTCAACTGGGGAAACATAATTCTAATGCACTTACCGTCGTTGTTGGGGTTGATGCCGATATCCGACGCCTGAATCGCCTTCTCAATCATTTTCAGCGCCGATATATCCCATGGCTGAATGACAAGCACTCGTGCCTCTGAAACAGACACAGCCGCCATGGCATTGATTTGGGTGGGAGTTCCGTAATAGTCGACCGTGATTTTGTCGAGCACACCCGGGTTGGCACGCCCCGCACGCACTGCGGAAAGGTCCGCTTTAAGAAAATTGATAGACTTTTGCATTTTGTCATCAAATTGTGTTATATGTTCGTTCATTATTTATTCCTCCACAATAATTGTTCCGATATCGTCGCCTTTAACAGCTTTTACAAGGTTGTGCGGGTCATTTTGCAGGTCGAACACCAGCACCGGGATTTTATTGTCGCGGCACATGCTCGCAGCAGTGCTGTCTATTACCATGAGATTATCATTGAGCACTGTTGTGAATGACAGCTTGTCATAGCGTTTTGCATCATTGAATTTGTGCGGATCCTTGTCATAGACTCCGTCGACAAGAGTCGCCTTGAAGATAATGTCGGCATCGACCTCCGCAGCGCGGAGAGCGGCTGCCGTGTCGGTTGAAAAGTACGGGTTGCCGGTTCCGCACGCAAGAATTATCACCCTGCCCTTTTCAAGATGCCGAATAGCCCTGTTTCGAATGTAGGGTTCAGCGACCTGCTGCATTTGAAGCGCGGTCATTACCCTGACCTCAACATCGAGCTGCTCGAGAGCATCACCGATTGCAAGCGCATTCATAACTGTGGCGAGCATCCCGACATGGTCCGCCCGTGAGCGCTCCATTCCATTATTGTCACGTCCGCGCCAAAAGTTTCCGCCTCCGACCACAATTGCAATCTGCACGCCGAGCTTTTTTGCATCTCTTATCGCCTTGCAGATATCTTTAACAGCTTCAAAATCAAGGCCCGACGGCTTGTTGCCCGCAAGAGCTTCTCCGCTGAGTTTAATCAAAATACGTTTGTATTTCAGCATCTTACTTTCGCCTTTCATGGTTCCTCATATTTGATTTTTATTTTCGCACATTTTCATATATATCTATTTTACAGTATTTCGCCGCTTATGTAAATAACCAAAGGTAAACTTACAGACAACAAAAAAAGGCAGCCTAAGCTGCCTTTTGATATATTCGGCTGATTTCAAGCCGAATTATTTTTGCATACTCGCAACTTCGGCCGCAAAATCATCCTTGCGCTTTTCTATGCCCTCGCCTTTTTCATAGCGTGAGAAAGCGACAATCTTAATTGCTCCGCCAAGAGTTTTTGCTGTTGCATCGGTATATTCCTGAATTGAAACCTTATCGTCCTTGACAAACGGCTGATCAAGCAGGCAGTTTTCTTTGTAAAACTTGCCAATACGTCCCATGACCATCTTCTCCGCAATATTTGCGGGCTTACCCTCGTTGATAGCCTGCTGTGTAAGAATTTCTTTTTCTTTCGCAATGTCCTCGTCCGGCACCTCATCCTTGCAGAGGTATCCCGGATTTGCCGCGGCTATCTGCATTGCGATATCCTTAGCATACAGCGCGAATTCGGGCTTTGCCGCCGTGGCGTCGTCCGTGTCAAACTTCACAAGGACGGCATGTGTGCCGCCGCCGTGAATATACGCAACAAGAACACCCTCATAGCGCTTAAAGCGGCGAATCTTAAGATTCTCGCCGATTGTCAGAATTTTTTCTTTCAGCATCGCGTCAATGGTCGTTCCATTTACCTTGCATGCAAGAAGCGCATCAACATCAGCGGGTGCGTCAGCGATAACAACTTCGGCACATGTGTTGACAAACGCTCTGAAGCCGTCATTTTTCGCGACAAAATCGGTCTCTGAATTAACTTCGATAATCGCGCCCTTTTTGCCGTCAATGACAGCAAAGACAACGCCCTCGGCAGCAATTCTTCCTGCTTTTTTTGCTGCTGCGGCAAGGCCCTTTTCACGGAGAAGCTCAATTGCTTTTTCCATATCTCCGTCAGCCTCGGTCAAGGTTTTTTTGCAGTCCATCATTCCGCATCCCGTGCGCTCGCGAAGAGTCTGGACATCTTTAGCTGTAAATGCCATATATATTCATTCTCCTTGTGTTTTTATAATCTTAAAATGCTGAATTACTCAGCCTTTTCGCCCTCTGCGGCATCTTCTTCTTCAGTTTCAACAACCTGACGCGCCGTGATGACGGCATCCGCCATAGCGCCTGAAATCAGTTTAACGGCACGAATCGCATCATCGTTGCCGGGAATTATATAGTCTATTTCGTCCGGATCGCAGTTTGTGTCGACAATCGCAACTATTGGGATATTAAGCTTGCGAGCCTCGGCAATTGCGATGTGTTCCTTGCGTGAATCGACGACAAACAGGGCTGCGGGCAGCTTCTGCATGTTTTTTACGCCGCCGAGGAATTTTTCGAGCTTGTCTATTTCGAGCTGCAGCTTGCTGGCTTCTTTTTTGGTGAGAAGCTCAAAGGTTCCGTCCTCGCTCATCTTTCTGAGCTGCTCAAGACGGGCAATTCTGCGGCGAATGGTGCGGAAGTTAGTGAGCATGCCGCCCAGCCAACGAGCATTTACAAAGTGCATTCCGCAGCGCTCTGCCTCTTCCTTTATGGACTCCTGAGCCTGCTTTTTTGTTCCTACAAAAAGAATGTCGCCATGTGTTGCCGCTTCGCGGACAAATTCATAAGCTGTGTCGAGCATTTTTACGGTTTTCTGGAGATCTATGATATAAATACCGTTTCTCTCCGTAAAAATATAAGGTGCCATCTTCGGGTTCCAGCGTCTTGTCTGATGACCGAAATGAACGCCTGCCTCGAGAAGCTGTTTCATTGATACTACTGCCATTTTTTGTTTCTCCTTGTTTTTTTGTTTTTTTATCCTCCGCACATCTCAATGCACAGCACCCTTTTGGGGCACAGGCCATGCACATGATATGCGTGTGAATTGACGAGTTATTTTACCATATTGTGAAATAAAAAGCAAGGGTGCGCTTTTTAAATATTGAGTAACGGTTTTTTCCTCGGTTTGACATTCGCCTCTTTCGCCGACCGGACAAGTATAATATCACTGCCGACTGTGTCGACCTCCTCCCAATCCACCACTATATCCTCACTGCGTCCGCCGAACCCGAACAGTTCGCTTCTTCCGAAAATAAAAAATCGTTTAATCCGAGCAGTTGCATCATCAAATTCGACATCGTCTATAAGTCCGAGCCTTGCCCCGCTGCCAAGACAAACAACCTCTTTATCCTTAAGCTCCGAAAACAACATATCAACGCACCTCCGTGTTTGTTAATACAGTTTATTCCCGATATGATTTTAAATGTTAAAAAATTTCACTCTCTTGCGGTAAAGATGGTATAATAAAACCAATTATAAGCAACACAATGTATGAACGGAGCCGAGCAGATGAACGACAAATATCTAAAGCAGTGTCTCAGAACTTACACAAACACGCCCCTTGACCCACTGTCTCCGCAGCCTGAGGATATAAAAAAAGAGGATATAGCTCATGCGCTGTCCCTGATGTGCCGCTCCAACGGGCATGTTCCTTACTTTTATTCTGTGGCCCAGCATTCTCTCAACTGCTCGAATGAAGCCCGTGTGCGCGGATATTCCGCGCGCATTGAGCTTGCCTGCCTGCTTCACGACGCAAGCGAGGCATATATAGCGGATATTGTTCGCCCTATTAAGCACAACCAGCCCAATTATCTCGAAATTGAGCACGGGCTTCAGAATGCCATATGGATTCATTTCGGACTTGCGGATTTGACCGAACGAGAGCTGAGCGCCGTAAACGAAATTGACGACCGCGTTCTTCGTTATGAATTTCTCGAGCTTATGAAAGAGGATTTAAATAACGGCGATTCAATATTGGCGTCGGTTCCCGATTTGAATCTGCGGGAATTCTCCGCCGTCGAAATCGATTTTTTACAAAGACTTGCCGAGCTTACAGCCGAGGTTTGAATTAATCGCATTAATTTAATATTGCGGATATCTTAAATCGATATCGGAGGAAATATGGCTAAATCCACAAACTGCGCCGACTGCGCAAACTATGTGTATGACGAATACTGTGATTGCTATTTCTGCGGAATGAATTTGGATGAGGACGAAATGAATCGCTTTTTGAGCAGTTCTTTCTATGATTGTCCATATTACAGATCCGGAGATGACTATGAAATAGTCAAAAAGCAAAACTGATTATCATTTGCAGAGCCTTTTTATATTGTTGCACAAAAACGCCCTCAACGCGAATTTTTCAGCCGCGTCCGAGAGCGTTTTTTAATGAAATCACATTGCTTTTGTATTCCTAAGCTATCATTCCAGAATATGCGCCCGCTTCAGCGCCGGTTTCAGAGCCATAAACAAAAGCAGGCTTGCAACGACGGCAATCATTCCGTTGATAAGCGTGACCGTACCCTTTATGGCCACTACTCCAAAGACTCCCTCCCACGGAAGCCCATAGACAAATCGCTGCATGATAATTGTTTTTCCGACATACAGTACACAGTAAGTGAGCGAACCGCAGACAGCGGCAATAATCGAACGGAGCATACTCTTGCTTTTTGATATGCCCCAATGCGCTATCAATCCCGCAATAAAGCCCATGGCAAATTTGTTGATGAAAGTAATCCACGCCTCTGCCGCATACTCGCTGAATAAATCAAAAAGCGCACTGCCGAAGCCTGCCGCAAGCCCTCCGGGAAGTCCCCCAAACAGCAGCCCGCCAAGCAGGCAAAACACATTTCCGAAATGTATCATAGTACCGTCAATGCCCGCCGGTATTTTTATTCTCAAATTGGTTCCCACAAAAACCAGTGCCGCCATAATTCCGATCATACATATAGTTTTAATGTTGAATCTGCTTTTTTTCATTGCCCTGTCCCTCCAAGACCATGTAATTAAATCTGTGTTCACATTCTATTCCAAATGTGATACTATTAAAATATCCAAATTTAGTTTATTTGATGGTATCAGTTTCAGTGGAGGCTACCGATGGACATTTTAACAATAAGATTATCCGCAGACAAAACACAGCCGCTATATCAGCAGCTGTACAAATACATCTCAACGCGGATATCCGACGGTGAAATCAAAAGCGGAGAGAAGCTGCCCTCAAAGCGAGCACTTGCCTCGCACCTTGCAATAAGCCTTAATACCGTTGATACGGCTTATCAGATGCTTGTTGCGGAAGGCTTTGCCGAGGCGCGTCCAAAGAGCGGGTTTTACGTCTGTAAAATAGAGACACTGGAGCAAAGCATCCTTTCGATTCGGATTTATTCGGAAAAAAAGCCATCTGACCCGAATTGCAAATTCAGCTTTAAAACCAACAGCATTGACACCTCTCTGTTCCCATACAAAACCTGGGCGAGAATACAGCGTGACATCTTGACCTCTCATCCTGAGTTTCTCAATCACGGTGACCGCGACGGAGATATTGAGCTGCGGCGCTCAATTGCACGCTACCTTCATGAATATCGCGGCGTTGTCTGCTCCGAGGACAGAATAATCGTGGGTGCGGGAATAGAATATCTCGTCGGACTTCTTGCGAATTTGTTTTATCCAAAATGCTTTGCACTTGAAAATCCCGGCTATAAGCGCGTTTTTAATATTCTCAAAAATAACAATATACCTGTTTGCTTTGTGCCCGTTGATGAAAATGGTCTTGTTGTAAGCTCACTTGCCGAATCAGCTTCGGATATAGTTTATGTCACTCCAAGTCATCAGTTCCCCACCGGTGCAACTATGCCGATGTCTCGCCGAGCAGAGCTTTTGTCATGGGCCAATCAGAGCGATGAGCGATACATCATTGAGGATGACTATGACAGCGAATTCCGTTTTGACACAAAGCCTATTCCTGCATTGCAGGGACTTGATTCCGGAGACAAGGTTATTTATATAAGCACATTTTCACGCATTATAGCACCGTCCATAAGAATAGCTTACATGGTGCTGCCAAAGTCACTCACAGCGGATTATACCCGTCTGTTTTCATCATATTCCTCTACAGTATCGCGTTTTGAGCAGCACACTCTCTGTCGATTCATAGATGACGGGCATTTTTCACGCCATTTAAACCGCGTGCGTGTCGCATACAGGTCACGTCGGGATTTTCTGATAAAGACGCTGTTGGACCATTTCGGAAAAGAACAGATTAAAATCAGCGGAGCACATACGGGGCTGCATCTGCTTGTACAGGTTCTGAATGGCATGGACGAAAGTGAGCTCGTGCGCTCGGCCGCGAATGCGGGAGTTAAGCTGACAGGTATTTCCGCTTATTATATGGGCGGAAAAATCCGCTCTGAGGCAACGGTCATACTCGGTTATTCTGCCCTAAAGGAGGAGGAAATTTTTAAGGCATGCGACCTGTTAAAGCTCACATGGTCTTAACGCGATATCTCAAATGCTCAGTGCGTCTGTATTCTGATTCTTTGTATTGGAAAATACATCTGAAAGTGATAGTATTAGTAAATAATACACATTGCGTGTAATTTTGCGGAGGAATTTATGATTTATACTTCAAAAAGCGATACTCCGAGCTTCATAAATGCATTTGATGATCCGAAACCCGAAGCTGAGACCTCTGATTTTGATAAAAGTTTTATGCCGAGGACTCGGGAAGTTCCTTCAAGCCAAGCTTCAAGACCCGCAAAAAAGCTTGTTCGTCCATGGGGATATGTGGGATATTTTCTGTTGTTTTCCATCCCGATTGTCGGACTGATTTTTCTCATTGTTTTTGCGTTTTCAGACAAGAACAGAAACCGACGGAATTTTGCGCGCGGATATTTTGTCTATATGCTTATTTGCGCGGTTGTTTTTTCGGGAATTGCCTATTTAGCTTATACTAAATTCGCAATCCCGCTGCTTAATAATATGAAGCCTGAAATAAGCACTGTAATCAGTTCTTTCGTCGGCTCGGGCGGACTTGCGTCTCTCAGCTCTGAGCAGTTTGAAGCCTTGAAGAGCGGGGATTTATCAACGCTCACCACGGAACAGGCAGCAAGTGTTAATAAAATGCTCGCCTTAATTGGCGGCAAATCAATCTCAGACGATGCCGAAAAGCCGGCCCCCGACTTCACGCCCGAATTTATCACCGAACTTCCAAAGAATCTTCCGCAGCTTTTAAATGGCAAGAGCATCAGCTGTGTCCAATCGGAAAGCGGTGTTAAATTCTATGCGATATTGAGTGTAAGCTCGGATGAATTCGAATCATTCAACAAGGAGCTTGCCGCAAAATTCGAGCTTCGCGGAAACAGCTCTATCGGCAGCTATGAATATTATGACAAGGATACTCAATCCGGAATTGCCCTAACATATAAGGCCGAGGACAGCTATCTTACCATCATGCTTCTCTAATACAAAGTCAAACGACTGTTGCAACTGTATATTCAAATGGCAAGCTACACAATGATGCCCTTTGAAATAAAAAGCCCCGCTCAGAAAACGGATTTATCCGTTGAATTTGAGCGGGGCTTTTGTGTGATTTTCGATATATGCGCCTGTTTCAACATCCACTATTATCAAAAATGCACTCTGCGGTTATGAAATGCATGCTATAAAGGGTCGGAATTGCTGCCGTGCAGGGCTTCACTCAATCAACCCGCCTTTACAAACTCTTTGTTATTAAGCGAATATACAGCAAGCACATTGCCGATTTTCATGAAATATTATCCCGCAGAAGTTATATTGTCCTGTAGGTTTTCAGTTTCAGCTTTTACAGAATAATAGATTCCGAGTATATCTCCGGCAAATTGAACGCTGACTGCATGAGTACCTTTTTCATAAAGTCCGCCAACCGTAGCTTCTTCGTTGAAATCCCCCACTACTGTCCATCCGCTATTTATCAGCTCTTTGATGTAGGATTCCGCTTGTTCTCGGGTGACATCTTGCAGAGAAACGGCTTCATACCCTTTTTCAATATCAGCAGTTTCACTGATCTTTGTGCCAAATTCCGGAATCGGAAAATCGGAGGATAATATCACTTCTTTCTCGAAAAAGAACCATTTACCATCCAAGAATACTGCCATACCATCCTTATATGCTGCGTATTCAGCGCCCACGCCGCTGTTAAAATTACACTGCCCGGTTTCAGTTGGTTTTTCCGATGCCAATGCCGCCGAGGTAATTTTTCCAAGGACGGCACTGCTCTCTATTTTTGCGGGGACTTCCTTGCCTGTGTCAAGATACAAAACACCGTCCACCATAATCATTGGGCGCATGGCGTTTAAAGGCGCCGAGCCTGACCCTCCGTTTGAAGTGTAAGCGGAGGCAATAGAAACACTTGTCTCACGACTTGTTTTGTAGACTCCCACATAAGGTTCTTCTATATAGTAATGTTTTTCATCGTTATATAGATAGAGCCTGCGCGGTTCGGCGGCATTTATATCTATTTGAAAATAATCTTTCCGGTTAGGAGCATCGTTTACCGACTCACGCATGGTTTTATTGGTATTTTGCAAGGCTTTCAGTATGACTTCTATCCGGTTTTTATCTGCTGTTTCAATCATTCCCAGACTTTCGCCCTCATTGATTTGAACTATGCGAATACTTTTGACCTCGTGCGTTTTCCGAATGATAAGCGGATTAGTCTTCGGGTTAGCCATCAGCCCCACTCCCACAGCAACAACAGCAATAACGGAAACCACAATCACCCAAAATGCGGGCTTTTTGTAATTCAGCACGTTTTTCACCCTGTTTTTAGTATCGCCCTCGCCAAAGGCAAGCGGTGTTGCGTGTATCATCCTTTTAACGGTGCCGAAGCTAAGCAGCGACCGGGAATATTCCGTGCGAATATCTATATTCATCTTTTTCATAACAGCTTCGTCGCAGGACAGCTCCATATCCTTGCCCGACACAATAAAGGCAATCCACACAAGAGGGTTAAACCAATGAATCGATAAAGCGACAAAGCCGAATATTCTTGTCACATGGTCAAATCGCCTTAAATGGCACAGCTCATGGGCAACAATAAAATCCTTTTCGCTTTCCGAAAGCGAGGACGGAAGGTAAATTTTCGGCTTGAACAGCCCCATCACAAATGGCGAGGATATATGGTCTGCAAGGTAGATGTTTTCTTTCAGATGTGCCGCACCGATTAGGCTTCGCTTTAGCCGCACAAATGCGACAACGCTGTAAATCAGCATTGCAAGCATACCAACAATCCAAATGACAGCACCGATAAAAAGCCAAATTTGAATTGGGTTTACGCTATCGCCAATATTCGGAATAGGCAATACAGGATTGATTGAATTATCAACTATGCCCATTCCTGTGCTGATTTGCGGTGCGGTGCTGTAAATAATGCCCTGCGGTATGGGGGATTTCCCAATCGGCATAAGGCTGAGTGCGCTCTCAAATGAAACAGGACAAAGCAGCCGAAAGAGCACAATGCCCCACATGGCATAAGAAAATATCTTAGGTGCTTTTTTGAGCAGCAGCCTTGCAATCAGCACGAATACTATCGCATAACTGCCGATTAAACTCAAATTAAGGACAGAAATAAATATCTTTTCAATCATTGCATCACCCCATGATATGCGTCAATCATGCTTTGGATTTCTGCAATCTCTTTATCGGATAAGTTCTTCCTCCTCGAAAATGAAGCAATAAATTGCGGCAGCGACCCTTGAAAAGTTTCATCCACAAATCGCTCGCTTTGTATAGAAATATACTCCTCTTTTGATATGAGTGAGGTCACAGAGCCATTTTTGTTTTGGAAAATGCCTTTTTCGCACAGCTTTCGCAAAATCGTGTAGGTGGTCGATTTTTTCCAAGAAATACTCATCTCCGCAAGCTTTACAAGCTCGCCTGAGGAAATCGGCTCATTTGCCCAAATTAAATCCGCAAACCGCATTTCGATATCGCCTAACTTATATTCAACCATTTTATAAATTCTCGCTTTCAGTTTATTAACAGTAAACCCAATTGCAGTTTATCTCAAATAAACCGACATGTCAAGATGTAAACCGAAAAAATATCATTCTGCCCTTGATAATATCTGTTCTGCGCTGTCAGTGGGGTTCTGCCCTATCTGTCGGATCTTCGCTCATAGGCAGATGGATTGTTACCCTTGTTCCGATATCCTCGCGGCTCAGTATTTCAAAATAGCCGTTGTGACTGTCAACTATCCATTTTGCAATTGCAAGCCCGAGGCCGGTGCCTCCCTGCTGACGTCCGCGCGAAGAGTCGGAGCGATAAAATCTCTCAAAAATGTGATTCATATCCTCCTGAGCGATTCCTACACCGCTGTCCTGCACTACAATCGCGGGATTTCCTTCCTTATCGAGTATAGCCTTTAAAATAATTGTCTCACCGCTCTGAGTGTACTTTGAAGCGTTTTCCACAAGTATTCGCGTCGCCTGCTTGAGCATTGATGAATCTCCAAACGCCACTATTTCATTCTTGGCATAAAGCTCCCATTTGTGATTTGAATCAATCATCACCGATTCCTCATATACATCACGCACCATGTCGCTGAGGGAGAACATTATTTTATTCAGCTGAGTTCTTCCGCTGTCGCCGCGTGCCAAAAACAGCAGCTGCTCGACGAGCTTGTTCATGTGCTCGGTCTCGGCTTTTATTGCGGATATTGATTCATCGAGCACCGTCTCATCCTTTTTGCCCCAGCGGTCAAGCATATCCGTGTAACCTTTTACCACAGCAATCGGTGTGCGAAGCTCATGTGAAGCGTCCGAAACAAATCGTATCTGCTGAGTATAGCTGTCACGCGTGCGCTTCAGCAGACTGTTAATTGCATCCTCCAGCCCCTTTAAATCCTTATCGCCCGTATGCAGGCTTGCGTCAGAGCGTTCGGGATGCAGATTGTCAATTGCACTTTCAAGCGAATGAATCTGCTCGGTGGGGTACGCCTCGCTTTGCTTTATCGGTTTGGGCTGCTCCGACCTTTTTTGCGGTCGGTCATATTCGGCATTTGAAAGCTGTTGAGCTGCCTCCGCAAGCTTATATAATGGCTGGAGCTGCTTGCGGACTTGATATGCACCGAACAAATTTGCCACTCCGACAACGACAGCTTCGAGAATCATCACGAATGGAACAGTCACCGCCATTATATAGAAAAATGCAGAGGCGTTGATTACGGCGGGCTCAAGACCCGGCGCGGAAATGATGTAGTTGAGCGTGAGAAGTCCGCGCCTCATCGGATGTGTGAATTCGATTCTGCGCTGCACAAGTCCGATAAGCTTTACAGGGTCGTACTCACCCGAATATGCGCTGTCGTGAAGATAGCACCAGCAAGCTATCGCCGTACAGATGAGAACAATATTCACCACCAGCAACACAATGTTTGTGCGCCGAGATTGCAGAGTTTGAATTCTTTGGGCGGTAGAAATCTCTTTTGGCTGAGCTTTCATCAGACGTCATCCTTTATTACATAGCCTACTCCGCGGACAGTCTGGATGAGATTCACTCCGAAAACATCGTCTATTTTACTTCTGAGGTATCGAATGTACACATCCACAACATTTGTCTCGCCAAGATAGTCATAACCCCACACACGCTCGATAAAGGTTTCACGGGTCAGAACAATCTGCTTATTTTGCAGCATAAGCTGCAGCATCATAAATTCCCTTTTTGTCAGGTCTATCGGACATCCGTCATATGTTACAGTGTGACGGGCACTGTCGAGCGCGAGTTTTCCGCAGGTGATTTGCTGCTGCGTCTCACCCGCTTTATCGGACTGATTTTTTCTCAAAGTCACTCGAATGCGTGCGAGAAGCTCCTCTATCGCAAACGGCTTGGTAATGTAATCATCCGCACCCATATCAAGACCCGATACCTTGTCCATGACAGCATCGCGTGCCGTGAGCATTATAACAGGCATATCCGAGGTTTTGCGCAGACGCCGTATAACTTCTATTCCGTTTAATCCGGGCAGCATTATGTCAAGAAGCATCAGGTCATATTCACCGGACAGCGCAAGCTCAAGCCCATCCCGCCCATCGGTTGATTTTCTGATATCATAGCCCTCGTGCTTGAGTTCAAGCTCGACAAAGCGCGCGATTTTTTCCTCGTCCTCCACAATTAGAATCTTTGCCGGCATAATAGCCCTGCCTCCTCACTCATAGCTTCAAAAGGGAAACCGCTGTTTTATCGCAGTTCCCCTTTTTTCTCGATTAATTATTTCTTTTCCGTATTTTCGGTCTTTTTTATTTCGGTTTTTATGCCGTCTGCAATATCAGTCGCTTTGCCCATTGCGCTGTTGATAGACTCTTTTCCCAGCTCAGAGCCGCTGAATGAATATCTGCATTCAAAGAACAGACTTATTACCATAAGCGGTAAAACCACCCAGAATCCAAAAATCAAAAGAACTATGAACACCGTAATGGGTATCGACAGCTTATGCTCGCCACGCCTGTACATCTCAAGGCAGTTTGTGTTTCCCTTGTTGATTACGCTGCAAATCCAGTCTCCAAAGCTTTTTGCCGATTCCTTAAACTTATCCGTATTCACTGTTTGTTCTTTCTTTTGCGTCGTATATGCGCTCGTTGTTTTGCCGTCCTTGACCTTGCCCTGTGATTCAAGCCAAATTATAGCTTCGAGAATATCCCACCCGTTATTTTCCAATGCTTCCTTTGCCTCAGCATAACTGACTCCGGTTTTTTCGACAAGTTTTTCTGCAAACTCCAAGTTCTGATTCATTGTTTAATGCCTCCGTTATTGTGTTGCCGCTATTATGCCTTTCAAAAGTTAAAACAACGAAATGGGAAGATTAATTTAAGATTAGAAAATAACTAAACTGAAATTCCCGATAAAAAGCATATTGAAATCTGCAATTTGCTGTGGCCCCTCTTTATGTATATCCTATGCTTCTGTGTCGGCTTATGACATCGCTGCTATATATATAACACACGTGTGCGCACAGCCTTTATGAAATGCCGCCTTTGTGTCAGCGGTTTCTTCTCGATATACATGGGTATATGTCTCTGTCACAGTGCGGCATCTATTCCGAATCGGTTTCTGAGAATCAGCTTTAGTTCATCCTGTGATTTAATCTCCGATATTGTGGTACAGCCATTTTCACACAATGTAAAGAAATTGTCCTGAATGGAGGCATATCCGTTCGGAAGGCAAATATTGACAATCCGCCGCTGAGTAAACACAGACTCGCTGCTGGTTGAAAAGTAATAGCAGAGAATCGAGAAATCCGTCTCTTCAAACGGCTTGCTGCCAAAGCTCAAGATTGGCATCCACCCGCCGTTGTCTTTTTTACTGATCAAAGTGGCGTCTCCTGATTTAACTGCACGAAAGATTTCGCCGGATACATTTTGTTCTTCATCTGTCGATAAACAAAGCGGAGCCTTTGGACCAGGACCGCCAAATCCCACATCACTGAACCATTCTTGCCCGTTCAGCGTCACTATTGATGCCCTGTGTGACAGCGGCGGGATATTATCACGACGCCACACAACCCGAGCCGCTACAGGATAGACATTGTAGTCCAATGCCTTGAGCAGCAGATAAAACAGCTTATTTAGCTCAAAGCAAAATCCGCCCCTATGGTTCGTGACAATTTTCTCAAACAAATGCGCCGGATCCATGTCAATACCGCGTTTCAAGTCAACTATGTCAAGATTTTCAAACGGTACCGTCATCAATTGAGCTTGCATAACTGCACTTAATGTTTGCAGATCAGCCTCGGTATTTTCGAGATAGCCTATGCGCTTTAGGTATAAATCAAAATCCAAATCCTTTTCCATATTCAAATTTCAAACTGCGCAAAAAGAAAAACTGCGAATCTTCACAAATTATATCCTCACACGCCGGAATGAGCCTCC
Source organism: Oscillospiraceae bacterium (assembly GCA_036644375.1). Lineage (GTDB taxonomy): Bacteria > Bacillota > Clostridia > Oscillospirales > Ruminococcaceae > CALWZE01. Next base: position 33,372 of record JAVXQD010000019.1, read on the forward strand.
ATCTGTATTGTTTTAATATTTGTTCAGCATACCTCAAATTTTGTGCAAGGTCAATTGCCAAAATCGTCCCATCTCATCAAATCCTGCCGATTATTCTTGTTATGCCAACTAATAAAGAGTAGAATAATTATTACAAACATGCAATACTTTTGTTGGGGGATACAAACAAATGGACAAAGTACAGATCAGAGAACAGCTCAGCGCTCTTTACCCGCCTTGGTGCAAATTGACAGACAACGAAAAAAACGAGCTTGTAGAACACTCCTCTGTAGCTTCATACAGAAAGGGCGCTACGATTCACGATGGCAATATCGACTGCGTAGGTGTGCTTTTAATTGAAAAAGGCAAGCTTCGTGTATATATATTGTCTGACGAGGGCAAGGAAATAACCCTGTACCGCCTCAAAGCAAATGAAATCTGTATTCTTTCAGCTTCATGTGTCGTTTCAAGCATCACATTTGATGTGCATATAGACGCCGAAGTTGACACTGATGTTTTAGTGATTAATTCCGAGTTTTACGCGAGCCTTCGTGAAAAAAACATCTATGCCAACTGCCATTGCTTTGAGCTTTTAACAAATCGGTTCTCGGATGTAATGTGGGCTATGCAGCAAATTTTATTCATGAGTTATGATAAGCGGCTCGCAATTTTTCTGTGGGATGAATATGCCGCGAGCGGAGACGAGACAATTCACATGACCCATGAGCAGGTAGCAAAATACACCGGCAGCGCGCGCGAAGTCGTAACGCGTATGCTGAAATACTTTGCGGAGGACGGAATTGTAGAGCTAATGCGAGGAGGTATAAAAATCATCGACAAATCCAAGCTGCGAGCCTTGCTGTCGTAAAAACAAAGATTCGATTTTCCTCGAGTTACACAGAAGCATGTTGCGCATACTAAACTCAATGGGCACATAATACACAGCCATCAGTTTCAGCGGGTTTTCAGTGCAATTGTGCACCGAAATAGAATTTCGCGTAAAAGCGATATCATTCACCGGGGCTTCGAATGTCTGAATCCATTCGCCCTTTACAAAGCAAATCGGGCTTTTAATAAACAAGCGCCATTGAAGATTGGAACTTCAATGGCGCTTTTATTCTGAATATATTACTTGAGCATTGACACTATCGCATTCTTCGGTTTGACGCCTACGGAGGTCTGCGAAACTTTTCCGTTTTTGAAAACAAGAAGCGTGGGGATGCTCATTACCCCGAACTTCGCCGCAAGCTCATTTTGCTCGTCGATATTGACAGAACAAACTTTAATTTCAGGCATCTCCGACGCTATTTCCTCAATCACCGGAGAGAGCATACGACAAGGTCCGCACCATGTCGCCCAAAAATCAACAAGAACAGTTTTATCGGAATTAAGAACTTCTTTTTCAAAGCTTTCATTTGTAATAGGGTTAACTGACATAATAAACCTCCAAATATTATCGGTATTTGTTATGCTCTCAGTATACGCGTCATTGCGCAGTTCATCTGTGATATCATCACAGATCCTTTATAAGCTACATCCGCTCAAGCATTGCAGCCATATTATCAAGCCAGCCTCCGGTAAAATGCTCAATTTCGCCATCATCACACGCCGCGGCAAGCTCACGAACAATCGGCATTTTTGAGACAGTGCCTATGTCAAACAGCTTTGCTGTCTCGTCAGCACGGCTTTCCCCGAATACGTGAATTCTTTTTCCGCAATCCGGGCACTCAACATAGCTCATGTTTTCGACAAGCCCCAATATCGGAATATTCATCATATTTGCCATATTGGCTGCTTTTTCAACTATCATCGCAACGAGCTCTTGCGGCGAAGCAACAATAATGATTCCGTCAACCGGCATTGATTGAAATACGGTCAGCGGAACGTCACCTGTTCCCGGCGGCAAATCCACAAACATGTAATCCACATCGCCCCACACCACATCGGTCCAAAACTGCTTGACAGTGCCCGCGATAACCGGGCCGCGCCACACGACCGGATCTGTCTCGTTTTCAACCAGCAGATTGAGGGACATAACTTTTATTCCCGACTTGCTGACCACCGGATACATCTCTGTGTCTGTGCCGGTAGCGCGCTCATGTATTCCGAACGCTTTCGGAATAGACGGACCCGTGATATCGGCATCCATAATTGCTATACTCCTGCCGCGGCGTTTCAAGTTTACGGCAAGCAGGCTTGTAACCATCGACTTCCCGACTCCGCCCTTCCCGCTCACAACCCCGATAACCTTTTTTATGTGGCTGTCCTTGTGCGGATTCACTTTAAAATCCTGCGGTGCTTTTCTGTCCTCACAGCTGCTGCCGCATTCCGAACAGTTATTGTTACAGCTCTCACTCATATTTTTTCATCTCCGTTATTTAGTCTTTACCATTACCCCAATAATAGTATTTTGTACAAAAATATGCAAGTAAAAGCCCCTTGACCAAAATAATACACAAACAACCGGCCTCTTTTTTATCGGGTATTTTCGGTTTTATTTGTCATAAATCTGCTGTAACCTCATTTTAGTCACCATTGTCGAAAGGTTATACTGTGCAAAGCGCCGTTCGCTTTCTTCCGACATATCGAGTCTGTGTTTAATATAGTCATTTTTATTCAAATCATACGGCAAACGGATTTTATCCCCATCGCACCTTTCAACCACATAGGCCAGTGAATCATCAGACAATCCATGAATCAAATAGTCCATGTCCAGTTCGGTATGACTGCCGTTTTCGTACATGGCTATATTGTATTTTGCTATGAGATAATCGCTCTGTGAAAAACACAAAACGCCAAACATCACCACAAACACCGCCGCTGAAATTCTAATGAGCGGAAAGGTTTGTTTGAATTGCCAAACTATTATCAGCACAAAAACAACCGCCATCAGCAGCATAGTCCACGAGGTATATAGCCGCATTCTTGTGAGACCGAATCTGCTGATATACAAAACCATCTTGCTCAGTGCAGCCGCTATCATAATAAGCGTAAAGCCGCAGAGCATAATTGAATATGCCCGCAATGTCCTCGTGCGTTTTTCCCCGCTGCTGATGGTGTTGCAGTTTAGGATCAATATAAAAATCATATTGACAGCGGCGAGCGCAAAAAGCTCAAAGAAGCCGCGGCGGGCATATTCAGCATAACCGAATCCCGCGGGAAGCCGTCCGCCGAATGCCGACAAAAAGTATTTAGACTGCGAAATAAAGAACACAGCATATAAAATCAGCGCAGGGGTAAGCGCAGTATACGCTATAAGATTCGGCACAAACCGACGCTTTTCCGCTATACTGCGATATGCCTCCTCAGAGTGATATTCGTGCTTAACATCATGTGTGTTACCATAAAGCATTCCGAACAGGTAGCATGCCACCAACGAGCCGATTGCAATCTGCACAAAAATGATTCCGAAGTCCGACACAAAATTTTCCGTCAACCCGCTCAGAAGCTTTTCCACTCCGTCATCGGCACTCATCAAAAGTGACGCCACAAAGACCGTTATCGGAACCGCAATTACAAGGCCAAGCGCCACATTTTTGAAATTGCCCGATTTGGAGTGCGAGGGTGACTTTATCGCGGCGGACGGCGCATTGAAAAACTGTGAAAACGGAATTTTAAATAATGCCATCACGATATCTACATCTATATGCTCATCAATTTTCGTCCGTCTTGTACATATTGCATATACCCAGTATGCCCCGACAGCCAAAATGAAAATCTCTGCGGTGCTTTTTATTGCCCCATTGTCCGTCACCGAAAACACAAGCGAAAAAACAGATATCAAAACCGCCGTCATTCGATTCCGCAGCGTCAGTTCAAATCCGCTTGCTTTGAGATATGCGGCGCACACCCCGACCAGAAGCAGCACGGTTGCTGTGGAAAAAAATCCCGTCTCGTTCCAAACAAGATATCGCACAAATATAAAGCCCAGTAAAAAGCAAAATATTGCGGCAATATGCTCCATTCTTGTGAATTCGGGTTTTGCGGCATATCCCGACACATGAGATTTTTCGCCCTCGACAGGCTTATTATTAATATTGTTGATGTTATCCATAAGTTCACTCCTTGATAAACTCCATAATATCTCCGGGCTGACACTGCAAAGCCAGACACAGACTTTCAAGGGTTGAAAATCTGATTGCTTTTGCCTTTCCGGTTTTAAGAATTGACAGGTTGGCAGGCGTAATACCGATTTTTTCGGAAAGCTCCTGTGACGAAATTTTGCGTTTTGCCATTATGACATCTAAATTTACATTAATAGGCATTTTGTCCCCCTCATATCACAGCGTCATTTTCTTTGCGAAGCTCAACCGCTTCCTCAAATACATTTTTGAGTACTCGCAGAATAAGCCCGAAAAAGCATGCGGCGAATGACAGAACAAAGGACAGCGGACGGACAAATCCAAAAGCAAAGAACACCGCGCACTCTGCAAAGCAGCAATAAGAAAGTGCGCGCAGATGCTCTGTGTTTTCAGATACGAACATCCGCTTTTTTTTGATATTCCCAAGCATTCCGCACAACCTGACCATTGCCGCAAATGCGGGAACAAGACTCGCATACAACGCCGCACAAAACGATTTGAATATCGATGGGCGAAGCGAAAGCATGTCATACCATCTGACAAAAGTCGGAATCAGGAACACTCCCGCGACTAAAAGTGCCAGCACCAACCAGACGAGCGAATACGTAAGATTCAGGGATTTTGATTTAGTCCACATAAACACATTCTCCTTAAGCAAGCTTGTTTAAGAGAACCTTATCACATTACACATCGATAGTCAATAGTTTTTTATTGTTTATCAATATATTTATTCTGTTTATCAATCATATCTTATCGTCGAATCAAGTTTTATTTGCCCTGTGTTTATAAACGCATATTCTAATTAGCCCTTGCCGAAATCCGCGGAGTAATAGCCTTTGCGAATTTATATACCGACCTCAAACGCTCCTGATTTTAAGCTTTATCAACCCTCAGGTGTAGCTTTCTTTATCAAATTATGCGATAATTAACAATATTAAGCAGTCAAAATTCATGTCTTTTTATGCCTTTACTGCCGAATCTCAAATTCAAATTCCGTATCTAAATTTTTACAGAAGCACAAAAACAAATACCCGAAAATACATCGGATTTTAAGGATGATTATATGGTTCAAAAAAACGAGATCGTCGAGCTCTCTATACATTCAATATCAAATGACGGAAACGGCGTCGGCCTATACGACGGGCTTGCTGTTTTTGTGCCGTACACCGTTGTCGGAGACAGGCTGCTTGTCAAAATAGTAAAGCTCAAAAAATCTTATGCCTTTGGAATAATCGACAAAATTCTCGAACCCGCACCGGAGCGAGACGAGCCGCAATGTCCCGCATACAGGCGCTGCGGAGGCTGTTCGTTTCGCCACATGAGCTACTGCGCCGAGCTTGATGCAAAGCGCGAGATTGTCCGCGCAGCGCTTACACGGCTCGGCGGTCTTGATATTGAAATCCGCGAAACCGTTCCGAGTCCATGCCAAACCGAATATCGCAATAAGGTACAGTTCCCCGTTTCAATGCACGGTGGAAATTTGTGTGTCGGGCTTTATGCCAAGCGCACTCATGATGTTGTCGATGCATCCGAATGCAATCTGCAGCCAAAACTTCTCAATGATATTGCCGCATATGCGTGTCGGATTTTGGATTCACAGCAGGTCTGCGCGTATAACGAGATAAGCCATGTCGGCCTTTTGAGGCATATCTTTTTGAGAATCAGCGGAAAAACCGGTAACGTGATGCTCTGCGTCGTCCTCAATGGTCTTCGCTTGCCGAAAGAGGATGTTTTCGTTGAGAAGATGACACGTGAATTTAACGCAATCAGCTCAATCATCGTAAACGTAAACAAAACAAGAGGTAACGTCATTTTAGGAGAGACCTGCCGAACAATATTCGGAGATGATTTCCTTTTTGACGAGATGTGCGGAATCCCGGTGCGCCTGTCTCCCCTGTCGTTTTTTCAAATCAATACTAAGGCCGCCGAGCAGCTCTATGGGCTTATTGCTCTGCTTGCGGACTTAAAGGAAAATGAAACTCTTCTTGATTTATACTGCGGAACCGGCACAATCGGGCTTTCAATGGCAAAAGCAAAACATTTCCGCCATTTAATCGGCGTTGAGGTGATTCCAAGCGCAATTGCCGATGCAACCGAAAACGCCAAAGCCCTCGGCTTTGACAACTGCACGTTCATCGCAGACGACGCCTCAGGCGCCGCTGTGCGCCTTGCAAAAAGCAATGTGTCAATTGATGTTGCAGTTGTAGATCCGCCCCGCAGAGGCTGTGACGAGGAGTGCCTCGGCGCACTTATATCAATGAGTCCTGACCGAATAGTCATGGTGTCCTGCAACCCCGCCACACTTGCCCGCGATTTGAAATATTTATGCGCTCACGGTTACATTGCCAAAACAGCAATCCCCGTAGATTTATTTCCCCGCACACAGCACGTGGAGTGCGTAGTGTTGATGTCAAGGAAATAATAAATTTGCAGTGAAGTTTGTTTATATTTGACGGAGGAAAGAGTTATGAAGAAAATATTATTTTTCTTTCCTGCTATAATTTCTACAATTGTTTATGGCTTGTTAGCAGTATTGGGAGGAATAGGTACAATACACCCTCTTGTTGCGGTCTGGCTATTACTATTTTTGAGTGCCGGTGCTTTATTAAGAAAAGCAAAAGTTATTGGCGGTATATTTGGTATGATTCCGGCTTTGCAATTAATTTATATGGGAACACAAGAAACAGGTCAAATTATTGAAGAAACACCAATTGGTATTATTATTTTGCTTTATTATATGGTGTGTATTTATTTTGTTTACAAAAAGAATGTTTCTAAAAAAAGTTCGTGATACCCATTATGAGCAATTTGCGAAATTGATATGTTTCCATGAACGGACAAAGAACAAGGCACACCAGTTGATGTACTTCCCATCAACTCGCAGCATGTAGAGAGCCTTTGCTTGCTGACCCGTGGCTATGGGAAATAGTACCGAGAACGCTGACGAAGTGGGTTTTATCGGACTTAAAGACAGAAAAAATGCGATATGATATGTTATAAACAATCTAATAGTTCAATTTGGGAAAAAGTATGCTGAAAAGCAGCATCGAGGTTGATGTTAAGGTCAAGTGCATCGAGGGCGAATTAACACAGGCACAGCTTGCGGAAAAGATTGGAACGACGGGACAGTATGTCAATCGTATCATCAAGAAAAAAGACGGTGTTGTGAATAAAACCTTTGTGCAGATGCTGGAAGCGCTGGGGTATGATATTGAACTTACCTATGTGAAGAGAGAAGATTAAGTTAGGATTTGGCAAGATCCTTACTTCGCAAAATTTACAAGTATTCTTATAGAGAACAGCAGAAAGGAACTATATTATGAGCGAGTTGATACCTTACGGTGAGCACTT
>JAVXQD010000019.1:40793-41090 GCA_036644375.1 Oscillospiraceae bacterium
TTAATGAGGAACTGATTTTAATGTATCGTGATATAGGTGAATACATTAGTACACAGTCTGAAAATACTGGATATGGTGATGCATTTGTACAGAAACTTGCTGATTTCTTTGCGGCTAATTACCCTGAACTAAAAGGATTCAATCGCCGTGGACTTTACAGAATGAAGCGGTTTTATGAGCTTTACAAGGACAATGAAAAAGTGTTACCACTGGTGACACAATTGAATTGGACGAACCATCTCAAAATTATGTCTGCGTGTAAAACTATGGAAGAACGCATATTTTATATGAATATGT
>JAVXQD010000020.1:0-40502 GCA_036644375.1 Oscillospiraceae bacterium
CTTACAGCGAGGATGAGATAGTGCTCAGCACCGAGGCGAAGGACACGCCTATATCGGAATCAAATCAAAATATATCAGATGATATACAGCACATATCAATAAACGGCGGGCCGCGCTTCAAGCTGCCTGACGGAGAGGGCGACCTGCGGATCGAGATTGCCGACAATTGCCATTATGCATATACCTTAACATATTCACTTGCCGAGACAGGGCAGACAATTTTAAAGACCGGATTGATAAGTCCGGGAGAATATTTGGTAAAAAAGCGTTTGGATGCAGAGCTTAAAAGCGGAGAATATGCCACAATTGCTCTGTTTACCGCATATGATTTAGAAACGAATGAAATGGTCGGAGAGGCCGTACAGGCAATGACTTTTTATGTCGACGATTGATAATTGCTGCATTTAAATGCAGACTGCAATTGAAACGGAGGATACCTGTTGTGGGAAAAAGAAATGAATTATTCACTACTGCACTGCTCGGATTCGACAAGGAAGAGGTTTTGCTGTATCTCAATGAGCTGATAAGCGTTCATGAGGCGGAAAAGAAAGATTATGAGCAAAAGCTCGATGCGGTTAAAACGCAGCTTGCGGAGCTGGTGCGGACACAGGCGGTTTCAAAGCGCACTGTTTCATCGCAAATCAGCGCACCAAACGCGGCTTATACCCAACCGGATCAGTTAAAAGCTGCATTTGACAATGTGAGTATGGAAAATGAACAATTAAAAAGCACATGCATTGAACAAAATGCCCGCTTGCTGCAAATGCAGGAATGGTGTAATAATGCCGAGAACTCGCTGCGCGCATTTCAGGACGAATCCGACCGCTTGAATATGGATAATGAGCAGCTGAAATCCGCATTGATGAGCGGACATGAAAACAACATGCCCGCAGCGGACGATAAGCTGTTAATTGATGCACAATTGCAAGCACAGCAAATTATTGATGACGCAAAAGCCGAAAGCTATCGCATCATAGATGACGCGCAGCTGCGGGCATCATCTGCAATGACTGTAAATTCAGACAAAGACGAAGAGCTGTCGCAGAGGGAAATAGCTGTCCAAAATCTTGAAATACAAGCTAATGAGCTGTTCAAACAGGCAGTCGGCTACAGCAATGGGATTATGTGCGGCGGTCAATACGAGGATTACAGTGTGCTTTCACCCCTTGTTGAGCGCAGAAGGCAGCTGGAAAATGAGCTTCAGGGTCTTCTGTACAGAATAAATATCAGCCAGGCATTTTTAGAGCATACGGGCAATGCACTCGCAGAGCTGTATTTTCAATGGGACAGAGTACCCTACAGGTAAGCTCAAAGCACGAAATGCTCTGCGCTTTGCACACTGCAACTTTTTATAAAAACAGTTTGAATAAATAATTCGTAAAATAGGCAATGGCGCTTCTGAAACCAAGATTAATTTGGGTTCAGAAGCGCCATTGCTTTATTCCTGTGCTGCGATATGCACGGTAATTCCGTGAGAATTGAAATATTCAACATAGCTTGATGAAATTGAAGAAGTTGTAATGACCTCATCGACGCAATTCAAACCGCCGATGGTCACATATCCTTTTTTCCCGAATTTGTAGCCCTCAGCCAATAAATAGCTGTGTTCTGAATTGTGGAGCATTTCCTGCCATATAGCAGAAAGATTAAAGTTGATATCGGAATAACCCATATCAAAATCCGCACCAAGTACGCTGAGAAATACCTTTCGGGTATTGTAATGTACGAGCTGACTTAATGTAATCTCACCAACTGTATTTGCGCAATTGTTTTTTCTTGTAATCATTCCTCCGGTGCAGATAACCTGAATGTTTTCAAAGGCACTCAGTTCGGTAGCAACAAAAATATTTGTTGTCAGAACAGTAAGATTTTTCTTTTCTGTCAGACATCTCGCAAATTCAAGGCAGCTGGTTCCCGAACCAATACCGATAAAGTCATTGTCACCGACTTCCGCGGCAGCCAGACGCCCTATTGCCTGCTTTGCTTCGTGATTTTGAATTTCAATCGGAAGCTGAAACAGTTCGTGCGTTATCGGCATAACAGATTTGCATAGCTCAGCTCCGCCATGAGTCCGCCTGAGAACGCCTTTATTCTCAAGAAGTATCAAGTCACGCCGAATGCTGGATTCTGAAACATTGAAAATAACAACTAATTCCCGAAGTGACAGCTTTTTCTTCTCGCGTATAAGTCCTTCGATTTTTTCTGTTCTCTCCATATCAAGGTGCGCCTTCCTTTATTTATAAAGTCCAACACTGTATTAATTGGATTATAAAGGAAATAGGACAAACTGTCAATCATTTGAGCAAAATTCCATCTTATATGCTAACAATCATTCAAATATCTTTCATATATTTTATCGATTCACGGAATTAATTATTCGCAATTAGATAAAAACAGTTATAAATACAATTGTGCACTGAATTCGTCATTCATAATTGAACGATTACTGAATGATAATTATTCATATCTGCACATAATGTGACTGGTTAATCGTGGGAAGTGCTAAAATAGATTACAAAACCGAAATTTTCATTGACAATATCTCCATAATTACGTATCATGATAGTCGTTGATGGAAAATCATTCACATTTTGCGCAAGCAATGAATAAAACAAGTTGCAAACAGGCTATGCCTGATTAAGCATAAAAATTAATGGAGGATATGAACAAATGAACAAAAAAATCACAGCAATCACAGCTATTGTACTTTCGCTTGTATTGATGTTCGCATCGTGCGCAGCACCGGCTGCAAATCCGGAGGAGCCGGCAAAGGCAGAGGGGCACAAGTTCGGATTTACATGTATGACAATGAACAACCCTTTTTTCACAACAATCGAAGCCTCTGTCCGTGCAGAAGTTGAGGCCAAGGGCGACACACTTATCACACTTGACACAAAGCAGGATATCGCTACTCAGCTCGAGCAGATTACTAACATGATTGATCAGGGCATTGAAGCACTGTTTTTGTGCCCGGTTGATTCAGAGGGTATCAAGCCCGCACTTGATGAGTTGGCTGCAAAGGGAATTCCGGTAATTAACTTTGACACAGATGTTATAGACAAGGATCTTGTCGCAACAGTTATTTCTTCAAACAACGAGTACGCCGGACAGGTTGTCGGAGAGGCGTTTGCAGCAAAATTCCCCGAAGGCGGCAAGATTGCAATTTTGGATGCTCCGTATGCGGATGCTTGTGTTCAGCGTGTAGCGGGTTTCATGAAGGGCATCGGCGATGTTCCATTTGAAATTGTTTCTCAGCAAAATGGCAAGGGCGATATCGGCGAGTCACTCGCAATTGCCGAGCCTATACTCCAAGCAAATCCCGATCTGATTGCATTTTTCTGCATCAATGACCCCTCTGCACTCGGAGCATTTTCCGCAGTACAGGCAGCAGGGCTTGAAGATAAGGTTATTATTTACGGTGTTGACGGCTCCCCTGATGCAAAGGCTTCAATAGCGGATGGCGGTCTCAGCGGAACAGGTGCACAATCTCCTATCAATATTGGTAAGTATTGTGTTGAGGCAGCATACAAGGTAATCGGAGGAGAAACAATAGAATCGGTTATCAAGGTCCCGACCTTCCTTATTGACGAAACTAATGTCAAAGAATACGGTATTGATGGCTGGCAATAAGAATTAGCAGTAGGTTGGCTGACCATTATTGAATGGTCAGCCAACCTTTGCGGTTGCTTTTTTAGAGAGTAGGTGAAAAGTTGGAAGAGCTTACATTAAAAATGGAAAATATCAAAATGAGATTTCCCGGTGTGCTCGCTTTGGACAATGCAAAGCTTGAGGTGCGTCCCGGAGAGGTCCATGCGCTTCTTGGGGAGAACGGAGCAGGGAAATCCACCTTGATAAAGGTGTTGGGCGCAATTTACAAGCCCGAACAAGGGAGTATATTCATCTGCGGCAAGCAGGTAACACTTAATACTATAAGAGATGCGCAGGAAGCGGGAATCAGCATAATTCATCAAGAGCTTTTGTTGGTTTCGCAATTGACAATAGCGGACAATATTTTTCTTGGAAGCAATCCGTCAAAGTATGGGTATGTCAATCGAAAAGAGTTTGTAATTAAAGCACAAAAGCTTATTGATGATTTGGGAATAGACCTTAACGCCAAAGCGCTCGTCTCGTCATTAAGCATAGCACAGCAGCAGGTTGTCGAAATCATCAAAGCTATATCTGTTGATGCGAAAATCATCGTAATGGACGAGCCGACATCATCTCTTTCCAATAATGAAGTTAAAATGCTGTTTGGAATCATAAATAAACTAAAAAGCGCTGGCAAATCAATTATTTATATTTCTCATAAGCTTGAGGAACTGTTTAGCATTACCGACAGAATTACAGTTATGCGTGACGGCAAATATGTCGGCACCGTTGATACTAAGACTGTAAGTTCCGATGATTTAATTACTATGATGGTCAATCGCGAGTTGTCGGATTACTATACTCGAGATACATTCGAAAAGGGAGAATCAGTTTTAAGGGTCAAAAACCTCAATCAGACAAATGTGCTTCATGATATAAGCTTTGACCTGAAAAAAGGTGAAATACTCGGCTTTGCCGGATTAGTGGGTGCAGGTCGCACAGAGCTTATGCAAGCCATTTTCGGGATAACGAAAATCGACAGTGGCGTTGTAGAAGTGAACGGTAAACCGATTAAAATAAAAAGACCATATGATGCTATCAATTCGGGAATAGCTCTTGTGCCCGAAAACAGAAAAGAACAGGGATTGATATTAAAAAATACCGTTGGATTTAACATGACAATCGCGGTACTTAAGGATTTTATAAAAGGAATTAATGTCAATCATAAAAAAGAACTGCAAATAATGGAGACATACAAAGAAAAGTTATCCATAAAAACGCCGTCATTTACGCAGAAGGCAAGTAACTTGTCGGGCGGAAATCAGCAAAAAGTTGTTGTGTCAAAATGGTTGGCCGCCAATCCGAGTGTTCTCATCCTTGATGAGCCGACCAGAGGCATAGATGTCGGAGCAAAAAGCGAGATGTACTCTATCATGAATGAGCTTACAAAGCAGGGAGTTTCGATTATTATGGTTTCCTCTGAGATGCCGGAAGTAATGGGAATGAGTGATAGAATTTGTGTAATGTACAATGGAGCTATAACAGCTGTCATTGACAAAAAAGATTTCACACAGAAAAAAATACTTTCCTATGCAATTGGAGGGAATGGTTAATGAACAAAGAAAAAACTCTTAAAGGAACATCTGCTTTTTCGGTGTTTATGAAAAAGAACGCTGCAATAATCGGTGCGCTTATATTGTTCTGTGTTGTTCTGTCCTTTATGTCTGAAAACTTTTTGACTGAGGGCAATATTATGTCCTTGCTGCGCCAAGTTTCGACAAATGCATTTCTTACGCTGGGTATGATGCTGTGCATTATTATCGGCGGTATTGATATAGGACTGGGTGCTTATGTTGCGCTTTCAGGAACAGTAACCGCTGTCTGTATAACAAATATCGGAATGCCTATTCCGATTGCAATTATACTTGGAATTTTGTCCTGTGTTTTGTGCGGACTTACAAACGGAATGTTAATCGCATATATTCAGGTACCGGCATTTATTGCCACTATGGCAATAATGAATGTTGCGCGCGGTGCGGCGTATCTTGCCACCAACGCAGAGCCTGTACGCGTCACGAGCACTGCCTATTCTCAAATAGGTATAGGAAGACTATGGGTTATTCCTTATCCCGTAATATACACTATAATCGCAATAATAGTCATGGCTCTGTTTATGAACAAGACAAGGATGGGACGATACATATATTCTGTAGGCGGTAACATTGAAGCGGCAAGGTATAGCGGTATAAACATAAAGGCAGTTCAAATCAGTGTTCATTGTATTTCCGGATTTATGGCAGGAATTGCAGGCATAATTCTTTCGGCGCGCATGTATTCGGGACAGCCTGCGGTTGCCCAGGGCTATGAGCTTGATGCGGTAGCTGCTTCTGTATTGGGAGGCATTTCTCTGACAGGCGGAAGCGGCAGCGTAATCAGTGCTATGATAGGTGTTTTGATAATAGGTGTATTGCAGAATGGGCTCGCGCTTATGAATGTCAACTCCTTTTGGCAGTTGATTGCTAAGGGCGTGGTTATTCTGATAGCGGTTTCGATTGATATGCTAAGACAAAGAAAAAAATAATATATTTCAAATTTTCAGGAGGCAATATGTTAGTTAGTTTACAGGAAATGTTACAGGAAGCACGCAGCAAAAACATGGCAATAGCATCTATAAATACACCGAATCAAATTTCTCTCAGAGCCGTAATTGCGGCAGCTGAGGATACAGGAATGCCCATAACAATAAATCACGCGCAGACCGAGACGGATGTAGTCCCAATAGAAATTGCTGTTCCCCTCATGCTTGAGTACGCTAAAAACTCAAAAGCTGCCATTTCTGTGCATGTGGACCACGGATATGACTTTAATCATGTAATGAAAGCTGTCCGTTTGGGATGTACCTCAATTATGTATGACAGAAGCCGGTTTTCGCTTGAACAAAATATCGCAGATGTGAGGGCTTTTGTCGATATGGTAAAGCCCCTTGGTATCGGAGTTGAAGCAGAGCTTGGCGCTATGCCTAACAATATGCCGAGCGCTACTCACGGACAAGAAACAAGTGATCTTTCCGACTTGACAAAATATTTTACAAGTCCGGATGAAGCGGAAGAATTCTGTGAGCGCTCCGGGTGTGACGTATTGACCATCTCGTTCGGAACGGTTCATGGCATGTATGCAGGGGAACCGAATTTGGATATAGAGCTTGTAAAAAATTGCGCGGCACGAAGTCACGGAGTAGCGCTTGGCATGCACGGAGCCAGCGGAACGCCCTTTGACCAGATTCACAGTGCGATAAATGCCGGTATTAAGAAAATAAATTACTTTACGGCAATAGATACAGCTCCGGCACCGGCAATAGCGAAATATATTGCCGAATCCAAAAATCCCGTAAATTTTTGCAATCTCGCAAATCTCGCAATGGAAGAGATATACAATAAAACAGTGGAAATACTTAAGGTATTCAAAAATAACGCAGGAAAATAATTGAAAAATTAAGACAGTTGAGGGGAATCTTCTCGTTTTGTTTGATTCTCCTTAACTGCCTTTTATTTTATTGAGGTGTAGTGAAATGTATATTGGCCTTGATTTAGGAACATCGGGAGTTAAGGCGGCGGCTATTGACAAATACGGCTGTGTGCATGCATCCTGTTACAAGGGCCTGACTATGTATGGGCTTGAAGAAGGTAAACGTGAGCTTTGTCCGCAAGAAGTGATTGAAGCAGCAAAGGAAGTCTTAACAGACGCCATAGCAAAAGCGGGCGGGGAAAACATTGAAATAATTACCGTTTCATCACTTGGTGAAGCGGCGATTCCGATTGGTAAAGACGGCACTATTCTTATGAACAGTATAATAGGCAGCGATCGTCGCGGGGCGGACGCTCTGGGAAATATAAAAGAGCAATTCAATGAAAAAGATATTACCGATATTACAGGATTGAATCTGAGCAGTATTTATACATTAAATAAGCTTTTATATTTGCAAAAGGAGTTTCCAGATGTCTATGCAAAAACCGAAAAATTCCTTTGCTTTGAGGATTTCGCTGTTTGGTGGTTGACCGGAGAAACCGTTATAGACTATTCTATGGCATCACGGACTTTGGCTTTTGACATAAATTCATACAGCTGGTCGGACAAAATCCTCAACAGACTTAATATCGATTCCTCGATGTTCTCGACTCCGGCAATTGCAGGGACGATTGTAGGTGAACTTCGGGCAAATATTTCACATGACCTTGGCATTGCCCGCAATGTCAAGGTTGCAATAGGAACTCATGACCATATCTGCAATGCAATCGGTGCGGGGGCCGTAACCAAGGGAGTTTGCTCAAACACCTGCGGCACAACAGAGGGAATAACAACAATCATAGGCAGCAAAAAGATGAAAAGCGCGGATATAATATCCAACAATATATCATGTGAGCCGTTTGCCCAGCCTAATATATTTAATACTGTTGCCTGGCATAATACTGCCGGCGCAATGATTAACTGGTTCATAAAGATGTTTTACGATAAACCGCAGGATATTGGTGCGCTTTTAAAAGCACTGGATGCGTCCTGCTCGGATAGCCCGACAAAGCTTGTGGTGCATCCGCATTTCAGCGGCGCTACTGTCAATAGTATGGATGAAAATTCAAAAGGCAGTATATTCGGATTAACCTTATCCACATCAAAGCAGGAGCTGTTTAAAGCGCTTATGGAGGGCTCGACTTATGAGCTGAGGCTCATTATATCGTCGCTTAATCAATGCTCAATCAATGTCAATAACCTTGTCTGCAGCGGCGGAGGCAGCAAGAGCGATGTTTGGATGCAGATTAAAGCGGATATTACGGGGCTGCCTATACATTGCGTAGAGTGCTCAGACACAGGTGCTGTCGGAGCAGGAATCATTTCTGCCGTTGCCCTCGGACACTATACAAACATTGAAGAGGCTGCAAAAGTCATGGTTAAATCAGGAAAATCGTTTGAACCTATTGAAAAAAATAATAGAATTTATGATGAACGCTTTGCGGAATATAAAGGAATTTATGAAAAAACAAAAAGCATCAGTCATATTTTGTGATTACAGACGGCAATGCCGATGTGTAAACAAGAGAACATTATGATGCTGTCACGATCCCAATGTTCCATGCTTTAAGGACATTTAATATAATCAGTTTGCGAAGATAAAATATCAAAGCAATATAACGAATGAAAAGACGACTGCATAAAGCAATCGTCTTTTCATTCGTTTTTTTATAGAAGCTTTTTACTGTGCGTTTGCAATTTTTCTTTCAGCAAGCTCCTTGCGAATCTGAGGCATTTTCTTCTCATAGCGGTAAATCATGAACATAATGCCAATAAGTACAATGTAAATCACAAAGGGTATAATAGTGGACAGCCAGTGAATTCCGCTGATACAGGATGGAGTCTGTACCGTAAGTGCCTGGTCATAGCCCATGGCGCCGAGCATAAAGGCGATAGATGCGGTGCCGATGCCCTGCCCGATTTTGGTGCCGAAGCTGTTGGCTGACATAACAAGAGCATCACTTCTGATGCCTGTTTTCCATTCGCCATAGTCGATGCTGTCCATAATGTTAGGAACGATAAGAGAGGAATAAAGGGACAGACCGAAGCCGGCAATAAGCAGACAGCACAAATAGAGAGGTATTATCTTGTCTCCGCTTATGATACGAACGGTGACACATGCAAGTCCGATAACAAGTCCGATAATGCTGGAGCGAATCTTGCCGATTTTCTTGGCGAAAACCTGAAGCAGCATGATAGCCAAAAATCCGGAAACCATGGACATGAGACTTGCGATTCCAACAAGCTTGGAGTTTCCGATGTAATCGCGCACATAATAGATCATAAGACCCTGGGTAATGGCAGATGAACCATAGTACAACATTGTGGAAAGCACAAACCAGCGCCACATATTGTTTTGGAACAGTGCCTTCATCGACTCTTTAACAGTTGCGCGGTCAGGCTTGACATGAGCATTTTCGGTCTGCTCTTCAGGCTCAACACCAACCGGTTTGTCGTAACCCTTAGTAAGGAAGAAGACTCCGAAATAGCCCAAAACCAAAAGTAATGCGTAGACTGCTATTACAATGCGGAAGCCCTTGGCATAGTCGCCGCCACCGGAAGATTCTATAAGTGACAATGTCATGCTGGAAACAAAGATAGCAGTAAACATCGAGATAAAGGCACGGCTTTGATTAAGCGCAACACGCTGAATCGGGTCACTGGTAATACGTGCAATCAAGGTGGTGTATGCTATGCCTGTTGCGGTATAGCACATGTCCTGTGCAAAGTATGTGACATATGCATAAATCAGTTTTGCTGTAGGGCTGAGGTCGGGTGCGTTAAACATTAACCAAAAGAACACGCCCGCAGGTATTGCCCACTTTAACAGAAAACCTCTGCATTTGCCGAATCTGCTTCGGCTTCGGTCAATGATCATGCCCATGATGGGGTCGTTAACACCGTCCCACAGCTTGGCGATAAGAAGCAGCACACCCGCAGCAGCAGGTTCGATTTTAAGTACATCGGTGTAGAAAAACAGCAGGAACATGCTGAGTGTTATAAGGGAAAACTGCTGTCCGAATTCACCGATACCGTAAAACAAACGAAGCTTTTTCGGAAGCGGGGCCGCGACAACTGCTCCATCCGGAGGGGTTGCGGTTTTTTTCATAGTGATTTCTCCTCAATCATTTTCTGTACTCTTAAATGATTATTTCTGTTTATTTTTGCGGCGGTAGGCTACGCGACAAACGCAGTCGCCATCTGCCAGACGCATGGGATTTTCAAAGTCATAATCCATTGCTTTAGCCATAGCCTTATCGCCTTCCATAGCAAGGTCGCAAAGCTTCGCACACATCTCGTCGGAAAGTCCGACATCCTGCCAGCCCTTCAGATGCGGGCAGAAGTGCATGTCCATCGAAAAACAATCCTCAGTGCTCTCCAAGACCTCCATGCCGAACGTTTCACGTCCGAGCTCAGGGGACAGCTGCTTGCCCCAGTCGCGAAGATCATCGGGGTTTTCCATGTGGGACTTAAACTTCTTTGCATTCGCCTCAGCGAGCTGACAGGAGGTGCAGCGGTAAACGTCCTCGTAGGGGATGCCGCGCTTTTCAAATTCCAAAGCGTTGAGTGCATTTTTCTCTGCGGAAGACGCCAAGACAAAGCGGTAAAGCATAGCCTCCCTGCTTTGCGTAGCCCATTCGTTCTTAATTTTAGACACAGTCAATACTCCTTTCCTTTTTTATAGCGCGAATAAACCCAACTGAGCTCTCAGTGTAAGCATCGAGCTTTGCAGCGCATTCGTAAAATTAAATATTTGCGCTGCGGGATTTAAAGCGTATATTATTTACATTATACCAGCAGTTTTAGAAAAGCACAACGACAAAAAGCGACAATGTGTGCACATACGCATATGGCAGAGCGAAAAACTCCGCTCGATTGTGCAAGTAACAGCTAACCCACAGCTCCCGCGCGACAGACTCGGCTCGCTTTGTATAAATTTTACTTTTTGCTGCTGACATAAAGAAGCCGCAAGTCGCAGTTTAAATATTTTATTGCATACAAAAGAGGCTGAAACGACTTTTTAGTTTCGTCTCAGCCTCTTTATATTTGGTTGCGGGGACAGGACTTGAACCTGTGACCTCCGGGTTATGAGCCCGACGAGCTACCAACTGCTCTACCCCGCGATATGCAAGCACTTTTTGAGTGCCTACATATAATAGCAAATTCAGGCTAAGATGTCAAGCAATAATTAAACTAATTTTGCTTTTTGTTTGCAGCTGTCGGTTTTGCCTTTGAGGCGGACTCTTTTACCTCTTTAAATTCCTCGGTAATCTCGGCTTTTGCATCATTTATTTTGTCAGAGACCTCACTTATTTCATCGGCAGCTTCGCTAACAACAGTTTCGGCAAATTCAACTGCATTGTCCTTGCCGGTTTTCAATTGACCGCTGATGTTATCGAATTGCTCCTTTGCGGTTTTTTTGAGATCCACGGCGACGTCGGAAGCCTTTTGCGAAAGCTCCTGAACAGTTTCGGTAGTCATAGCTTTTAGCTTGTCAACGTTTTCGTCAACTATTTGGTCAATTGGCTTGGTGACAGGGTTTCCGTTTTCATCATCGTAATTAACTTCGATATTTACGACACCTTTTTTCTGAAGATGATATGTCAGAGCGGCAAGTGCACCGCCGGTTATGGCAAGACCGGATACCAATTTGAAAAATTTGCCCATTGTAAAACCTCCAATTTGAATTATCTATATGAAAAAATATAGATTTTAAGAACAAACAGGGAATCAGTCGAGAACTGTTTCAAGAGCCAGCTCAATCATGTCATCCAAGCCGTTTTGTTTGGCGCTGTCACTTAACCTAATAGCGGGATTAGACAATATTTTGTCGCCCTCACCCTCACCGAGCTCGACATCGGTTCCGACAACCACGGTGGTAATTGTCAATGCCTGTTTGCGATAATGCGCTGCGACTGTGTAAAGAGCGGCGGCTTCCATCTCGGACGCTATAACACCGTATTCAGCCCAAACCTTTGGGTCATAACCCCGCGCGTCTTGATATAAGTGGTCGTTGCATATAGTGTTTCCAACAAAAGCGCGAATATTTTTGAACTTCGCAATATTGTATGCCTTTTGCAAAAGCTCAAAGTCCGCTATGGGAGCAAAGTGACCCTTAAAGATATGATCGTTGAGCGACGAGGTGGTGCATGTTGCCTGAGAAAGCACAATATCCATCAGCTGCAGATTGGGGTCATACGCGCCTGAGGTGCCTGTGCGCACAAGCTTTTGACACCCGTATTCGGTGCAGAGCTCGGTTGCGTAAATCAGAACGGATGGGATACCCATTCCGGTTCCCAGCACCGACACGCGCTGACCCTTGTAGTTTCCGGTAAAGCAATATGCTCCGCGAAGCTCATTCACGCATACTGCATCGGAAAAATATTTATCGGAGATATATTTTGCCCTGAGCGGATCGCCCGGAAGAAGAACCTTATCGGCAATCTCGCCCGGTTTAGCGGTTATATGCATACTCATAAGCACTTTTCCTCTTTTATTCTATAATGCTTTTTCCATCCATTTCAGCGGGAACGGGAAGGTCAAGAAGCTTGAGCATTGTCGGTGCAATATCGGCGAGCTTGCCACCCGTGCGCAGCCTTGCATCTTTTTTTCCGATTACCGCAAAGGGAACAGGGTTCGTGGTGTGAGCGGTGAAAGGGGAGCCGTCCGGCTCATACATCTTATCCGCATTTCCGTGGTCGGCAGTCAAGAGGATAATTCCATTATGTGCCGACATAGCCTCGACAACTCTGCCGACGCATTTGTCAACAGCTTCAACAGCGGCGACAGCGGCGTTAAAAACACCTGTGTGACCTACCATGTCGCAGTTTGCAAAGTTGAGAATAATTACATCATACTTGTCTGAATTGATTCTGCTGACCACTTCATCGGTGACAAGAAATGCACTCATTTCGGGCTGGAGATCATAGGTTGCAACCTTAGGCGAGCTTACAAGCGCCCGATCCTCACCCTTATAGGGCGTCTCATTTCCGCCATTAAAAAAGAAAGTCACATGTGCATACTTTTCCGTTTCGGCTATGCGCAGCTGTTTCAGTCCTTTTTCGCCGATATACTCGCCGAAGGTGTTAATCAGATTTTGAGGTTTAAACGCAGTTTCTACATTCGGCATTGTCGCGTCATATTCTGTAAAGCAGACATAGTGAACAGGGAAGAAGCCTTTTTTGCGCTCAAAGCCCGAAAATTCGGAATCAACAAATGTGCGTGTGATTTCCCGTGCGCGATCAGGACGGAAATTGAAGAAAATAACGCTGTCGCCCTCACTGATTTCCGCGTTTTTCGCACAGACGACAGGAATGACAAATTCATCGTTGACATCCGCGTCATAGCTTTTCTGAACAGCCTCCACAGGGTTGCCGATGAACTCGCCCTCGCCCAAAACCATTGCATTGTATGCTTTTGACACTCGTTCCCAGCGATTGTCGCGATCCATTGCGTAATATCGCCCCATAACGGTGGCAACAAGGCCTACGCCTGCGTCTCCGAGCTTGTCGCAGAGTTGTGAAACATATTCCTTACCGGACTGAGGAGGCGTGTCACGCCCGTCCAGCAGCGCGTGAACGTACAGCCTTGTGACGCCCTTTTTCTTTGCGAGATCTATCAGAGCAAAGAGATGTTCAATATGGCTGTGAACACCCCCGTCGGACAGCAGACCGATGAGATGGACTGCCTTTCCGTTTTTAACCGCGCTGTCCATCGCTCCGCAAAGAGCGGTATTGTCAAAAAATATACCGTCCTTAATTGCTTTGGAAATGCGGGTCAGTTCCTGATAAACGACACGTCCCGCGCCGATATTTGTGTGACCGACCTCACTGTTTCCCATCTGCCCGTCAGGCAGACCGACATCAAGACCCGAAGCTCCGATGAGCGTGTGCGGGTTTTCGGCAAAAATCTTGTCAAGGTTTGGGGTTTTTGCCGCTTTTATTGCATTTCCATAGGCTTCGGGGTTGTTTCCGAAGCCGTCAAGAATCATGAGCATTAAGGGTTGTTTCATATGGTAAAGTGCCTTTCTTATTTGCTTGCAGCGTTTACGATAGCAGCAAAATCATCCGGCTTTAGAGCTGCGCCGCCGATGAGGCCGCCGTCTACATCATACTGTGCAACAAGCTCGTCGCAGTTTTTAGGATTCATCGAGCCGCCGTACTGAATTGTCAAAGCGTCTGCGGCATTTTGCGAATATAATTTTGCCACGGTCGCGCGAATAAGTGCGCAGACCTCGTTCGCCTGCTCGGATGTCGCGGTTTTACCTGTTCCGATAGCCCATACAGGCTCATAAGCGATTATGGTTTTTGCGAGCTCAGCTTCTGTGACGTCTTTAAGAGCGGCTGTCGTCTGACGTACAATAACCTTTTCCATGTTTCCGGCTTCGCGCTCCTCAAGAAGCTCACCTACACATACAATTGGCAGCAGACCTGCCGCAAGAGCTGCTTTTGTGCGAAGATTGACGGTCTCGTCAGTCTCTGCAAAATACTGGCGGCGCTCGCTGTGACCCAAAATTACGTATTCAACGCCTGCCTCAGTCAGCATATTTGCCGAAATTTCGCCGGTATATGCACCTGATTCTTTGAAGTGACAGTTCTGGGCGGCCACATGAATGTTTGTGCCCTTTGTCATCTCGACTGCAAGATTGATATCGGTGAACGGAACGCCGATGATTACAGTGCAGCCGGCACCCTTAACGGCGGGAATGAGACCCTCAATCAGTGTTTTGGCCTCTGCCTGTGTTTTGTTCATTTTCCAGTTGCCTGCAATTACTGCGGCGCGCTTTGATTTATCCATTATAGTATAGACTCCTTTTAGTTAATTATTGTTTATGTATAATTTTCAAATATGCTGAAACGAGCTGTAAAATAAAAACAGAATGTGATTATTTGTCGTTTAAAGCCGCAATTCCGGGCAGCTCAAGACCCTCGAGAAACTCAAGTGAAGCGCCGCCGCCTGTGCTTATGTGTGTCATCTTGTCGGCATATCCCAGCTTTTCAACAGCCGCAGCACTGTCTCCGCCGCCTATGATGCTGATTGCACCGCTGTCGGCAACAGCTTTGGCGATTGCCTTAGTACCGGTTGCAAAGCGGTCCATCTCAAATACGCCCATAGGACCGTTCCACACAACAGTTCCGGCGCTTTTGATTGCATTTGAGAAAAGCTCAATAGTTTTCGGACCGATATCAAGCCCCATCCAGCCGTCGGGGATGCTGTCGCTGTTAACAATTTGGGAGTTGGCGTTTGCGTCAAATTTGTCGGCGATGACATTGTCGATAGGAATAAGGAAATTAATGCCCTTGTTCTTTGCCTTTGCCATCATCTCCTTCGCAAGCTCGACCTTGTCCGCTTCAAGAAGGGAAGTGCCTACGGAGTATCCCATTGCGACAAAAAATGTATATGCCATGCCCCCGCCGATTATAAGGGTGTCAACCTTGTCAATGAGATTGTTTATTACGCCGATTTTGTCGGAAACCTTTGCTCCGCCGAGAATTGCCACAAACGGGCGTTTGGGGTCGTTGAGAGCCTTGCCCATAACGTCCAGTTCTTTTTGAATGAGATATCCGCAGGCTGCGGGAAGATAATCGGCAACACCGGCAGTCGATGCGTGTGCGCGGTGAGAGGTGCCGAATGCATCGTTCACATAAAGCTCTGCAAGAGAGGCGAGCTGCTTTGCAAAAGCGGGGTCGTTTTTCTCTTCCTCTTTATGAAAGCGAACATTCTCAAGAAGCATTACCTCGCCGTCCTTAAGCGCGGATGAAAGAGCTTTTGCATCCTCTCCGATAACATCCTTTGCAAGCTTAACCTGTTTGCCGAGAAGCTCGGAAAGACGAGCGGCAACCGGTGCGAGCGAAAATTCGGATTTGAACTCTCCCTTTGGTCTGCCGAGATGCGAGCAGAGTATAACGCGTGCGCCGTTGTCTATCAGATATTTGATTGTGCGCAGGCTCTCGCGGATGCGTTTATCATCAGTAATAACACCGTCTTTTAAAGGAACGTTAAAATCGCAGCGCACAAGCACACGCTTGCCCTTAACATTTAAATCCTCTACTGTTTTTTTGTTCAATGCGTTCATATTTTACTCTCCCTTATATTTGAAAATTTAATTCATAGATATCATAACAATTATATTACTTTTAATGTTAATAAATCAAGGACAAAAGCGGTATAAGGAAAAACTGCACGCAAAAGAATTTACAGGACAAGGTTTGACAATTAATCGCACTCGTGATATTCTCGGAATACGCTTATAAGTTTATCGGAAAGCGAGGGCTTTTATGTTAAAATTCAACTTAAAAAGAAGCATTGCGGCGGTGATTGTGGCGGTACTTGCCTCAGGAATGCTTATCGGATGTGCGCCGACATCAGCCGAAGCGGAGGGTGAAGCCGCAATTACAACATCTTCGCCCCCTAAGCTTTATGAAAATTCAAGCTATCCGGGTATTACATTTAATGAAACAACGCTTGTTTTTATTGAGAAAATGTTCGATACAGGTCTTATAACAATCTCAAGCAATGAGGCAGGAGCCGAATATACAATAGCCAGTGAGACGATGAAGGCAACGTACGGCGACAAGTGCCGATATTATCTGTCTCCGGATGTTATTTCCTCAATCCGCGATGACTGGCAGACCGAGAGTTGGACATGCCTTGAGGGTGCGTCGTTTCATTCGGATCAGCCTCAAATTATTTTCAGAGATGAATCGGGAACTCAGGAGCTTCAATTTTGGCTTCAGGCAAAGTTTGTCGGTGTGCTTAATGTCAATTCCTACATGATTTTTCAAGTTAGCGATGAGGTGGTTGCGGCAGTGCAGAAGCAGTTTGACGAGCTTCCGTCCAAAACCTCAACGCGGAGAACTCCGGAGCAAACGGTTGAGCTTTTTTTTGAAAAGCTCAATGCGAACGATGCAGAAGGGTTAAATTCGGTTATGGCTGCTCCGATTGCGGAGCCAACGTTTGACAGCAACGTGAGCGATAAGATAAATTCGATAAAGAATCTCGGGCATATAGGGGAATTCCCATCGCAGTGGTATGAGAATCCATATGCAAATCGTGTGGTTTTGGTCGAGTTCACGAGGACAACAGCAAAAAACGGAGGTCTGTTCGGTAAAGACTCACACAAAAAAGACGATATGAAATGGGAGATTTACCTTGTGCGCGAAAATGCCGATGCAGAGTGGAAAGTTGCGGCATACGGCGCGGGCTGACATAGAGCCATATTAATCGAATACAACAAAAAGGTCGTTCTTGATTAATGCAAGAATGACCTTTTTTGATTTATCGGATATTATCGAATTACCTTTTAACCTTTGGTGCAGATACGGCAGGTGCAGGGGATTCTTCGGCGGTATCGCCCTCGACAAATGCCTTTAAAGACGTTGCAAGACCGGCAAGCGACTGCATTTCGCTCGGAATGATAATCTTTGTTGCTCTGCCATCTGCTGCCTTTGCAAAAGCCTCCATGCCCTTAAGAGAAAGGACGTGACTGTTTGGGTTGGCTTCGTTCAACAGCTTTATACTTTCGGCAAGAGCGGTCTGTGTCATTCTTATAGCCTCAGCTTCGCCCTCAGCCTCGCGGATTTTCTGCTCACGCACTGCGTCCGCACGGAGAATTGCTGCCTGCTTTTCGGCTTCCGCAACAAGAATCTGGCTTTCTTTCTGTCCCTCGGCTTCGAGAATCTGGCTGCGCTTGACGCCCTCTGCGCGCAAAATACTCTCGCGGCGCTCGCGCTCGGCCTTCATTTGTTTCTCCATTGCATTTTGAATTTCTTCCGGGGGTATGATGTTTTTCAGCTCAACACGATTTACCTTGATGCCCCATTTGTCGGTCGCTTCATCAAGCAGGGCGGTTATTTTGCTGTTTATTACATCACGGCTCGTGAGCGTGTGGTCAAGCTCCATTTCACCGATTATATTGCGCAGCGTTGTTGCAGTCAGATTTTCTATCGCGCTGAGCGGGCGCTCAATGCCATATGTGAACAGCTTTGCGTCTGTTACCTGAAAGAATACGACGGTGTCGATTTGCATTGTGACATTATCGCGGGTAATAACCGGCTGTGGGCGGAAATCAACGACCTGTTCCTTGAGCGAAACCTTTTTTGAGATTTTCTCAATCATAGGCCATTTCATATGAAGTCCGGTCTGCCAAGTCCTGTCATACGCGCCGAGATGCTCAATGACAAATACTGTTGCCTGAGGCACGATTTTGACATTTGGTACAACAATAATAAGCGCGAGAAAAATTAAAATGGAAAAGAATAAAATTATTGCGGGCATTGGGTTAGTCCTCCTTAATTGGAATTACAATAAGCTTAACGCCGTCAATAGCGCAAACGCCTACCTTACTTCCTTTTTCAATTACTGACTTGTCGTACGAACGCGCCGTCCAGTCAAGACCTGAAACCTTAACGCGTCCCTTTGCTTGATCATTGTCGATCGTCTCGATAACGACCGCCGTTTTTCCGATAACCATATCGGCGTTGGTTGGAATATTTCGAGTATCTCTTTTGCCTGCAAGAATAGGGCGTATAAACAGAAGAGACAGACCCGAGAATACAACAAATAATACGAGCTGCCACGCAGCGGAAAGATTGCATAAAACCGCCACCATTGCGGCGATGCAACCGGGAACAAACCAGATTGCGACGAGCTGAACAGTGACCGATTCAAGAATAATAAGTCCCACCAGCACAAGCAGCCATACCCAGAACAATGTCTGTACCAAATAAACAACCCCTTTCCATTACTCAGCGTGTTGTTTGAGTGTATTTTACCATAGTAACAAACAATTAACAATCGCCAAATACAGCGCAAAATTCGCAAATTTGCTCAAAAAGCCCGAATTTTTCACAGAGAAACATTTGACGGGAATCCCGACTCAACGATGCTTTGCGGCTGTATGCCGTCTGAAAGGGGATGACATATAATAGAATTATGTAATACGTTATTTGTGATACAGCTTTTTAGATTGATAAACAGGCTCGCAGGTCAGATTAACTCCCAAGCGTTTGAAAACCTTGTCGTCAACCTGAGACAGAATTACGGTTGAATGCGCTTCGCAGCCGGATAGCTTTTGAATTTGCTGCATTGCAACCTCCGCGGTGGGATTGGTGGCGGCACATATTGACAGCGCAATAAGTATTTCGTCGGTGTGCAAACGCGGATTGTGATTCCCTAAATGATTGATTTTCAAGTCCTGAATAGGCTCTATAATAACGGGTGAAATCAAGTGAATGTCATCCTGAATGCCGCCGAGTACCTTGAGCGCATTTAAAAGTGCCGCAGAGGATGCACCCAACAGTGAGGAGGTTTTTCCCGTAACGATAGTTCCGTCATTAAGCTGTATTGCTACAGCGGGACCTCCGGTCAGCTCCTCTTTGGCAAGAGCGATTTTGCAGATAGTTCGGTCATCGGGCGAAACACCTGCTTTTTTCATCAGGAGCTTAATTTTCAAAACCTCGTCTTCGCTGCTTTCACCCTTGCGCACCTTACACTGGGCATTGAAAAAGCGGCGGATAATCTCATCGCAAGCGGCTGCCTTTACAGCATCGTCGTCAAAAATGCACGCACCGACCATATTTACGCCCATGTCAGTCGGTGATTTATATGGGCATTCTCCGAGAATCTGTGTGAATATCTCCTTTAAAACCGGATAGATTTCAACATCTCGATTGTAATTAACTGTTGTCTCGCCATATGCTTCAAGATGGAACGGGTCAATCATATTAATATCGTTTAAATCTGCTGTCGCGGCTTCATATGCAAGATTTACGGGGTGATTCAGCGGCAGATTCCAAATCGGAAAGGTCTCGAATTTAGCGTATCCGGCCTTTATGCCGCGCTGATGCTCATGAAACAGCTGAGACAGACAGGTTGCCATTTTGCCGCTCCCGGGACCCGGTGCAGTAACAACAACCAGCGATCGGGTAGTCTCTATATATTCATTTTTGCCGAAGCCCTCGTCGCTGATTATGTGTGCTAAATCGGAGGGATATCCATCAATTGAATAATGGCGATAAACCTTTATCCCGAGTGAATTCAACTTGTGTGCAAATGCGACAGCGGACGGCTGACCTGCAAATCGGGTGAGCACCACGCTTCCGACATATAGACCCTTTTCCCGAAAGGCATCAATCAGCCGCAGAACATCAAGGTCGTAGGTTATCCCGATATCTCCGCGCACCTTGTTTTTTTCGATATCCGAGGCGTTTATGGCAATCAGTATTTCAGCATCGTCCGCAAGTTCGGAAAGCATGTTGATTTTGCTGTCAGGAGCGAATCCGGGCAAAACGCGCGAGGCATGAAAATCATCAAAAAGCTTTCCGCCAAACTCCAAATACAGCTTTTCGCCGAAATTGTTAAGCCGCTCACGAATGTGTTCGGATTGAAGCTTCAGGTATTTTTCATTGTCAAAACCTATCTTTACCATTATACGCCGACCTCATTCACTCTATTTATTATTTAATGTCTGCCGAACAATAAAAACATATCTGATTTGCGGATTACGAATTATTCCTCAATCATTATTTACAAGTCTTATTATACAAGTATGCTGCATTGAGTTCAATAACAAACAGCGCAGTACTGATAAAACATTGGCAAATTATACATAGAGCTTTTGTATATAATTACCTTTGCCTTAAAATACAAAAATATATTTGCACAGGAAAACCGACGCACAAACTGTCTAAGTTGATGCGCCGGTTTCGTTTGGCTTTTGCAAATATTCTCAGAAAACCGTAAGTTGATGCTTACTCGACTGTAACCGTTCCATCTTCCTCAACGGTAACAGACATTCCGGTTTTTACATACTCGAGAAACTCATCGCCGAGACTGTCAACAGTGGGCATTGAGACATCCGTCCATACGTGGGACAAAATTGCGCCGGCTGCGGCAAGAGAGTCAATCGGCTTTGAAAAGAGCAGGCAGGCAGGGTTTCTGCCCATTGCAGATGCACAATAAAGCACCATTCCGCCGGTTGTTGAACCTATTGTCTGCGGCATACACAGAGCTGTGCCGACCATTGGCTGTTTGTGCAAATCGGGATTGTTTTGATCTGAGCAGGTTGCCTTTTTGTCACCGAACATCAGCGCCTTTTGAAAGCTTGCAAGAGTGTTAAAGCCACAGTGGGAAACAAGCGCCTGTGCCTTTGCTTTGCCGGGAACAACGGGACGTCCTTTAAATTGCTTCATCATTATTTCGCCCCCCTTGTAATTGCTGCGAGAATCTCGGGACCGGTATAATAGCGGCCGGAGGTATAGGTTCGCAGCTTGTTTGAGTTAGTGATAACCGGCATTTTTCCGCAAAGAGGATTATTCATATACATGAGCGGACATATGCTCGATACGATGACTCCGGTTGCCGCAAGACGAGCGGCATATTCAGTCTTGTCAAATTCTTTTTTTACGGCAGGTGACGTTGTAAATACAGTCGGAATGGAGACCTTGGATATTCCGGACTTTTTCAGCCCGCCTTCAACATCGGCCGTCCATTGCTTAATCTGTTCAAACGACATGTGGGGGCATCCGACAAAGCAGAGCTTCGGAGATGCATTGGCATCTTTCCACATAACGGGATAACTGTTTTTTACACGCAAAAGCTCTGCATCGTCGATGACATAGGTTTTTGCGTTATCGGCAACCAGCTTTTCTCCGAGCTCAACAGCCTCAGGGGTCAGTTTATCGATATGATACAGCCCGACGGCTCCGTTTGACGCGGTGGCTGCGCCGAAATCCTTGAGATATGCTGTAGACTTATCGTTAAGCTCGGTCCCGATGAACTTATCAAGACCTTTTACATACGGAACATCCTCCATAACCTTCATGCCTATCGCGCTTCCGAGTATTTGGGCTTCCGGTGTTTCGGTTGTATTTACCTCGACAATCCAGCTTGCTTTGCGCCCTTCGTCGGTAAGTAACCCAAAATACGGAACGCATCCGACTATAGAGCCGAACATCTCGATTATACCCGAATTTCTGTTGCAGCGAGCGCCCAAAACGCTGTTTGCATAGACAACCGCGCTCGATTCTGCCCATGACAAAACATCGCCCTTTTTCGGCTTATTTCCCACCTCATCGAGATAGCAGGTGCAGGTGAACGCGTCATCATTCATAAGCCCGACCTTTTTGAGCTGTGCTTCATAGTCATCCTGCTTGGAATACATGATGTTGAACAACAATTTTTGCAAGAGATTTGCAGGTACATTTTTGTCGAGCGGGCGGGGGTCAACACTGAATTTCTGCGGCGAGACAGCACCCTGAGTAATCAGCTCATCCATGATTTTATATACGGGACCCAGCATCGACAGACCGAAGCTTGTGACAAGGTGACCGTACTCGCCTGTAACAGGAACCATTTTTGTTGCTCCGAAGGTCTCTCCGTACATGACAAGAGTCCTCATCACTTTTGCTTTGACATCGCCCTCTTTGCCATCAAGAATCGCCTGCTGGGTGTCGGTCAGCTTTAAATTCGCCATATGTAGCATCTCTCCTTTTTTAATTGAATCTTTATACAAGCCCATTCAAATATGTATGTGCTGCTTAAAGCTTATCACTATGACAATTTTATGTCAATTGCATATTAATCTTTATTAAAGATTGCGATAATTTGTCTGCAATGTTATAATTTAAAATAATAAGCGAAACACATAATTCAGAAATTTTTATAGAGGATAACAAAGTGATCAATACAAAAGAGTTAAAATGTCCACACTGCGGAAATACGGTTATTGTGGCAAACGATGCAAAGGAAGTGTTCTGCACATATTGCGGAACCAAGTTCGAAACCGAGATAGCAAAACCCAATGAGTCAGCAGAAAAGGAAGCAATAGTATTTATAAAAAACGCACTTCAAATAGGAGAATACAGCGAAGCGGCGAGCTGTGCCGATGAACTTGTAAAAAGCGGCACCAAGGATGCGATTTTCGAATCTTTTGCGCTGACAGCTAAAATCATGGATGCGTATGCCGATTATCGGGTCAAGGCGGATGAACTGTATGACAAGAAGGCGAGCAAGACCGGGATTGTTCGCATGTTTACGGGGAAGGACGCTTATGGAGATGACAGGATGCACACGGAGTTTTTTGAAAGCATAAAAAAACTGTGTGAAGAGCTTTCGGAATCACTTGAAAATCTGAGCGTGCAAACTGACGGAAAACGTGAAGCGGCAGTACTGAGCAAAACGGTTATCGCACAAGCTCTGCGGAAGAAATCCGTCAAAGCGGATGTCGCGACATATTGGATGGAATCGGCTCTTGAACATTGTATAATAGGTCTTATAAAGTTTATGGAAACACAAGAGCTTTTACAGATGTATCTTGAATACCGAGATATGTATGCGAGAAACGAAATGCTGCCCAATCAAACCAAAACACAAAAGGCGATGCTTGCAGAGCTTTTGAGCCGGGGAGCTGAGGTTCCGAAGCAAAAGGGATTTGCCGACGCAATCAAAGCTTTCTTCGGGGTGCACTGATTCCCGCTTCAAAGATATGACGGATAATAAGCAACACTAAAAGCCCGTTCTGAACGACGTTAAATGTCGATTTTCAGAGCGGGCTTTTTTGTGATTCGAAGATTTGAGATGCTTTTATGTTATTTGCTTTCATGGGCAAGGATTATTGTCATTTTTTCTCAAAACCTTTTATGCTTCCCCTATATTATAACCGAACGCATCTCGGCAGCTGAAATACATATGGCAATCAGCGTGCGATTAACACACAATCAGGTTTACAAACGATATGATATTGAGTTTTTCAAAAACTGTTGGGCACAATAAATTATGCTTATTTTCCCTTATCTCGGAACACGGTTAAAAAGAAAAAATACTCGGAACAAATTTACGCAGATTTTACATAACGTCGCTTTCAGCTTTTACAATCCGCGGATATCATTAGGCTTGTGAGAATCAATAAGAAATTAATGAAAATTTCAAGGAGAAAGAAAAATGAAAAGAATTACAGGGATAGTTTTGGCATTGGCATTAACAGTTGCGATGCTGGCATCATGCAGCACTGCGGGCGCGGACAACGGAGGGAATACACAAGGCACTGAGGAATTTGATCACAGTCACAGCATAAATGTACTTTCACGTGAGGATGGTTCGGGAACACGCGGTGCGTTTATTGAGCTTTTCGGAATTCAGCAAAAGGATGCACAGGGTAAAAAAATTGATAATACAACCGAGGATGCAGATATAACAAACAGCACGGCAGTGATGATGACGAGTGTTCAGGGAGATGAATATTCCATAGGCTATATTTCGCTCGGGTCACTTGGAGATACGGTCAAGCCTCTTAAAATTGACGGTGAGGAAGCCTCTACGGAAAATATCAAAAGCGGTGCATATAAAATTTCGCGTCCGTTTAATATCGCAACTAAGGACGGGCTGAGTGATGCGGCTCAGGATTTCATTAACTATATCATGTCATCTGACGGACAGACAGTGGTTGAAGATAGTGGATATATAAGTGTCGGTAACGGAGAAGCTTACAAGTCGAACGGAGCAAAAGGCAAAGTGGTGGTAGCGGGATCCTCCTCTGTGACTCCGGTTATGGAAAAGCTCAAGGAGGCATTTGCAAAGATAAACGCGGAGATAGAGATTGAGCTTCAGACGAGCGACAGCACAACGGGAATGAATAGTGCGATAGACGGAGTGTGCGATATAGGAATGGCTTCACGTGAGCTGCAGGACAGCGAAATCCAAAAAGGACTTAAAGCGACCGCAATAGCAATTGACGGCATAGCGGTTATTGTAAACAAAGAGTGCCCGTTCAACGGACTGTCAAAAGATCAAGTAATGCAGATATTCACAGGTAACATTACAGCATGGTCTGAGCTCCTGCAATAGAGTTAAAGTTTGAAAATTGCGTCAAATAGGGCAGGCCGTACAACACGGCTCTTGCCCATTTGGCGTTAAAGGGGCTTTGATGCCTGTGTATATAAAATTAACAATGTATGCTCAAAAACTCAAAATATCTCATACAGAGATTACCAAGCTGATGAAAGGAGGGCTGCACAAAACATGAATAAGTTTAGGGAATGCACAATGAAATGGGTATTTATTGCATGTGCATGTACCTCGATTCTGGCAGTCGTGCTGATTTGCGTATTTTTATTTGCAAATGGTCTGCCGGCAATAGGGGAAATAGGAGTTTTTCGTTTTTTGCTGGGACAAAAGTGGAAGCCCGGTAATGATATTTATGGAATCCTGCCAATGATTTTGGGTAGTATTTACGTCACCGCAGGCGCTATTGTAATAGGTGTGCCCACGGGTGTGCTTACCGCCGTATTTATGGCTGAGTTCTGCCCAAAATGGCTTTATAAAATACTAAAACCCGCTATTGAGCTGCTTGCGGGAATTCCATCCGTGGTATACGGCTTTTTCGGTCTGGTGATAATCGTCCCATTTGTGCGCGATACATTTGAAAGGTTTGGCGGAAATGGAAAAAGTATGCTGACGGCATCCATACTTCTCGGGCTGATGATCCTGCCGACGATTGTCGGGGTATCAGAGAGCGCGATACGGGCGGTGCCTAAAAGCTATTATGAGGGTGGTCTTGCCCTTGGGTCAAGTCATGAAAAAAGCATATTTTCGGTGACGCTGCCGGCTGCGAAATCCGGGATAATGGCAGGAGTGGTTCTCGGAATAGGGCGTGCAATAGGCGAGACGATGGCGGTCATAATGGTGGCGGGAAACCAAGCGAGAATGCCGAAGGGCATTCTTGAGGGAGTGCGAACACTTACGGCAAACATAGTAATTGAGATGGGATATGCCGCAGACCTGCACCGTGAAGCGCTCATAGCCACAGGTGTCGTGTTGTTTGTATTCATACTGATAATCAATTTGCTGTTTTCGGCGATAAAACGGAGGTCGGAATGAAAAAAATCAATCGGTTGACCTTTGAGCAGCGGCTGAGAATGTATAAGCGCAGTCCTATTTCTTTTTTATACGCCTTGCTTGTGTTTTTTGCGGCGGCAATAACAGTTGCGGTAATTGTCTTTCTAATAGGCTATATATTAATTATGGGAGTTCCGAGCATCTCGCTTGATTTGTTTTCAATGAGTTATAACTCCGAAAATGTCTCACTTATGCCCGCACTGATTAACACCTTCACAATGGCGGGGCTGTCTTTGCTCATAGCCTGTCCGCTCGGAGTTTTTTCAGCTGTTTTCCTTGTCGAATACGCTAAGCGCGGCAGTAAGCTTGTAGAGGCGGTGAGGCTGACGACCGAGACACTCGCGGGTATTCCATCGATAGTTTACGGGCTTTTCGGCGCGCTGTTTTTTGTGGTAACGCTGAAACTCGGGCTGTCGCTCATATCCGGTGCGCTGACGCTTTCAATAATGATTCTGCCCCTAATTATGCGAAATACCGAGGAGGCCCTGCGCTCGGTTCCGGACAGCTATCGCGAGGGGAGCTTTGGGCTTGGAGCGGGCAGACTGCGAACCGTGTTCCGCATTGTGATTCCATCGGCAATGCATGGAATTCTCTCAGGTGTCATTCTCGCAATAGGCAGAATAGTCGGAGAATCCGCTGCGCTGATATATACAGCCGGAACAGCTCCGAATGTGCCGACCGACGGGCTGTTGGGCTCGGGCAGAACACTTTCGGTGCATATGTATGTACTTGCCAATGAGGGCCTGCATATCGACAAGGCATATGCAACAGCGGTTGTGCTGCTCTTGATGGTAGCTTTAATAAATGCATTATCGTATTTTATCGCCGGAAAATTATCGAAAGGATAAAGAATGGAAAAATTTAAAATTGAAGCATTGGAGTTGTTCTACGGCGATTTTAAGGCATTGAAAAATGTCAATCTGAATATCTTTCCGAAAGAAATTACGGCGTTTATCGGACCGTCTGGCTGCGGAAAGTCCACGCTGCTGAAATCTCTGAATCGCATGAATGATCTCATTGAGGGATGCTCGATAAGCGGCAGGGTTCTTTTGGACGGGGAGGACATATACGGCGGAATTGATGTGAATGTGCTGAGAAAACGAGTCGGAATGGTTTTTCAAAAGCCGAATCCATTTCCGATGAGCGTGTATGACAACATCGCATACGGTCCGCGCACACACGGAATCAAAAATAAAAAAAAGCTTGATGAAGCGGTTGAGCAGTCACTGCGCGGTGCGGCGATATGGGACGAGGTAAAGGACAGGCTGTACAAAAGCGCGCTCGGCCTTTCGGGAGGACAGCAGCAGAGACTTTGTATAGCTCGCGCTCTCGCTGTCGAGCCGGAGGTCTTGCTGATGGACGAGCCTACATCGGCGCTTGACCCGATTTCCACATCACGTATCGAGGATTTGACAACCGAGCTCAAAGAAAAATATACTATTGTCATGGTCACTCACAATATGCAGCAGGCCGTAAGAATCTCTGATAAAACGGCGTTTTTTCTGCTGGGCGAGGTTGTGGAATATGGGGATACCGAAAAGATATTTTCAATGCCGCGAGATAAGCGCACAGAGGACTATATAACGGGGAGATTCGGATAATGAGAAATAGATTTGATTTGCAGCTTATTCAGCTCAACGAGGAACTGACCGAAATGGGTGCGAGGTGTGAAAATGCAATTGCGACTGCAACCAAGGCGCTTTTTGAGGGGGATATCCTGCTTGCCGAAAAAGCAATAGAAGCCGAGATTGACATAGACCGAATGGAAAATCAAATTGAATCACTCTGCATGAGATTGTTATTGCAGCAGCAGCCTGTAGCAAAGGACTTGCGTTTAATCTCCGCTGCGCTTAAAATGATAACAGATATGGAGCGAATAGGAGATCAGGCGGCTGATATCGCCGAGATTATGACAATGGCAAACATTAAGCCAACAGGTGATATCGAGCATATAGACGAGATGGCGCGCAGCACAATAAACATGGTGACTGACAGCATTGAGGCTTTTGTAAAAAAAGATATTGATATGGCCCGGTCGGTAATAGAAGCCGACGACAAGGTTGACGAGCTTTTCAATCATGTCAAAACAGAGATAGTGCGGCTTTTGAAAAAGGACAATAACGCAAGCGAATATGCGCTGGACTTGCTCATGATTGCAAAATATTTTGAGCGAATCGGAGATCATGCTACCAATATCGCCGAATGGGTCGAATATTCAATAACGGGAATTCACCGAAAAGAAATTTAATCTACAGCTCAAGGATATTATGCATCTCGGTTAACAGAATCGCAAAAAACATATGACAAGAGCTATATGTTTTAATATCGGAATTGGACAAGAAAACAAGGACGGGTGAAAAATGCAGACTACAGGACAGATAAGGACACAGAAAAGGGTAGCGACTATTCAGGATATTTCCTGCTACGGGCGCTGCTCGCTGACCGTTGCGCTGCCGGTGATTTCTGCGGCAGGTGTCGAGGTCTGTCCTATACCAACGGCGGTGCTATCAACGCACACAGGCGGATTCTCCGAATTTTCATTTTGTGATCTCACCGAGAACATCGCATGTATTTCCGACCACTGGCACAAGCTCGGTCTCGGATTTGATGCGATATACACGGGATATCTTGCCTCTGAGCGTCAGATAGATATTGTTGAAAATTTCATATCACGATTCAGAGCAGAAAATACAACTGTTATCACTGATCCGGCGATGGCAGATAACGGTGAGCTTTACAGCGGGTTTGATAAAGGGTTCGTTCGTAAAATGTCAAAGCTCTGCAAAAAATCCGATATAATAATACCGAATTTGACCGAGACGGCTCTTTTGCTTGATGAGAATTTCGAAAAAACATATGATATGGAATATATCAAAGCGTGTCTGGTAAAGCTTGCGGATATCGGCGCAAAAAACGTGGTGATTACCGGAGTCTGTCCGTCGGAGGAAGAGATAGGTGCTGCCCTGTATCTGTCCGAATCCAAACGGTTCGGATTTGCGTTCACAGAAAAAACAGGTTCGGATTTTCACGGGACAGGTGATATATTTGCAAGCGTGATAACAGCAGCTGTCACGCGCGGAATTTCACTTGAGGGTGCAGTGCGCATTGCGGTTGATTTTGTGTCGGATTGTATAAAATCAACCGCAGACGACAGCTCGCTCGACCCGCGCGGCGGAGTGCGATTTGAGCTGTGTCTGAAAAGTCTCATTGAAAAGTTTGATTGAAAATGTGTGGTTGACTATTATGATGCGACAGCACATGCAATTGCTTACCGACCATGAACAAGAGACGATGTCATACAGTGATGGAGAGAGATTAAAATGAACTACTGTGAAAAATGCTCTGTGGCGGCAGACGGTGACAGGTGCCCAAATTGCGGAACAAAGAAGGTCAGAATAATCGAGTCTGAGGACCCGGTGTTTTTGATTGAGACAAGCGTTATCTGGTCAGGTATGGTTGAGGATATGCTGAAAACAGAAGGGGTTTCGTACGAAAAACAATCGCTGATAGGGGCGGGTATCGCGACCTTTATCGGTTCGTTGGCAGATGTGCTGATGTTCTATGTTCGATATTGTGACCTCGAGCGAGCCAAAGAGATTTTAATTCCGTTAACTGACACTCAGCCCATTACCGAAGAGGAATATGAAAAGTACTTTGAAGCCGAACCAAGCGGTGACGAGCAGCCGCAGTGATTTAAAGTCGATGTGACAGTAATGGGAATGACAAATATTTCAAAAAGAAATATAAAAATAAAAGCGCAATTCATAGGTCTCATTGCGAGACACGCGAATTGCGCTTTTTTTGTTCGATTCAACACATAAAGAGTTAAGGAACAGCTTTTTGTGAGATTGATTTATTTTTTTGCGTTTTTACGATCACAAACCCATCCGATGAACATAAATACCGCAAACACAATGAGATACCAAACTATTGCCATTTTGTGAGCAAACACTGCGGCGACCATCATAAATATGCAGCTGATGATTGCAAGGGAAGGCATGATTACGCGATTTACAATCGACATTTCATGTTCTTTCCGCATGAATGCGATAAAAATAGGTATATACATCGCATATAAAGTGACAATTGCGATTTCGGAGGAGTCAAAACGGAATGGGGCAAACCAGTCGGTGAGATTTGCACCGTAGAAATATAAAAGCCAAAAGCCTGTGAGGAACAGACCTAAAACCGAGGAGTTTGTTGGCATGTTGGTTTCCTTGTCAACCTGCTTGAACATTTCGGGCTTGGGACCTCTGTTGCGCGCTGCAAGCGAGTATATTCCGCGGGTACAGCCAAGCATAAGTCCATTGAGTGTGCCGAGGCAGGAGATAACAATGAATACGAACATCAGTGTTCCGCCAAATCCGGAAAATGCATTTGTGAATGCGAGCTTTGCCCCTGCTTCGCCGCTCGCCATAAGGGTTTCGTTGCTCACAACTCCGGAAAGTCCGATATAGTATAGAATATAGACACAGACTACGATAAATGTACCGAGCACAAGAGCCTTCGGAAGATTTTTCTTTGAATCCTTAAGCTCTGCATTTATGCTTGTCGCTATTATCCAGCCCTCATAGGCAAAAGCTGTCGCCACAACAGCGGTGAACAGTGCAGTGCTTGTGCTGACAGGCTGTACAATGGTCGAGAAATTTTGAACCATCATTCCGGAGCGAAGTCCCATGACTGTTCCGACGACTGCCATTAGCAAGAGCGGAACCAGCTTGATGACAGTTGTAGCAACCTGGAATTTACCGGCGATTACAGGTGAAAGCGCATTTATCGCATAACTGGAAACAAGGAAAAAACATGCTATTGCAAATGCCTCGCCGCCGGCAATATCATATCCCAACAGCACACAGGTATATCGCGCGGATATCCACGCAAGAACCGAGGTAAGAGCGGGAAGATAAATTGTCGCCATAAACCAGCCGACATAATAGGCATAGCCCTTGCCCATAGTCACCTCGGCGTAATCGACAAGCCCATTGACGTATTCGTATTTTGTTGCCATCATCGAAAAGGTGTAGGCGCAGATTATCATAATGAGACCGCCGATTACCCATGCCAATATGCCTATTTTCAGATTTCCGCCGGTTGCCCCAAGGACTTTTTCAGCCTTGAAAAACACCCCGCTGCCGACAACAATTCCGACAACCATCGCAATTGCGGTCAACAGTCCGTATTTTTTCTTTAATCCGTTGTCCATACTGTTTCCCCTTTTTCTGTTTTGTAAATATTTATCTATTATCTATCATAAAACGACTGCTTGTCAACGAATAATGAAAGATTGACATGCTGTTGGCAGACTTTTGTAACAAGTCACACAGTAGCACGTTAAATCGAAGCAAAAATTTACGTATTTGACAGGCGCTTCAAGCTTACTTTCAAAACGGATTTTACTTTTCTTCTTTGATTATATAAAGCGGACGGTTCTTGCATTCAAGGTAGGTTTTTGAAAGATATTGGCCGAGTATGCCAATGCAGAAAAGCTGAATGCCTCCGATAAGGAAAATAACGCAGATTAAGGTCGGAAAACCGACAACCGGATCGCCCCAAATTATAGTTTTTACGGCATAGACTATTGCCAGGATAAATGCAATTACGCAAAACAAAAAGCCCATAATTGAGGAAATTGCAAGCGGTGTGGTGGAAAAAGCAAATATGCCCTCAAGGGAATATGAAAATAATTTCCAGAAAGACCATTTGGTCTCGCCGGCAACCCGCTCGACATTTTCATATTCAAGCCATTTGGTGTCATATCCGACCCAGCCGAAAATTCCCTTTGAAAAGCGATTATACTCTTTCATTTCAAGAATCGAATCTGCCATTTGGCGTGTCATAAGCCGAAAATCACGCGCACCGTCCACTATTTCGGTTTTTGAAATTCTGTTGATTATGCGATAGAACAAGCGCGCAAAAAACGAGCGGATTTTAGGCTCGCCCTTGCGGGTGACTCGCCGTGTCGCCACGCAGTCAAAGCCATCGTCTGCAACACCGTGATACATCTCGGCAAGCATTTCGGGCGGGTCCTGCAAATCAACATCCATAATAGCTATAAAATCGCCCTTTGCCTTGCTCATTCCGGCATACATTGCCGCTTCCTTGCCGAAATTTCTTGAAAAAGAAAGATAGTGCACGCGCCTGTCCTTTTGTGCAAGCTCACGGGCGACCTCGAGTGTTCTGTCCTTTGAGCCATCATTGACAAAGATGATTTCAAAGTCAACGAATTTCGAAAGACTGTCGGCAACTTTTGCGATTGCATCATAAAAAAACGGCATTGCATCCTGCTCGTTGTAGCATGGAACGATAACGGATAACAGTTTCATATTTTCCCCCTAAATCAACTGCGGTCTTTGACTGACTTGAATATGATAACAGATAGGAATTGATAGGTGATCAGCAGCGGATATACTGCCGCGAGATACATCGGAAACGTACCTATTCCGAACGCGGAAGTCTCTGCAAAGGAAATCATTCCGATGCGAAAAGCCGACATTAAAAGCAGAGACAGCGCAATAAGAAAGAGCATTGAAATTCTATTTGTAAAAGTCCTTTTTCGCACACATTTTATGAATGCAAAGATAAAAAGCCATGAGGCGGATATAAAAAATAAGGTGTTGAGGATTCCATATATCCGAACCAGAACTCTCATTCCTCGGTAAAGCCATATCTCGGCAAATCCGAACTCGACAGATTCGTCATAATCAGAGCCTGCATATTCCACAAAGTAAGTTATTCCATTATCGGATTTTGCGCCAGCAGTGACCGATGCCGCTACCATAAGCTTTCCGTCATTTGAAGAAAGCAGCAGATAGCGGTCATCTTCCGATGAATCATAAACGATTGTGCGTCGGCAGGCACCCGTGTAGCGCAAATCTTTTCCGCCGCCGTAAATTTGATCGAGGTATACGTCACTTGCAGTGCTGACATTAATATCAGATGCCACGGTATTGCCATCGATGTCGGTCAAGCAGATATCCACGTATGAGTTTTCTGAAAAAGCCCAAACAACTATGCGCTTATTGCCGTTTTCAACTTTGACTGTTCGCTTTGCGCCGCAGTTCACAAAATTCTCAAGCTCATCAATTATCAGCTCGGATCCTGTGCTGATTTCAGGCGAATTGTCGATTTTCGAATATGTGACCACGGTTGCAAGGCTGCGCACCGATTCCTTGAGAACCGGAATAATTCTGGCTGTTGTTATAGGAGAATTAAGTGCACTGCGCTTTTGAACGGATTCAAATACTCCGCTGTCACATGCCTCATTGATTTCGGCGGCAAGGTCGAGGTAAAAATTGCGGGCGATTTCGGGAGTTTCATAATATCCCGCAAGGCTCGCTGCATTTCGTATCGCCCAATAAAGGCCGCCTCCGGAATATTCGAGTTTTCCGTCTCCGCAATCCTTTTGCCAGCGCGTAAAATCGTCGCTTTCAAGATAAGGCTCAAGCTCGGCAAACAGAGGGGAGGTCTTATAGAGCTTTTCACGAGATGAATAGGGCAATGGAACAATGGGGTTATAGTCCTCCTTATCGGGGACGACACGGGTAATGGCACCGTATGCGTCCTTAAATTCGGAGGAGGTAAAATCACTGATTATGAATCGCCCGTAATAGCTGTAATTAGCAGCGCAGAATCCGAGAATGCAAATGGAAAAAACAGCGAATGAGCTCGCGAGAGCCGCGAGGCGCAGCAGTGGCTTTTCGGGCTTTTCGCGGATAATAAAGATGACAATAACAACAGCTGCGACAACACAAAAGGGCAATAGCCAGTAACCGTCCTCGCGAAGAAGCCATGAGCAGCCGAGTGCAAAGCCACTGATAATTCCATACACCCAAAGCACACCTGTTTTGGCGGCGTTAAGACGCAAAGCAAACCCGATAAATCCCGCAAATACAAGCATGATAAACGCAACGGTTATATTGTCACGGTAAACTCTGAGGGTGAAATTTGCAAAAGAAGCAGGGCTGAAGGCAATGAAAACAAAAAACGCAAGCCGAAGCAGACGATTTTTGAGCACGGGAGAAAAACACAGAACAAGAGCGAGAGACGACGAGATATACAGAAGCTGACCTGCCAGCAGATATGATATCCCGAGCTTGTGAATAAGTGCAAGCCACAGAGGAAACAGCATATGCTTTCCGAGAGTGAGATAATTATAAGAACCGAGCCAATTTCCGGCAAGGATGCTTTGCGCCGACTTGTACATAAGCATATCGTCGAGCATGCTTGTTTCGGGATACAGCGTCAGTGTTTGGAATGAGACAAGTCCGAGACGCAGGGCAACGAAAATCATCGCCAAAACCCAAAAGGATCTTGCCGAAATATCCATGTTTTTCAGTTTTTCATACAGTTTTTTCATATAAAAAAGTATATCACAAAAGTGTGTCGGATATCAATAAATGTTGTTTTTCTTAATGTAAGCGGATATAATAAAAATTCAACATAATGATTACAGCTGAAACCGACAGGAGATACAATGGCGGGTAAAGGATTGGCAAAAGAAAAAACAAAATCGAAATTCATATTATTTTTGTGCGGGGGGCTAATAGGAGCCGCTGTATTTCTTGCGATATACGGGTTTACTCCGCTTGACTTTTTACGCGATGATTGGATTTTGGGCGGATTTGTCGAAAAGGACATTTTACAGCACTATCTCGGCTGGCTTGCTTACCGAAACGAGCCGCTTGCATTTCCTTTTTGCGTGGCGACCTCGATAAATTATCCGGTGGGAGTCAGCATTGCATTTACGGATTCGATACCGCTTTTCAGTCTGCTGTTCAGGCTGATAGCGCCTGTTCTTCCGCAGACGTTTCAGTTTTTCGGCTTGTTTGTATTCATTTGCTTTTTTATGCAGGGCGGGTGCGCAGCTGTCCTGCTGGGCTTATTTTTAAACGGTTTTGCCAAGCCGCTTATATGCAGCGTGCTTTTTGTGCTGAATCCGATTCTCATCGAGCGGGCATTTCGCCACGTTGCGCTGACGGCGCAGTTTTTACTTCTGATAGCGCTGTACATGTACTTTGACGCAAAGCATCAAGGCAGGTTGATATCCCCTTGGTATATAGGTCTGTGTGCACTTGCAATTTCAATACATCCCTATTTTGTTCCTATGCTGCTCGGCGTATTGTTTGCTTCGCTTGCGGAATACAGCCTGAAAAACAAAAAGCTTGTCAAACCGCTGATACTGCTGCTTGCGAGCATTGCAGCGGTTTTTGCCGTTGCATATTCTGTCGGGTACTTTCACACGGGGGCATCACGCACAATCGGATACGGCTATTTCAGCATGAATCTGAACTCACTGTTCAATCCGGTCAGCAAGGGAGTTGAGAGCTGGAGTCTGCTGCTGCCAAAATGGAAGCAGGGATTGGGAACCTACGAGGGCTTTAATTATCTCGGATTAGGGACATTGCTTTTGTTTGGCGCAATGACTGTTTATTATGTCATTCACGCAAAAAAGATGAAGCTGTGGTCAAGAATCAGAGAGCATTGGGGTTTGGTATTTGTCTGCATCTGCCTCACTGTGTTTGCTGTTTCAAATGTTGTTTCGCTCAATTCATTTACCCTCTTTTCAATAGCAATGCCATGGAAACTGATTGATCTTTGCTCTGTACTGCGAGCGAGCGGAAGAATGTTCTGGGTCGTCAATTATCTTATTGTTCTGAGCTGCTGTCTGTTTGCGGCAAGGAGGATAAGGGCAAAGTACGCGGTGGCTTTGCTAGCGGTGACCGTGGCTGTGCAGGCGGCGGACATGACTCCCGCGCTTTGTGAAAAGCACCGATTCTTTGCGGATGTGCAGCCGACTTTTGAAAGTCCGTTTGTCAGTGAGTTTTGGCAGGAGGCGTCCGGAATCTATGACAATATATTTTCTTTTGAAGCCGAGGGCGTCAAGGACGCTCTGTATTTGCAGCTTATTGTCCAACAAAACGGAATGACCTCAAATGACCAGTTTTTTGCCCGATACGATGCCGAAATTCAAAATGCTGCTATTGAAGATGTAATAGCACGCGCACAAGCGGGAGATATTGACAAGAATACTCTTTATATCATGACCCGAGAGGACTTGTTTTTCAGATATGCAGGTTATTTTATGGATGAGTGTCTCTGCGCGAAGGTTGACAGGGACTGGTTTGTTATAGCGCCGTGGAACGATGCGCTTCGAAAGATTGATTTTTCAAAGCAAGAAATTTCTATCTATGATTACCTGCCCTTGACAATCGCAGACTATACCGATGATGACTGGACCGGCGGAATCTGGAACAAAGATCCGAGTCTTGTGTGTTTCTATGACAATGAATACAACAGGGAGGCAATTGAATCTGCGCGTTCGTTTATGATTGGCGGCACAGAGTTCAATATTCAAAGCCTCAGCTATGAGGACAAGGGCTGGATTTTGGTTAAGCTTGACAGAAACGGAGAGCTGCTTAGGGGAATTGAACCGGAAATAATCAAAAAAGGCGAACTGCTTTCGGAAAATTCGTCTAAGCCGTCCGCCGCAAAGGAACAGAATTGATTTGTGTCAAAGTTACGCAACAGATATCGGGCTATTGCATAAAGCAGCGGCATTTTATATAATATACAAAAGATGAAATATTAGGAGAAACAAAAATGACAGTGACAAAAGAAAGTCTTATCGGTGAAATTCTTGATTGCGACACGGCGACTGCCGAATACTTTTTGGAAATAGGTATGCATTGTCTCGGATGCCCCAGCTCGCGCGGCGAGTCAATTGAACAGGCATGCATGGTTCACGGAACTGACGCCGATGCGCTTGTCGAAAAGCTGAATGATCATTTTTCCGGCAAATAATCTTTGAGTACAGGGCAATTTGCCACTAAAACAAATTGAAACGGGAAAATTCGAGATGCGGCGCAATGTGCATAAAATCGGCTATGTCAACACATGCCGCTTTTTGTGTTGTCGTCCGCATCTTGTGTTTTATTTGCTGAAATTATGAATCAACCGAAACTTTCAAAAAGACTTTTATGCGCAGCAGAGTTTGTGCGTGACGGGGCAAAGGCCGCCGATGTAGGCTGCGACCACGGAAAGCTTGCGGCGTTTTTAATTACAAGCGGCAAGGCGAAAAGCGTTGTTGCAACCGATATAAATCAGATGCCGCTCTCAAAGGCGCAGCAGCTGTTCGAAAAATTGAATATCGAGTCAAAAGCAACCGCCGTGCGGTGCTTCGGGCTTGATAATGTGTTACCGATTCAAGCAGATGACATTGTTATCGCAGGTATTGGCAG
This sequence comes from Oscillospiraceae bacterium, assembly GCA_036644375.1. GTDB lineage: Bacteria > Bacillota > Clostridia > Oscillospirales > Ruminococcaceae > CALWZE01. The sequence goes on from JAVXQD010000020.1 coordinate 37,284, forward strand.
TGACACCATTTCGGAAATCATAACCAACACTGACTGGCTGAAATCGAGCGAAAAGCGCTTGATTCTTGTTCCGGCATCGCATCACGAGAGACTCAGAAGCTTTTTGTATCTCAGCGGGTATAAAATTGAGGACGAGAGCGCAATTGTTGAAGCCGGTCACTGCTACACTGTTATTGCGGCAAGCTACTGCGGGGCGATTTCGCAGGTCAGTGCGCCGTTTGCTTCGCTCGGAAAAATCAAAAATGTATCCGATGATGCGCTTGCGTATATTTTGAAGGAGCGGCAAAAGGCAGAGCGAATGCTCGCTGTAAACGCCGGAGCCGACAAGTTGCAGGCGGCATCAGAAATAATAAAATACATAGATGAGGAGCTGTTATGATAAACGCAATAAAAGTAAATGAAGCCGTAAATGAAATTGCGCCGTATGAGCTTACGGAGCAATGGGATAATTGCGGGCTGCTTGTGGATTGTGCAGAAGAAACAGACAAAATACTTTTCGCGCTTGATGTGACCAACGAGGTTGTGGCAGAGGCAAAAGAGCTTTGCTGCGGAATAATTGTCTCTCATCATCCCGCGATATTCCAGGGAAAAAAGGCACTTGCCGACGGAGACCCGGTGCTCACTGCGGCAAAGGAGCATATCTCACTTATTGCGGCGCACACCTGCTTTGATATGGCACAGGGCGGAGTAAATGATGTATTATGCAAAATATTGGGTGTGGAGAATGCTTCGCTGTTTGAGTGCGGCCGAGGCGGAATTTTGAAAAAGGACAGTGCAAAAAGCTTGGCGGAGTTCGTGAAAGAGAAGCTGGGATGCGCTTGTGTAAAGTATATTGACGCAGGCTGTAAAATTGAAAAAGTGGCTATTATCGGCGGTTCGGCAGGTGAATTTATCGGACAGGCAAAATGGATGGGCTATGACGCGTTTATAACAGGCGAAATCAAGCATCATGAGGCGCTGTTTGCAAAACAGATAGGGCTTACCGTTATTTCGGCGGGACATTTTGAGACTGAAAATCCTGCTATGGAGGCAATGCTTGAGCTTGTGAGTGAAAAAATCGGAAATAAAGCCGAATGTCTCCTCTCGAAAAAAAACACTAATCCGATTATGACAATCTGAATGCACCAATAAATTAGGCATCTCCTTGAAAAAAGCAGGAGATGCAGATTTTGATGTCAATTTAATATTAAGGAAAACAATATGGCTCTTGATGCGGCAACGCTTTTTGTAACGGCCAATGAACTTAAAAAACAGATTATCGGGGCAAGGGTAGATAAGCTGTATATGCCCACGCGCGATGAGGCGCTGTTTTCGTTGCGCACGCAAGGCGGTATTAAAAAGCTGCTTGTGTCCGCGCGCTCGGGAAGTGCGCGCGTTCATATCACAGCCGAGGATTTTGAAAACCCGGCTGTTCCGCCGACCTTTTGTATGCTTTTGCGCAAACACCTCGGCAGCGGGCGTATAACAGATGTGCGGACGGTTGACGGGGAGAGAATTCTTTTTATTGATTTTGACGCCATGAACGAAATGGGTGACCGCGTAGCCGTGACGATGTCGGTGGAGCTTATGGGCCGATACAGCAATATTGTGCTTGTAAATGAAAGCGGGAAGGTCATTGATGCGTTAAAGCGCATTGATTCTGATACGTCGGATGTGCGGCAGCTTGTGCCCGGTATTACATTTACCATGCCTCCGACACAGGACAAGCTCAATTTTTTAAGCTGCTCTGCGGAGGAGCTGACCGACCGTGTAACGCTGCGGCAGCTTCCGCTTTCAAATGCGATACTGTCATCGGTTGCGGGAATAGGCCCCGTGCTGTGCCGAGAGATATCGCACCGTGTTTGCGAAAATGATATTGATGCCGATGGCCTTAGTACAGCGCAAAAACAAAACCTGAGCGAGGTCATTGCCGAAATACAGACTGCTGCACACGGTGACGGTATGTGTTTGAATTCAATATATGACGGCAGGCGACCTATTGAATTCAGCTTTGTCAAGTTAACGCAATATGGAGAATGTGAGCTTCGTGAGTTCGAAACAATAAGCGAGCTGTTGGATTGCTATTATTCCGAAAAAGATCGTGCTGAGCGCATGAAAGCGCGCTCTTTTGATCTGTCACGGCAGGTTAATTCGCTGTATGACCGCGCTGTACGCAAGCAGCAGGCTCGGCTTGACGAGAGCCGCAACACAGAGAAGGCCGAACAAAAAAGGCTGTTCGGTGAGCTTGTTCAGGCAAATCTGCATAATATACAAAAAGGCGAAAAAAGTGCCCTTTTGCTGAACTATTACACGGGGGAAACCGTTAGCGTCCCTCTTGATGCAACCAAGAATCCAATACAAAATGCGCAGAAATACTTTAAGGATTACAGAAAACTGACAACAGCGGCAAAAATGCTTGAAACGCTGCTCACTGAGGGCGAAACCGAAATTCAGTATTTACAGTCGGTAAAATACGAAATAACGGAAGCGAGAACAGAGGAGGATTTTATTCTCATCCGCAAGGAGCTCAAGGACGCAGGGTATTTGAGGGGATTTAAATACAGGGAACAAAAAAGACCGCGCAAAATGTCGGAGTTTCTACAGTACAAAACAAGTGACGGATTCACGGTACTCGTGGGCAGAAACAATGCCGCAAACGAAAAATTGACTTTAAAAACCGCGTCAAAACAGGATATTTGGTTTCATGTCAAAAATGCGGCGGGCAGTCATACTGTGCTGATTACCGAAAGCTCAGAACCCACCGAAGCAGCGATGACACAGGCCGCATGTATTGCCGCATACCACTCGAGCATAACCGAATGCGATAAGACGGCAGTGGACTATACTGCGATAAAAAACGTCAAGAAAGCTCCGTCGCAAAAGCCGGGCATGGTGATTTACACAAGCTATAAAACAGCGTTCGTCACACCGATTGAAAAGGAAATCGAAGCTTTAAAAATGAAATAAAAAAGGAATACGGATTTGCGGTATCTGCGCGGGCACAAGGCTGAGATGTACCGTGAACTGCTTTTAACCGTTTAAAAAACCGCACTAACCGTAAAAAGTTAGTGCGGTAACTTGATTATGGAGATTATCCGGATACCCTTGAAATGATTCCGGGTTGAACAACGCACGGTAAAATGCTCATTTTACGTATCACTGACTATCATAGTAGTTTAATTTTCTATAATATCGTCAGAATCTGTAAACACCCCCAAAAACGGAAAATACTTATAACAT
>JAVXQD010000021.1:0-39964 GCA_036644375.1 Oscillospiraceae bacterium
TGCGTAGCAGAGCGGAATTAAAGCAACTGAATATTTTTGTTTTTTAGTCTGTCTACTTGACAGGGGGCGGTTCATTTTTCAGTTTCGTCTCAGCCTTTTTTTCTTGTCCCGATAATAGCACTCTGTCTGCTATTTGAGCTTAGACGCAAATTGTGGTAGACTTAATCAGACAACTCTACATCACACAGACATTTTTTAAAGGAATAATCAAATGAATCACAGGGATAAAGCAATTGAACTATTCAAGTGCGGCTATAACTGTTCACAGGCAGTTTTCGGTGCTTTTTGCGAGGAGCTCGGCATGGACTTTGACACAGCCATGCGCATTTCCTCATCCTTCGGCGGCGGAATCGGGCGAATGCGTGAAGTATGCGGGGCCGTCAGCGGTATGTGTATGGCAATCGGACTTTCACACGGCTACAGTGACCCGACAGACTCAAAAAGCAAATCATAGCACTACAAACGCATCCAAACACTTGCAGGAGAATTTAAAGAAAAAAACGGCAGTATTATCTGCCGTGAGCTGCTCGGGCTTAATTCACTTGAAATTTCCTGCGTCCCGGAGACCCGCACCGAAGCGTTTTACGCAAAGCGCCCCTGCGCAGAGTTAATCGGCTTTGCCGCCGAGCTTACGGAAAATTATCTAATGTCTGCCGAATAGCTTAAAAAATCGGCACACCACATCTGTAAGCACATTATCAATTCTGCTTTTGGACCGTACGTCTAAGGGCAGACTTTTTTCATTGCTCATAGTAACTGAATTCTCCGGTCAAAGCAGCAGCTTGAATATATTCACCCGTTTCAACTCGGAGTATTCATTGAAAATTTCCACAATATGTATTGAGCCGTCATTGAAGCGACCACGTAATATTGACGGACTCCTCTATACTGACATCCTCAGGCTGCATCTCAATATGATTATCCGCACTCATCAGCATGGCTGCGCGGCTGCCGTTGCCGAATGAGGTCGGAGAATACGGCAATGCTTGCTTTGCGCCGTATTCAATCAGTATTATCTCGCCCAATACTGTTCTTGATGCCTTTGTAAGCACCGTCGCGTTGCGGTATGCGTTTGCCGTAGCTGCCATAAGTGCTTTTGCATGCAGTGTGTCACTTTGCTTAACTGTGAATTTTATTGAGAATTCGGGTTTTGCCTCACTGCGTGACAGATATGTAAGCACCTGCGCCAACCTCTGCATTGAAAATCCGAATTCAAGGCGAAGGGCATGTGCACAGTGATATCCGTTGAAGCAGCGCTTATATCCGCCGTGTCCATCCGGCATATTTTCATACTGAGTGTCCACATTGAACATAGTGGTCTTGAGGTCTTTTTTTGAAAATCCGAGCGGTGTGAGAACAGCACAAATCTGCGCATATTGATTGGCTGCCATTGTCATTGTCCTCTGATAGTCAATATCAGTGGCATTGAGAACAATAGCAATTTCAATTATGTCGGGCGCTGCCGCCGCACTTCCTATACCGCGAATTACAATGGTTTTTTCCATTTTGAGTATTCCTTTCGTTTTTTTCACTCGGCACAATATCAATCACAACAAGCTCAGTCGGATTGAATAATCTTGGAATAAGATACTGCTTTGCAAGGCCACGGCTGACAATCAACGTCTGATTGTCAAAATCATATCTTCCGCCTGCATATTTTGGAAACAGCCCCTGATTAGGCGCAAACAGTCCATTCATAATTTTGGGGATTCTCCAGTGGCCACCGTGCGCATGCCCGCTGAGCACCACATCAAAATTATATGACGCATACTTTTCGGCATATTCGGGGCGATGCGTCAGCAGCACGGAAAGCTCAGTGATATCTATTTCATTATTAAGCGTCGCAAGTTGGCTGAAAAATTCATCCGGCTTTATTTTCGGGTCAATAACCCCGCACACCTGTATAGTCCGTCCGCCAACGTTAATTTCGGACTTTTGTCCGTTGAGTACCCCGACTCCGCATCCAATCATCATATTTTCGGTTTCTTTGTCCACCATATATCGAAGCTCATGGTTGCCATACACATAGTAGCATGGATATCGGCTCGAAATTGTGCCGATAAAGTCGGCAATCCCATTAATCGGCAGAGCATCCGTTACAATGTCTCCCGTCAAAACTACCATATCGGGTTTTTGCTTTATAACCGGGTCGAGCAGGTCTGCGTTATTTTCGCCGAAAGAGTTGCCGTGAAGGTCGGATATCTGAACGATTCTTACTTCTCTGTACACTTTTTTCGATACAATTTCATAGTGCTTAACCGTCAATCTCCGTCCGATAAACAGAAGGCAGAAGTAAATAGCCACAGCTGCCGCCGATATAGTTATTATCATATTTTTATCCCTTACAGTGCTATGATATCATATTTTTATGAATTGTTCTATATTAATGTCTTCCGAACAATCGAAAATCCAATCGCTGTTCGGCTTCCAACACATTTTAAAATAAAATTAAATAAGCGCGACAATTTCCATTGATTTAAAGTCTCTTTATACTATATTCCGAGCGGATGTTATATTTGTTTTAGATTGAAAAAATACGTGTTTTGTGCTATTCTGAATCAAAGATATTTAAGAGGGTGTGTATATGACATTTCACGAAATGGTCAGCACAAGACAGAGCTGCAGACAATATTCAAACAGACAGGTTGAACATTCCAAGCTCGAACGCATTATAGATACGGCAAGACTATCCCCGTCGGCGTGCAATTCCCAGCCATGGCATATGACCGTGATAAGCGGAGACCGAACGCCTCCTTTTTCAAAGTGCTTACAGAATATGGGCATGAATAAATTCACCTCCGAGTGCCCCGCATTCATCGTCATAAATGAGGAGGAATCAACACGCACAGCTAAAATCGGCGGAAAGCTTTTGGGGCAGCACTATGCAGGATATGATATAGGTCTTCTCGTTGCCCATATATGTTTTGCCGCGCAGGAGGAGGGACTTTCGACCTGCATTGTCGGCTGGTTTGACGAAAAGAAAATCAAGGATTACATCGGCCTGGATAAAAAGAAAAAAGTATCACTGGTGATATGTGTCGGGTATGCTAAAGAGGATGATGTTCTCCGCGTTAAGGTTCGAAAAAGCATTTCGGACATCGCCTCTTTTTTATAAAAATATTGCCGCACCGCAACAGGAGAGAAAATATGTTTTTTGACAGCATAGACATGATAAGCGGGAAAACCGCCGAGGAGCTGCAAGCAATCAGCAAGCATCTTTCCCAAAACGACATCAAATCCACCATAAAGCCGTTCAGATCCGGCTGTCTGAGATTCAGAAGCAGGTGGCTGGGCGCTTCAAAGGATAACAATGGATACATGCTTTCAATAAAAAAGCGAGATCTTGCAAAAGCCGATTATCTCTTAAACAGACTTCTTAACGGCAAAAAATAAAGCCATTTCTTTACTTTTCTGCAATAAAATCTCCGGACGTAGTTTTCACCCTACGTCCGGAGATTTTTAAATGTATGGCGTGCGGCAATGATTCACAAGCCGTATGCAAAAATTCTTGTAACCACGATACAGTTCGAATTCAGTTTGTCGGGATTTCATCCGTCGCTTTGTCCTGTTTGACAAGAGCGAATTTTTTTTGCAGCTGTGCGGAGATTGCATCATATACAAGCTCAGACACCCCAACGATTCCATAAGCCGCAAACAGCAGTATCAGCGGCCCTGCCGAAGACAGATACAGCAGATATGTGCCGATTTGGAAGCTTGCCGCCTCTATGTATGACACAATTCCTATGCGCAGCAGGATTGAGAGTGCCACTCCGAGCACCATAACCGCCCGCATAGCAGCCACTCCGATTTTCTTTGCAGCAATTTCCCTGATGGCTTTTGCGATATCAAGGCACAGCACAACAAGCGCCATTATCAGCGCACATGGAATAATTACTCGATACACCCCTGAAATTGCGCGGAGCTTTATCTCCACGTCACGCTGTTCGGGAGAATACATCGCCTGTCCCGTATCGGGATTAACCATTGAGCTGACTTCCTGATGTAAAAATTGCGACATCTGATTTGCCTGTTCCTCTGGAGCTGTGCTCAGTGCGGCAAGCGATGAGGTCTGCTCAAATCCCAGAAGGCACCCGAACGAGCTTCCGACCTCGGCGATTGTCGGCTTTAGAAATTCTCTCTGCCACGGCATTAGGGTTGTGCTCTTTTTTCCGCCATTATGTGTAAGCGCACCGCTGTCACACGCCTTGTTTATTTCGTCGGCAAGCTCGGCGTAAAAATCACGCGCCGTAACCGCATCCTTATAGTATCCCGCCTCGGAAACCGCAATGCGCAATGCCCAGCAAAAACCTCCGCTGTTGAACTCCTGCTGCTCGGGATATCCGTATCCTCCGTAAAGCGCCGGATTTTCTTCAATCACCTTTTCAATTTCGGCATAAAGCGGAACAGCGGCGGCTACCTTGTCACGTGTCTCCTTGCACACAAGTATCTTTTTGTCATGCGCTCCGTCAGTCTCACAGCGAAGCAGTGCGCCCACCGCATCATTGAACTCCCAAGAGGTAAAATCGCTTATCACAAACCTGTCGTAAAACCGGTAGTTCTTAAAGCAGTATAACCCGACGCACGCAAAGCACACAGTGAGCGCCACAGCCGGCATAATCGCATGCTTTAATCCTGAGACGAGCCTTTCTTTCTGCATAAGGACAATTGCCAAATATGCAATTGCAGCGCATATTGCGAACGGCAGCAGCCAAACTCCGTCCTCGCGTGTCAGCCACGCCGTTCCGAGCCCCAAGCCGGCCGCTATGGCAAAGGGTATCGATTTGTACGGCTTATCTTTAAACCGCACAGCCATTCCGATAACTCCCGCGAAAAACAGCAGGCAGAGCGACGGGAAAATGTTATCGCGGTACACCCTCAGGGTGAACTGCGCCCAGCTGTACGGGGACATCCAAAGCAGCGCAAATACAACGGCTGACCCCCATTTTCGCTTAAACAGCGGAATAACGGCAGCCGCGGCGGCGATGCACGCGACAAGGTAGAGCAGCTGTCCGCCCACAAGATACGGGATGCCAAGCTTAGATAAACCGGCAAGCCATACCGAAAAAAACATGTGTTTGCTCATGGTTTTCCATGTGTAGTCCCCAAGCCAGTTGCCCTCGACGATGCTGACGGCACTGTCATACATCAGCGTGTCATCTATCGGCGCATAGCTTGAGAAATACACCTCGGCCATTTGCCGACCCGTGAGTGAAAACTTAAAAAGCACAAGTAGGACAAGTATGACGGCAAGCAGTATCCACAGGAGTGAGTGTCTGATTTTTCTTTTATTCATATTGAATCTTCTCCACCGACTCGACCAGATACTTTTGATTTCTGAATACCAAATCAGCGATGAGCGACAGATATTTTATGACAAAGGTAAACAGGAGAAATACTCCGAAAAATCCGCCGGAAAGCAGCAGCATGGTTGTCGTCCAGCCCTCTATGGGCTTACCCGCAATGTATATGACAACAGTGTAAAGCACGCTGAACAGCGCAACAAGCAGCATGGCAAAGGATATTCCGAAGCTCAGCTTGAACGCCGCGTTTGTGTAAAGTGCCAGCGCATCAATCGCCTGTGTCATGCGATATTCCCGACCTGCTGCAAACTCTCCCTCAGGCTCATAGCCGACTGAGGCCAATCGCAGCCCGCTTGCCGCATATGCCGCCTTTCGGTATGGCATACACGGGTTTATTGCGTGAAGTCGGTTTATTGCTCGACGTGAAAGCAGATGAAAGCTGTCTGTCACAAGCTTGTATTCGCTGTGTGAGCTCGCATTGAAAAGATTGTAAAACAACCTGGAGGTGAATCGGCTCTTTTTTTTCGGAGTAGCCGTCACGATATCAAAGCCCTCCTGCCCTTTTTTGTAGCAGTCAAAGACAAGCGACGGCTCGTATGGCATAAGCATGCTGTCAAACTCAAAAACATAATCTCCGATTGAGATGTCGATTCCCGCGTTCATGCAGAGCTCAACGCCCTGCTTCACGCTCATATTCACGAGTGTCACCGGCGCGCTCGTGTTGCCGTGTGCGGAATACCCGCGAACCTCTTCGGCAGTCATTCTGCATGCATCATTGACACAGATTATTTCGTATTGCTCAAAATTATCCCCTAACTGACCATTAATCATATCCAAAAACGGCTTTACGAGTTCGGGATTCTCTCCTATATAAACCACGGCAGATACAAAATTTTTCTCTTTATCCTTTATCATTTCAACACCTCGTCAAGGTCATATATTGTATTTATTTTACCTGAAAACACGCTCACGAGCGTCGGGCTTTCGGTCAGTGTCCGCACGAGCGTCGGCCTGCTGTCATCAATTTCCGACGCCTTTAATATCGGCTTCATCGAAAAATGCGAGCGCACAAACTCAAACCTGTACTCGTCCTTTAGAAATTTACGGGCAAGCTGGCTCATATACGGATATGCGGAATCCGGACACGCGGGACAGCCGTCGCAGTTCATAAGCTGACTCGGTGAGCATTTCGGATTATTTCGCTGGCAGTTGAAGGTCGGCAGTGCGTCATAACTTGTCACATGAGGAGTGAAGGTCACCGCGGTCAGCGAGTGATACCCTGTTTTTCCAAATGGCATAATTGAGAAAAAGGGCCCGTCCATAACGGTTATTCCGACATTTTTCAGCGACTCCGAAACTGTGCACAAAATAATTTCACAAAGCTCGTATTTGATTTTCAGCGGCGGTAATTCAAGCATACTCAATATTTGATTCGTGCTTGCATATGTGGCATTCAACAGAAAAGGAGTCTCATATTTTTCTCCGTTTGCGGTCACAACATATGTATTCTGCATTTTTGTAACGGCGCTTACCGCCGATCCGAATTTAAATTCAACCCGGTCACAGCTCTCTGCCTGTCCGAGCATTTTTTCAGCCATCAGCTTTGCGTCAAAGGTATATTCGGTTGTCAAAAAGGTTCCGTCACACATGCCGTCGTTAAAGTAACGGTCATTGGGAAGAACGTCGCATCTGATATTCGCGGCTTTGCAAAAGCGCATGAATTCAGCCGCATTAGTCCATGAATAGGCGGCACCTGTGGCATAAACCTGATCAAACTCACCGTTTATGCAGTCCCCGTAATCCGAACAGAAGCGGTTAAAATACTTTGCCGACTTCACTGCCGTTGAGAGGCTTCTCGGGTAGTGATAACCCATATGGACACGCGCCTGATTGACAAAGCTTCCGCGCATAAACGGCTCCGTATCACACTCAAGCACAAGTATCTTTTGTCCGCGTCTGCCGCATTCTATCGCCGCATACATACCATATATGCCCGCTCCGATTATTATCTTGTCGTAAACCATATTCAAAATAATCCTTTTTTATTATTGGGGATTGTATTTTCCGAACGCGTTTTTAAACAGCACCTTCAAAAGCTGCCAGTTTCCCTTAATCGGGCTGATTTTGGTCGGCGTTTTTCCGTTTTTCGGATATTCGCGCTTAACCGGAACCTCACATGCACTGTACCCGCATTTCGACCAGCGAACGCTTAGATATGCGAGCAGCTCATATTCGGAAAATATATCTCTAAACGGCTGTACGCGGTCGTCCTCAAGATATCGGCGGCTGTGTCCGCGAAATGCGCTTGTCGTATCCGTAAATCGGAAATGTGCCGTAAGCGATATAATCGGCGCATGAATGAACCTGACCGCAAGATGTCGAGACATCGGGGTGTTTACCGCTTCTCCGCCTTGAATAAATCGGCTACCCTGAATAAAATCAAAGCCCTCTTTCAGCTTTTCAATAAACAGAGGGACACTCTCGATGCTGTCCTTGTTATTTCCGTCGATTGTGATAATGCCCTCATACCCGTGCTCAAGCGCCCACCAAATACCTGTTCGAAGCTGCGCACCCTGCTTCCCCGGACCCCGCTTCACAAGCACGCTCTTAACGCCCATGCTGCGCATAGTTGTCTCGTCTGTGCTTCCGTCAGAGCTTCCGCCGTCACACAGTACAATATCCGCAATTTGCGATATTCCCGCCGACTTTGCGCGCTCAAGCTCGGCTGCAATACGTTCCCCCTCGTTTATTATCGGTATAAGCAGAATGTATTCGCTCGATTTTTTGCCGTATTCAAATGCGTCAAAGTTCGGAACTCCCGCTATATCTCTATATTCCTTCACCCGAATACCTCGCTTATATACTCCAATGTTTCGAGCACTGTGTCCAATAAAAGACTTTTCATCTCGATTGAAACATATTTGTCATATCCGCCTGAACGCAGAATGTCCGCAAGCTCATAGTGCAACTCCCGTTTTTCAATCGGAGCAAGATATGGCTCACTTATATGTATGTGGCTTATCCGCCCCAAATTGTTTCGAACCGACTCAAGCGATTCATTGTTATGTATTATGGTTCCGAAATCCAGATTCACAGCTATGCCCGCGCCGAGTCTTTCGGCAAGCGCAAACGCCTCTTGAGTTGTGTTGATGTAGTTGGTATTGTATATAGGAGGATTTGCCTCAAGTGCGATGGTACAGCTGTTTTGCGCGGCATACCCGCCAATTTCCGCAAAGAACTTTTCGGCGGTATTCTCTGTTGCCCCAACAGGCTTATTGCGGTTTTTCGGACATCCGAACACCAGATTTGCGCACCCTGCCGCCCGTGCAAAATCAATTGCACACTTTGTGTATTCAACAAGCGCGGCTCGCTCCCGCTCGGTTCCGAATATGCTCTCTGTTCTGCCGAACCATATTGACTGCATGCTTGAAATCTCAAGTCCGAATTCACCTTTCAGTCTTTTTGCAAGGTCGGTCGCCTCAGATATCTTCTCGTAGACCGGAGGCTTGAACAGACGCGTAGGTGCAATTTCCAGTCCCGAAAAGCCCCGTTTTTGCAGCTGCACATACATCTGCTCATCGTCGGCGGAGTCCCATCCGATATTTGAAATAGAAAGCTTCATTTGTCCGCTCCGTATTCTTTATTTACCGCAAACTATATTCCCTGTCTGATTCTGTCCTTGATTTCGGAAAGTATAGTCATTTTGTCGTATATATAACCGTCTTTTCCCGAAAACCTGTCAGCATAAAGTGACCGCCAATCATAGAACACCGGACTTGAGGATATTTCATTAACGAATTCCCCGCCATTTACAAATTTGTAAATTTCAGCCGCACTCACCGGTTCGCTCGATATATTTTGCAGCCTGATTCCGTTTTCAATCACGATATTGATGTCGTGCCACAGATTTTCAAGATTGTAAAACTGATATACCGCGCGGCTGTCGGTAAATTTGAGCGAATTGAACTCATTGGTTTCAAAAAACTCGCGGAGAAGTGCGCGCTTTTTTTCGTCTGCAACAAGCTTATAAAACCCGTTCGGCGCTTTTACATAGCTGTCGGCGACTAACCTTGACTGTTCACAAAGCACGCCGTATTTATCCTCTTTCAGCATCTCTGGCACAAGAGTAATCATATCATAAATAAAATTTTTTTTCAGCCCTCGCCCAAACAGACCCGGCAGACGCACAATATGAAAATCTTCAATATTTTCGCTTACCCATCTTTCAAGCATATATCGGTTTCGTCCATACGCCTGCAGCCCGTCCGTGTCAATAGGCGTAGCTTCATCAACGCCTTTAGGATTCCCGTAAACGTCTATTGTGCTTATCAGCACAAGTTTTTCGGGCTTCATGCGGCGAATATTGTCGATTGCGTTTTCGATTATTTTCCTGTCGGCGTCCGGGTCGCTGTTCGCGAGAAACTTTTCGGCCCGCACGCCGCTGTACACGACAAGCCCCTGCTCCGTCTCAAATGCCTCACCGATATTTTTCGAATTGTACAGCCTATCAAAATCGTGCTCACGCGCAAGATTTCCCCCGACAAATCCCGTATATCCGACCAAGGTTGTTTTCATAGATACCGCTCCGTTCGTTAATTGGATATTTCATTTCTCCCCGCTGCCGATTACAGTATAATTATATAAGCATTGGAACTTTAAATCAAGAAAACAGGTGTGTTTATTGGCTTAAAGTCAAATTGCGTGAAGTATTTCATAAATTTTATGCATATTGCTTTTTTAGACAATAAATTCATATTTCCCGCATTAAACTTGAATGTAAATTATGGTGCTTATTTTCATTGCTTAAGGGAAGTGTGACAGATTGTTTAATGACAACATAAGACAATACATCGACAGCTCAATAATTGAATTTATATTCGACCGCGGATTTTACACAATCACTTGGGCGAGCTCACATGCCTGCCGCCTATTTGGCATAGACGAAGATAAAATTATAAAGCATAACTTTTCATCGTTTTTTGATCAAGATGAATTTGACGGTTTTGCAACGGAGCTCTCTCTTCACAATGGTGACGGATATTGCGATTCCGCTGTACACCTGAAAAACGAAAAAACCGCACTGCTTCACGGGCGCGCCTTTAAGACCGACGATAAGCGCACCCATGCGGTTGTCACCATAACAGATATATTGCAAAGCAAAAACGCCCTCGACGAGATTTCCAGGCTACGTGAACTGGCATATACGGACTCAATGACCCACCTTTTAAATAAGGTCACATTCAGGCGAAGAGTCAATGAGTTTCTGGGCGTAATAGGCAAAAGCGGAAAGCACTGTATTATGCTTGTTGATATTGACAATTTTAAGCAGATAAACGACACCTACGGGCATCCGTTCGGGGACACCATAATTCTTGAAGCATCTCGCGCAATCAGCACTGTTTTTCGGCAATCCGACCTTATCGGACGAATCGGCGGAGATGAATTTATGGTTTTTATGAAAGATGCGACGCAGGAGTCCGCTGTTAAAAAAGCTGCTGAGCTCTGCGGACTTATGTCCGCCTATGCCGGTGAAAACAAGGGCTTTACGCTCTCATCGAGTATAGGCATCGCTTTTTGCGGGGAGGGCACCGCAACCTTTGATGAACTGTACAAAGCCGCCGACATAGCACTTTATGAATCGAAGCGCAATGGAAAAAGCCGTGCCACTGTCTATGTCGGCAACTCTCTCGAACAAAGTCAAAGCGCGCATATGGCCTGAATTATTCAGTGTACATACCGGGCATATTATAAAATGCAGCTGCTCTTATAATCGAAACACAGTGTAAATCTCAACTGTTAATCAGCAGCTTATCTCTGACTGTTTCAATTTGCTCGGATGTAAATGGTGTTTCCGCCACAATGTGGATGATTCTGTCGGTGAAAACCAGTATATATTCGCCTGTAAAGAATCTTCCGCCAGCGTCTTCCCAATAAAAGCTATATGCTTTTTCAGTAGAAAACAGTGCGTTGTCAAGCGCTTCGAGCTTTCTATCAGATAGGTCATCAAGCTCTGTTAAATCTGATACAACAATGCTTTTGACAAAATCAAATTTTGGTTTGTATATGCTGTACTCAAGCGCCGGCGGAGCGTTTTTCATCGGAGGACGAGTCTGAGAATAAGAATTTTTTACAAGCGCGGGTGTGCTTTCCTTCTCCGCCTCATAAGAATAGTATTCAAAACCGGTATCCCCATACAAATCCTCACAGGTAAGCGGTATTGTGTCGTTATAAAGGCGATATTCTCTTGTCATTCCACTATACATCTCCCAGTCGACAGTTGTGTAAGGTCTATTTGAACGTTCGGGAAAATTAAATTGCGAAATAGCGAAAAATATAAAGCCGAGATACAAAGTGCCGGTTATGACAAGAAGCAGACTTGAGATTATTTTATTTGCTTTTGCAGAGATTTTAAGTTTTTTCAGCAATGTAATTGAACCCCAAAACACAAGGGCGAACAGTGGCAGCTGCACCACAGAAAGAGCAATTATACCAAAAGAGGTGCTTGAAAACAGATGAAGAAACATATATCCGACCAGTGAAAACAGAAGTACAAGATAGGTTATCTCAAAGTATCGCCTGCTTTTATGAAAGTTGTTGAGGATGGTGCCGCCTACAGCAACGGATTTCTTGGATTTGATATACCATACATAATAAGAAATCAAGGAATAGGATGTATAGAGTACAATTCCGAACATCATAAGCAAAATACACAAATCCACATTGCTTGACAGAAAGTCTGTCGGGTTTTGCCTTAATCGATCAAGGTTTAAAAACAAGTTCAATGCAAATGCCACAAGCATTAATAGCTGTGATATCACAAAGCTTTTTTTCATACATCTGTGGATATTTTCAAGCTGCTCCGCCTCATCTGTTTCAAATTCCGGCGGAGCGTCGAGTGAAGAACAGAATATCTGCATCTGATTATATTCACAAACGAAATCCCATCCCGCCGCCTTTGCATAGTCAAAGTAGGTCTGCTGATTGTCGGTCGGATGAGAATTGAAAATCGAACCCTCCGCAAAATATGTGACGGTGTATTTCAGCTTTTGCGGTTCTGTTTTCTTGAATGTCCAAAAAAAAGAACCTATTTTCTGCAAAACAAGCCCTTTTTGCGCATAGAGCTCCAGCTTTTGCTCAATCTCCTTGTAGTAATTATAGTTGACTAACCTGAGTCTCTTTGTTGTCTTCATCTATAGTACCTCTTTCATAAAGGTTTCATAATCATTAGTCAGTCGGTGCAGACGAATATATTCTTTGTTAAGCATTTCTTTGCCGATTTCTGTGATAACATAACTTTTTTTGCGATTTTCTATATTAGTTTGAGTTATAAAGCCCTGCGCTGCAAAGTTATCAAGCAGTGCGTACAGTGTTCCGGGACCCACTGTAACCCGCTGCTCGGTCATTTCAGCTATCCTCTTCATAATGTCCACACCGCAGCACTCACTTTGCAGACAGAGCAGTATGTAAAACATCTGCTCCGTTAGGGTTTGATATTTTTCTCTTGCCAATTTGATAACCTCCGCTAATATCGATTATCAATATCTGAATTTTAATATAGCATCGAATATCGATATTGTCAATAGTACAGCGTTAAAAACTCATTGTATTCACTGTCCTTATTCGGACATTGTCTGAATCTGTATCGGTTAATATACAAAATAAACACAAATTCCGGTTCATTTTTACCTAATTCGGTGGAATTGGACTTTTTTTGTTATTCTATTGATTTTAATGTGGCAATGCGCTACAATTGTCCGAGTACAGTATAACTTGTCCGTTATACACGGACAGCAGGAGCAATATGAACAATAGAGACAGGAAATTTTATGTTGTTGCCGAGGATATTCTTCCTGAGGCGCTCATAAAAACGGTCCATGCCAAGGAACTGCTGACGCGCGGAAAAGCTTTGGGAATTCCCGAAGCTTGTGAAGCTCTCGGAATTGCGCGCAGTACCTTCTACAAATACAAGGACGGAATATTCACATATTTTGACTTGAGCTCTATGGATATAGTCAATATCTCGCTTATGCTTGACCACACACCCGGTGTGCTCTCCAGTGTACTCAACGAGATCGCCCGATTTAAGGGCAACGTACTCACTATAAACCAGAGTCTTCCGTCTCACGGGGCGGCGCTTGTCACAATATCGGTAGGCATGTCTCAGCAGATTGACAACCCGTCCGAACTGATTGAATTTCTCAAATCACTTAAAGGGGTTTTGGATGCAAGAACTAATGGCAGAACCGAAATCGGAGGAACACATGATTAAAATAGCAATACTCGGCTGCGGAACAGTCGCTTCGGGAGTTTGTGAACTGCTCGGAAAAAACGAAGCGGTAATTTCAAATCGCATAGATGAACAAATTTCAATAAAAAAGCTGCTCGCCCGCTCACCCCAAAAAGCATTGGATTTGGGCTTTGTACCGGAGCAGCTTTGCAGTTCAATCGATGACATTGTAAACGATGATGAAATAGAGATAGTTGTCGAGCTGATTGGAGGAACCACGACGGCCTTTGATTATATTAAGACAGCTATAACTCACGGCAAGCATGTTGTAACCGCCAACAAGGATCTTATCGCTCAGCGCGGATGTGAGCTTTTTGCACTTGCGGACAAGCACGGCGTCGACCTGTATTTTGAGGCGAGTGTCGGCGGAGGAATACCTATAATACAGCCGCTTAAACAATCTCTTTCGGGTAATCGTTTTTCGCAGATAGTCGGAATTCTCAACGGAACCACAAACTTTATTCTCACAAAGATGAGTTCGGAAGGACTCTCGTATTCCGAAGCGCTGAAAACAGCACAGGAACTTGGATTTGCCGAGGCGAATCCCGCTTCGGATGTCATGGGAACCGATGCGGCGAGAAAAATCACAATACTTGCGGGTATTGCATTTGATACTCAGGTTACCCTTGACGACGTCTATTGCGAGGGAATAACCGATATTGACGACAGCGATATCGCACTTGCGCATAAAATGGGTTATGTCATAAAGCTTCTCGCCGTTGCCCGTGAGGTAGAAGGGAAGCTTCTGATGTTTGTGCGCCCCGCGTTTGTTCCTGTCACCCACCCGCTCGCCTCGGTAAATGATTCGTTCAATGCCGTGTTTTTGCATGGCGATGCAGTCGGGGACATCATGCTGTACGGGCGCGGCGCCGGGTCTCTGCCCACTGCGTCGGCAGTCGTCGGAGATATCATGGATATATGCCGCAACATCAGGCACGGCGTCCACGGACGATATCGCAGCACAAGCGGCACGGACATGCAAATCGCCGCTATTGATGAGCTGTATTCAAGCTTTTTTGTGCGCTTGAAAGTCAGTGACAAGCCAAAAGTTCTTGCGGGTGTCGCAACGGCTTTCGGCGAAAACGGCGTCAGTCTTTTGTCCCTGATTCAAAATCCGAACAAGGACAAATCCGCCGAGCTGATTATTATCACGCATCCGGCCAAGGAAAAGGCAATTCGCGATTCTCTTTCCCTTCTTATGCAGAAAGATTACGTGAACCGCATACACACCTTCATGTGTTTGGGTCTTAACGATGAATAGCCGTTAACCGCCGATACACTTTACATGGCGGACACACTTTCAAATCATTATATGTGCATCGCACAAAATAGGAGCTTCTATGAAAATACAGGTCAGAGTTCCGGCATCCACCGCAAATCTCGGAACAGGTGTGGATTGTCTTGGAATTGCGCTTTCAAAATATCTCACGGTCGTTTTCGAGTCGTGCAATGAACTCGAAATAATTTTCAAGCGCGGGTTTGAACATGACATCCCGCTTGAGAAGAATCTTGTTTTGTCAGGGGCAAGAAGAATATTTGAGCTGGTCGGAAAGACCTTCCCCGAAATGAGAATAACCATGGAGACCGATATTCCAGCAAGCCGCGGACTCGGCAGCAGTGCCTGCGCGCTTGTTGCGGGAGTTTTCGGCGCAAATGCGTGGCTCGGAAATCCGTTAGGCGTCGACGAACTAATTGAAGCGGCAACTGAAATTGAGGGTCATCCTGACAATATTGTGCCCTGCGCCGTCGGAGGATTTACTGTCGCCATGGGCGTTAACGGCAAGGTTTTTTACCACAGAATTCCCCTCGACTCACATCTGAAATTTGTCGCCGCAATTCCTGACTATGAGCTTTCGACCAAGCTTGCACGCTCGGTTGTGCCCAAGGAATTCCCGCTGTCGGCTGTTATATCTCAAGTACAGCGCGCCTGTTTTCTTGTCGCAGGCTTGACAAGCGGCGAACTGAAAAACATGGATATTGCGAGCGATGACATTGTTTTTACACCGGCGAGAAAATCTCTGATACCCGGCTATGAGCGGGTGACCGAATCCGCCCTTCACTCAGGTGCACTGTGCTCGATGATTTCCGGAGCAGGACCTGCGATAATAGCCCTTGCCTTTGACAACACCTCGGAAATTGCGCTCGCAATGGAGCGCGGGTTTGCCACGGCAGATATAAATTCATGCGCGCACATACTTGACGCCGACAATAGCGGTGCAGTTGTGACAGTGCTTTAACAGAAACGGAGTGAATTGAAATGGGATTGGTTGTTTGTAAATTCGGGGGAAGCTCTGTTGCCGATTTTGAGCGCATTAAAGCTGTTGCCTCCCGCATCGCGGACATGAAGTATAACGGAGACGATGTTGTCATGGTTGTGTCCGCAATGGGTGACACAACAGACGAGCTCCTGAATCTCAGCCGCAAAATCAGCTCAAAGAACAATAAGCGTGAGCTTGACTCACTGATGGCAACCGGCGAACAGCAGTCTGCCGCGTATATGGCGATGATGCTGAACAGCCTTGATATACCCGCCCTTTCAATGTCCTGCTTTCAAGCGGGAATCTGCTGTGACGGGGAATACGGACATGCTCATCTTGCCTACATAGACTCAAAGCGTTTGAAGGATGAGCTTTCAAAGGGCAAGGTTGTGGTTGTAGCCGGATTTCAGGGCATTATGCCAAACGGCGATGTTGCAACTCTCGGGCGAGGCGGCTCAGACACGAGCGCAATAGCTCTCGCCGCCGCTCTCGGTGCCGATCAGTGCAAAATATTCACCGATGTTAACGGCGTTTATACCACAGACCCACGCATTGTAAATACGGCGAGCAAGCTTGAGGGTATCACTCATGAGGAAATGCTTGAGCTCGCCGCAATGGGAGCACAGGTGATGAATCCGCGCGCGGTTGAATGCGCACTTCAAAACGATGTTGATTTTGAAGTGCTCAGCTCATATACCAGAGATTCCGGAACAATGGTGACAGCCGCAAGCCGACTTGAGGGACAGCGCGTTATCAGCGGCATCTCACGCGACAACAATGTTGCGCGAATCGCAATTTTCGATGTTCCTGATGAGCCCGGAGTCGCGGGCAAGATATTTCGCGCACTTGCTGTTAAAGGCGTTACCGTTGACATGGTTATCCAGAGTGCAGTACGCGGGAAAAGCAACGATATTGCTTTTACTGTCCTGCAGGATCAGTTGGACAAGGCCGTGAAGGTGGTCAATGTACTGGTGGGTGAAACAGGAGCTTCGGGAATGAGCTACGGCACTGATGTGTCCAAGATTTCCATTGTCGGAGCAGGCGTAAAAAACCCGGGAGTCGCCGCCGATTCATTTCAGGCCATGGCGGACAACGGCATAAATATCGAGATGATAAGCACGAGCGAGGTGAAAATTTCCATGATTATCGTCACTGCGGCGGCCGATCGCGCAGTGGCGGCACTTCATCGCCAATTCGGACTTGAAAATATTCATTGAGGAGATACTATGAATTATCAGAGCACCAGAGGCGGAGAGCATGATGTGAGCGCCGCACAGGCCATAGTAAAAGGGCTCGCCGGTGATAAGGGGCTTTTTGTTCCAAACAGCATACCCTCATTTACCGATGACGATTTGGAATTTTTACAAAGCTGCAATTACATGGACGCGGCGAAGCTGATTTTTGAGATGTTTCTCGATGATTTCTCACTTGACGAAATTGATGAATGTGTTGAGGCCGCATATTTTGACAGCTTTGACAGTGCAAGTGTGACCCCGCTTATAACCCTCGATTCAAGCACAGCGGTGCTTGAGCTTTGGCATGGTCCGACCTGCGCGTTCAAGGATGTTGCACTGCAAATTCTACCTCATCTTATGACAACATCAATGAAAATAACCGGTGAAAAAAATGAGATTGTCATATTGGTGGCCACTTCGGGGGATACGGGAAAAGCCGCCCTTGAGGGCTTCAAGGATGTGGCGGGCACATCAATTATCGTGCTGTATCCCCAAAACGGCGTAAGTGAAATTCAAAAGCGGCAGATGGTGACTCAGGAGGGCAGCAACGTTGAGGTAATAGCGATAAACGGCAACTTCGACACCGCCCAGAATGCGGTCAAATCTATTTTTACGGATGACGGTCTTGCGGCAAAAATTCTCAATCACGGAAAAAAGTTAAGCAGTGCCAACTCAATAAATTGGGGGCGTCTGCTGCCTCAAATAGTATATTATGCCCACACGAGCGCCCGGCTTTTAAAAAGCAGCCCTCTTGCAGTCAAAGTGAACTTTGTCGTTCCGACCGGAAATTTCGGAAATATTCTCGCGTGCTATTATGCAAAGCGAATGGGTGCACCGATAGGCAGGATGATATGCGCGTCAAATGCCAACAATGTACTGACAGATTTCATAAAAACGGGCGTGTATAATCGCAACAGAGAGTTCCGCACAACGATGTCACCATCGATGGATATTCTTGTTTCGAGCAATCTTGAACGCCTGTTATATGAGTTGAGTGATCACGATTCGGCACTTGTCTCCTCCCTTATGAGCGAGCTTGCCGAGAGCGGAAGCTATAGCGTGCCTGATGAACTGAAAGCAAAAATCAGCGAGCTTTTCTCGGCGGGCTTCTGCGATGACAGCAAAACAACAAAAAGCATTGCGGAAGCATGGTTGAAATATCGCTATGTTATGGACCCGCATACTGCCGTCGCATTCGGCGCACTTGAAAGCTACCGAAGCGAGAGCGGTGACAGCTCACTGTCTGTAGTGGTCAGCACGGCAAGCCCATACAAGTTCCCATGCGGCGTTTATTCCGCAATCTCCGATACCACACTTGAGCACAAAAGCGAATACGAGATTATGCAGAAGCTTTCGGAGCTGACCGGATGGATAATTCCGGAGCCTGTTTCAGAGCTTGAAAGCCGAGAGGTTCTGCACAGCTGCGTATGTGAGCCGTGCGATATAGGCTCTTTAATCGAAACGCTTATCTGCAATGCCCCCTGAACAATAGGCCTTGCCGACAAAAGCAGCGCCACTATTGCATCATCTGTTCGACAACATAGAGTTGCCGCTTTCGGAATATCTGCAAATGCGTATTTCAGTGACAATTGTACCACATGCAAAGCAAAAAAACTCTAAAGTAAACAAGCGCCGAGAAGAGTGGTTTTTTCCATTCTGCCCGACGCTTGTTTTTTATGTCATATGTTATTTTACAAATATTTCAAATATCACAGGCTTTTTTCATCAGCCAATGTAGGAATAAAGCTTGCATAAAGCTTTGCGGAAAGCTTAGTCAACAATTTTTCTGCATTCAAGATAGTATCTTTTTCCGTTGGCATTGCCCAGAGAAAAGCTCTTCCTGACAAAAGCGCCTTTTTCACGGACAATCGAAAAGATGCTCTCTCGGTCAAATTTCGGGAAAATTATCGCCATCCTGCCCTCTGCCTCCCCTAATCGGCGGCACTCGTCCTCACCGTGGATGTACTCGAGTGTCGCTTCGGGATGCCTTGCAAGCCATCTGTCCAAGCGCGGCTGCAATTCCTGCAATGACGGAGGATTTGCGGCGTCAAACTTTATCTCTCTTTGCACCTGCATTGCGTTTACACCGCTGAGCAGGCGATGAATCGGCTCAATTCCCAATCCGTGATCGTAAATATTGACAAGCTCAGCCATGGCATAACGAGCTGGATGATTTTGTCTCTGCTCTGAGCTCAATGTCGGTTTAAGCTTTTCCCAGCGCTGTTTTGCCGCTGCAAACGAGTGGTTGCCATCGCCCATGGCATACATAAATCCATCCTCGCTCTGTCTGTACAATGTCTCAAGAACTCCTGCAATATCAAGCAGATCCTGCGGCTTGTCAATTATTCTTCCGCGTATATGCCCGCCGCCCTTCATAAGGTCAAAATTATACGCGACCTCATATGCCTCTTTGTTGCGTTCGATAACTCCCTCAAGCATGTTAAGTCTGTCGTTTATCAGAACCATGACATGAGGCATTTCAATCGGCGCTTTTTCGCGCACTGCAATGCGAGCCGGCAATCGGTCAACAACCGTGTCCTCAGTTGCGCGTATTAATGTCTTTGCATTTTTTGAATAGTCGTACTGCTCCAAGTCAAGTGCAATCATAAGCCCCTTGCGCATACCGCAGTCCGTTGTTCGATGAACAGAAATAAGACACTCTCCCCTGTCCTCCAATATCCCATCGTCCAGGTATTGCCGCATGGTGTTTGTTATTATGTCTGTTGTTTGTTCTCCCTGACGCTCAAGCCATGCTTCCGGCAAAATCATATTCAATGCCGATGGCGCGTCGCCCACATAATCTTTAACCGACTGCCAGTATTCAGGATCGGCGGAATGCTGATCGCATGCGATTACTGAAAACTTATCGTACTTGGTGCCTTTTCTGGGCAAAAGAATTCGCGGAACCTTCGCTCCGACCATTGCAAAAATATCCTTGCTTTTTTTCATCGCTGCCTCCTTGAATAATAAACACAAATTTATTTTATCGTTTGACCGCCCGATTCAGTCGGTTTTGCTTTGAAATTACACTATTCTTATTCTCAGCACGCCGTTGATTGCTTTGATTTTTTCAATACACGCGCCTGTAGGCTCACTCGCAAGATCAATCAGCGTATATGCATATGAGCCTCTGCTCTTGTTCAGCATGTGCTCGATGTTGTGACTTTCGGCCGCAAGCACCGACGTTATCTGACCCACCATGTTGGTGATATTCTTATTGACAATAGCAAGCCTGTATCCGCCCATGCGCGGAAGCTCACAGTCGGGGAAATTAACGGAATTTTTGATATTTCCGTCACGCAGATACGCCGCAAGCTGCTGCGCTGCCATAACGGCGCAATTTTCCTCGGATTCGGGAGTGGATGCGCCGAGATGCGGAGTCGCTATTATGCCGGTGCGATTTATAAGCTTGTCATTGGGGAAATCGGTGACATACCGATAGAGCTTACCGCTTTCAAGTGCTTCAAGAACAGCGTCGTCGTCAACAAGCCCTCCGCGCGCAAAATTCAGCAAAACCGCGCCATCCTTCATTTTCGCAAGCTGCTCCCTGCCGATTGAGCCGCTCGTTTTTTCATTGAGAGGCAGATGCAGTGTTATGTAATCGCATTCGGTAATAATCTCATCTATGCTCACCGCATGCTTTATTGCCCTTGTAAGCTGCCATGCCGCCTCAACAGACATGTATGGATCGTACCCCACAACCTCCATGCCAAACCCGAGACTTGCGGCATTGGCAACCATAACGCCTATAGCCCCCAAGCCGATAACACCTAACTTTTTTCCGTTTATTTCGGGACCGACAAATTGGTTTTTCGCCTTTTCGACAAGCTTCTCAATGTTCGCTGTGCCATCCGTGCCCTGCTGCTGAAGCCATTCGATTCCGGGAACAATCTTTCTCCCTGCAAGCAGCATGCCGCAAAGGACAAGTTCTTTAACCGCGTTTGCATTTGCACCCGGTGTATTGAAAACAACAATCCCTTTTTCCGAACAGCTCTCAACGGGAATATTATTCACTCCCGCTCCCGCACGGGCGATAGCCACAAGCTTTTTCGGAAAATTCATCTCGTGCATATCCGCCGAGCGCACCAGCACCGCATCAAAATCACCGAGTTCCTGTGAGACATTGAATTCCGCCGTAGGCAGGTCTCCGTAGATTGAATCGGAGATATTGTTGAGCATCTTTATATTAAACATTTTTATGCAATAATTCCTTTCGATGTCTGCTCAGGCTCTTTGCCCGGCCTCAAAATCTTTCATTGTTTTGACCAGCATGTTTATGCCCTCAACAGGCATGGCATTGTAGATTGATGCGCGGCATCCCCCGACAGAGCGATGACCTTTAAGGTTGACCATTCCGCGGCTCTCACACAGCTTTAAAAAATCCTTTGTAAGCTCGTCATCTGTGAGTGTAAACGTCGCATTCATAATTGAGCGATCGGCTTTGCACGCCGCAGCCGCGAACATGTCCGAGCTGTCTATTGCCTCATACAAAATTGCCGCTTTTTCGCGGTTTATACTTTCCATCGCCGCCACGCCGCCCAGCTTTTCCACCCACTCGAAAACCAGACCCGCAACATAAATCGAGAAGCATGGCGGGGTATTATACATAGAGTCGCTGTCCGCCATTGTTTTGTAGCGCAGCATCGTTGGCACCACGTTTTCAAGCTCGTTGGCGAGCAGCTCTTTTTTTAAGATTACAACCGTAAGTCCTGCCGGACCCATATTTTTTTGTGCGCCCGCATAGATAAGAGCGAAATCACGCACATCAAATTCACGTCCGAGAATAATTGACGAGAGGTCACACACAAGCGGGGTATTTCCGCAATTAGGAAGCTCATTATACATTGTTCCGAATATTGTATTGTTTCCCGTTATGTGAAGATATGCCGCATTCTTTGAGAGCATATCCTCTGTAATCCTCGGAACATATGAGAATTTGTCAGCTTTGCTTGAGCATATCGCAACCGAATTTCCCCATCGTTTTGCCTCCTCGAATGCCTTTTCCGCAAACTGACCCGTGATGGCATAATCCATCGTTGCGCCGCGTTTGGCAAGATTCATCGGAATCATTGAGAATTGCAACGAAGCGCCGCCCTGCAAAAATAAAACCGAATAGCTATCCGGTATATTCATTATACGTCTGAGGGTTGCCTGTGCTCTTTCGATTATTTCTTCATACGGACGAGATCGGTGGCTCATCTCCATCACGCTGCTGCCCGAGCTTCCATAGCACACAAGGTCTTTTTGCACCTGTTCAAGCACGGGAAGCGGCAGCATGGATGGTCCTGCCGAAAAATTAAATACACGTTCCATTAAAATCGTCCTCCGAAGAATATTTTGTTCTGCTTATTAATTATACTTACCCCATGCGGATTTTACAAGGCTTTATAACTATAGCTTAATAAAGAACTTCGTCAGCAGTTTGTCAATATGCCTTATACGCACAATAAAAGCCGCCTTGTCCGGGCGGCTTCGTCATATAGTAGATTCAACTTATATTTATGCTCCGTACTCACTCAGCGGTTTGTCGGAATGATCAAGCAAACCTGTGGTGTGCTGAAGCTCAATTGCTTCGAGCTCATCCGGCGGAACGCTCTCTGAGTGCGGTCGCATATACAGGTTGAGCAGGTCGGCAAGCTCTTTTTTATGCACTGTAAACACCGATTGGTTTGCGCGCACGGCCGGCTCACCCGGAACACGCAGTGCGGTGATGGCATCAGCAGAAAAGTCCTTTGCCTTCATCGCGAGCGACGTCAGCTCCGCAATCGAAAAATCGGTGTTTAAATAGGGATAAACAGCGGTAGTGACACTCATGAGCTTAGGCGCAGACAGTGCTGACAATTTATTCATAAGAGCCGCCATGAAAATTCGCTGGACGTTCATTCGATCAATATCGGCACTTACATAATCGCGATAGCGGACAAACAGGTCAGCCATTGTGCCATCAAGCGTGTTCACTCCTGCGGGCAGAGTTATCGTTCTGACTATTTTTTCATCGGTATCACGCAGATTAAACACCATTTCTTTTTCAAGATTAACCTCAACTCCGCCAATCTCGTCCACTGCCTTGCGGAAGCCCTCCATTGTGATTGTGACATAGTTGTCTATCGGAAGCTTCATCATTTTATTAATCTGTCCGGCAAGGGTATTTATTGCGTTTTGCTCATTTTTCTCTTTATTATAAACCGCATTGATTTTACCTGTCGCGGTTATATCTCCCACATAGGTATCACGTGGAATCTGAAGCAGAGCCGCTTTTTTGTTTTCCAAATCCACATTTGCGAGAATTATTACATCTGTCATGTTTTGCAGATGCGCCGCATCGTTTTTATCATTGTCTATTCCGCATATCAGAATATTGAGTGTTTTGCTTTTTATGGCGTCCGGTGTCGCTATTGTGTTGTCCAACACCCCCGAGCCGGAGCTTGTGCCTAAGCTTGTGTAAATCATTACCACGCCGGTTGCAAGTGCAAGCGTGAGCGGCAAAATAAGCATCGCACGGCCAAGCATCCTTCTTTTTACACTTTTGGACAGGCGCTGCGATTCGCCTCGTTTGCCTGCCGCACGAGCGGAATGTCTGTTTTTGGATGTAAAATAAGCATTGATTATAAGCATTATAACAATGCCGCTCAAAAGCAAAACCGACCCGCCCCACACCATAATGAGAATACCGGAAAAGCTGACTTTCGTCTCAAAATATCTGCACGCAAAAATAACGGCTCCGAGAATCAAAATCAAGCCGAAAGACTTGGATTTTTTTTCAAGGCAGCCGTAAATTATCGCACCCAAAATACCCAGTCCGAAATAAATAATCGCCAACATCCACGCACTCATAGTTTTTTCACCATAGCCGACTGAGCTTTTAACTCGATTATTTCCATTTAAATACCATCTATAAGCTCGGAAAGCTCATTAAAAAGCTCAATGTCATTTTCTTTCACAAGAATATTGGAATTTATGGTTTTGCCGTCCGGCAATGTGACCTTAAGATCAATAACCATATTCTCAACGATTCCATTATCCTTAACGGCCTTTAAAAACGGTACGAATTTAGGATGATTTGCAATAAACCTATCCTTAGCGCTCTTTAATTTAAACAGATTTGCGGGATTAAACATTTTTATTCCTCATAATTATGATTTGCCTGTTAATACAAATTCAAAGGCTTTGAATCGTTCTTTTGGTGTTATCACACTCCGCTGCTCTGAAAATACAAAACTGAATTTAATTGTTCGGATGCGGAGCATTATTCAGTAAGCAGTATTATACATCTTTTGTGTCATAATTTACACATATAGATGCCGTCTTAACAAATTTTTAAGAATTATTAATATTTCGGCGCGGTAATTCAGATATCTTGATAAGCAGGCAGCTTTATCTTAATCGGATATTTATAGCATTTCGGACATTAAAGCTCCCTCGTAGCGACAATATTCACATCGGTGCCGCACACCGAGCGCAATACGATATCCCCGATATGAACAGGGCGTTTGGCGACGAATTTATCAAGCTCGTTAAGGCAGTCGAATATCTTACTTTTTTCAATAGGCTTGTCTGTTTTGACACAGAGCGGCACAGCCGTTCCGCTGACTCTCACGAGCGCGGTCACCATTCTCCTCGGAGTGGTCATCTCCTCCTCGGCATATTTTTTTCCTATATTGCAGGTGTTGCCCTCAACTCTTGTGACCGCTCCGTTTTCGAGCGTTGCGGTTATTCGGCACCCCATAGGGCAGCCGATGCAGGTAAGCTCCTTTATCATATACTTATGCCTCCACCATTATTTCAAGGCTTTCTGCCTGTCCTGCTTTTTTGATATAGTCTGCGGGTATTTTAAGCGTCACAATCTCCCCCGGTGCAAGAACTCGGCATTTTTTTGCTGCAATTTCACACTCGCCCGCCATTACTCTGACCGTTGCATTTTTATATACCGCTCGCGGCCTGAACATAACCGTCGTCGGCTCGGATACTGTTTTTGAGATAAATTGAGGCACAATCGCATTCACACCGCAGCCGGCTTTTATCTCAAGCTTTTCACCTGCGAATGCGAGAGCTTTGCTGATAAATGCAGCCGCGTTTTTCCCGGCCCGCTCGGATTCCTCTGAAACAAAATCCACAAGATCATGGACGTGAAGAACATTTCCGCATGCAAACACACCTTCAACCGATGACTGCAATCTGTCATCTACAACAGGGCCGCTTGTCGCCGGCGAAATCTCAACTCCCGCCATGCTTGACAGCTCATTTTCAGGGATCAGACCGACCGACAGAAGCAGTGTATCGCAATCAAAGTGTTTTTCCGTGCCCCTTATCGGTTTAAGACTGCCGTCCACCTGCGCTATTGTCACACCGCTGAGTCTCTCCCTGCCCTCGATATCCGTGACGGTATGGCTTAAATACAGCGGTATCTCAAAGTCATCAAGGCACTGCACAATGTTTCTCTTTAAGCCCGCGCTGTATGGCATCAGCTCCACACACCCCAGCACTTTCGCGCCTGAAAAGGTCATTCTTCGAGCCATGATAAGCCCTATATCCCCCGATCCGAGTATAACCACGCGTTTCCCCGGCATCAGGCCTTGCAGATTGACTAATTTCTGGGCTGTTCCTGCTGTGTAAATTCCGGCGCACCGCCAGCCCGGAGTACCCAGCGAGCCGCGCGGTCTCTCTCTGCATCCCATCGCAAGCACAATCGACTTTGCGCAAAACTGTTCGAGCCCAAACTCGCGGCTGACGCAGGTTACCGTTTTTTGGGGCGTAACCTCAATGACCATTGTATTAAGCTGATGAGGTATTCCATATTCCTTAATCTTGTCGATAAATCTCTGTGCATATTCAGGACCCGTAAGCTCCTCCTTGAAGGTGTGCAGTCCGAACCCGTTGTGAATGCACTGCTTGAGTATTCCGCCGAGACTGTCCTCGCGCTCAAGAATAATCATATCGCGGCAGCCCTCTTCGTATGCTGCTTTGGCGGCGGCAAGACCCGCGGGTCCTCCTCCGATAATGAGCAAATCGACATTCTTCATTTGTTTTCGCCTTTCTGCTCAAAAAGATAGCCTGTAAGCAGCTTGGATTCTCCTCCGCATTTTGTAATCTCAAGCGGGCTGAGCCCAAGCTCCTCACACAATATTTCCATCACACGCGAGGTGCAAAAGCCTGACTGACATCTGCCCATACCCGCGCGCGTTCTGCGTTTGACTCCGTCGACTGTTCGCGCACCCACCGGTCTGCGTATTGATTCCCGTATTTCCGCCTCGGTCACAGTCTCACATCGGCAGACTACCTTTGCAAAATCGGGATTCAGTTTAATGGCTTCACTGCGCTGCTCATTTGTCATCGAACGAAATTTCGGTATTTCCGTTCTCACGGGATTGAATTTCACATTGATCTCTGCATTCAGCTTTATCGCAACCTGCTCGCTCAGCCATTTTCCGATTGCGGGTGCAGACGAAAGCCCGGGAGACTCAATTCCGCCCGCGTTAAAAAACATCGGCGCGTCAATCGCCTCTCCAAGCACGAAATCCTTTCTGTCACAGTGTGCGCGCACCCCGGAAAAAGTGGTGATGAACGCGCGGTTTGGTATGTTATTCCAGGTTTTGCTCACGCCCGCAAGCACTCGTTCCAATCCGTCGGATGTGCAGCGCGTATCGTCCTTATCATTGATATCATCTGCTGTTGGCCCGAGCAAAATTGTTCCGTCCACAGTCGGCGCTATCAAAATTCCCTTGCCCTTTTCGGTCGGAGTCTGGAAAACAGTCGCATTGAATTTCCCCTCATAATTTTTGTCGATTATATAATACTCACCGCGCCGCGGATAAATTGTGAATTTATCCTCAGACACCATATTATTTATCTTGTCCGAATATAATCCCGCACAGTTGACAACCGCTCTTGTCTCGAAATTTTGCGCGGCGGTCTTCACGATATATCCACCGTCGGTTTTTTCTATTGCCTTAACTTCTGCATTGCGCAGAAACTCCACACCGTTTTTTGCTGCATTTTCGGCATATGCCTGTGTCAGCTCATACGGGCAGACAATCCCTCCGCTGTTAACCAAAAGGGCCCTTTTTGC
The DNA here is from genome assembly GCA_036644375.1 of Oscillospiraceae bacterium. Classification (GTDB taxonomy): domain Bacteria; phylum Bacillota; class Clostridia; order Oscillospirales; family Ruminococcaceae; genus CALWZE01. The sequence continues at coordinate 27,147 of JAVXQD010000021.1, forward strand.
CTTTGCATTTATATTCGGCTCGCGCTTTAGGATTTCATCGCGCGTTATAATTTTCAAATTCGGAACTCCGTTTGCTATTCCGCGCGCGTACAGCACATCAATATATGACTCGTCATCGCCCTCAAAAGCTACAACCATCGACGTGTTTCGCTTAAACGGAACCTCAAGCTCCGAACACACTCTGTCAAACATTGCATTTCCGAGGACATTAAATTCAGCTTTTAAAGTACCCTCTTTGGCATCGTATCCGCCGTGGACAATTCCTGAGTTCGCCTTACTCTGCCCGTTGCAGATGTCAGCTGTTTTTTCAAGTACAATTATTGATAAATCAAAGCGTGAAAGTTCGCGGGCAACGGCGCAGCCGATAACACCTCCGCCGATTATTACTACATCTCGCATATTTTCCCCTTAATCCTTTGCCCAGCCAAAGGCGCACTTCACTGCCTTGTCCCAGCCCTTTAATATTTCCCTGCGATGCGACTCATCCATTTTCGGTTCGAACACACAGGATATCTGCCAGTTTGCAAGCACATCATCCTTGCTCTTCCAGTACCCCACCGCAAGACCCGCGAGATATGCAGCACCCATCGCCGTGGTTTCGACACATGCCGGACGATGCACCGGCGCTTTGTTTATATCTGCTTGAAACTGCATCAAAAAATCATTTGCGCAAGCTCCGCCGTCAACCTTTAATGCACGCAGCTTAATTCCCGAATCCTCCTCCATTGCGCGGAGAACATCATGTGTCTGATAGGCGAGCGACTCGACCGTTGCGCGCACGATATGATATTTGTTTACTCCGCGTGTGATACCGACAATCGCTCCTCGGGCATACTGATCCCAATACGGCGCACCGAGTCCCGTGAATGCCGGCACGACATATGCACCGTTTGTATCCGGTACTTTGGATGCAAGATATTCTGAATCGGGCGCAGTATCTATCATTCTCATCTCATCGCGCAGCCACTGAATTGCCGCGCCTGCGATAAATATAGAGCCCTCAAGCGCGTAATTTATTTTTCCGTCAACTCCCCAAGCTATAGTCGTCACAAGCCCGTTTTTGCTGAACACAGGCTTTTCCCCCGTATTCATAAGCAAAAAGCAACCTGTGCCATAGGTGTTTTTTGCCTCACCGGCATTAAAGCAGGTCTGCCCGAACAAAGCCGCCTGTTGGTCTCCCGCCGCGCCCGCTATTGAGATTTCGGCACCGAACCACTCCTTTGAGGCATATCCGTAGATACAGCTGCTCGGCTTGACCTCGGGGAGCATGCATTTAGGTATATTCATTTCCTTGAGAATATCTTCATCCCACTTGAGCGTTTGTATATTAAACAGCATAGTCCGTGACGCATTGGAATAGTCCGTGACATGCACCTTTCCGTTTGTCAGCTTCCATATCAGCCAGGTGTCCACCGTTCCGAAAAGAAGCTCACCACGTTCGGCGCGCGCTCTTGCGCCCTCGACATTCTCAAGAATCCAACGCAGCTTTGTGCCCGAAAAATACGCATCAATAACCAGCCCTGTTTTTTCCTTAAATGCCTGTTCAAGTCCCTTTGCTTTCAGAGTGTCACAGTATTCAGCCGTTCTTCGGCACTGCCACACAATCGCGTTGTAAACCGGTTCTCCTGTTATTCTGTCCCATACGATTGTGGTTTCGCGCTGGTTTGTTATTCCGATTGCGGCAATATCTCCGGCTTTGACACCGAGTTTTGTCAACGCCTCCTGTGCAACTCCCATTTGTGTCGCCCATATTTCGTTGGCATCATGCTCCACCCATCCGGCCTTTGGATAAATCTGCCCGAATTCCTTTTGTGCAGCACTGCACATCTCTCCCTTTTCATTGAACAATATGCAGCGATTGCTGGTTGTTCCGGCATCAAGCGCCATTATATACTTTGACATGGATTAATCCCTTTCAGATAAAAATGGCGCCGCGAAAGCTTGTGCGTCATATAAAGCACAACGGCGTAAATTCCCCACTGCCATCGTTATACGACACCCGCTAAACGCTGACGCCATTTAAAATTTTTAATTTAATTCAGTCGACTGTTATATGTCTGACCATATTGCGGACCTCGAGAACCTTTGACGGTGATACAGACAGCTCGTCAATTCCCATTTCCAAAAATCGTTTGGTCAATGCAGTGTCCGCACCGAGCTCGCCGCAAATTCCAATCCATTTTCCCTCTGCGTGAATGCTTCTTGCCGCAAATTCTATCAAGCGCAAAACCGCTTCATGATGCTTGTTAATGAATCGCTCTATACTTGCATTCTGACGGTCTGCCGCAAGTGTGTATTGCGTGAGATCATTGGTTCCGACACTGAAAAAATCGACCTCCTTTGCGAGCAGGTCACTGATTATTGCAGCGGCGGGTGTCTCTATCATAATTCCGTACTCAACCTGCTCGGAGAAAGGAATACCCTTTGCTTTAAGCTCGTCCTTTGACTCGGCAAGCAGCTTTTTGATATCATCTATTTCTGATTTTGAGGTGATCATCGGGAACATGACCGAGAGCCGCCCATATACAGATGCTCTCAGCAAAGCTCTTAACTGAGTTTTGAAAATCTCGGGTCTCTCAAGACAAATGCGTATCGCGCGAAATCCAAGCGCGGGATTTTCCTCTTTTGGGAGCTTGAAATATCCGATTTTTTTATCGGCTCCTATATCAAGGGTGCGTATGACAACCCGCTTTCCATCCATTGCCTCAAGAACGGATTTGTATGCTTCAAACTGGCTGTCCTCGCTCGGATAATTATTGCTTTCAAGGTATAAAAACTCACTTCTGAACAGACCGATTCCGCCTGCGTCATTCCTTTTGACAAGCGGCAAATCGGCGGGACTGCCTATGTTGGCACAAATTTCTATTTTTTTGCCGTCGAGCGTAATGTTTTCCTCGCCGACAAGCTCATGCAGCAGCACGCGCTGTCTTTCGAACTCTTCATGCTTTTCGTGCATCTTTAAATTGACAGCCTTGTCCGGCTCAACATAGACTGTGCCGGAATCCGCGTCAACGATGATTTGCTTGCCGCCGATATCATTGGTAAGTCCTTCCCCGAGAGAGATAATCGCGGGAATTCCCATTGTTCGCGACAAAATAGCAGTATGTGAATTAGACGAGCCTCCTGATGTTATTATTGCGAGCAGAAGATTTCTGTCTATCGTAACCGTCTCGCTCGGCGTAAGATCGTCAGTCGCAATAATTGATGGTTCATTCAGCACAATAGTGTCGCGTTTCCCGCTCAAAATCCCGATTACGCGCCTCGAAATATCTCGCACATCGGTGGCTCTTGCCTTCATATACGGGTCATCAAGCGCCGCAAACATATCCGCAAAAATATCTGCCGTTGCATTTACGGCAAACTCGGCACAGATATTTTCATCCTGAATCATCCCTTGAATCGACTCACAATAATCCAAATCATCAAGCATCATCTGATGGACGCTGAATATCTCGGCATCCTTTTCTCCGATAGTTTCAGCCGCATGTGCATAGAGCTTTTCAAGCTCGGCGATAGCTGCTGCTTTTGCTTCACTAAAACGCACAAGCTCTGCTGCGGGGTCGCTTATCACTGTTCGGGCAATAGTAATCGGTGCTCTGTCAAAATAGTACACTTTGCCAAACGCAAGACCGTTGGAAACTCCCTTTCCATTAAGAATCAGCATTTGTCCAATCCGCCTTTCGTGACTCGATTTGTTATTCCGAAGCTTTTAAAAGTTATCCGAAAGAAAGGTTTTTATAAATTTTGCAGCCTCGTCCTCGTCCGGGCCGTCTATCTTAACCGAGATAGTCTCGTTCTGTTTGACCGCAAGTCCCATTATTGCAAAAAGGCGGCGCAAATCGGCGGTTTTTTCTCCTTTGGCAATTGTGATTGTCGATTCGAATTTTGCAGCTTCTTTGACAAGCTGTCCTGCCGGACGGGCGTGCAAACCATTTTCGTCAGTTACGGTAAAATCAAAATTAACCATTATAAAATCCCCCAATATATTTGAATTGCAGGTCCGAAGCTACAGACCTATAGTATTATTTATTATAATATCATTTTTATAAAAATATCGCAATATTTGTATTGCTTTTGTAATTGTTGCCTATTGAATATTCGCCTTAGCCGCAGCTTCCTTTGGCATAGAAAAACACCCCAATCGTTATTTACAGTATATCATACTGTCTAACTTTTGGGGTGCGGTTCACGAGCGTCAGCCTCTGCCTTAATATAGGTTTTTACAAACAGTGCTTCCTTGAAAATGCTCGGCGGAAGCTTTTGAAGATAATTCTGTCAAAGTCACTTAAAGACCGCACAGTTTATTCCGGCAAGTCCTCTTCGTTTTCAAGATTATGCCACACATCCTGAACATCATCGTTATCTTCGAGATGCTCAAGCAGCAATCCCATCTTTTTCAGATTTTCCTCACCCTCGAGCCTCGTGTAATTTGACGGGACATACTCGACCTCTGCGGAAGCAAAGGTGTAGCCCTTAGCCTCAAGGTTCTCACGAACCTCTCTAAGCAGTGCGGGGCTTGTGATGATTTCCGCAGCACCGTCCTCAAACACTGCATCATCCGCTCCGCACTCAAGCGAATCCTCCATCACCCTGTCTTCGTCCAAATCATCGGTGTCAATTACAATAACACCCTTTTGCTCAAACATAAACGAAACACAGCCGCTCGTCCCGAGATTTCCGCCGTATTTATCAAAATAATGACGCACATCAGCGGCCGTACGATTTCGGTTTTCCGTAAGAGTCTCCACTATAACGGCTACGCCCCCGGGACCATAACCCTCATATACTATATTTTCATAGTCGGCCTTATCGGCTCCCTGTGCTTTTTTAACAATTCTGTCGATGTTATCCGACGGGACGTTGTTCGCCTTTGCCTTTGCTATAACGTCGCGCAGCTTTCCGTTTGAAAGAGGATCCGGTCCACCCTCACGAACCGCAACAGTTATCTCGCGCCCCATCTTCGTGAAAATTTTGGCGCGCTGCCCATCTGTTTTTTCTTTTTTTCTTTTAATATTGTTCCACTTTGAATGTCCCGACATAAAAAACAACCCCTAACTGATTTTTCCTGTAAATAAATTATTGATTTTCCCGCATATCCGGCAGATGTTATTTAAGTGTATCATTTTTCGTTAGCCTTTACAAATATTTTTTGATTAATGTCTGCCAAATTGCTTGAAATCAAAAGCAGCTCTGATATTCACTATCAGGCAGAGGGTTTGGACTTATTTCCGATTGCATTTGGCAAAATCCGAAAATTTCCAAAAATAACTCGGTAAATGGCGGCAATAATAATAACGAAAGGTGGGATATCAAATGGCCGAAAATAAAAATTCAAAAAACAGCACGAACAAATCCGAAAATTCAAAAAACAACAATTCAACAAACACACAGAATTCAAAGAACAGCAACAATGCTTCTAATGCCTCAAATTCAAAAAATGCAAAATCCCAAAACAAACAGTAAATAAAACAGCGCATATTAAAAAAACAAATCGTCCGCATAAAGCGGGCGATTTGTTTTTTATCATTGACTTTCTTATTTCAAAAACGATCCGAGCAAGCTGCCGATAGCATCAACAGCGGACTCATCTTTTTTCCCTTTTTTGCCTTCGCCTGTGCCGCCCAAAAGACTTCCGATAAGACTTCCTGCCACAGATGCAAGCTCGTTGCCGTTGCCGTTGCCGCCGTCTCCTCCGCCGCCCAACAAGCTGCCGAGAAGTGAGCCTGCGACCGAGCCGGTATTGCTCTCAGATTTGTTGTCCCCTGACGAGGTTACGGAGCCGAGCAGCGCCGTAGCTATACTTGCAACATCAATCCCTGCGGATTTAGTCGATGTACCGTTTCCTCCGCTTCCGAGTAAAAGCGAGGTAAGTATTCCGCCTAAGCCTCCCGAATCAACCTTGTTGCCCTCTCCAGTGGACGAGTGATTGCCTATCATTGACAGTATAACGGGTGCAAGCGTGCCCACAACAGACATTACCTGCTCCGAGGAAAGCCCGGTCTTTGCCGAAAGACCGCTCGCTATGTTTTCGGTATGCTCTCCGAGTATATGCGATACGATTTTTTTACCGTCTTCAGAATCCGCTTCGGACAGCATTTTTGCGGCGTCATCGGTTTTTTGCTGCGCGTGAGCTTCAAGCGCTGTCGCAAGCGCCTGTGAACCCTCTTTCGACTCGGAATTCTGACACATTCCCGAAATCAAAATCGGCAGGGCCGCCGTAACAATCTGGCCAACTTGCTTGCTGTCAATTCCCGTGGATTTACTTATTGAAGCAACGGATTTTTTGCCAAGCAATTCTTTTGTCAATGTATCATTTAATGCCATATGTATTACCCCCACTTACAATTTGTTTAATATTAACAGTTTTATTATAAGCTGTACTCCCCGATTCGTCAACTAATCCACTCAAATGACAGTTTTTTTTCACATAAAAACGTTATCTGCCATTTCATATATCAAAACTATCCTATTTTGATACCGAAAAAAAGCTGACGCCTTTTATGATGGCGACAGCTTTTTTCGCTTTTCGTATCGTGTATATATTATTTTTGCTTATTTTCAGACTGCTTTGCCATTCTTTTCAGCCTCCGGTTTTCGCTGATATGATTGTATATTACAACCAATATCAAAACCACACCCCATATTATCGAGCGATAGAAGTTACTCATCTGCGGGAACATGTTAAAGCCCGAGGAGAGAACTTGCAGAATCAGAATAGCCACGGTTACGCCTCCGACCTTGCCAAATCCGCCGTTGGGATTTGTTCCTCCGAGAACGCAGATAATAATTGCCTGCATAACATACGACGCGCCGTAATCTGCCCTTGCTGAATTTGCGCGGCTTATGAGCAGCAGACCCGCAATTGCCGCCAGCATACCGCTGAACATGTAGGTTTTAAAAATTATCTCGGTGTTGTTAATACCGGAAAATTTTGATGCAGTCGGATTCGAGCCCATCATCCTGAGCTTTATCCCATACGATGTCTTTGAGAGCGCATAGCTGACAATCAGAGCGCAAACCGCAAATACAACCACTGTTATCGGAAGAATGCCAAACAGTGTCTTTGTTCCTATCTCTGATACAAACGATGGAATGCTGTTTACGGATGAGCCCTTTGTGATTATAAGCGACAGCCCCATTATCAAATCAGCACCGCCGAGTGTCGCAAGCATCGGAGGTATACCTATAATGCCTATAAACGTTGATATCAGAGCTCCGCAGCAAGCTCCTACTGCAACCGCAATAGCTACGGCGGCAATCAGGAACAGCACCGTCACCGCACCCGACGAACCCTCGGTGTAAAATCGCTGCAGAAACTGTATTGCAATAATTCCGGAAAAATTCGCCGTGGCGATAACGCTGAGATCAATTCCGCCGCTGATCATCGCGAGCATCATCGCAAGCGCAAGTATGCCATATTCGGGGAAAAGAAAGAGCATTGACACAATGTATTTCTTTGTCAAAAATATATTAGGCTGTAATACCGCCATGACGGCAAATGAAATTGCCAGAATAATCAGCAGCCTTATCAGGTTGGAATCCCTTTTGCCTCTGTTCATGAGGCTTGTGATTTTGCTTTTCATTTATTCACAGCCTCCTTTTTATTGCCCTGTTCTTCGGTTATTGACGCGTTGATTTTCTTTTGAGCTCTTATTGCCTGATAGGATGAAATGCTGATTCCCAATATGATAAACACACCTGTCACGAATTTAGACCAGTATGTGGGAATTCCCAAAAGAATTAAGTTGTTGCTGACTGTCATCATGAGTATTACTCCGAGCAGTGCACCCTTAACCGTTCCGACCCCTCCCGAAAGGCGCGTGCCTCCGAGTACCGCCGCGGCAATGCAGGTCATCTCATATCCGACAAGCGTCGTCGGCTGGCATGAGCCTGTGAGCACCGTTCTTGTCATTCCGCCTATTCCGGCAAGCGCGCCCATAAACGCAAAGACAAAAATCTGTGTAAAAACAATGTTAAATCCGGCTCTCTGCGCCGAAACAGGGTCTCCTCCAAAGGCATATATACCTCGTCCGAGCATGGTGTAGCGCATAATCAATGTCACGATTACAACCACAGCTATCATTAGCAAAAACACTGTGGGAAGCGGACTTGTCAATCCGCTTTCTCTGTTTGTTCCGATAAACAAATATGACGTTGAAAGCTTTTCGAGCGGCTCCGCCATAACGGCAATAACTCGGCACTTAAGAACTCCTTGCAAAACACCCATAAAAATGCTGGAGGTTGCAAGCGTGATGATGAGTGTAGGCAGCTTAAGCCATGCTGCCAGAATTCCGTTTATCGTGCCGAGAAGCATTCCCATTATCGCCGCCGCAACAAACAGCACCCAAACGGGCCCGGTATAATTTGCTGTGGTGGCAACCTCGGTCACTGTATACATCGTAAGCATCGCTATCGCGGGAAACGATACATCTATGCTGTGAGCAATAAGCTGCATCATAACTCCGAGAGTCAGTATCATGGGAAATATACACGAGCGCGCAAGGTCAACAAGATTGTTCGGTGTAAAGAACTGTCCGCTTTTTACCTGAATCAGCGCAACAAGCAGCACTATCACAACCGAAACATAAAATTCATTTCTTTTAAGCAGTTTTTTCATCTCATTCACCCCCCTCAATTCTGTGATGTTACGATTGACAAAAGCTTTGTCTCATCGAGATCAATATTTGTCAGTTCATCGGTAATTCGGCCTTTTTTCACAACGAGTATTCTGTTGCAGTTTTGAATAACTTCAAGAATATCATCGGATATAATAATTACAGCCGTGGTTTTGTCTTTGACAATTTCGCGAATATGCGCGTGGAGGTCATACTTCGCGCCAATGTCAACGCCTACGGTCGGTCCGTTGAGAATCAAAACATCAGGCTTTGTTTCCAACCATTTTGCAAGCACTACCTTTTGCTGATTTCCACCCGAAAGTGTTCCGATAGGTTCATCTATATCTCCCATTTTAATGGAAAGATCATTTTTCCACTGATCCGAATCCTTATTTACAAGCTCTTCATTAACGCTTCCGTTTTTCTTGAGCATATGGTCGATATTCGCTATTGCTATATTGTCCTTGATTGATTGAAGCAGGAACAGCCCTTCTGTCAGCCTGTCCTCAGGCACATACGCAATCTTGTGTTTTAATGCATCCTGCGGAGAGCGGATGGAGACCGTTTTGCCCTTTATTTTTATATCTCCCTCATCAGCCGGATACAATCCGAACAGCGACATCGCAAGCTCTGTTCTGCCTGAACCGAGCAGCCCTGTTATTCCGAGAATTTCACCCGGCATAACCTTAAATGATATATCGCTGAAGCCGTTTTTGAGAGAGAGCTTACTCACTTCAAATATCGGCTTATCTTCGGGTGCGGATTTGCACGAGAACTTATCCCCGTCAAGCTTTCTGCCCGAAATGTAATAAACCATTTTTTCGTGATCTGCATTTGATGTAATATCGGTAATTACATGCTTTCCATTGCGCATGACGGTAAATCTTGTTGCGATTTCAAAAACCTCATCAAGCTTGTGGCTTACAAAAAGCACCGATACGCCCTGAGCCTGAAGCTTCTTTACAATTTCGAACAGCTTATCTATCTCTTTTCGGGTCAACGTCGTTGTCGGCTCATCCATAATAAGCAGCTTTGCATCATACAGTATCGCGCGAGCTATGGCGACTATCTGTTTGTCGGCGACAGCCAAATCCTCAAGCTTTTCATGCAGCGGCAAATCGACTCCGATTTTTGCAAATGCCTTTTCCGCCAGCTCGTCGACAACCTTCCAGTTGACAAGCTTTTTGCCTGCGGATTTATTGATTGTTATCGCGATATTTTCAGCAACACTCAGGTTTGGAAAAACCGACATATCCTGATAAATCACCTGTACTCCGCTCGCGATTGCGTCCATGGTGTTGTAGCGCACGCGCTTGACTCCATCAACCTCAACACTTCCGTCATCCGGCTTGTAAAATCCCGAAATAACTTTTATCAGCGTTGATTTTCCGCTTCCGTTTCCACCCACAAGACAATGTATCTCGCCTTTTTTTATCTCAAGACTTACATTATCCAACGCGCAGACACCGCCAAAGCGTTTTGTTACATTGGTTACTTTTAAAATAGTGTCCGACATAGCCTCATCTCCATTATTCTGAATAATGAATCAATAACAGCGAAAGCAGTTATTTCACCATTAGTCATTCATCATTATTTTGCAAGCGGCAGACAGAGTCTGCCGCTTGCAAGGATACAAAAATCAGAAATTGTAATCCTGCATGTTGTCCTTGTTAATGACAATCCAGCCGTTTCCGTTCAGATACTTTCCATTGACATTGAGCGACTCGAAGCCCGGTACGCCAAGGTTATATCCTGTTGCAATTTCGCTTATTTTGCCCTCAAGCACCATCTGTGCCAGAGTATTCATGGCATAACCCGCTTCCGCCGGATCCCAGCAGAGAACTGCCTGTGTTGAGCCGTCCGTAAGCTGATCTGCCGCACAGGATGTTACCGATGTGCCGACCGAGTAGCATTTTCCGACCAAGCCGAGCTCACCGATAGCCTTGCCTGCGCCCGGTGCGTCATAGCTTGATGTGCCGAGGAAGCCCTTGAGGTTGGGGTATGTCTTAAGAAGCTCTTTTGCCTTCTCATATGCAACTTCCATGCTGTCCTCTGTCTCGACTTTCTGAACGTCAATGAGCTTCATGTTGGGATATTTTTCTTTCTGACGAGCTATTGCAGCATCGGCCCACTCGTTGTGTGAAGCGGTTGTGAGGAATCCGACCATGCAGACATATTCGCCCTCTTCGCCCATAGCCTTTGCAAGCTCATCCATCATGTACGCACCGTAGCCCACGTTATCGAAAGCCTCGATGTTATATGTGCAGTTTTGCTGTGACGGGGACTCGTGTGTAATAACAACAATACCCTCGTCCATTGCTTTTTTAAGTACCTGCTCGCATGCATCCGGATCAATGGGAACTACGCATATTGCGTCGATATCCTGTGAAACAAGCTCTTCAATTATCTGAACCTGCTGTGCTGAATCATAGGCAGCCGGACCCTTTTGGAATGCGTTGTTGCCTGTATCTGCCGCAAATCTTTTTACCCCTTCATCCATGCGTATAAACCATGGATCGGAGCTTTCTTTAACAACAGTTGCGATTTTCCATGTCTTTGCTTCAGTTTCCCCCTGTGGTTTGTCATCTGCCGCAGGCTTTTCATTTCCGCCGCAGGCGACAAGTGTCAGTACCATGATAAGTGCCAAAACGATGCTGATAAGTTTTTTCATAGTTCTCCTCCATTTTTTATTGTTCAAAGGCCGTTTTAGAAGCCTGTTGAATCCTTGTTAAATCCGTGCATATATTCGAATGCCGACCGGCAAAATCATGAAGCTCACAAAATACAGAATACAGCTTGTTATATATTCTTACTGCACCTGAATCCGGATAATAGATTTCAGTGTCAAAATGCACCATTCTGCCGCACACCTCTGCAAATGCCTCACGGGTTCCGATTTCATTTTCCCTCGCTACCGCGCCACAGATACACGCGCCGAACGAGCACGCGTTCGGAATAGATGTCACCTCAATCGGCATACCGAGAATATCTGCGTAAATCTGCATGGTCAGCGGGCTTTTGTGTGATAGACCTCCCAGTGCGTAGACACGCTTGATTGCGACCTTAGCCTCAGCATAGCTCTCAAATATTCTGCGCGCTCCGAAGGCTGTCGCCTCAATCATGCTTCTGTATATTCCCTCGGGTTTTGAGGCAAGCGTCAGTCCCGCAAAGCATGCTGTGAGATTGTAGTCCATCAGCACACTTCTGTTTCCGTTAAACCAATCAAGCGATACCAAGCCCGATTCGCCCGCATTTAGCTCAGCCGCCTTTTTGTCCATATATGCCAGCCTTGAAAGTCCGCATTTATCCGCTGCATCAACATAGCTTGCAGGCATGGCGTTATTCGCATACCACGCAAATGCATCCCCCACCGCCGGCTGTCCGGACTCATATGCGACCAAGCCAGGTATCATTCCGTCCTGAACAATAGCGCATACACCTCTGCATGGCACCTTTTCCGTATGAATCATCTGATAGCAGCTCGATGTTCCCATCACCATGAGCATTGAACCCGGCTCGGTTATGCCCAATCCCGCCGCCGCCACCTCAGAATCTCCGTGCCCGACTGCAACCGCGACATCTGAGTTCAATCCGAGCCTTTTTGCAGCAGCATCGCACAGTGTTCCGGCTCTGCTGCCCACAGGCTTAATATCTCCGCACAGCTTAGGATAAATTCCATCGGCAAACCCCTCGCTGAGGCTGTTCAAGAATTCCTTCGACGGAAACCCGCGCCCTCTGTCATAAAACGAGTTTACACCGAGTGTGGCGCTGTTTCTGACGATTTTGCCCGTCAGAAACAGTGTTATGTAATCCGCACATTCAATGAACGCATAGGCAGCATCGAAAATATCTCTCGCTTCCTCATACACCTGTAATACCTTAGGGAAAAACCATTCGCTTGATACATTGTCTCCATATTCATCAAACCATTCCGTATGTGAATCGCGAAGCTGCTTCTCTATGCGCTCCGCATATACTTGGGCCGCATGATGCTTCCACAGCTTTACCCATGAATGAGGATTGTTTCTGTATTTTTTATTGCTGCAAAGCGGGTTTCCGTTATTATCTATCGCAACAACCGAGCAATTTGTAAAATCAGTGCCTATTGCGGTGATATTTTTCAGATCTATCTTTTCGGACGCCTGCCTCATAAGCTCAGTCATGGCGTTTATGTAGTCATCCGGATTTTGAAGTGCCCAGTTA
>JAVXQD010000022.1:0-38339 GCA_036644375.1 Oscillospiraceae bacterium
CCAGTGCAAAAATCTCCTTGCCGTCCACAATCACGCTGCCACTGGTGGGCCGGTCAAGTCCGCCCAACATATGCAAAAGCGTCGATTTTCCGCTGCCGGAGGTGCCCACAATGGCCACAAATTCGCCGTTTTCCACCGTCAAATTGACACCGTCCAAGGCGTGAACCGCCGTATCGCCTGTGCCGTAAATTTTCCTCAAATCTTTTGTTTCAAGTATCGTCATATAAAAAGCCTCCATAAAAATAGTGTGTATCGCATCGCTGTAATCCACACTATATCATGCAAATCTTTCGAGAATCTTTCGAGAATGACAAAAATTCCAACAGCTTTAAAAGATTTCAGCCCTCCCTCGGCAAAAACACGGAAAAGGCAGAGCCGCTGCCGATTTTGGACGTGACCTTGATATACCCGCCCTCACCGGTGATGATTTTTCTGGCAAGATACAGTCCGATTCCCACGCCCTCTTCGCACTGTACCGTGGGGGAACGATAAAATCGGGTGAATACTTTCGCCTGCTCGTCCTCTGAAATTCCGATGCCCGTGTCCCGAATATCAATCCTGCAAAAGAGCGAATAGGCGGTGACGCAGATTGCAATTTCACCGCCGCCCCGTGTGTATTTGATGGCATTGTCCACGATGTTCAAAATGGCTTCGCTTGTCCATTTTGCATCAAAACAGGCAGATTCAGTGGTGGGAGCGCTGTGTAGAGCAATGTTCTTTTGCGCCGCCTTTGCGCCGCTTTGGGCAAGCACCTCATCCAAAAGCTGCTGTACCGGCTGACACCTTGGCGCAAGGACAATGATGCCATTTTCCAGTCTCGAGGTTTTTACGAGGGCGGAAATGAGAAAATTCAGTTTGTCCGCCTGTGCCAGCAGCGCATGGGCGCAGGCGCTCTCTTTTTCGGACAGATTGCTTTCCGCAAGCAGCTGTGCATAGAGGGAGATATTCGCAATCGGCGTTTTTGTTTGATGGGAAATATCGGAAATCAGCTCGTTAATTTTCGATTTCTCCTCTGCTAATTGTCGGCTTCCGGTCTGTGTCATGGCAAGGTAGTTTGCCAGTTTGCTTTCCAGTGCGGACATTTTGCTCTCGTCAAAGCACTCCTCAATCGGCTCGCCGTCCTTTGCGCGATCAATCATTTCACTCATACGAATCATAATTTTATCGGCATTCCAAAGGTTCATATCACACCACCGCCCATGTATATCCGATGCCGTAAACGGTTTTTAAGTATTGCGGATTGGATGGGCTATCCTCTAATTTGTCACGCAGGCGTTTGACAGTAACAGAAAGGGCATTTTCATCCACATATTCCGCGCCGTCCGTCCAGATGCGGTCAACCAAAGCAGAACGCCGCAATGTGTTGCCTTTATTGTCAACTAAAAGCTTCAAAAGCCGCTGTTCGGTCTTGCTCAGCTCCACAGGCTTACCGTCCTTTGAAAATTCCATATGGTCAAAATCGAAGCAAAACCCATCCTGTGTATAATTTTCAACCTCCGCCTGCTTGCGGAGCTGTGTATTGACTCTTGCCCGCAGCACGGCAAGGCTGAACGGCTTTGTGATATAGTCATCCGCCCCAAGCTCCAGCCCTGTCACAATATCCGACTCCAAATCGTTGGCAGTAAGCAAAATAACAGGTGTACTCTGTGTTTGACGCAGTATGCGCAAAAAGTCAAGCCCATTTTCATCGGGCAGATTAACATCAAGGAGCATCAAATCAAAATCCCCTGCTGCCATCTCTCTTCTTGCCGAGACTGTGTCAAAGCACTTGGAAATTGATATTTCGTCACTTTGCAGTGCAAGCGCAAGACCATTCGACAGGGATTTATCATCCTCAATAATCAATATCTTTTTGATAAGCTCACCTCCCGCAAATTTCATTAAACAGCATAGCAATAGCATTATTTTAACATATCCGCGGACAAATATGCCAAAAGATTATCGGAAACCATACGCGAATAAGACAGAGTTATGTCGGAAGTCTGAAATGTAGCGTAACATAAAAAAGCTGTGAGTCGGCGAGAAAATCTTCTCGTCGGCTCACAGCTTTTAAAGCAGTCACAATTGCTTTATTATAAAAGAACACACTTGAAAATATCACTTTTACGAATGCAGCCACATAATACACAAACAGTACAAGGAGTCAATCATTGACAATAAAGACCTGCCGAAACAATAGAAAAATGCAGCCCCCACTGACATCAGTCCATATCAAGTCCAAAATCAAAAATCAAACAACCGGCAACATTGTAAACATAATATTAAATGTCGCTTGTAAGCGAAACATCAAAAAGCGAAGCATACTGATTGAGCATCTCGTTTAATTAGCGACTATGTTCATTTATTTGACAAGTATAGCACAAATAAAAAATAAATAAATAGGTTTTTGCATTATTTTACAATTATATTTTATCAAATTATACATTTTGTATTTTATCTCGTTAATTTCACATACTTCAGGGCTCTTAATTCGTTTGCCTGTATTGAAATTTACCTGAAATACGGCTGATATATCCGTATCTGCGCTAATCTCACATGATTTTTTGCGTAGTGGCAGCCCTGCAAAGTTTTGTCTATAATTGAAATTTATTCCGACTCTGATTAAATAGTTTGTAGATTGTACAGTTTATGATATAATTAATCCATTAACATATTGTTCACAATTAAAGGGAATCTATTAAATGAAAAAAACATCTGATAAAGTTGAGCAGCGACTGCCTTTTGCGCCGCTTTATTTAGCCTTCGCATATATTGCAAAGGCTGTTCTTAAAATATTTTACGGTTTGGAAATACACAAAAGCTGCAAAATCAAAGGGCCTGCGATTGTCCTGTGCAATCATCCGTCAAGTGTGGATTTTATAATAGTCGCGGCAGCGCTGCTTCCCTTGAGGCTGAGCTTTCTTGCGGCCTATTACTTTTTTATTATAAGCCGTCCTCTAAACCGTATTTTGCGGCTTATGGGCGCTATTCCCAAGTTTCAGTTTGCGCCGGATGTATCCGCTATCAGAAGCATGGACTCTCTTCTCAACAAAAAAGGCGGTGTACTTTGCATTATGCCCGAGGGCACCGTATCCGGCAGCGGAAGACTCGGATATATAAACCCTGCTATTGCTAAGCTTGTCCGTCACTTTAAAGTTCCCGTATATATAGTGCGAACAAACGGAGGCTCGGTCTCATTTCCAAAGTGGGCAAATCACAGTCGGCGAGGAAAAATACAGGTTGATGTTTTTAAACTGTTTGAGGCCGACGAGCTTAAATCAATGAGCTCCGAAGATATAAACAACACACTGCATGACGCGCTGAACTATAACGATTTTGAATTTATAAAACGCAGCGGAGCGCACTACAGCAGTGCCAAGAAGGCCGAGGGCCTTGAAAATCTTCTTATGATTTGTCCGAAATGTCACCGCGAATTCACTCTGACTACTTCGGGAAATAACATCAGCTGCTCCTGCGGGCTGTGTGCCGAGCTTGATTCTTCAATGAACTTGTGTTGGGGCGAAGGAACCGCATGGTTTAATTCTCTTAATGAATGGTACGATTATCAAGAGAATTTCTATGCAGAGCAGACGCTTAATCCCGATTTTGAGCTGTGCTCACATGTCAGGTATTTTTCAAATTCTCCCGGCATAGGACCATATATGGAAATCGGAGACGGGATAATGACCATGACTCGTGAAGGCATCGGATTTACCGGAATGGTTCGCGGGGAAAAACACGAGTTTTTTGAGCCGATGAAGAACATTCCCGCTTTGGTTTACGATATCGGAAAGAACTTTGAACTGCCATATCACAGCGCAATACGGTGCTTTGAGCCGGATATCAAATCGAGCTCGGTAAAATGGTCGTTGTGTCTGCGCTTTTTATATGATCGCGAATTTGAAAAGCAGCATGTTTAATCCGTGCTGAGTCTCATTGTTGTCAAAATGCACCGATAATTTTCATTGCAAATGTAAAACGCCTATGAACCCAAGTTGATTTTTGGTTTCATAGGCGTTTTTTATATTCTTTTTTCAAATGTAAAAAAGATAATTCGAGTGGTGTGCGGCTTTCAAGGCATTTTCGGGCTCCATATGATGTCAAAGGCTGAAAAGCTGTTCCATGGCAAGTGCCGCTCCATCCTCGTCTACAGATTTTGCAACCATGTCCGCACAGGATTTAACATGCTTGCTCGAATTGCCCATTGCAACCCCCATACCTGCCATCTGAAGCATTTCGATATCATTCTCTCCATCTCCGATTGCGACAAGCTCACTGCTTTTGATATCTATCAAATCAAGCAGCTGCGCTATTCCGGTTGCTTTATTGATCTCTCTGCGGTAAATGTCATAAACCCCGGATGCGTATGGTGTCGCAATCAGATCCCTGTTTTTAATGCAAAATTCAGCCATAAGACTGTCATCCACATAGCTGAATGCCGTAAATGGAAGCTCTTTAAAATGCTGTTTTCTGCTCTCTCCATTTTCCACATAACACATATTTCCGAGCATCGAGCGGTAAAACTGAGCGTACCATTCATATTTATTGTATACATAATTAGCATCGGAAAATGTAAGGCCGAGTGCAGAATCCGTCTCGTCGCAAAAATTGATTATTCTCTGTGTCTGGTCAAAAGACAGGCGCTCATCAAAAAGGTGTTGCCCTGTTTTTTTTATGGCGTAAGCCCCGTTTGCACACACTGTATAATCCGCATAAAAGCCGACTACATTATGATCGGCAACAAAGCTTGACCGTCCGGTGGCAATCATCACCAAAAATCCATTTTGCTGCATTTTCTCCACTGTCTCAAGCGTTTTCTGCGTAGGACTGTGCCGGTTATAGCTAACCAAGGTACCGTCTATATCAAGTATGGCTGCCTTAAATTTCATCGGAATCTCCTGTGCTTTTACATTTGTTTGTATTTCAGATGACCGCAAAAGCGCGCCGTGCGCAGAAATCTGCTGCGTATAGCAAGCACTATTATACACTATTTCGGTATTCATGCGCCACAACAACACTATTCAGGCATTAATGCACTCCTGCGCGGTCTTAATACAATTATAACACTGCCCCCAAAACTCTAACACCCTTATTTCAAGCTAAGGAATATGATGTGTACACAAAGCAAAAACGGAGGCAATGCAAAATGGAAGAAAAATTACAGCAGACAATTTCGCAAGCACGCGAGATGATAACAAACCATGAATATAAAAAATGCGAGAAGATGCTCAGGCAAGCAATGGGTGAATGCCCTCACGAGGCGATACCGCATAATTTAATGGGACTTTTATACGAAAAGCAGAACGATCACATAACCGCCATGAAGCATTTTCGCGCAGCGTGGAGTCTTGATCCTACATATATTCCGGCGATTCAAAATCTTGATTCCTTCGGTCACATCTTTTCGGATAAAAAATATATTTTTGATGAAAGTGATTATGCATTTCCCCAAAAAATAAAAAAGGACTAAAGAGAGGATTTTGTTATGTATGTAATAATTGCCGGCTGTGGGCGTGTCGGCTCAAATCTTGCACTCAGGCTTTCCGAAAACGGTTATGACGTAGCGGTGATTGACAAGTCGAGTGCAAATTTCAGCAAATTGGGAACAGGCTTTAACGGTCTGACAATTTCCGGGATACCAATAGACGAAGATGTTTTGAGATCCGCGGGAATTGAAAAGGCTGATGCTGTCGCCGCCGTGACTCCGGACGATAACATGAACATCATGATAGGTCAAATAGCTAAAAAGCTGTATAGCGTCGCAAAGGTAACTGTGCGCGTGACAGACCCTCAGCGAGTCGAGATAATAGAAAAGCTCGGGTTCAGTACAGTGTGTCCTACTCAATATGCCTGCGGGGCTCTTGCAGAAATGCTCACGGGGGAAAAATTATGAAAATACTTATAGCCGGCGGAGGCAATGTCGGGTATTATCTCGCCAAAACTCTGCTTTCCGAAAAGCATTCAATCATGCTGATTGAATCAAATTATGATAAATGCGCTCTTATTTCCGAAGAACTCGGCAGCTCAAAATTCGAAGTGACCTGCGGGGACTCCACCGACGCCGACTGTCTTCGCGAGGCGGATATTTTCAAGGCAGATGTCTTCATTGCCGTCACGGGACAGGATCAAAATAATTTTGTGGCGTGCATGCTTGCAAAGGATTATTTTGGGGTCAAGCGGACAATCTCGCGAGTCAACAATCCAAAAAACATACAGGTGTTTCATCTTTTGGGAGTTGATTCGGTTATTAGCAGCACGGCGCGCATCGCCGATATAATCGAACAGCAGCTTGACCTTGTTGAGGTCAACGCAATTCTCAAAACGAAATCTCAGAGCACGCGTCTGCGAGAGTTTTCCGCAGAAGCCGGATGTCCGGCAGCAAAAAGAAAGCTGCAGGATATAGGTCTTCCAAAGGGAGTTATCGCAGTCGCCCTTATCAATGATGAGGGCGTGGTTGTGCCGAACGGCCAGACAGTTATCCGCGAATTTGACAAAGTAATCGTTATAGGCGACGACGACGCTATGGAGCGCACCGTTGCCTGTTTCGAAAAAGAAAGGCAGGCATAAACTATGAAAAAGCTTTTGGGAAAAACCGCACTCGGAGTTATAGGGGAAATCGTGTTTTCCACACTGATTATCGGCATGGGTCTGATTGTTTCCGGCCTGTTGCTGTGGTGATGATATGCTTGAAAAACCTGTCGGAAAAATATATCCGATTATATACTACATAGGTGCCGTTATTCTGTCTCTCGCGGCGACCCAGCTAATTCCCCTGTTAACGGCAGTATTTTGCGCGGAATGGAGAATTTCTCTAATTTTTCTCTTTACTCTGTCCGTGGCTGCATCTGTCGGCGCAATCGGTCTTCTTGTCGGCTATAAGCACCATTCCGTCAAGCTCAACTGGGGTGAGGGCATGGCCATAGCATCCGGCGCATGGCTGATCGGTATGCTTCTGTGCGCCCTGCCGTATTATATAAGCGGGAGCTATCTTTCGTTTCTTGACGCATGCTTTGACGTAATGAGCGGGCTTACCACAACAGGAGTCATGATGATTCAGGATGTGGATCACCTGTCCAACGGTCTGAACATGTGGAGGTTTATCCTGACATTTATCGGAGGGCAAGGAATGGTTGTTCTTGCTCTTACCTTCCTCACTAAGGACACCGCGGGGGCATACAAGCTGTATGCCGGTGAGGCAAAGGACGAGAGACTCATGCCAAATGCGGTAAGCACCGCTAAAAACATATGGTACATAAGTCTTTTGTATCTCGTCATCGGCACTGTTTCGATGTTTATAGCCGGACTTGTTGCCGGACTTCCGGCACCGCGCGCATTTTTGCACGGCATGTGGATATACATGTCGGCGTGGAGCACAGGCGGTTTTGCACCCATGTCGCAGAATATACTCTACTATCACAGCGCAGTATATGAAATTGCGACCGTAGTATTTTTTGTTCTGGGCTCATTTAACTTTGCGCTCCATTACTCGGTTCTGACCGGAAAGCGCAAGGAGCTGCGCAAAAATATTGAAACCGTCAGCTTTTCGATAACCATGACAGTACTGTTCCTCATCACAGCCTATGGCCTTATGAAAAACAATGTATATCCCGACATTGCCGCACTGTTCCGAAAGGGCTTCTATCAACTGGCTTCGGGACACACCACAACCGGATTCATGTCGGTGTACGCAAAGCAGTTTTATTATGAATGGGGCGATATTGCACTGTTCGGAATAATAATTGCGATGCTGTTCGGCGGAAGCGCATGTTCAACCGCCGGAGGATTTAAGGGGCTTCGAATAGGCATCATTTTCAATACATTCAAATTCGAGCTGAAGCGCATGATGCTGCCCGAGTCGCGCGTGACAGAACAGAAAATTCATCACATCAACGATATCGTCCTGTCCGATTCGGTTGTTCGCAGCGCATTCATGATTGTGACCGCATATGTTGTGACATTTGCAATAGGCACACTCGGCGGAATGGCAGCGGGATATCCTTTTGCAATGGCGGCATTTGAGTCGGCGTCGGTCACCGGAAATGTCGGAATGACAATCGGACTGGTAAGCCCCTCAAACCCCGCTTTCCTCAAGATTATTTACATAGTCATAATGTGGGTTGCACGGTTGGAGTTTATGTCTGTATTGGCACTCGGCGCATATTTTATAAGAAAGGTCACGGGAAAATGCGGTTAACAACTTTATCTATTGTGTTTTTGCTTGTCTTTTCGATTTTCCTTGCTCCGTGCGTAAGCGCCGAGAGCGCTGCCGTGAGCAGCTCTGAGCTCATCGAAAAGGCAAAGGATTATGACGGAAAAAATGTGACTTTTTGCGGCGAGGCTGTCGGTGACATTCTCCCGCGCGGAGAGTATGCATGGGTCTGTGTGTGCGACGACAACAACAGTGCTATGGGTGTTTATGTCTGTGCACCGCTCACCGAGCAAATCGCACATCTCGGAGAATACGGAGAAGTCGGGGACAGCATTAAAGTAATCGGCGTGTTTAATCGCGCCTGTGCCGAGCATGGAGGTGATATGGATATTCACGCGACATCCGTTGAGGTGACCGCTGTCGGTGGTGCAAAGCCCATACCCTTTTCCACCGGACTTGCAATCTCGGCTGTGATTTCCTTTGCTGTTGCGTCAGTGTTGATTTTTGTGGTAATACGCAAGCACAGGTGATATAATAATCTTAGTTTAGGCACAAAAGAGGAATATTGTTTTGAATACTGAACCCACACTGTCAGACGAGCGGATTCTCGTTTGTATTTCAAGCTCTCCGTCCAATAAAAAAATAATAAAAACAGCCGCTCAGATGGCAAATGCATTTCGAGCGGATTTCAGTGCCGTTTACGTTGAAGTAAACGGCTTTTCCGCTCTCGGGGCAAGAGAAAAGGCCTCCCTCTATGACAACTTGCGATATGCCAAGGACATCACCAAATCGGTTTCGACCCTGTACGGCGATGATATTGCGTCAGAGCTTTCAAGATATGCAAGACTTAATGGCATCACGAAAATCGTGCTCGGTAAATCAAACACAAAATGGCGGCATGGCATACAGCTGCCCTCTGTTGCGGACAGGTTGGTTCGGCTTCTTCCTGAAACCGATATAATAATCATACCGAACGATCTGCCCTCGCGGGACAAAAACGGATCTGAGCGGAAGCATGCCGTATCCCTAAAAGATGTCGCAGTGTCGATTGCCGTGCTCGCTGCAGCAACCGCAATAGGCTTTGGATTCAGGGCGCTCGGTTTCAGCGACGCCACAATAATAACAATATATATTCTCGGCGTCCTTGCGGTTTCTTTTTTCACAGACGGCTATGTGTGCGGCTCGGTGAGTTCAGTTGTAAATGTCCTTGTATTTAACTTTCTTTTTACCGAACCGCGCTTTTCCCTTCAAGCATATGCCACCGGATATCCGGTCACCTTTGTCATAATGTTCATCGCGTCCTTCCTAACAAGCTCACTCACCTCGCAGGTAAAAAAGCAGGCTCAGAAGCACGCACAAAATGCCTATCGCACCGAGGTTCTTTTATCCTCAAACCGCAAGCTTCAGCTTGCAGGAGGAAAGGATGAAATATTGCTTGAAACTGCACGACAGCTTCAAAAGCTGCTTTACCGTTCGGTGATAATGTATCCCGAAGCAGACGGAGGACTCGGTCTCCCAATCGTGCTGAACAATACCGATTTGGGTTCGGAAGCCGAGAAATTTAACGGTGAAAAAGAGCGCGCGGCAGCACTTTGGTCGATGCAAAACGGGGCTAAGGCAGGCGCTACCACACCTATATATTCCGATGCACACTGTCTTTATCTCACCATCAAGGCAAAGGATACAATATATGCAGTGGCAGGTCTTCCTATCGACAAAGGTGATGACCTTGATGTGTCAGATCGAAATCTGCTGCTTGCGATGCTCGGTGAGAGCGGTGTGGCTCTTGAAAAAGAGCGGCTTGACCGGATGAAAAACGAGCTTGCCATACGCGCCGAGCAGGAACAGCTTCGCTCTAATTTGCTGCGCGCCATATCGCATGACCTTCGCACACCGCTGACCAGCATTTCAGGCAATGCCAGCATGCTGCTCGACGGCTCTATCGTTAAAGACGAGCAGACAAAGAAGCAACTGTATTCCGACATTTATGACGATTCGCTGTGGCTGATTCGCCTTGTGGAAAATCTTCTGTCTATAACAAGAATGGACGATAACCGTCTTTCGCTCTCGATACAGCCCGAGCTTATTTCCGATGTTATTGAGGAGGCAATAAGCCATGTCCGCGGCAATGTCAGAAAGCATGTCATATCCGTAAATCTCAGCGACAAGCTGCTGATGGCAAAAATGGACGCATCCTTGATAGTTCAGGTTCTTGTTAATCTCATTGATAATGCTGTGAAATACACCCGTGACGGCTCAAGCATAGTAATTTCCGCGGCAAAGGAGAGTGGCATTATAAAAATGTCAGTTGCCGATGACGGAGACGGCGTGGCTGATTCCGACAAGGAAAAGCTGTTCGATATGTTCTACACTGCAAATGGCAGCCGCACGGTAGACGGGCGCAGAGGTCTCGGTCTCGGGCTTGCTCTGTGTAAATCCATTGTCAACGCGCACGGGGGCGACATTTCAGTTCGCGATAATCTTCCGCGCGGAACAGTATTTGAATTTACTTTGATTGCAGAGGAGGTTGGTATTTGTGAATAAAAAGCTTGTTCTTATTGTCGAGGATGACAAGCCTGTGCGCAACCTTATTTCAATGACTCTTGAGGCTCATGACTATCGCTATCTCGCGGCCGAAACCGGGGGAATCGCAATTATGGAGGCTACCTCGCATCAGCCCGATATTATAATTCTCGATTTGGGTCTTCCCGATATGAGCGGGGTTGATATCATAAAGAAAATACGCACATGGTCAAATGTTCCGATTATTGTTGTGAGCTCGCGCAGTGAGGATTCGGACAAAATTGAAGCCTTGGATGCGGGTGCTGATGATTATCTGACAAAGCCGTTCAGTATAGATGAACTGCTTGCCCGCCTGCGTGTTGCATTGCGCAGATTACAGTTCATGAGCGATCATCCCGGTGCGGATGACGCTGTTTTTCAAAACGGCGCACTTAAAATCGATTATTCGGCAGGGTGCGTTTTTGTTAATGACAATGAAATCCATCTTACCCCGATTGAGTATAAGCTGTTATGCCTGATGTCACACAATGTGGGCAAGGTGCTGACACACAACATTTTTCTCAAAGAGGTCTGGCAAAATTCGCTCCCGACAGATACGCCCTCATTGCGCGTTTACATGGCAACTCTGCGCGGCAAAATTGAAACTCCTCTCGGCCACAAGCTGATACAAACGCATGTCGGAATCGGTTATCGAATGCTTCGCGTTACAAGTGAGGAATTGCTTTGATCCCATTTCGAGTGCCTGAATATAAAAAAGTGCATTCCTGTGTGTAGTGACCCCCCAAAAGTCAGACCTAAAAAGCTAACTTAAGGAGGTCGATCATCCTACAATCGCGGAAATGCACTTTTTTCTTTTTCTGAGCTTAATATACAACCACCCTATACCCCGCGTCAGACACGGATTAACTTTCGGCTGTATGTGTTTATGTAAGGACATTTAAAAACGGCGCGCATTTTAGCACCCATGCTTCCGAAGTCCCTGAACCGTGACGTTCTCATTTCCTCGGTGCGCAAACATTGGCAGAGCTTTGTTTATTCAGCTTTTATCAATTATGATTTTTCATGGCATGGCACTTGATTGCTTCAAATGACTTGTCACTGATATCGTGCTCCATTTTGCAAGCGTCCTCAGATGCCGTCTCTTCATCCACTCCGAGAAGCATTAAAAACTCTGTGAGCGTTGTATGTCGCTCATAAATTTTGTCGGCAATTTCTTTGCCGGCTTCAGTTAGAGAAAGCAGACCCTCAGCATCGGCGACAACGAATTGACCCGCTTTCAGCAGCCCTATTGCACGGCTGACACTCGGCTTGGAAAATCCCATATATTCCGCGACATCAAGCGAACGCACTGCGCCTATTTTCTTGGATAAAATCAAGATTGTCTCAAGGTACATTTCGCCCGATTCCTGTAAATGCATAAAGGAGCCTCCCCGCAAAATGAATTAAATGCTTTAATTATACTAACATGTATTGCCATCTTATTCAAGGTTGCTTTAAGCTAACTCAAGTGTTTTCATTCAAAACAGCCCTCACTAACGCATTACCTCACCGACAATCAATGTCTGATTGAATAAGTAACGGCAAACTATTAAGCAATTGTTCCTGTTCTCGGTTATTGAAACACTTGTTGTCATCTGACCAAAAGTAAGCCCAATAGGTCTTGAACGAAACAAATGGCGCAACCGTTTTTTAACGATTGCGCCTTGACCTTTGTCTATCAGATAAGCTCGTTGAATTCCTCTACCATTTTTGACCAGGTAATACTGCCGACAATTCCATCTGTCTTCAGGCTAAAATGCTTTTGAAAGTTAATGACAAGATTTTTTGTCAGTTGTCCGAATTGACCGTCTATTGTGACTGTTGGATATATTCCGCCGAGTTTTATGCCCACTGTGTTCATATAGCTTTGTACATAGCGCACACTGTCACCGCTTGAGCCCATCTGGACCGGGGTACCCGGGTATTTGGTTGATACACTGTCCG
Organism: Oscillospiraceae bacterium; assembly: GCA_036644375.1. GTDB lineage: Bacteria > Bacillota > Clostridia > Oscillospirales > Ruminococcaceae > CALWZE01. The sequence continues at coordinate 12,635 of JAVXQD010000022.1, forward strand.
GATTGCCGACCACCGTGTTGTTGCGAACCCCGACAATGGCATACCATGTCTCTTCTCCGATTACCTCGTCGGGAACAAGAGCAAACTGCTTTTGGAACAGACGCGTGGCATCGGCGGTGCTCTGACCGAAATGCCCGTCAACCGCAAGCTTTTTAATTGCTGTGTATGTCGGAGTAATTTCATCAATCTTGGTCTGCATATTTATTACCGCAACCCCCGAGCTTCCCTGTGACAACGGGATTCCCGGATAGACATCCGTCGCGCCTGAAGGCAGTGATGCAAAATCATTTACAATGGCATTCCATGTGATCTGCCCAATTATTCCATCTGCCTTAAGACCCTTTATTGCTTGATACTGCATTACTGTTTCCTGCGTTGCGCTTCCGAAAATGCCGTCCACCTTAAGAAACTGCAATGACGGATACAGGTATTCCCGAATCGCATCAAGGTCATATTGCATAAGCTTTACATTGTTTCCGGAACTTCCCTTTTTCAGCGGTGTCCCCGGATATGGCGGCACTGCTCCGAGCTTGGAATCGATATAATCATTCATAAATATTAACCTCCTGTCAACTCATTGTATGCACAGGATGCTATTAGGGTGTTAGTAAATTATCTGTCTTAATCCCTTTAATTACAGCACATGCGAAGCACCTATTCGCGTTTTTAATTTCGCACATCTGTGGCATTTCACAAGCGCGTTCAAGATTTTATACTTTGTATAAAAAAGCGACTGTACCTTTGGGGATAAGGCACAGTCGCTTTTGAAATTCAGCTTATCTTTATTTTCCCGTTGATTTTACGAAAAAAACTAAGTATTTTGAACAGCAACACCACCTCAAACGGGAGCAAAATGAGATTTTTAGCTATGCGCACCGGAAGAATTACCATGATACTGTTCCCGAGCAATATTGCAGTCCAGATTGTATTAAGACCTATGTTGCAAAAAATGTTTATGCACGCCTTTGCTGCTGCCGTGCGCCAGAGCTTAACCGGCTTTTTGTATAGCCAAAAGCCCCAGAATACACCGGCGACAATCGCCGTCAGCGTGTAGCCGGGAAAGTATGCCCCACCACCTGTATTGACCAAATATCCCATCACATCTGTGGCTGCGCCCGCAAGCATCGCCACTGCCGGTCCAAACAGCATACCGATTGCCGCATTGCACAAAAATCCAAATCCGATGCGCACGTCCGGAGAAATCTGCACTCGAATATTAAGAACGTCAAGTGTGATGTTGACAGCAATTAACAGTGCGGCGGTCGCGATAGTTTTTGTGTGCTTCAGTTCTCCTGCGGACAAAATGAATGTTTCCTTGATTTTAAGCATAAAAAATACACCTTTCGATTTTGTTTGCTACAAACCGAGAGATGCTCTCCTGTTATGTAGCAGCGGGATGCAATATCCGCACCGTAAGCCAAAGCTTTTCGTCCGACGGCAACTCCCCGTCCTGTCGGCACTTTACGCGCAAATATCTACTCTGCAATTCGTATTATATCAATTCCTATCGAACATTTCCATAACTTTGAATTTTTTCTTTTAAATATCTATGCTAAGTCCAACCGGACAATGGTCGCTGCCGAGTATATTCGAATAAATATTTGCATCGGATATACTTTGTTTGATTGAATCCGATACAACAAAATAGTCAATTCTCCAGCCTGCATTTGTTTCGCGCGCTTTATACCGATAAGACCACCACGAGTATGCTCCCGCAAGACTCGGATAAAGATGTCTAAAGCTGTCGACAAATCCGGCATTCAAAAGCTCGGTAAGCTTATTTCGCTCCTCATATGAAAACCCGGCGCTGCCAATGTTGGGCTTCGGATTTTTTAAATCTATCTCCTCATGCGCAACATTTAAGTCTCCGCAATAAATCACAGGCTTAATTTCTTTAAGCTCAACGAGATACGCCCGCATATCATCTTCAAATGCCATGCGGTATTCAATTCTTGCCAGCTCAGCCTGCGAATTCGGCGTGTAGCAGTTCACAAGAAAAAATTTCGGGAACTCAAGCGTGATTACTCTGCCCTCGTCGCAATGCGCCCCGTTTATTCCATATACAACCGATTCGGGCTCGTTCTTTGAAAAAACCGCCGTTCCGGAATATCCCTTTTTGACTGCGCTGTTATAGTAGCAAAAATATCCCTCCGGGCTGAAATCCGCCTGCCCCTCCTGCATTTTTGTTTCCTGTAAACAAAAAATATCCGCAGATTCGGAGCTGAAAAAATCCCCGAATCCCTTTTGCAGACACGCTCTGAAACCATTTACATTCCATGAAATCAGCTTCATATTATTCTCCGTTTTCCGGTTTCGACACCGTCATTTTTATTTTACGATTCAACCCGTCATATTGTCCTGTTCACTCGGCAATTCAAATCCCTAATGCCCGACATTTACGGGCTTAAAAATACAGTCCTTAATTACAAATAGTACTATTCAAAATAATTATACGGTTATTCAGAGTTGCATAATTACATACTCCGCCGTACATTTGCCGTGTAACTGCACCTTTACTTGAAGCAAATCAAGCTTAGAGATACCTTTTCTCCTGTTCTCTCAGCTGCAGATGGCGGCTGAAAATAAGCAGAAATACCGCTGTGGAAATGCAGGCACTGATGACATCGCACACCGGCTCCGCAAAAAATGCCGCCCTTGCCGAAAACAGTGCCGGAAGCAGAATAACGCACGCAAGATATATGGTTTTTCGAATCATTGACAGGCACAGTGCTGTCTTTGTCCTTCCGAGAGCTGTCAGGCAATCAACAAAAGCATATTGCAAGCTGAGCGGAATAATGGCAAGCGTCAAAATCTTGATTCCCCATACCGACAAATTAATGTGAGCCGCCTCTCGGGTGAAAATACTTACAAAGAACTGCGGAATCGTCCTCGACACAATGAACATTGATGTTGTGAAAATGATGCAGGCAATTAAGATGTATTTTTCCGCCTGTTTCACTCTGACAGTATTTCTCGCACCGTAATTGAAGCTGATAATAGCCTGTGTTCCGCCCGTAATACCGATTAGAGGTCCGGTTATCAGCATTAAAAAGCTCTGTACAATCGTCATGCAGGCAATAAGCAAGTCACCCTCTGCCGCTCCGCCGTAATTTTTAAGCATCGCATTCATAACTATGATAATGATACTGTCTGAGGCAATAATGAGAAACGGCGATACGCCTATCGACAAAATCTTTTTCATCAGCTTCAGGGAATATCCGCCGAATGTAATCTTCACTGTAATGCACTTTGAAAAAAACAGAAATGAGGCAACAAACACGCAGGACAGCATCTGAGAAATGACCGTTGCCCACGCGGCGCCCGCGACCCCCATGTGGAAGATAAAAATAAACACAAAATCAAGAATTATATTTCCAACCGCTCCGATTATAACCGTAAACATAGCGACATTTGCAAAGCCCTGACATGTGATAAAGCTGTTAAGCCCGATTGCAAGCAGTGCAAAAAATGTGCCGAGCGTATAGATAGTCATATACGTATTTGCGTGAACAAAAGTTGCCTCGCTTGCCCCAAACCACATAAGCAGCTTGTTCTTAATCAGCAAAAAGACAAGTGTAAGCACGAGTGAAAACGAAACCAGCATAATAAAGCTGTTTGACAGCACCTTAACTGCCGATTCATGATCCTTTTCACCGAGCTTCATCGCCATTAAAATCGAGCCGCCGATTCCCACCAGCGTGCCGAACGAAGAGAGCAGCGTTACAATCGGCCCGCAAACACCGACCCCCGCAAGCGCGATATCCCCTATTATCGGGATGTTTCCGATATACATACGGTCAATAATACAATATAGCACATTGACAAGCTGTGCTATCATCGATGGCACAGCCAACTTTAGCACAAGCGGCAGCATGCTGTCTTTTCCCAAATCATTTGCTTTTTGCACTTTAACGATTCCTTTTTAAATATTATTATTTTTTTCAGTAAATAGCAGAGGAATGTGCAAAACAGAACAGTCACATCCGCTCGGATATTATATCATAAATACTCAAGTAAGCAACGGCATTTTTCAGCTTTGCACATTTTCAGAATAGCCTCTGTAAATATTAGCACTCGTTCAGCCAGAGTGCTAATATTTACATTGCGTTCATAATTAATCTTATTATTTTTAAAAAACGGAATCTATACTTTAACCATAGACAGCAGGAGACAACAGAGCGGCTGCAGCAGCCGCAATATTCAATTGCTGTTCTTGCAAAATACTTAATTTATAATTTACAGGAGGATTTTTGTATGTTTGATTTAATGCCGTATGGCAGCAGTTCATTGAGCTTAGGAGATCTTTTTGACAACATGGCTTTAAATTTCTTCAAGGACGGTGACAGCAGTTTAAATTCATTTCGTTCGGACATTTTGGATAAGGGCGATAAATATCTGCTTCAGGCAGAGCTCCCCGGATTCAACAGAGATGACATTAAGCTTAACTTAAACGGCGATACTTTAACTATCTCTGCCGAGCACAGTGAACGCAAGGACAACAGCTCGGAAAATTATCTGCGCCGCGAAAGAAGTTATGGCTCCTATTCACGCAACTTCGATGTTTCGTCAATAAAAGCCGATGAGATTGAAGCGAGCTATAAAGACGGTGTTCTTGAGCTTGAACTTCCCAAAAAAGAGCCGTCCACTGCAGCTCTCAGCCGCCGGATAGAAATTCATTAAGCTCTATGTTACACGCAATACCGATACTCAAAAACGGCGCGGACTATTCCGCGCCGTTTTTGAGCTGAAAGAAAAGCTAACGCGCAAAGCTGAGAATTTCGATCCGCTTTATAAGTGTTTGGTTTTTAAATTCCGAAACAAAATCGATAGAAAAACAAGTTGCAATGTGTTACACTACTACAAGAACAAATACGAAGGATATATTTTAAATATGAAAATATCAGTCATAGGTTGTGGGCGCTGGGGCTCATTTATCGCGTGGTATCTTGACAGAATCGGACAAAGTGTACTTCTTTACGGCCGTGAAAAATCACTCAAAATGCAGGCTTTTATTGGAACTCGCACAAACGGACTTGTCACACTCGGAGATTCCGTAGGTCTGACATGCGATTTATCTGCCGTCAGAGACTCTGAGGTCATTGTAATATCGGTTGATTCTCAGGGGCTGTCCGCACTGATGGCCGAGCTTTCTCGCCTTGAATTGAAAAATAAAATATTTGTATTGTGTATGAAGGGCATCGAGATTTCCACAGGCAGGCGGCTCTCACAGGTTGCCTCTGATGCGCTCGATACTTCAAACAGCGTTGCCGTATGGCTCGGTCCCGGTCATGTACAGGAGTTTTGCCGCGGAATTCCAAACTGCATGGTTATCGACAGCGACAGCAAAGCCACAAAGGAATTTCTTGTCAATGAGTTTTCAAGTGAACTTATTCGCTTTTACTACGGTCAGGATTTAATAGGAAATGAAATAGGCGCAGCCTCAAAAAATGTCATCGGCATTGCTGCCGGAATGCTTGACGGCCTTGGAATTTCCTCACTTAAGGGTGCGCTGATGTCTCGCGGCACGCGCGAAATTTCCCGTCTGATTAAGGCACTGGGGGGCAACGAGCTTTCGGCATATGGTCTTTGCCATCTCGGAGATTACGAAGCCACAGTATTTTCCGAATTCAGCCATAATCGCAGATACGGTGAGATGTTCATCAAGGGCGAGAAATACGACTCGCTCGCCGAGGGCTGCTATACCGTCGAGGCACTTATGCAGCTCGAAAACAAATATGATGCGGAGCTTCCTATTTGCAATACTGTACATGATATTCTGTACAACAATTCAGATCCCGAAAAATCACTGTCCCTGCTGTTTGACCGCAGCATAAAAAACGAGTTTGATTTATAGACCGCATTCAAAATATTGTATTGCTTTTTTTCTCTTGAAATAAGATAATATACAAAGCAATTCGCGTCAATATCCCGAAAAAGGAGTGAACATTATGGGCAAGCTTGGTTTATTTAAAAAAGAACTGGAGCTTACGCGTTCGGATGATATCGTCTATGGAAAATATGACGATTACATCGTCACCTTCACCGAGAACGAAAAAGAAGTTGAGTTGTTTGTGGATACAAGGCTCGGAAGTGTTGACAGCGACACAATAGCAGAACTGAAAAAATTTGTCCAGGCAAGCTCAGTCGGCTACAAACTTATAAGCTTCAGCATGTCCGCGACCGGAGCAAGTGTTGTCGTCAACAAAAAAAACGCGAGCTCTCTGCTTGAATTTTGCTTCTTGTTCATCAGCCAGCTTAAAACTCTCGGGATTCCGGGAGACAATGTATGCAGTAACTGCGGACGTCAAATCACACACAGCTCGCTTGTTCGCATTGCAAACCACGCACATTCGTGCGACCCTGAGTGTGTGCAAAAGCTCATTGCCGGTTCAGCCGGAAAGCAAAGAAAGAGAACCGTGCAAAAAGGTTCGTTTCTCGGGTTTATCGGTGCCTTGCTCGGAGTTATACTTGCAGTTTCAGGCTATGTCTATCTCGGAATGAACAGTTATTTTTGTGCGGCCGCCGCAATGCTTTTTCCGATTTTCGCAAGTGTCGGATACACTCTTTTCGGCGGAAAACCGTGCGCGGCAAAGGGCATCACCGTAATAATGCTGCCCATCCTTTTTTTCGCCGCAGCAGCATTCGGTATTCTATGCTATTCGGTTTATGCGCAGTGGATTTCGCTGGGTTATGTATTCAGTGTGAGTGAGCTTACCGTTCAGGTGGCAAAGTCAATTGCAACTCCCAAGCTGATACAGGAATTCGTATATGAACAGGTTCTTATAGGCGGCATCTTCATTCTTATCGGATATATTTTCTCTCTTCCTCAGGCATTCGCAAAAAAACAACCACCGCGCATCAGCGTGTTGGATTAAGGCGGCTTATCAATGGCAAAAGTTTCTTGGAGGGGCGGCACTCTGCTCGCCCCTGTTCCACCGGCTCTCATCACCTGTTCCGACGGCGAGCGAAGTAATGTGTTCACCGTCGCATGGACGGGAACAATCAATACAATGCCGCCCAAGACATATATTTCGGTTCGTTCAACCCGATATTCTTACGATATAATAAAAAAAAGCGGCAAATTCGTTATAAATCTCACAACCGAACAGCTTGTAAAGGCCGCCGACTTTTGCGGTGCGCGTTCCGGCCGTGACCTCGACAAGTTCAAGGAGATGGAGCTTGCTGTTGAGCCTTCGCCTGTACTCGGCATTCCGATGCTGTGTGACAGCCCCGTGTCTCTTGAATGCAAGGTCTTTGAAATAAAGCAGCTCGGTTCTCACGACATGTTCATGGCAGATATCGTGGGTATCAGCGTTGATGACCGTTTTATTGACGTCGGCGGAAAACTGCGAATGGACAAAGCTCGTATCGTTGCATTCGCTCACGGCAGTTATTACGGACTCGGCAGCTTCCTCGGCTCTTTTGGTTTCTCTGTTATGAAAAAGAAAACTGCAAAAAGGAAAAATATCAAGCTTAGATGAGAATGAGAAGAAAACCGTGGGCACGTCCCGAACTTGAGGCATGCCCATTTTTTATTGATGATCCCCCTTCGATGCTCGGAAACTGGCATTCGGCCTTTGTCCGCTGTCAGCAGCCTCTTATACTTGAGCTCGGCTGCGGAAAGGGCGGATTCATAGCGCATGAAGCCGCTGTTAACCCGCAAAACAACTATCTTGCGGTTGATATCAAAAGCGAGGTGCTTGCTCTTGCAAAGCGCCATATTGATGACCTTTTTTCACTGTCGGGGAGAAAGAGCATCGACAATATTTTTGCAATGAGCTGGGATATCGAGCGCATAGATTCAATTTTAGACAATCGAGACCCAATAAGCGCAATATATATAAATTTCCCCAATCCATGGCCGAAAAACCGACATAAGAAAAAGCGCTTAACACATATCAGACAGCTTCTTAAATATCGGGAATTTCTTTCCGAAAACGGTGAGGTTTTTTTCAAAACAGATGATGACGAGTTGTTTGAGGACAGTCTCGGTTATTTTGAAGCCGCGGGCTTTTACATTGAGGAAGCGAACTTCGACTGTTATGAACAGGGTGTCCCGGATAATTCTACACTGACAGAGCATGAGGCATTTTTTATTAAAAAAAGTTTACCGATACATTTTATAAGAGCAAAAAAGGGCGACTTGCTTTAAGCCGCTTTGCCGCTCTTCTCAATATGGAATCCTTACATCAAGAACAAGCCTCAATTTCGGCGCTGCCACCGGAATTGAGGCTTGTTCTTTAACGGTTTGGTTGTTTATGCTCTACTTTTTTGCCTTTTTTATTTGTAGGCTTTCTTTCCTCTCCCCAACATTTAGTATAGAGCCGGAAAATTACGAAAGGCGATTGTCAGGCAACAAAGCTGCCTGACAATCGCCTTTCGTGGTGCTGAATCTGCGAAAGATAATGTATGAATGAACCAATCTGTTTGCTGTTTATGCAAATCAGTCGGCATAATTTTCGAGCCATTCGTCTGTCAGCTCTTCCATTTCGGCCTTATACTTTTCGAGAACAGCGCAGATTTCCCCGAGCTTTTCATGGTCGCAGGCAACCTCAGGCAACTCCAACTGTGACTGCAAATCGTATATTTCTCCCTCAAGCAGGTCAATGCGCTTTTCCACTACGCTTTTGCGTTCCCGCTCCTCGGCGCGGCGTTTGCGAATTTCCTTTTGATTGTTGATAACAGCCTTTGTGCTCTCAACAAGCTCATCTCTCTTGGGCTGCAGCTCTGCTGCCTCATTGCGTTTCGCCTCACCGTTTTGCGGCGGCACAACTCCGGTTTCCCGATATTCCTGATACTGGCCGTAACTCTCAAAAAAAACTCCGCTCTCCCCGTCCAACAGCAGTATTCTGCTATCTAAAAGCTCCATCAGATAGCGGTCATGCGTAACGACAATCATAGTTCCGTCAAACACCCGCAGAGCATCGCACAGCACGTCCTTTGTGTATATGTCAAGGTGGTTGGTCGGCTCGTCGAGGATCAGCAGGTTGGGGTGCTCAAGCGCTATGCGCGCCATGTTCAGTCGGGCAAGCTCGCCGCCCGACAAGCCCTTTGAGTCTGTGTAAATCTCCTCGCCGCGAAATCCGACACTTGCAAGCAAGCTTCGAACCTCAAGCTGTGACATTGACGGATACAAATCCCAAATATATTCAAGCGGATTTTTCGAGCGCACTCCGTAAAGATTTTGCTCAAGGCAACTTGCTTTAACCCCACCGCCCATAATCAGTTTTCCGCTGCTTTGGGGATGCTTGCCGAGCAGGGTTTTAAGCAGTGTGGTTTTTCCCGTGCCGTTCGCACCTATTATTGCAAGCCTCTCTCCGCGCAAAAGCGTGAACGATAAATCCTTAATCAGGTCGCGTTTGCCGACGGCTACGCCGAGATTTTTTGCAACAACGACATCCTTATAAGGTTCGCTCAAAGGCGTAATTCTGAACTTGACTTTTGTGTGTTCGGCATTTTCCGGCGCAGATAAGTCGAGCCTGTCCAGCATTTTCAGGCGGCTTTTTGCCATATTGGAGGTTGAGGCGCGCGCCATGTTTCGCTCTGCATATTCGCGGAGCTTATCCGCCTCGGCAGCAGTGCGCTTGTACACAGTCTCCTCGCGCGCATCGTTCTCTTCCTTTTGTCTCATATATGCCGAGAAGTTGCCATTATATAATTTTGATTTCCCGTTTTGTATTTCAAGCGTGCGTGTTGTAACTCTGTCCAGAAAATAGCGGTCATGCGACACAATAAGAATGGAGCCTCTATAGGCAAGCAGAAACTTTTCAAGCCACTCGATTGTATCAATATCAAGATGGTTGGTCGGCTCGTCCAAAATAAGCAAATCAGGCGATAAAATCAACAGCTTTGAGAGCGCAAGCCGAGTTTTCTCGCCGCCGCTTAAAACCGCAACCGACTTTGAATGTGTCTCCTCCGCAAATGCCATGCCGTTCAAAATGCGCTTGATGTTGTAGTCCAGATGATATCCGTCAATTGCTTCATAGCGTGCGCTGACTCGCTCATATTCCTCAATCAGCTCATGGTCATCACCCATTGTCAGCTCAAGCTCTTTCATTCGAGCAAGCAGTACATCTGCGTTGTTCACCGATTTCATTTCGGAATACACTGTATTTTTAAGATTCAATCCGGCTGTCTGCTTGAGATAACCGACAGTTGCATTATTTTTAAGGGCAATTGTGCCTTCGGTTTGCTCAAGCTCTCCCGTGATTATATTAAGCAGTGTCGTTTTTCCGCAGCCGTTATATCCGACCAGCCCGACCCGCTCCGCTTCATTAATTTGAAAGGTAACATTTTTCAGTACGACATCCGCCCCAAATGACAGCGCGATACCGTTAGCTTCAAGAATCATATTTTCTCCGAGTCATCGTTTTTGCATACAGGCGTCCACGCCCTGCGCTTATTTTGTGAGCTTATTGCACCAATTCAGAATATCATCGTACACCTGCTGCTTTTCCGGCTCATTGAGTATCTCATGGCGCAAGTTGTCATACAGTTTCATGCTCACATTCTCAATTCCCTTTGCCTTCAGGACATCGCGGACCTCACTCACTCCCCTGCCGTAATTGCCGACAGGATCCTCCTTGCCTGACACGATGAAAATCGGAAGGTCTTTGCGTATACCGTCTGCCCATTCCTTTTTGGATATAGTACCCAGCAGATGAAAAAGGTCGTTGTACCCTGCAAGAGTAAACAAAAATCCGCACTTTTCATCCTCAATATACCTTTTTACCGACTCCCTGTCCTTGGACAGCCAGTCGAGCGGAGTTTGAACATCTTCATAGTTTTTTGTATATGTGCCAAATCCTATATTGTCTATCAATTTGCTGCGGTGGTTCTCGCCCTTAAACAGCTTGATAATATTCACAATCGCTATTCCGACTCCGCCGAGCGGATTTTTCCCGCTTGTTCCCATAATAATAAGCCCGTCAATGTCTTTTGAATAGCTGTCGGCATAAAGACGCACAACCATCGAGCCCATACTGTGACCGAGCAGAATCAGCGGCAGTGTCGGGTTTTCTTTTCTCGCAATTTCCGTCATCAGGTGAACATCCTCAACCAGCAGCCTGTAACCGTCTTTTTTTGCAAAATAGCCCAGCTCATCGTTTGAGCTGACTGAACGACCGTGACCGAGATGGTCATTTCCGTATACTATATAGCCGCCAGATGCCATAAAGCGGGCAAAATCATCATATCTGTCAATATATTCCGCCATTCCGTGACAGAGCTGCAATATTGCTTTCGGTTTTTTATCGCCGTCAAACCAATTGGAATATACAACCGTATGCTTTGTGTCGCATGAATTATAGCTGCCCTCTTTGAAATTGATTGCCATAATTTTCCTCCTGCATAATATTTTTAAATGTATTTATGTTTTAAGTACATCACAAATCCGAAAGCATTCAGACCATTTTAAGCTCTCGATAGGTCTCTTATTGTTCTTTTTTTCCCGCCTGTGACTCTGCTCTTTTAAGCTCTGATACGAGCAATTACATCAGCGGAGCAAATATCCGCAATATCGGACGGAATATCTTTGAGTACCACGGAACATTCACCGCCATGTCATAGGTTATTTCCTGACATGCCTCGAGCGTTGTGAGATAATTTTCCTTCATTGCGCCAAGCGCGCTTGAGCGGTACATCCACACAGCACATTCATAATGCAAAAACAGACTGCGAAAATCGAGATTTATTGTTCCGACAACACCATACTCATCATCTGCGACAAAGGTCTTTGAATGGATAAATCCGGGGGTATATTCATAAATTTTAACTCCCGCCTCAATTAAAATAGAATAATATGAGCGGGTCATTGCATGGACATAAACCTTGTCCGCGATATGCGGGGTAATTATCCGCACATCCACTCCGCTTTTTGCCGCAGTGCTCAGCGCGGTTATCATCTCGTTGTCGATTATAAGATATGGGGTACAGATATATACATAATCCTTCGCGCGGTTAATTATATTCATGTACACGGTTTCTCCGACCGGTTCGTTGTCCATCGGAGTATCGGTAAACGGCTGCACAAATCCGTCCGTCTCAATGGTTTTGACAAACTCAATATCCGGTGCATAGGTGTCAAAGCTCTCGGTCTCGTTGCGCACAAAATACCACATAGACAGGAACATCACCGTAAGACTCCACACCGCCTCACCCTTGAGCATAATCCCGCAGTCGAGCCAATGACCGTGCTTTGCATACGCATTTATATATTCGTCCGAGAGATTTATGCCCCCCGTAAATCCGACATTTCCATCAATCACGCAAATTTTTCGGTGGTCCCGATTGTTGAATCGCGATGACAGCACGGGTACAAATCGATTGAATATGCATGCCTTGATTCCCCTTGCATTGAGCTGCTTTGCATAGTTGCTCGGAAGTGTAAAAAGACAGCCGAAGTCATCATACATAACTCGCACATCCACACCCTGCTTCACCTTTTTCTCCAGAAGCTCAAGCATGGAGTCCCACATCGTGCCCTCGTTTATTATGAAATATTCCATGAAAATAAACTTTTCCGCCTTTTCAAGCTCCTGCATCATTCGCTCAAACATTGTCTCGCCTATAGGCAAAAACTCAGTTGAAGTATGGGAATATGGCGGAGCATCGGAAACATTGTAAATATAGGATGCCTGAAGCGCGGCCTCCTTGCTTTCCTCTTTGAGCGCCGAAAGTGAATGCGCGGTTATTTTCATCGATGCATTATATTTTTCTTCAATCTCGCTCATCTTTTTAAGCTCATGCCTGGAAAGTCTGTCCTTGCCGAAAACGAGATAAAAAAGTCCTCCGAAAATCGGAAAAAACATAATCGGCAATATCCATGCGATTTTATAGGCGGGATTGCTGTTGCTATTGATAATATGAAGCACTGCCAACATTGTAATCGCAAAGCATACCGCATAAAAATATACCCAGTATTCCTGAAACAGCAATAGCATAACGACAAGAATTGCAGCTTGAATAAGCATAAATATGCCGACGATTACTGCACGGCTGAATGCGGAATTTAATACTTTTTTCATTTTTTACCTCACCTTATGTAATTCAAAAGCTGTAGCTTGCAGGACATCCGGTTTTGGGTTATGTGCGCCGCGCCATTAATATCTATTGCTTGCAGCAGCGCTCGTGCCTCAAAGCCGAATTCAAGAATCAGTGCAGAGAAATATAAAATAAATTAATCCGTACAAAGCTCATTTGCGCCGATTAATTTTACTTTTGAATTCATTTTCCCGTTTTGAAAAGAAAGAACCCCGACTGCCGCTTGAGCTTTCGGGGTTCTTTGACAGGCCGACCCCGATGTTTTCGGGGTTTTAGCTTATTCATTTTGAATTATTATATTAATTTCTGTTGCGCATCAATCAGTTGCCGAGCAAGAGCGCCCGCGCAGGTTCTTTGACCGAGCTTGCGCGTTGCAATATGGAGCGGATGACGGGAATCGAACCCGCGACCTCAGCTTGGGAAGCTAATGTTTTGCCATTGAACCACATCCGCATTTTTAAAGAATCGCCTTTGGGTATTATATTACATCCTTCAACAATTTGTCAATTGCCGATGCTTTTTTAAATCTCAATTTTGTTTGACAGTATCCTATAAAAAATATAAGATTATAACTACTGTACAGAAATTGGATTTGTTGCGCGGTTAAAAAATGAATGACTAAAAAGAGGTCAATTTTGTATCATCTTTCAAAGAGCTTCAACAAAGAACTTTTGCCCGCTCCTTTGGCGGACCGCTATCGCATGGCTGACGGGCCTGCGTTGAAGGTCGCCTTATTTTTGCTGTCTGCGGGCAAGGGAACCGTCGAATCAATAGCCGATGCATTATCCATGCCATGCGATACCGTCGAGAGAGCTTTGGTTTTCTGGCAAAAATCCGGACTGATATCCGATTCTCCAATCGACGAAAACACAATGACGCCGATGCTCGCGGAATGTGTAAGCGTCAAAACCCCGAAATTGCGCGAGCGCACCCCCGTTTCACCCGAGCGCGTCAGTGAGCTGTCGCTGCGAAATCCCGATATAGCTGTTTTACTTCAGGAAGCCCAGCGCTTTTTGGGCAGAACACTCGATTCTGTGGAAAGCAGGACTCTGCTTGAAATATACGAATACGACGAGCTGCCTGTCGATGTGATACTGCTTCTCGTTGCCTATTGTCTTCCGCGTGTCAAAAACAAGCGTGCAATGGTTTCGATGGTTTCGAGAATTGCCGAGGAGTGGTTTGAGCTCGGAATAACCTCTTCGGCCGATGCCGAGGAGCAAATCAAGCTCCTTGAACTTCGAGAACAGCGAGAAAATGAAGTATGTGAAATTCTTGAATTAAAGGACAGTGCCTTGAGCAAAAGCCAAAAGGCATCTGTCGCAAGGTGGTTTGAGGAGTACAATTTTGACATATCATTCGTGCGCGAGGCATATCTCGTCAAGGGAAATAACTCAATTGCCTATATCAATAAAATTTTGCAAAACTGGTTTAACAGCGGATTCAAAAGCTTAAAGGAAGTCAGGACAACTTCATCCAATGCCCCCGTGCCGTCAAAACAAAAAAAAGGCGGAGGCTCTCTTTTGAAAAAAGCAGTTATGAATCGAAGCGGAAAGGATGAATAATAATGGCATACAGTGAAAATGCGAAAAGATTTGTCAGTGATACTCTTGAGCGTCGGCGCAACCGCTATGCGCTTCGCTCCGATGAGAATCGCCGAAATGTACTCGATACAGTTCCCGCACTTAATGATTTAAACAAGGAAATAACTGCTCTCGGCATTGAGATGCTCAAGATGGTGGCTATGGGCAAGGACGATATAAAGCAGACCATCAACGAGCAAATCGGCGCTCTTCGGGAGCGGCAAAAACAATTGCTTGCACAAAACGGATTCAGTGACCGCGGGCTTGATCCTCTTCACTTTTGCGATAAATGTGCGGATACGGGGTGTCTCGCCAACGGAGATACCTGTGATTGTGTTAAATCGCTTTTGCGCTCTTATACTCTCAGCGAAATATCAAAGGTTTCACCGCTGGCGCTTTCAAGCTTCGATTCTTTTTCTCTTGATTATTATTCCCGTGACTTTAATTCAGAGCTCGGAATCAGCCCTCTCGACAACATGAAAAAAAATCTTAAAATCTGCAAAAAATTTGCGGCGGACTTTCCCAATCGCGGTTGTAATCTGCTGATGCTGGGCGATGCCGGTCTCGGAAAAACCCATCTTGCTCTCAGCATAGCAAACTCTGTTCTCACAAAAGGCTTTGATGTCATTTATTGCAGTGCCGCAAATATTTTCAAGCAAATCGAAACAGAGCATTTTAACAACAATCACGAGTCAACCACCCTCAACAGTCTGAAAAGATGTGAGCTGCTTGTGCTTGACGATCTCGGTGCGGAATACAACGGGCCGTTTTTAGTAAGTGCTCTTTATGACCTTGTTAACACGAGGATAAGCGAACAGCACTCCACTATTTTTACCACAAACTTCACCGATGAGGACTCACTCACCCGCCGTTACGGCGAAAAAATCAGCTCTCGCCTCATTGGCTGCTGTTCGGTGCTGCCTTTCATAGGCGATGACATCAGAATTCAGATGAACAACAGTAGATAGCTTTGATCAAAAGTCGTTTTCATTGGTTGCGTACAATGCTGAGATTTTCCGCGCCATCAAAAAGGGACTGTGAATAATCACAGTCCCTTTTTGTGCACAATTTATATTCTTTGCCAAAATGGCTCTGAATGCTATTTTAAGCTGTCTGAAGCTTAAGCTTGGTTTTGAATTTTTCATCCGTTGTATGGATACTATTCGAAACTATCAAATCAACCTATTATATATTATACATTGTGCTATTGCAAATTTCAAGTGCGTAATTGACAAAGTTTATTGCATATTTCTGTATATATTATATTAATCGCACAGGTATGCACTTTTGGTGAAGTGTCTGGAGCTCCGTTGTTTTCACAGGTTCTGAGCTTGTTCCATATGCAATGGATTTAAATCATCTCTCCGACCGCACGCAAAAACGCAAGCCTTGAGGCTGCAAGGCTTATTCCTCCCTGCACGTACGCCACAAAAGGAGGGCGTATCGGCGCATCACATGAAAGCTCAATGGAGCTGCCGCAGGTGAACGCTCCTGCCGCCATAATGACCTTGCTGTCATATCCGGGCATCTCGCATGCCTCAGGTGTAGCGAAGCTGTCAATCGGCGAGCTGCTCTGAACAGCTTTGCACAGAACCTTTAGCCCGCGCTCGTCCCGCATGTTAACCGTAGTCACAATATCGCTGCGCATCTCGTCGTATTTGGGCGACACCTCACAGCCGATGCGCTCGAATATAGCCGAGCAGTACACCGCGCTTTTAAGCGCGTCTGCCGTGACAGAGGGCGCCATATACACACCGAGAAACATATTTCTCATCCCGCCGGGAGTGCATCCTATTTCACGGCCAGTACCCGGCGCTGTCAGCCTATGTGCACAAAACTCAACAAGGTCTGACCTGCCGGCTATGTATCCACCCGTCTCGGCAATGGCGCCGCCCGGATTTTTTATGAGTGAACCGACAATAATATCCGCCCCGTGCTGTGTCGGCTCTGTCTTTTCGGTGTACTCTCCGTAGCAATTATCCACAAACACAATTGCATTCGGATTTCCCTGCTTCACCGCCGAAGCAATCAGTCCTATTTCCTCACATGAGAATGCCCTTCGCGTGGAATATCCGCGCGAACGCTGAATGTGAACGACTTTGGCGCCGCACGCCCGTTTTTCTATTTCGGTGTAATTCGGCTCTCCGTTCACAAGCTCAATCTGCTCATATTTCACTCCGTATTCTATGAGTGAACCGTATTTGCCCCCCTTTGTCCCGATAACTCCGCAGAGCGTGTCGTATGGCTCTCCTGTAACGGCAAGCAGTGTATCACCGGTTCGCAGCAATCCGAACAGCGCTACTGTCAGCGCGTGGGTTCCGCTCATGAAGTGGGTGCGGCATAGAGAGTCCTCTGCACCGACTATAGCTGCAAAAACTCTGTCAAGCGCATCGCGTCCGATATCTCCGTAGCCGTAGCCGGTAGAGCCGGCAAGGTGCTGTGCGCCAATTGCATTGTCGGTAAACGCCTTAAGCACTTTAAGCTGATTGTATGATTTTATCTGTTCTATTCGCTCAAACACAGGTGCGCACTGCTTCATAACCTTATTATCAAGCTCACACAAATCAGTGCTTATTCCGAAAATTTCATTAAACATTTGCAAGATACTCCAATACAAGCTTCACTAATTTTTGAGCGTTTCGCGCGTCATTCATGTTAACCGAGCTTGCCGCGGTATGTATATTCCTGCCTGAGACTGAAATTCCGATAACTCGTGCGCCGGCCGCAGTTTTTTGTATTTTCCCTGCATCTGTTCCTCCTGAAAGCCGCGTCTTAGTCTGCCATGGAATGAAGTTATTATCCGCAATTTCAGTGACCTTTTGATATAGCTCATAGTCGTAAAATGTCTCTCTGTCCGCAAAGCTTATAATCGGGCCCTTGCCCTGAACTGCAATTTGATCTGCGTCCTTAAACCCTGCATTATCGGCTCCGCCGCCCACATCAAGCACAATGGCATACCCTGGGCGCACCGCAAAAGCTGCCGTCCCCGCACCTCTGAGTCCGAGCTCCTCCTGAACCGTAAATGCAAAAAAAGTATCTGCGGGCAGCTCGGAGGAAATCAGTTCAAGCATCATCGTGCATCCGAGACGATCGTCAATCGCCTTTCCGACAATGCAATTCTCACCGAATGACCTAAGCTCAGTGTCAAATACAACCGTATCACCGAGTCGGACATATTGTTCCGCCTCTTCCTTAGAGCTTGCGCCGATATCAAGGTACATATCCTCAAGCTTCGGAACCTCATCCTTTTCCTTTCGTATATGAGTCGGTGCGAGTCCCAACACACCTTTTATACCGGTGCGCGGAAGAAACAACTGTCTTCCTGCAAGGGTTTGTCCGTACACTCCACCCGCATTGATTATTTTAACAAGTCCATTTTCGGTGATGTAATTCACCAAAAAGCCCACCTCATCCATATGCGCGGCAATCATAATAGGTTTTTGAGGTGTGACTGCTCCTTTTTTTCGGACAATTACATTTCCGAGAGCATCACGGTAAACATCCTCGGTGTATTTCCTTGCAAACGCTTCTACAGCATCGGCAACCATGCCCTCACGCCCGGATATTCCGGGCAAGTCGCACAGTGTCTTTAACAACTCAGGCATATGTCACTTCATTCCTTTCACGTGTTCTGCCAAAAGCATCGCAGTGCTTTCGATATCCGCAATATCGACAACCTCAACCGGGTGATGCATAAATCTCAGCGGAATAGACACAAGCGCGGTTTTTATTCCTGATGCAACCACAGTGATTTCATCGGCATCGGTTCCCGTGCCGCGGCTTGGCGCAACAAATAGCTGGTGAGGGATATTTTTATTCTTTGCCGTTTCTATAATTGAATTGGTCAGCGATTCGTCAAGCAGAGCCGCAATGTCAATTTCCGGGCCTTTTCCCATCTCGCATGCGTCCTTATCGGTAACATCCGGGGATATTGCAAAACCCACATCAACAGCAATGGCATAATCCGGCGCGGCGCCGAAACCTCCTGTCATTGCACCCATTCCTCCTATTTCCTCGCGTGAGGAGAAAAGCAGGGTTACACCGACATTTAGCTCGGCTTCGGCAAGCGCCTTTGCGGCAAGAATAATTGCTGTGCAGCCCGCTCTGTTGTCAAGACCGGGAGCGGCGACCCTTGAACCTATCAGCTTTTGCACTGTTCCCTTCATGACGCATTCCGCACCCTGCTCGATAAACTTCTTTGGGTTTTCAAGTCCCGTATCGACGAACATGTCGGAAATTTCAGGCATTTTATATTCCGACGTCGGTGCGCTGTTGTGCGGCTTTGCGGGGTATGGAAAGGGCGCGGCAATAACTCCGGGAATAACCTCTGCATTTTTTCCGCCTATCAATATCTCGCTGCCCATAAGCGTCAGTGCGTCAATTCCTCCCGCTTTTGCAACACGCACAAAGCCATTTTCAAGAAATGAGGTGACCACAAGTCCGATTCTGTCCGCATGAGCCTCCAACAAAACCGTTTTTTGACCTTGCTCCGGCTTTTTTACCGTCACAAGAAGGTTTCCCAGCGCATCGGTTGCACTCTCAAACTCGCTTAAATATGACTTTACGGCATTCACAATTGAGCTCTCACGGCCTGAAATTCCATTTTGTTCACAGAGCAATTTCAACAATTCAAATGTCATTTTACCTCAAATCCTTTACAAGTTTCTTAAAATGATTTCCGCGCTCCTCAAAATTGTTGTAAAAATCAAAGCTTGCGGACGCGGGCGACATCAGAACCACATCTCCGCTTTTTGCAAGTTCGTTTGCCCTTTTTACACATTCCTCAAGATCAGCCTTCATCTCAATTGCAATTTCTGCATTGTCGAAGCCGCTGCACTTTTCGACCTCACTGCGGATAATCTCACCGGTTGCACCGCACAGCAGAAGGCATTTAACATTCCTTATGATTTCAGGTGCAAGCGGTTCATAGGATATCTTCTTGTCATATCCGCCCGCAATCAATATGAGCTTTTTATCAAAGGAGCGCAGCCCTGCAATTGTGCGCGTGGGTGAGGTTCCGATACTGTCGTTATACCACCTGACTCCGCCCTTTTCCCGCGCCAACTCAATGCGGTGTTCGACACCTGCAAATTCAAGAGCAACCTTTTTAATTATGTCATCGGAAACAAGCGACATCACCGTCGCAGCCGCAGTAGTGACATTTTCTTTGTTGTGTTCTCCCGGCAAAAGGATATCATTCAGGTTCAATACTACACTCTCTGCTCCGTTTTTTACCGTGACAAGATTTTTGTGCGCGTCCATGTACGCCCCGTTTTTGACGGCACTGCATCTGCTGAACAGGCGCAGCTCGCCTTTTACGTCAGCTGCCATTGCCATTGTAATGTCATTTTCAGCATTCAATATCGCAACGCTGTCCTTATTTTGATAGAGAAGAATATTTCTCTTTGCGTCGATATATTCCCGCATATCCTTATGGTGGTCAAGATGGTTGGGAGCAAGATTGGTAACAACCGCTATATCCGGGCTTTTGCGCATTGAAATAAGCTGAAAGCTCGACAGCTCGACAACCGCAATATCTGTCGGGCACACCTCGTCGATAATAGGCAATAGAGGAATTCCGATATTGCCGCCAAGATGAACTTTATATCCCGCTGCCTCAAGCATTTTTGCTATAAGTGTGGTGGTGGTGGTCTTTCCGTCGCTTCCTGTCACCCCGATTATTTTTGACGGACACAGCTCAAAAAAAGTCTCTATTTCAGATGTAACGTTAACCCCGGCTTTAACCGCAGCTTGTATTTTAGGCATGGTATAGTCGATCCCCGGTGAGCGAAACACAATGTCCGCATCACGCAAACGGTCAAGATATGTATCTCCAAGCTCAAATTTCACGCCGAGAGCCGCAAGCTCATCGCCGAGCGCGCCAAGCTCTCCGAACGACTTTTTATCGCACAAAGTAACCGCAGCACCTTTGTTTGCAAATGATTTTATCAGCTTTCTATGACTTATGCCCGCACCGAGAAAAAACACTTTTTTCCCATTCAGACTGTCATAATAGGCCTTCAATGCTTTATTCATTAGGAATGTCCTCCGCCAAAACCTTTTATTTTCTTTTTCAATTCTTTATTGTATCATAAAATCGCAAGGTTGGTACTGTTTTTTTGTTTTACATTTGACTCACACTTAATATACAGTCCGATATTTACAAAGTACGCTCTGCGCTGATTTTATGTGAATCAACGCAGAGCGTACTTTTATTCCAATATTTTAATCAAAGCAAACTGCTTATTTATCATTATCGAGAATTTCCATGAATTCCTCGCCCTTTATTGTTTCGCGTTCGATCAGATACTGTGCAAGCTCACTCAGCTTGTGCATATTGTCCTTTATTATCCCTATCGCCTTATCATGTGCCTGCCTGACAAGATCAATTACCTCGGTATCAATTTGAGCAGCAGTATCGGCTGAACACATAAGCGATGTGTCCCCGCCGAGATACTGATTCGAAACCTGCTCAAGTGCAACCATTCCGAATTTTTCACTCATTCCATATCGCGTGATCATTGCGCGGGCAATTCGCGTCACCTGCTCGATATCGTTTGCGGCTCCGCTTGTGACGGTACTGAACATCAGCTCCTCGGCGGCGCGTCCTCCTGTTAATGTTGCCATTTTATTAAAGGCTTCTTCACGCGTCAGAAGCACATTTTCGTTCTCATCCACCTGCATGGTGTACCCCAGTGCTCCCGATGTGCGCGGCACAATTGTAATTTTCTGTACAGGTGCGGATTTTGTCTGCCTTGCGGCAACAAGTGCATGTCCTATTTCATGATATGCTATTATGCGCTTTTCCTCTTCGGAAATAACGGCATTCTTTCGCTGATATCCCGCTATTATTACCTCTACGCTCTCTTGCAAATCCTCCTGCGCAACCTTATCTCTGCCCTCGCGCACCGCGCGCAGAGCCGCCTCATTGATGATGTTTGCAAGCTCCGCACCGGACGCTCCTGCCGTCGACCTTGCAATTATATTCAAATCGATGTTCGGATTCATTTTTACGTCTTTTGAATGAACCTTCAAAATCGCCTCTCGTCCGGCAAGATCGGGCAGGTCGACCGGTATTCTTCGATCGAATCGACCCGGCCTCAAAAGTGCTTTGTCAAGTGTTTCCGGACGGTTTGTCGCAGCAAGGATAACGACTCCCTTTGTCCCGTCAAATCCGTCCATTTCGGACAATAGCTGGTTTAGCGTCTGCTCGCGCTCATCGTTGCCGCCGATGCCCGCCCCATCTCTTTTTTTGCCTATTGTATCAATTTCATCAATAAAGACTATGCATGGCGCTTTTTCGCTTGCCTGCTTAAATAAATCTCTTACCTTGGCTGCGCCCATGCCCACGAACATCTCAACGAATTCAGATCCGCTGATTGAGAAAAAAGGAACATGCGCTTCGCCCGCGACCGCTTTTGCAAGCAGGGTTTTACCGGTTCCCGGGGGGCCGACAAGCAGCGCACCTTTAGGAAGATTGGCGCCGATTGCAACATATTTCTGAGGGTTGTGCAAAAAGTCCACAATCTCCAAAAGCGCTTCCTTCGCCTCATCCTGTCCCGCCACATCATCGAATGTTTTTCCGGTCTCTGTCTCAGCGTAAATCTTCGCATTGGATTTTCCGAAAGACATCGAATTGTTCATGTTTCCCATCATTTTTTTGGATATCATGCGCCCTATAAGCGCGAACAGCAGAACCGGAATAATCCATGTCAGCAAAAATGACAGGAGCGGAGACGCCTGTGTTGGAATCACCTTTGAAAACTCTATGCCCTTATCTATCAGCTTTTGAGTCAGCTCACCGTCATCCCAAAGGCCCGTCTTATAAAAGCCTTCGACACCGCCGTCACCTTTTGCGGAAAACACAAGCTGTGTTTCGTCTTTTTGCACCGCTGTGACCTTTCCGGCATCGAGCATGGATATAAATTCGTTATATCCGACTTCCTTAACCCGCGCTTCCGTCAGCCACGGAAAGACGAAAATATTCAGCAGCAGCAGAACAATCAGTGCGACTGAATAATAATAAATTAGCGGCTTTTTCGGCTGAGGTATTTTATCGTTCTTGTTCATTTTTCGGCTCCTTGTAAGTCATTGGCGTGAGGATTCGGCAGATTGTTTCGGTATGCATTCATCGTCTCTTTAAAAAGCGTGCTTGCAGGCGGAGGGGTCCATGAAATGGCGTTTGCACCTGCCTCGATTGCTTCGATAATTGTCTCGTCCGAAGGACCTCCGGTCGCTATTATCGGAAAATCGGGATAGCTTTTTCGAATACTGCGCACAATCTCCGCAGTATTTGTTCCTGCGGCAACATTGAAAATATCCGCTCCCGCCTCAATGCGCAAGTGAAAATCATCCTCGGCGTTTACCACTGTTATTATGGCGGGAATGTCAAGCGCATCTGCCACCATTTTCAGCACTTCGTTTTTTGTCGGGGAATTCATTACTACACCCATGGCTCCCTGCATCTCGGCATTTATGCCAAGCGCCACTACCCTTGGGCCGGTTGTAAGTCCTCCTCCGATACCCGCAAAAATCGGTTTATCCGAAGCCATCAGCAGCGCGTCGGTGATGATAGGCTGCGGAGTGAACGGGTAAACCGCAATTATGGCGTCGGAATTGACGTTTCGCACAATGGACAAATCCGTTGTAAATGCTATCGACTTAATTCTTTTGCCGAATATTATGATTCCGCTGCATTGCCGTATAACCTCCGGCACATGAAGCATCTGTTTCCTGAGCTTGCCCGATATAACAGGCGGATTCTTCGGGCTGTTCAACGCGACTCCTCCTTTACGATTCCGTACTTAATATAACCAAGACCTCTGTTCAAGCGCCCCCTGATTATGTCAAGCGGGATATCCGTCTCATAGTACGCTTTCAGGGCAAGAACTATGCAGTTCGCCGTCATAAACCCAAACAGTCTGATATCATTTTCGGTCTCTGCCTTAAGTTTATCCATATCTGCAATCTGCAGTCTGTTTTTTATCATCTGTGTTTTTGCCATATTTGAAGCAAAAAAGCTCTGCACAGAAGGCTTCATGTTTTCAAGAACGCGAAAAATCAAATTTTGTTTTTCGGTTCCTTTAAATTGTGCAAAATGGTCAAAGACCTTTTCGGGTAAATCCAGCACGCTTATTTCACCCACCAGCATCGACTCCAGCTCAGTGCAAATTCTGTCAAGCAAGAAGGAGTATATATCCTCCTTGTCCGCAAAATAATAATAGAATCCGCTCCGTGATATTCCCGCACTTTTCGCAATATTGAATATCGAGGCGCGCTCGTACGGATTATCGGAAAATTCACGCACCGCAGCATCAAGCAGGGTCTGCTTTTTTTGTTCATTCAGATGTTCAAACGCTTCCAATGGCATTGTCTGTAAATTCCTTTCGACACAGTGTCAGTCACTGTCTCAATTGTAGCTGACACTGTGTCGAAAGTCAAATGAACTTTTTATGAATAAGCTGAACTGCCGCGCCGACTATACTTCAACGGTACAGCTTGTTTCCCGAGATTGACTATTGTTTTCGCTGCTGCTCTTATGATTTCTATCCGCAATAAGCGAAAGTAGGTTATAAACTGAGTTGACAACGATTAAAAAGCAGAAAATAACAAGCGGAAATCCGTATCTGTCAATGCTTTGAGCTGTTATCGCCAAAAACATTATCTGCAAAAAAATTGTAAAAGCACACACGAAGTTGATTTGATGCACCAATTCATTTTTTCCTCTTTTGCGTCCGCATAGGAACAGCACCAAGCTTATTATACCCACCGCCGGCGCACTGAATGTAATGAAAGAATACTGAAAATATGCGAGTTTTCTATAAACGCTGTTAAATAACAGTCTGCGTGCAAAGCTGTTGTTGTATGCTATATGGTCGAATACTTCTTCGTCATTCAAACTGTCGGATGTCATGTAAAAGCACCCGCCGCTCTCCGGCTCTATCTGCGCAAAGGCATCTGTCCACGCTGCCGTCTCCTGTCCCGTAAAGAATTCCGTTGTGGAATTAACTCTTCCATATGCTCGTTCGGCCCCGTCTGTGCCAAGCAGATGCCTCGACCCCGTTATGAGCAAATAGTTCTCTCGATAGCTGCGAAATACATCAGCAGGAGATTC
Organism: Oscillospiraceae bacterium; assembly: GCA_036644375.1. GTDB lineage: Bacteria > Bacillota > Clostridia > Oscillospirales > Ruminococcaceae > CALWZE01. The sequence goes on from JAVXQD010000022.1 coordinate 37,370, forward strand.
CGCAAGGCATCTGAAAAAGTACTTAGCCGAGTCGGCAAGAGAGTTTGTAAAGGTATATTCAAAGCTTTTTTTAACAGTTTCATAATCGCGGCTCATGATTTCAATTGTGATTGGTCTGTCATAAACTCCACGCTCGGTTACCCTGAAATATCTGAGTCCGTCAACAATAAATGTTCCTGCAAACGCTGTGACCGATTCGCCCTCGACATTTTCACCGCCCGTAAGCCCACTCCACAGTTTGACATATCCCAACAGCGATGCCGCGGCAATAACAATTACGGTAATTGCGGCTAAGAGTTTTTTTAATTTAAAATGTTTTATCAGACTGAGCAGCTCACACATGGCAAACAGGGCGGGCACTATAGCGAACGCCGCCTGCTTTATCGAATATGTAAGCACTGTAAATACACACACAACAATCAGCTTCAACAAAAAGCTATGCACATATCTCTGTTTTTGATCCGGCTCAAGATAAATCCGTGCCATCAGAGCAGCATACGCCGCAAGACATGCGACAGCCGGGAATTCCGCAAGACAAAGGTGACCGTATGCCATAACACACGGGTTCAGAAGCAAAGCAAATACAAATAAAAGCCATGTCGCGGCAGACGCATTTTTTTTGAAAAGGCCAAGTGTATTCATAAGGCTGTAAACGGAAAAGAACATAATTAAGTAAAACAGAAAAAAAGTAAATTTTACCGCTATCCGTGTGACCCCGAACACGTGAAAAGACGCCGACATAATCAGCGGTATGAGCGGGCCTCGAAAACTGTCCCAGCCCGCGAAGCTGCCATCGTTGAAAAAGCTCAGAGCGCTTTGTATGTAACCGTAAGAATCCGGTGCAAAAGCCATCGGAATAAAGTAATAAGCCGCACACCCAACGGCAAAAGCAGCAAGCAGCATAATGTTATTGAGCTTCACATGTTTTCTTGGCGATATTTCTGACAGCACTTTTACCCTCCGCAGGCAT
>JAVXQD010000023.1:0-33164 GCA_036644375.1 Oscillospiraceae bacterium
TTTTTACAACCTATCCGTGCGTGTTGCGTCTCCTTTCCTCTTTTCCCTTTATATACATATTAAAGTGCAGGAACAATTTTCACCTTGAAAGCTCGCTTTTGCAATTAGCTTTCACAGCTTAACACAGAGGATTTAATAAAAGCCATATTATTTATTGATGTTTTCATTATTAATCAATAAACATATCGACTTTTCTTAATTTCGTGATACAATCATTTTTAATAAACTTAGTGGGAAAGTGTGAATATTATGGAAAACAGAATCGGTGTACGCCTTGCCTCAATCGGAGATATGCCGTCGGAGCTTGTGCTCAAAAACGGATTGGTTGTAAACGTCTGTACTGATGAAATTTTAAATTGCGATGTCGCGGTTTCCGAAGGTAAAATAGTCGGGCTTGGACTCGGCTATCACGGCAAGCGCGAAATAGATTGTACCGGCAAGTACATCATGCCCGGATTTATCGACGCACATATGCACATTGAATCCACACTTACCGCCCCTCTTGAGCTTGCAAAAATCATTGTGCTGCAGGGAACCACTACCTGTATTTCCGATCCCCACGAGCTTGTCAACGTTCGCGGAGCATCGGCGCTGCGCTGGCTGCTGGCTGCCGTGGAAAACACCCCCGTCAATTTTGAGGTAATGATCCCCTCCTCGGTTCCCGCGACTGAATTTGACACTAATGGCGCAGGGCGCTTCACCGCCGACGATATGCGTGAATTTGTTGATGAAAAAAATGTGCTCGGTCTCGGAGAGGTCATGTGCTTTAATGATGTTTTTGCTCACAAACGCGAAATTCTCGATAAAATCGAGCTTTTTAACGGAAAGCCCATAGACGGTCATGCGCCGAATATATCCGAACGAGAGACTCAGCTATATGCTCTTTCCGGCATTATGACCGACCATGAGTGCTCCACTTTTGAAGAGGCACAGATGAAGCTTCGCGCAGGACTGTTTGTTCTTATACGCGAGGAGAGCGGAGCGCAGAATCTTGAGGCCATCGTGCGCGGTATGGTTGAAAACAAGGTTCCTCTTGACCGATGTGCGTTTTGCTCGGATGATAAGCATCTTGAGGACATTCTCACGCTTGGACACATTCGCCTTAATATCAATAAAGCTATCGGTCTCGGAGTATCTCCGATTGAAGCAATAAAAGCCGCTACAATAAATGCAGCGCGCATCTATGGCCTTTCTGATAGAGGGGAGTTAAGTGCGGGAAAACGCGCTGACATCGTTGTGTGCGATTCTATCACCGACATATCCCCTTCACTGGTAATTAAGGATGGGAATATTGTAACGGATGAATACCTCTCCGACTTTTGCCCTGTCTCCTGTCCCGCCGAGCTTTTGGACACGGTCAAATTCGAGAGCTTCGATGCAGACAGAATCGCAATAAAGACCCACAGCAGAAATCATGTGATTGGCGCTGTGAAAAATCAGCTCTTAACCGAGCACCTGTATGAAGCCGTTCCCGGCAAAAACGGATTTTTCGTGCCCGACTCGGAATATTCAAAGCTTTGCGTTGTGGAGCGCCACGGGAGAACTCACAATGTGTCGGCAGCTCCGCTCAAGGGCTACGGTATTTCCAACGGAGCAGTTGCCACCTCCATCTCACACGACTCACACAATTTAATCGTTGTCGGAGACAATGACCCGGACATCATTCTTGCAGCAGAGCATGTGAAAAAGCTTCACGGTGGCTGCGCTGTCGTTTCGGACGGAAAAGTCATCGCCGACATACCTCTCGAAATCGCAGGACTTATCAGCACCTCTGATGCAAGGCTGCTTCGCGAGCAGATTCAGAGTGTAATGACCGCCGCTAAAAGCCTTGGGGTTTCGGAGGGCATAGATCCTATCATCAATCTCTCATTCATGGCTTTGCCCGTCATTCCCAGTCTGCGTCTTCTTGATACAGGATTGTTTGACGCCGACAAATTTGAGATGATTGAGGAATAAATCGGAAAATATCAGAACAGCAGGTTCAGCATTTTTTGGTGCAGCGATGCAATTCCCGAAAGGAATTCCGGATAAATAACATAGAGCGCGGCCACAAGAATAATCAATAAAAGAATGACAAATATACACGCCCGTGCGTAATTTCTCTTATTTAAATTCACTCCCCATCCATACGCCCACCTGAACAAAAAAATGATGTTTAGCGCCGGAATCAGAGAAAGAAATATTGTACCCATAAACTTCAAAGTGCTATATGGTGCTTCAAGCTCTGCCTGTGTAATTTCTTTTCGCGGCTTCTTTTCTTTTTTTGTTTCTTTCTTTGTCTCATTCAATACCGGAAGCGGCGGAGAAACAGTTGTCTGAGCTTGTGCCGATGGTTCAGGTATTACAGGCTGCTGTTGCTTAACTTCGGCTTCTTTAAGTATTTTTTCTCCCTGTGCTTCAACATCTTCGATGCTTTCACCGCATTCTGTGCAAAATTTGACATCTGCGAGAATCGGTGCTCCGCATTTTTTACAGTTCATTGTAAATCCCCCTGCTTAAATTGTATTTGACAGCCGAACCTCGGCCATAAAAAATAAATTAAACCTTCCTGACCTTTTTACTCTGCTACTTCACAGCATGATTTGAACCTTGTGTTTTCCTCGCATTGCCGGGAGCAGACGGGATATCATGTAAATCTTTCCGCGAGCGGTTTTATAATCGCATTCACAAATTGCTCGACGGTTTCTTTCTGAACACTGTATCTCTCCTCCCCCACTGCAACGCACACGCCACCCTTGTTGCAGTCCTTAAGGCAATTGCTCGGTGAGAGGTCTACTTCATTTTCAAGGCCCTGCTCTTGCGTTATTCTTGCAAGTTCTCTATAGACTCCATACGCGCCCTTGAGCGAACAGCTTCCCTCGGTACACACCTTTATTTCTATCATTTCTCAGCCCATACCCGTATCTGCCGGAAAAACTATTTTGCACTGTCTTCGCGCTTCATCCATGATTTCCATTGCCATAACCGAGCATTCATTATGGTATTCCGCACTTCGCATTCCTTTGATCATTTCTATGAATGCGTCAATCTCATATGTCATGTCATGCGCAAGCGAATCAACTTTTATTTCGTATTTTTCCCCTGTTTCACGATCGGTTCTGGTGATTTTATTCGTCATTGTAATACGGTCGAATACGACGCTCCCTCTCTCACCCTGAATCTCATTTTGTATTCCGTCGGCAGAGACCTTGCTGTACTTTATGCTGCATAGCATCCCATCGTATTCTGCGCAAAGAGCTCCGAGCGCATCAAAGCCTCCGTCCAGCTTTATATCCGACGCAGTCACGCCCAGAGGTCTGCCAAAAAGGGCAATCATCATATTGATGCAGTACACCCCTAAATCAAGCAATGCGGCGTTGCTCAGTGACGGGTCAAAGGTGTTGATCCTCTCGCCCTTCAAAAATCTCTCGTATCGCGACGAATACTGACAAAATGACAGCTGCGCCATTCTCAGCTTACCAATTTGTTTAATCTGATTTTTGAGCTCTTCAAGCTGCGGGGTAAATGCAATGCGCATCGCCTCAAGCAATACCCTGTTGTTTTTCTTTGCGCATTGAAGCATTTGTTTCGCCTCGCGCAAATTTGATGCAAGCGGTTTTTCGCAAAGAACATGCTTGCCGGCATTCAGCATTTTTATTGCCTGTTCACAGTGAAGAGCATTGGGGCTTGCAATGTACACGGCGTCAATTTCAGAGCACGCTGCAAGCTCATCCAAGCTGTCGAATAAAATAGGCTCTCCGTATTCGGGAGAGTATTTTTGTGCAAATTCACGCGCCCGCTCAATAGTCCGTGAATATACCGCGCCAACCTCAAATTCGCGGGAATCAATACCCGCCTCCATGAGATAGTCGGTTACAAAATTTGTACCGATTATACCGAATTTCATTTTTGTATTACCTCTGTCAGTTTTCGCTTTTGTCAGCCAAGTGCCACATCAAGTACCATCATTATAATAAACCCTATCAGCACTCCCGCCGTACCTGAATGTGAGTGTTCGCCGAGATTTGCTTCCGGTATAAGTTCCTCAACCACGACATATATCATCGCGCCTGCCGCAAAGCTCAAAAACCATGGCATAAGCGGCCTTACGGCTCCGGCAAGTAAAACCGCAAGCACTCCGAATATCGGCTCTACAATTCCGGACAAGCTCCCATATACAAAAGATTTCGTGCGGCTCATTCCCTCCTTGCGAAGCGGGAGCGAGATTGCCGCTCCCTCGGGGAAATTCTGTATTCCGATACCTATCGCAAGCGCAACGGCCGAAGCAAAATAATTGCCGCCGGGCTGTGTTGAAGCAAGCGCAAATGAAAGTCCGACCGCCATACCCTCGGGTATATTGTGTAATGTTACCGCAAGCACCAACATTGTTGTGCGGGAGAAGTTGCTTTTCACACCTTCCGGCTCATCGCTGCCTATGTGAAGATGCGGCATTATACCGTCAAGCGCCAGCAGAAACAGCGCACCCAGTATAAATCCGCCCGCTGCCGGAATCCAGCCGATTCCGCCACCTGCCTCTGCCATGTCAATGGCAGGAATGAGCAAAGACCAGACCGATGCCGCAATCATGACACCTGCGGCAAAGCCCAAAAAAACGCGTTGAAAGCTTGCGCTGATGTCCTTTTTAAACAGAAAAACAAGCGCCGCGCCAAATACCGTCATAAGAAAAGTGAAGCCTGTTCCACCCGCTGCCCATGCAACTGCCATAATATTATTTCCTTTCGGTTTTAATTTTTTTGCCCAAATACCTAAACAATTCCGAATAGGCGCATACCGCCAATATCGTGAATATGGGGATGTAGTTGAAAATGTATCTGGAGCGCGCCTCCCACACAAGAAAAAACAGCAATACACCGAAAACACACGCGCAGGGCGCAAGCAACAGTGTTCCGTATTTTTTGTCCTTGACCACAAGAATTCCGCACAATGCCATTCCGAGTATTGTCGCCGCCATAACTCCCTGCGAATATCGCGCATACGGCGCAAACGCTTCGCCGTCAATTTTCATATAGCGGTCAAGGGAGGACGCCCGCACGCGGTCGCGGTCAATTTTAAAACAGGAGCTGTAGGTTCCGTCGCCCCACACATATGAGGCTTTTTCCGCAAAATGAGAGAGCATTCCTCCGAATCCGAATTCCTTGATTCTTGCGGCAATCTCCGATTTCACAAGCTCGTCACGCTGTTCGTGAGGAACAGACAATGTAAACTGATAATCCGGATCATAATAGTTGCCGTTGCCGTGAAGCCCCATCATCACCCAGTGCAGCTTGGGAATATAGAGATTTTCATCCGCCTGCGGAAGCTGCGGAGAGCTCATGACTGAATAGTTAAGCCCCGTGAACAACAGAGCAAATACGCACGCCGAAACAGCAGCCCTCATCGCCGCTTTTTTTATGTCAAAGCTCATGAAAATATCAATTATAACAGCAATCAAAAGTATTATTACGGTCATTTTCATAACGGTTCCGACTGCAAGCAATGCCGCTGCCGACACCGTTTGCACAATTGCCCGACGGTTTTTGTTTTTTGCGAAATTTTCTTTGGCACATATCCAGAGCAGCAGCGCGGATATCGGAAATACAAGACTCAGCGTATCCGTGTAGTAAATTCCCGAATATGCCAGCATCGCGGGGTTCATCATTGAGCAAATGAGCGCCGCAAACCCGAGACGTCTGCCGCCGATATGCTTTGCCGTCATATAGACCAGAAAATGGGCGATATCAATAAGTATGAGATTCAGAAGAATACCCGCCCTGCTGAACGCATAATATCCGAACGAACCGCACAGCTTAAAGAAGTTGCACAGGAAAATATAAATGGGAATATTGTTTGGCCATTTGCTGAAATAATCCCCGGCGGGCAGATCATACAGCGCAAAATCTCGCGCCGCCGATGCCACAATTCCAAAATCCCACCCCTGTGTGAACTGCGTTTCAAACTCATATGCCACAAAACCCTGCACGAGTGCATAAAAGGCAAAAACAATTATTAAAAAAGCTGTCTCCGACACCTTGGGTTTGGTTATCCGCACTGAGCCGAAAACACACGTTGCACAAAACCCCGCTGCAATAATAAGCACCGCTATAAGAGCGACAATCATCGGCTGCGCCCTAAGTGGGAACACGCTGAACAAATTGCTTACGAAAACAAGCACAAACACCGCAAAAAAAACAACCCCGAATATTTTTCTCAGTAATTCCCTTGCCTTGCCCAAAATATTCTCCTTTGTCCCAACATAAAATTCGCATCAATACGCAAAAGCGCGCCCTTACTTTAAAACAAGGCGCGCTTTTGTTTTATGCGCGCATATTTATACTTTTTGTATTAAACACTTGCGTTTTTATAAATTTTGTACATATCATCGCGTTCAAGAACCCTAAATGCTCCGATTTTGCGCGTTCCGTTGAAGGAGCAGGCATCTGCCAGAGCATTCAGCTCCGATTCGGACGGAACATGCCCGATAAGCTCTTTCAAGCTGATAGGCATTCCGATATTTGCAAAAAAGCCAACCATCTTATCAATTGCCATATTAGCGACATCTTCAACCGACCCATCGCACAGATGAAAAACGCGCGCGCCAAGCTGAGCAAAACGCTCTGTGTTTTCATCGCGCACATATTTTGCCCACGAGCCCCATATTGACGCAAGGGACGCACCGTGTGTGACATCGAACATCGCGCTCAGCTCATGGCCCATCTGATGGCAGCTCCAATCGCCCTCTTTACCTGAGGCATTCGCACTGCCGAGTCCTGTGAGTCCGATATGCGATACGCTTCCGCACCACATAATCTCGCTCATAGCATCATAATTGTGACTGTCTTCAACACCGACAGGTCCATTCTTTATCATTGTGCGCAAAAGCCCCTCGGCAAATTCATCTGTAAGTCCGTTTCCGGTACCGATGCCGAAATAGCGCTCAAGCGTGTGCATGATTATATCCGCAACACCTGCCGCAACCTGATACTTTGGCAGAGAAAAAGTAAGCTCCGGATTCATTATTGCAAATTTCGGACGATTTAGCGGCGAATTCAATCCGCGTTTAAGATGTGGGGTAACTTCATCATCGGTGATTACAGCACTGTCGCTTGTCTCGCTGCCTGCGGCAGAGATTGTGAGAACCGATGCTATCGGAAGCGCTTTTTCAACCTTGGATTTCCCAAGCCAAAAGTCCCATACATCTGTTTTCGGATTGGCAACTCCGATTGCAATTGCCTTTGTGCTGTCAATTACGCTTCCGCCTCCGACCGCGAGAAAAAAGTCCGCACCGAATTCAATTGCCGCCTTGATTCCACTGCGCACAAGCGAGAGCCGAGGATTCGGAACCACTCCGCCTATTTCGATATGCTCGATACCATTATCTGTTAGGTTTCTTTTAATCTCATCAAGCAGCCCGCTCTTCTTGGCGCTTTTTCCTCCGTAAACAATTAAAACACGGCTTCCGCCGAATTCCTTTACACATTCCGCAGTTCTGTTCTGTGCATCCCTGCCGAAAACAATTTTTGTCGGTGAGTAATAGCTGAAATTTTTCATCTTTCATTTCCCCTTTGATACCGCAAATTAATTTTCCGGCATTTGCGGCTTTTATAGTCCTATTATATACAATAATTCGGCATGAAGCAAATAAAACCTCATACATCAGCACAGCGCTTTTGACTGCACCGCCGACATATGAGGCTTTGTTGTTTTAATGTCAAAATTACTCGCTGTGCCGGTACTTCTGTAATTTCTTATATACCCTTATTTCGTGCCTGCCCTGCCTTGGCCGGTTCTTGCAGTTTATTGCAATCCCGCTCGTTGGGGTGTGTAAGAGCGGCAGCAAGCGCAGCATCGGATGCCTATCCAAAATATAAAATCATTTCCGAATTATAGTCGAAAGCAGTTAAACCCTACGCTGTAAAACTCAAACTCCGTAGGCTGTTATTCTCGATATATTAATTTAATTTAATTTTAATCCCTATAGGTCTTTGCGGATTCGATATTTCAGTGACCTTGACCATACCGCATGCCAAAACGCCATGCAGTGTTTTAACTGCCCGTTCATATTCGCACAGCTCCATGTAATACTTTTTTCCCCAAGATGAAATTACAAGTATTTCATCACCCAGATTATTTTCCAATATACCCGTTACCGTAACATAATGTCCGCTGAACGAAGCGTATTTGTATGCGCGTTCTTTTTCCGCAGACACACTTGTCTGTTCAGAACGATACATGTGCAGCGCCCGAGAGCGCACGAAAACGCCCGGAATTGATATAATGACGGGAATATCCCTGTCGAGCATTTGTTTAATATCACAAATCGCAGTTTTGCTGTTGAGCGCCATGTTTTTCCACACCGCTTTAAGGCAGAGTTCATTTTTTCTGAAATAGCGATTTAAGGCGGCGGCAAGAGAAAAGCCGGTCATGCCTATATGGTTGAGCACATGCCCGTAGCTGCGCTCGATGCTCTTTAGGTATTCAAGATATTCCGCCATGTCAATTTCCGAGTCGGCCGCCATTTTTCTTGTCAGGTCGGTGATGTATTCATTCTCTGCTTTTGCAAGATATAATATCAGGTCCGCTGCGGCTACAACTCCGCAGCCGTATCCTGCAATAACATTTTCACGCCCCTTTTCACCCGCATTAAACCACATCTGGCTTCCGCCGTAAGAATTGGTGCTGTTTTGTTTGATTTTTATATATTCCGTGGATTTAAGTTCCATTTTAAGCATTAGTCATACCACCTTGTATTATTATTACAAAGCAGCATAGTTCACCGCTCTTTGCCGCTTTATAATTATGAGTAGAACCCGATGCTTCAGTCTATCAATCGCCCGTCATTTAGTCAATAAAAAACGCCCCATCTAAAGAGGCGTTTTTTAAAATATTGTTTGCAAAATGTATATAATAATCGGTCTTCGCATTAATTTGCTGTGTCAGATACAGTATGTCCGCTGCTGCTTTGCAGCAGCCAGCAAGTAAAAATTCCGTCACGCAATAGCAATACTCAAATGTGCGTCCGTCAGTATTGGCAGTGACTGCGGTTATTTTGTGCCGAAAATTCGATCCCCTGCATCTCCGAGTCCGGGAACGATATATGCGTTTTCGTTGAGACATTCGTCAAGAGCCGCACAGTATACCGGAACATCGGGGTGATCTGCGCTCATTTTGTCAATCGCAGGCTGTGCCGCAACAATGCAGACAAGACGGAGATCCGTGCAGCCTCTTTCCTTGAGAAAGGTAATTGCCGCCGATGCGCTGCCGCCCGTTGCAAACATTGGGTCAAGCACAATTACGGTGCTTTCTGCAACGTCCTCCGGAAGCTTGCAGTAATATTCAACAGGAAGATGTGTATCGTGATCGCGATAAAGACCAATGTGTCCGACACGCGCATTGGGAAGCAGCTTTTGCACTCCCGCAACCATTCCCAGTCCCGCACGGAGAATTGGAACAAGGGCAATGGGCTTGTCTGTCAGAACCCTTGTAACCGTTTTTGCAACAGGTGTTTCAATCTCGATTTCCTTCATCGGAAAATCCTTTGTTACCTCGTAAACCATGAGCATTGCAATTTCATCGACAAGCTCTCGAAAATCCTTTGTTGAGGTATTTTTATCGCGCAAGAGCGAAATTTTGTGCTGAATCAGCGGATGTTCAAAAATAAAAGCATTACCTATCTGCATATCAATATGCCTCCCCGTTTTTACAATTCATTTTTTTCTTGATAATTTTAGCACAAATGCCTGTGCATCGCAACTTTATTATTGACCCGTAAGCCGTTACCCGCACGTTTTTTGTTTATATTTGAAGTTAACCTCTTTGCCATATCAATTGTTGAAAACCTTGTTAATAACTTTCCGCATCGTTCAAGATTCCATTAAAGCTGTTAATGAATTCGGTGGAAAACTCTTTTATGTGACATAATATTGACCGTATTATGCAAAAAAACGCCGATATTGTTAACAATCCTGTATTTTTATCACTGTTTAAAACTTTTATCAAATCTGTGCCGCATCAAAAACTTCTGTAATACCGCAAGACAGGCTGCACCGTATTTCCGCGTAGACGGGACCTCCTCCACAGACATGACGGAGCAAATCCGAAGATAATGCTCCGAAATTATCTGTCTCCGTAAATGGGCTCGTGCCGGAACTGTTGGTTAAAGCAACGCCCCATCGGCATTTGTGTTATGCCATCCTGTGACAGTAGGCAAGTGCCGCTTAAAGACAAGCAGGCTTCTTATGCCGACATAGAGCAAGGCACACATTGCCCGATAATCCAATGTGTGCCTTGCTAATTGTTTGTGCATTATATGTGATAGATGCGCGAAATGTATTTTTTCATAAGCTGATCATTTGATTCTGTGCAGCCGTCGAGATTTTGCGATTTATAGAATGGCGGAACCTCGCCGAGTGCGACCATCTTCTGTGCAACTTCCAAAACAATCCACTGAATAGCTGTTGCGGACACAATTGAACTCATGCCGCAGATAGTGGTGTCCAGCCCCTCTATGTTGATGCACGCGTCTCCCTTGGGGATACCTGTGTCCACGACAACATCGGCAATCTCATACAACCTCTTGCCCGAGCTGTGGCGAGAGGTCAGTCCCGTACTGGAGGGCAAAGAGGTAAGCGCAATGACCTTTGCGCCGCGCTTTTTGCTTTCCAGCGCAACCTCAATGGGCATTGGGTTGCGCCCGCTGTTGCTGATAATGAACACAACATCATTGGGCAGAACCTCAACACGCTTCATAAACAGCAGTCCGACGCCCTCAATCGCTTCGTAATCGCCCCATGCCGGCTCTCGGATGAGCTTTGTGGGTACTAACCCGCCTGCCCTATGGCAAAACTCCAGAGCGCCTGCGTGCGAATGGCCACAGCCGAACGCCTGTAGGATGCCGCCGTTTCTGAGTGCATTAACGATGCAGTCCGCTGCATCACTTACGTTTTTCTGCTGCGTTTCCTCTAACCTTGCAATGAGGCCGGTAGCAGCTTGAACAACTGCGTTAGACATAGTTTCCCTCCAAAATCAAATAATATTAAAGTGCTTGAAGGCATGGAAAATCCCATTCTCCTCACAGCTTTTTGTGATGTAATCCGCCTCAATACGAATGTGCTCGGCAGCATTTCCCATCGCCACACCGATTCCGGCCGCCTTAATCATAGTCAGGTCATTTTCCGCATCACCTATTGCCATAACCTCATCCATGGTAATGCCGAAATGTCTGTTCATCGCCTCAATGCCAATCAGTTTACTGCCTTGTTTTGACACCACCCCTGCGGTCTCATTGCCCCATTTGGTGATTTCACTGTGCTTGATAATAGGAGCAAGCAGCTCTGCCTCCTGGTTGCCATGCAGATAAAGTGTCATCGAGAGAATCTCTTCATCAGGATTAATCGGCTCCTCGCGAGGAATTGGCATTTGAATTTCGGCATTGTACTGCACAACGAGCGGAGTTATTTTGTTGATGCGAACCTCGCTCTCGTTGATATAGGTGAAGGCAATGTCGTTTTCATTGCACATTTTCACAATGGCGCGCACATCATCTTTATCGAGGGTGCTTTTTGAAATCTCATCTCCGGATGACGTATAGCAATACTGACCCGAAATACACACATACCCATCAAATAAGCAGTTCAGACCGTCGATAATACAACCCTCCTCCGGTACGCCGCAATGCCGCCCGGAGGCAATAAACAACAACACCCCCTTCTTCTTTGCAAGACGAAGCGCATTCACATCTTTTTGCGAGGCACGATGGTTTATAAAGCTGACAAGGGTACCGTCAATATCCAAATAAACTGCCTTGACCATTATATTATCGAGTTCCTTTTCTTTATTTATGAGATTAATTATAGTGACTCTCTGCTCAATTATCAAACTCATTGCAAAAAATTGCTTATTCGCACAAAAGCAAGGGCTTTTTTTGTTATATATGAACTGCTTTTTTGACATATTTTGCACAAAAACTTATCGTAATTGTCAAAATCTTGAATAAAAAATAAATTAATTTTATTAACATTGCTTTTTAGTACATAATTTGTTAATATATTGTTATCCTAATTTTCATATTTGAAACGGAAGGTGCGTTATGAGTGCAGAAGTAATTCCATTAAACAAAATCAGGACGGGGCTGAACGCAGCAGATTGGAAAGATGCCATAAGGCTTGCGGGCGAAATACTGCTGAATGCCGGTTCAATTACCGATAAATATATCGAAAGCATGATTAATGCGGTTATTGATCTCGGACCGTATATGGTGATTATGCCCGGATTCGCCCTCGCACACGCAGCGCCGGGCGAGGCAAATGGAAATATCAAAAATGATTTTTCGCTGATCAATCTTGTTCAGCCGGTCAATTTTATCAATGACCAAAATCCTGTCAGCGTTGTGCTTTGTATGTCCAATGTCGATCACGATTCGCATTTGCAAAACATGCGGCGCGTTGCAATGGTTATTTCAGAAGATGGCGTAGTTGATAAGCTGGCGATGGCTAAAACCGACCAAGAGGTTTACGAGATTATGAACGCGGATATGTAGTTGGGCTATTCTGCGCATTTCTGTGCGCATAATGATATAGCAACATGAAAGGGAGTTATCTAATACCATGAGCGAATTGAAAATTCAGGCGGTTTGCGGTTTTGGCTGCGGTTCTTCGTTGTTTCTGCGAATCAAAATTGAGGAAATTCTCAAAGAGAACCACGTTGAAGCGAGAGTGTTTTGCGGAGATGTCGGAACCTGCTGTTCGGCAGATTGCGATGTGATCTTCATTTCCGAAGATCTGTCCGACAGGATCCTCGAGCGCGCAAAGGTTCCGGTTGTCATCATCAAAAAGTTCACAGATAAAAATGAGGTCGCACAAAAAACCATGGAGTATGTAAATTCACTAAATAAAGGGTAGGAGGATTTATTTATATGGCAGTTTTAAATTTCATTGTTAAAGAAATTTTCGGACAAGGCGCTATTTTCCTTGCACTTATTGCTATGATTGGTCTTCTTTTACAGAAAAAAAGCATCGGAGAGGTCATTCGCGGCACATTCATGACCGCCATCGGCTTTTTTGTTCTCAATCGTGGCGTCGCCATTATCAACGAGGTTATCGGAGGTCTTTCCGCCGCATTTTGCGCTGTAATGCCTCAGGCCATTCCCTCAACAACAGTTGATATCGGTGCAGAATACGGTACCCAGATCGGTATCGTTATGGTCGTCGCATTCATCATTAACTTGCTGGTTGCGCGGTTTACAAAATGGAAAGCAGTGTTCCTGACCGGACATATGCTTTATTGGTTCCCGTTCGTCTTTATTGCCGCGGGCGTAGATGCAGGGCTGACAGGCACCACATTGATTGTCCTTGCAACAATTTTCACCGCACTTTATATGATTGTATCCCCGAACCTGATGCGTCCGCTTGTCAAGGAAGCCACAGGCGACGACAGCTTTACAATCGGTCATCCAACCACCTGCCTTTCGCTCGTTGCAGGATATCTTGGAAAAGTTGTCGGCAACAAATCTAAATCAACAGAAGATCTTAACTTGCCGAAATCTCTTGGTTTCCTCAAGGAAATCTCGATTACCGGCAGTATTGTAATCGGCATTACATACGGAATTTTGGCATTTGTACTTAGGGGTGCAGGTCTTGTTCCCGGCGAAGTCTGGGGATACGCAGCTGATGCGGCATTCTCTTTCTATTTTACCAAGATGATGACATTTGGCGTTGGTATTTCAATCCTGCTGTTTGGAATTCGCATGTTGATTGCGGAGATCGTTCCCGCATTTAAAGGCATTGCCGACAAGCTTATCCCGGGTGCTATTCCCGCGTTGGACTGCCCTGTTATCTTCAACGTTGCTCCGAACGCCTTAATCATTGGCTTTATCACAGCGTTGATCACTTCTACAATCACGCTTCTTATCACCCTTCCCATGGGAATTTTCCCCACCGTTGTTCTCCCGCTTGTGTTCACCTGCTTCTTTGAAGCCGGAACGGCAGCAATTATCGGCAACGCTACCGGCGGTGTTCGCGGTTGTATTATAGGTTCCGCACTCAACGGTATAATCATGATTTTCCTTGTCGGTTTGGGCGCGAACTTCTTCAACCATACTATCAATGACTGGATGCTGGTATTCGGCGGACAGGACTTCTCGCTTTGGGGCATGTTAGAAGGCCTCGTTGCACGTCTGTTCGTCTAAGACTTTTTCTCTCCCTTTCATAAACAAGCTTAAACAAGAAGTACGGGCGCAATGCGCCCGTACTTCTTGTTTGTTAAAAGCTTTCCTGATATCAGCAGAAAGCAGCGTTTATCCGATTGAAAAGATAATCTGTCTAAAAATTCCGTTGCCGCAAGGATAAGAAAAAGATTTTGAATTCAGATAGACCCCTATGCTTCTTTTGCAAAACCGATTGAAACTTTAGCCCCTTGGTTTTCGGATATATTTTCTATTATCAATGTTCCTCTGTGCATTTCCACAACCTTTTTAACAAAGCACAGCCCCAAACCATAATGCTTATTTGTTCTTGAAGCATCTTCGGTGAAAAATTCTTGAGTTGCTTTTTTCAACCCTTCCTCTGAAAAACCCGTTCCGCAATCACTGATCTCAAATACAACCTGTGTATTGCTGTCTCTCACAACGACGTCAATGCTGCTGCCCCTGACGGAATATCGCACCGCATTGTCGATGACGTTGATAATTGCACGCTTCACAAGACCGCTGTCTATATAGAGCGAATCGCATTTTGTAGTGCTTTTTAAATCCAGGTTAATACTTTTGACTTTGCAAATAGGCAGCGCAGTATCAATGACTTCATTGATAAAGGCCTTTAAATTAATTGATTCTCTGTTAAAAGCCAACGCCCCATCATTAACCACATTCATTAGCAATTCCAAATACTTTTCGATGGTATTTGTATTCGATTTAATATATGAAAGCAATTCCTTGTTTTCTCTTGAATATTCTTCTTCCGCCAGCAATTCCGCATTACCCCTGATAACCGTCAGGGGTGTTTTAATATCGTGAGCAAGTGCGGAAAGTTGTGCTTTTTGTTGCAGTTCCTTATTCCATTGCCTATTTAGCGAAATCGTTAATTCCTTTTTCAGCTTATCAATCGCTTCTAAAGCAGAATTAAATTCTGTGATTTTAGAAGGCTCCATTTCAAAATCCAGATCTTGGGCTTCTATCTTTTCGGTCGCAACAATAATTGGAATTAAATTTTGTTTTAGTTTTTTGCTGAATTTTGATGCCGTAACGACCGTAAACAGAATAATCAAACCTAAAAGAACAAGTAATACCAGTATTTCAGGATAAGGAATTAATTTATGCAGAATCGGATTTGCAAAATGTGCAAGGATATCGTATTTAATCACAATTTTATTTCCGTTTATCTGAGTTATTATCTTATAAGCATCAGAATAGGATTTAGTGCCATTTAACAGATAGATTCGTGTTTTTTCCCTATCTTCTTTGCTCATATCCCTATCTGTAATGCCAATTGTTTCATCTATTACGATATAGCTGCAATAGGGCGGCAATAAGTTTTTATCAAAATTCTCCCGCAAAGCTTTTTCCATTTGTTCTAATTTTATATCTGTGTAATTTGCCGGAAAAATGATGCCTGTTTGTAAGGAAACAGACGCTGCGATAATTATTGCAACTATTAGGAGGATAATTGCAACACAAAGTCCCATAATGTGATTTAAAAATAATTTGAATATGGAAACAGTTTTTTTGTTTTTTATTTCCATTTATACCCCACCCCCCAAACCGTTTCAATGGGACAGTCTGCCGGATTGTTAAATTTATTCCTGATATTTTTGATGTGAACACGAATAGAGGAAACATCACTCTCCGAATTAAATCCAAAGACCTTTTCCAAAATACTTTCAAGAGAAAAAACCCTGCTTTTATTTCTTGCCAATAATTCACAAATTTCATATTCACTTTTTGTGAATGGAATTAAGCTGTTTTTAACGGTTATCGTTTTTTCGGATAAATCAAAAACGCAATTTTCAAAAATTAAACTCTGGTGCTTATCCCTATGCTCTCTGCGTATATGTGCATTTACTCTTGCCCTGAGCTCAGCAATATCAAAGGGCTTTTTGATATAATCATCACCTCCCGCCAAAAAGCCATCAACAATATCGTTTTCCATTGTCTTGGCAGTTAAAAACAAAATGGGACAATCAATAATCCCTCTGTTTTCCCTGCAAAAAGTGACTCCGTCCATTATGGGCATCATAATATCAAGCAAAATCAAATCCACATTTTTAAAATCTGATTTCGTCACCGAAACTGCGTTATTTGCGGTTATAACAATATGACCGTCCCTTGTAAGCGCAGTTTCCACCATTTTGCAAATTGCAATATCGTCATCGATAACAAGAATTCGTGACATAGAATCTCTCCTTTAATCCCCTGATTTCCTGCCCTCCCATTTGCGAAATACCAATAAGAAGAATGCTGTGAAAATCATGGAAAACAATAAAAGAAACAGTATACCTCTTATAAATTCACCATAATGAAAAATTTCGAAATTCGATAAACCTGACATCAGCAAGATGCCGGACAATCGCGATGCAATTCCCCACGGCAGCATCCACCAAATGCTGTCGCCAAGCCCTGTTAAAAGCAATGCCGATAATAAGCCGCCCAATATGCCCAAACCCAGGCTAAAGCCTTTTCCGAAAATAAAGCTGACAATATATTGTAGCAAATATAAGGGCAAAACACTACAGGACAAAAGACAGGCAGCTTTGATATAAAAGACTATATTAAATGTGGTATATCCCATTTTCATAAAGCCTATACCAAACCCCGCTAAGGCTATCAGAGAGGATAGAAATCCCAATATTACAAGTAAAATCAGCTTGCTGAGATGTGAAATGCACTTGGAATCGGGAGTTGATAAAAGCAACTGAAAATCCCCTGCACCTTGCTCAAATTCCGCAGTCATCGCGGTAATGATTCCAATTAAAATAGGGAATGTAATTGACAATGTCTGTATATATGCGGATATCTTTTCAGCTTCATCCCATAAGGAAACGGAATAATACCATATAAATAAACCCGCTCCTATTGTCGGAATAATCAGGTGTATAAGCCACAGCGGAGTATGGATAATCTTATACAAGTCGGATTTTAAATTTGCGTATAAGCCCATCTACCTCACCTCTCTATTGCTAAACCATGCTGCAGTCGTAACGGAAAATATAAGATACAATGCCGCTGTTATAATAATGCCAATAAAAACCACAGCGCTATTGTCTAATATATGACCTGCTTCAAGAGGCAATCCGTTTGGCAATACCTTAATAATAGGGCACATCAATCTTGCGGGAATAGCAAAAGGCACATACCAAAGCTTTGTAGGTGCAAAAAAGATGCCGAAGCCCACATTGGAAACCAAACTGATTATTATTGATGGAAAAGAGCCTAATACCTCACTGATAAACATAAATACGGGAATTTGCCAAGCAAGCGTTAAAAACAGCACAAGGCTTGCTGATAAGCTACTGACCAAGGGTACATAAATGCCAAAAAACGCACCGATAACTGCCATAATGACAAAAAATATAAGATTTATAAATAGCAGTAAAACGGTAATCATTACCATTTGCGAAATCCATAGGCTCTTTTTATATACGCAAACAGCAAATAGACCGTGTCGATTATGCTTTTTCTCTGCGGATACAGTAAACGCTATCATCATGGAAAGCGCACCGGGTAAAATCATGGTATACCACCAGTTAAAGGCACCCTCTGTAAAATAGTGCCCTCCCATAAGAATAATTGGCAATACAATGGCGACAAGGGGTGCTAACCACAGTAATTTTAAAGTGAACCGATGCTTTTGCTTTAGAAATTCAGCCTTCAAATAATTAATCATTATAAGCACCCGACTTTTTTACAATCTCCATAAAAAGACTTTCCAAGTCCTCATTTTCATGAATTGTATCTTCATACCAAAGCTTTCCATTAACAATAATGCCTATATCTTCCGCTATCTGTTCTACCTCTGATAGGAGATGGCTTGATAAAATAACAGTTATACCTTTTTGAGGAAATGACAAAATAAGCTCTCTAAGCTCCTGTATGCCTATAGGGTCAAGACCGTTTGTAGGCTCATCTAAAATGAGCAGTGTCGGATTATTTAAAAGCGCCAATGCAATTCCCAATCTTTGTTTCATCCCCATTGAAAACTGCCCTGCCTTTTTCTTTCCTGTGTTTGCAAGCGCTACTGTTTCAAGCGCTTTATCAATTTGGCTGTTTGGCAAATTATAGAGCAGTGCTCTAACCTTTAGATTTTCAAAAGCAGTTAAATTCTCATAAATCGGTGGATTTTCAATTAATGCACCCATATTCAGTAATGCCTTTCTCTCCCAAGGTTTACCCTCAAAATAAATCTCACCGGAAGATGGGCTTATCATACCTGTTATCATTTTAAGCAAGGTAGACTTACCTGCACCATTAGGCCCCAGCAAACCGTAAACACTGTTTTTTCTGACAGAGATTGAAATATTGTCGTTTGCCTTTTGCTTTTTGAAGCTTTTGCATAGCTCCTTTGTAGTCCATATAGTTTCCATACCTACGCCCTCTTTTCTTTGTTTTAACACAAGGATAATAGGGATTTGTAAAAAAAGTATAAAGATATCGTTTTTCATTTATGAGTGCAACATTTGTAATCGTCTGAAATCGTTCCGCAAACAGAAAAAAGCGACATGGCGTTAACCATGTCGCTGCAGACTGTACAGTACGTACAGACTGCCTTTTTGCGTGCCTGACCTCAGATAACTCTCTATTCATTTTCCGTCAATCCTCGGAGATAATCACCAGATAGTCATCTTTATCGAATACCATCATTTCAGCCTTGTCAGGACTAAGCACCACACGGGTCTGCGTGCCGTCGGCTGTGCAGGTGATATCCTTGTAGCCGATGAATACCCCGCCCTTTTGGGCTACGGCACGTGTGACTGTGAAAAAGTCCACCGGATTCCCTGTTATCACATAGTCGCTCGCGGGCTTTAAGTAGATTTCAGATCCGTCCTCGTCGAGAAGATCGGCATAAATTGCGGATAGCAGACGGTTCTCGGAGATTTGCGCGGTCATCAGGCTGGTGAGGTCGGAGCTGACCACAAAATCGTTGACATTCGCCACACGGGCAAGCTCCTGATTGCGTATATCGCGCATTTCACTGGTGATGGAAAATTCCGCTTTGCTTTTCTTGGCGATGTCCCGAAGATACATCAGCACCATCAGCGTGGTGGCGTCGGCGGTTTCCGGGTCGCTTTCGGAATCGCTGAGCACCACAATGTTGCTGTAGCCCTCCGAAACAAAGCCCTCCAGCACTGACCTGTCGCAGAGATCGCAGCTACAGAGGCGCAGTCTCAAATTGTGCAGCGTGCCTTGCAGCTTTTCAAGCTCGGCCGGCAGCTCGGCGCTTTCGCAGGCCACCGTCACCCGTGAGCCTTCCGGGACATAGCAGTCCAACTCCTCCAGCAGTCCTGTGAGCAGACCGTTATGCCCCAGCACCAGCAGGGATTCTGTGCTGTGGGATTGCAGTCGGATGGTTTCGGGCGCGAACAGTTCCGGATGTACCGGTGAGGATTCCATCGCGGCGGTCACACCGTCGTCCTCGGCAATGATAATCAGTTCATCGTCACATCCGATTACGGTGTCCATGGGCGGGTTGACAAATGCCTGCCCCTCACGCTTGATGCCGATAATGCAGGAACGCCGGGTCAGCGTCAGCGTCTCTCCAAAGGTTTTTCCCACGAAAGCGGGAATTGTCTCAATATAAATCTCATTTCCCTCAAAGGCGAACAGCTCGGTATAGACGCGTGAAAGCCCCGGCTGGTGGCAGGTATGCGCCACAATGCGGGACATCGCGTCGGCAAAATACAACACCTCTGCGCGACCTTCACCCGCGAGCTGTGCCACATCCACATTGCTCCCCTCACGCACGACGGCGGTGATGTGCGCGGTATTTTCCGGGTGACTTTTTAAATAGTTGGTAGCCGCGAGAATGGTGCGAATCGTCTTTGCGTCGTTTTCCTCATTCACAATGACGCTGCGGCAGCTTTCCAGCGAGCAGCGTTCCAGCGCCACTGCATCCGAGGTGCTTCCGCAACGGCAGATGACAATGGTATTCTTCGTGTCGGGGATATAATGGCGTATGGCCTCGTCCATCACCTGCTTGTCCAGATCGCCCAGCACCACAATGCGTGGTTTTTTTCGGTTTTCATTGGCGATGACCAGCTCGGAGATGGTCTTGTAAATCCGGTCGTCAAAGCCGAGGATGACGGTATGTCCACTTTCAATCACCTTTGAATTCCCACGGCGCAGATTTTCAAATTTACTTTCCAGCCCGCTGTTGATGATACCAATCAGCATACTGGTGATGAAGATGCCGCAGATCGTGGTGATGGTCATGAGCGCGACAAACGGCGCGCCGCTTTCGGTAGGAAGCCCCGCCAGCGCACCCGCGTCAATGGCGTGCATCAGATTCTGCCAAATGGAGTTTCCCAGCGACCCGAATACCGAAGCATTGAGCAGCCACGCCAGCACACCAATCAGCACCACTACCACGGTGGTAATACCCAGCAGCATTAAAATCAGCGGAGCCGTCCCCTTTGACATGATATTATCAAACCGATATTTCAGGCGGGCGCGCATAGAACTTTTTTTCATTCAAAACACCTCTCCGACTAATGATGGTAAATATTTTCATTTTCATTATACCGAAAAGCTATGAGCTTGTGCAAGCAATTTTATGAAATGTCACTTTTACGCACTCAACAATAATTTGCCGGTTAAATTCGTTAAAATATCGGTAATTCAATCAAATCTCGGCTTTTTTCAAGCCTCAAATAGTCATCCTTCGGGCGAACATAAATAAACCGCACATCGCAATCGCTGTCCCGAGAGGCAACGCCCCATGCACGGCTTCCGAACTCTACCTCCGGTAGGATTCGATCGACAAGGCTTTTCATTATTCTGCCGCCTTAAAGTTGTAGATTGGCTTGATACACTCTATGATTTGCGCCGTAGGCTCAATCTGTGAGATGATTTCATCCATGTTTTTATACGCCATTGGAGATTCATCCAACGTATCCGTCACAACGCAGATAGAGGAAAGGCACGCCGCGATTGACCTGCCCTTCCTCTGTCAACTCGAGTTGCAGCATTCAGGCCGCTATGCCTTTGTACCGCTCACTCCCGAGAATCTCCATCATGTACGCATACGGGGTCAACGTCCCGCTCTGAAGCATGGAGAAAATACGGGGCGTGCAGCCTGATACAAGCGCTACGCCCTGTTCGTTCTTTGTGACCGGCTGCTGTCTGTTGCGACCGGCCACATTCCAGAAGACAACGCGGGGCAATTCGTATCCGTGCGCAGCAAATATCCTCTTGGCATATTCGAAATTGGTTGATCCGGCACTCTCAGCGCAATAATCAAACTCCATGTCGGAGATGATATACAGTGTCTTCGGCAGCTCACTTTGCGGAACCTTGTTTTTGACTGCTGCGGATAGGATCAGCTCAAACACCTTCTGAATGTCCGTGTTGGCACACTCGTTGTACTCGTAGCAATAACGAACTTTTTCAAGAATGTCGCGACCTTTGATCTCTACCAGCTGAGGATGCATGGAGAACGTGATGAAGTGGTTTTTGAATGTGCCGGTGTTGCGCTCGGCAAAGTAGATGCCAAGGGACAGCGCAATAGCGGCGGGGTACGGCTCACACCCACCGTACATGGAGCCCGAGCCATCTATCACAACCAGAGCGTTCTCTGCACCAGTGAAATCTTCCTGTGCATTCCAGGTGGCGTTGATGCTGTTCCGTTCAGCCTCGGTAACTCGGCTATTGAAGAAAGGTGTGATGATATCGTATGGGGTCAGCGTACCGGTATGGAGCTTTGCTTTACCGGAGGACACTCTGTCCATGAATTTCTCATACCGATCCCCGTCATTGCGGAGAAAAGCTTTGCGGTACTTGAACATCGCCTTAGACGGCTGCTTTTCATAGTCAAAGGAATAATCCCTCTCACGCAGGCTGTTTTCGATGATGTGGATGTGAGCGCGGAGCTTTACAAGCGTTTTGCGGTATGCCGCGTCATCCATACCGAGAGAACGGGCGATTCGTTTGGCACTAAGTATGGTCTGTGCATTGGATGCATTGACTGAGGGCAGCCACTTGGCAAGCAGGGACACATCCCCGTCATGATTATGAGCATTCAAGTCGTCTGTCAGCCGATGTTTGATAATACGGATGGCGTCCTTCTCGCAGGGAGTCCCCAGCAGAGCCAGTAAATCGTCCCAACGGCCATACTCAGCAATCGCTTCCGCGTTTTTGCGTACAGATTCCGGCTCGTTTGCGGCAAGCCATGCGAGAATGACGCGAAACACACGCCGCTCGCCTAACCCCCCTCGCACGTCACGTGCGAAGAACAGTGTCTTCATTGCAAGGTTGGGATCCTCTGCGTAGGCTTTCATAAAGCGACTGATGATCTCCTCGTCGCTTTCACGGCGCAGGGCACCGATGGTTGCAAACAGATCGAGACATTCCGAGCAGGTGGATATGTATGTAACGGCCCCGTTTTCCGTTAATGTTTGATTTGCTTCGTTCTTTAAAAAGTTGAGCACGATAATCCCCCCTTATGTTTTTGATACATGGCACATTGCCGATATGCAGTCGGCGCGGTTTTTGCCAGAACACTGCCGCGGAGCATCTGCTTTAAGTGTCTTGACGAGATACCCTTGCCGTCGCTGTCCGGCGTCCGCAGATTTTACGGCAATCCACCCTTTACCGGGGGAAAGTCTTTTTTAAGAAGACATAATTGTTGCAAGCATCTTTATTTTAAGGAACCATATGAGGTGAAATTCGAACCCACAGCATGCGGGTTATGAGCCCGCTGCTATATCAGCATTGCTGTGGGTGCCCGTATTCAAGACGCCTTTGATACACATGCGGGATTTTCACCCGCGACACCTTGACCCGAAGTCAAGTGCTCACTTACTGAGCTAATATGTAGAAGTATTGCTGCAAGCGTCTTTGACAAAGCACAGGTAAATCCGGCGTTCTAATTACGTCTTTTAAAGTTGCCGTATGTGCTTTTGTGATTAAATAATAGCAAATATTTCCTCAATCATCTTGGAAAAAAAGTTGCGAGCCTGTTTTCAGGCTCGCAATTTGTTTTGCATATCCAGTCTTTCTCTTATTTTGTCTATAAATATCTCCGGTGCAATTACCTTGAGAACCGGACCGAAGGACAATACGCGGATCAGCAGTTCCGTTTCATCCTCTCGTTCATAGTGCAGTGTAAGCCGATAGTTCCCGTCGTCCTGTCGAATCGTCTCTTTTTCCAGATGTGAGAAATGCAGCATCACGCGCTCCAATGCATTCCGCTCGTCCTTAAGCTCAAGCTCAAGCGTTTTCTTTACCGGTGCTTTGGGTAGATAATCTTCATCGCTCCACGGCTCCAGAAGTTCGCAAGACGTGATCCTATCGACATTGACCGTGATCGTGTTTCTCGGAGAAAATGTAAGAACACGAAATTTGTCGTCTTTAGATGAATACTCCAACTTGTATGGGATACACTCCCAGGAGTGTCGATTGCCCAGGTGTCCCGTAAATTGAATTCTCAGATTGCGCTTTTCGCGCAATGCTGTCAGTATCGTCTTGAAATGCCGGACATACTGAGGGTCGTCATAGGAATCTCCGTCGGAATAGCGGTCAAAATAACAGAAAACGTTCTCCGGGTACAAGGGCTTGATATCCACTAATCCGTCTTCGGAGGGAGAGAAGAGACGGATTCGCGTGTCGCACAGCAGCGCCTTTAGCCAGCGTTTTTGCAGCAGAGTCAATGGCATGGTCGGTGTGCGCTTGAGCGGTGTTGTGTTCTCGTGGGTCAGCAATGGCCATGAACCGTCACGCAAAAGCACGGGAATTGTCAGCATGCTCTCGCCAAATGCCTTTTCTCTGATAATGTCATTGATGCGGCTGCCTGCCAGCTCGCCGGCAACAGCTTCCGCCAGTATTGCGGCAACGACGTTATAGTAGCTGCCGTATATCTCATCGAACAGCATTGGCACCACCTCCGTACATTGCCGTCATCGCATCCAAATCGCCGTAAAACGTTTCGGTGACATAGGGGTTAGAGCAATTCAGCTTCTCAATTCTGCCAATGAAAGTCCTTATCCAAGGGAGCATCTCGGCGGCATCGTAGACATCTGCAGAAAAGACACAGGTGTGGTCATCAACAATTTTGACCCGGCCGCAGCGCTTCTCACGTTCGAGTCTGCTGAGAATGTATTCCTCATGATCCGCGATATGTATGGTCATTTCGATATGCTCGACAGTATGTCCCATTCCGGTGGATACGCCCCAGAGATTTTCCTTGAACTTGTCATACCATTTACTGTATTTCTCGGGGCTTTTCTCAACATATCCTGCCATGGCAGTGTGAATGCTGTCAATGCGAAAAAACATCGGCTTGCGGAAGCGATAATGATAGCAGAGCAGATACTGCCGTCCGGACTGGGCACTGATGTATATCTTTACCGGAAATACCATATGCGTTTTTTCTGCGCCATTGTTTCGTGCGCTGCGGATTGTAAGTTCCAGACAATGTTTGTCGTTCATTGCCTGCAAAATACTGCAAAGAATCTCACTGTCCAATGCATGAAGAATGTAGTGGTGCTTAAATCCGAAATGCTTCGCAGCGTTGATGTCATCGGGGAACTTTTCCAGCAGGAAGGAGCCGACGACTCCCAAGGGATCCTCCTCGGAGAAAAAGGAGATGGCGTCACGCCAACTGTCCAAATCAATTTCAGTGTCATCCGTTCTGCGATAGACGAGTTCACGGCCGCGCTTTCGGCTCTCCAGCAAGCCAAGTAACTCATATTCCTTGAGCTTCTTTCGCACGGTGGAATCGTCAACAGTAATCACAGTATTGAAGGCGGACAGATATCTGTCCGTGATGGCGTCAACAATTTCGTGTATGGACATCTCCACGTCGCCATTGAGCAAATCCATTATGCAGAAGTGAAACGTTATGTCGCCGTCCGTGAAGCTTTTCGCCTTGAACGCATTGTATAGCGGGTTTCCGGGGATGGTACGACTGTCCACGGAAATGAAGACGTTCTTTCCGGAGGAATCCTGATGGAATGCCATATAGTCGCCCAGCCAACTCTCAATTCGCCGACGCTCGTTATCATAGCTGCGTGCGCTCTTGGCATCATATTCCTCACGGCTTTTAAAGCCGTATACATAGAACTGCCGCATATAGTTTCGAATACGTTCAAAGCTCTTTATAAGCTCGCTGTAGGCCACGTCTTCATCTCCATTCTATCTGTCCGGCAATCGGAATTTGATTGTGTGAGATTATACTTTGAAACTCCACAAGAAGCAGAAGTTTGTCAATCCGGAATCACATGGTACTTAATGTGTCGCGCCTTAAACCAACAGTAACCTGACTTTATTTGGTCTACCGTAATATCTTCTTCATCAATAAAATAGAGGAATCCGTCATGCTTTAATAATGTTGAACCGAACCAATATGGATCGTATTCTTCCCTGTGGCGGACTGAAGTATCATACTCTACGTCCCCCCACAGCCACATTTCTATACAGCAGCCCCATATACCATCGAACAATAAATACAGCGCTCCATCTTTCAACACTTTTTCTTCCTTGATGTGTGCATCGTGGAAGCCACCTGAAACACAGTACAGATTTTCGATATCATGTCTATTCACAATTTCATGATGGGTCTCGTAAATAAATTGTTTTTCAATAAGATTACACCGGTCACGAATATTTTGCGGCAGCAACCCGGACGCTGAAAGTTCATCGGCTAACGGTCTTGGCAAGAAATCAACACCGCCGGTGCCATTATCATTTTTAATCCAGCCATCTTGCTCATAATCGACAATCAAAACTTGAGGGATCAAATACTTTGTGTTCGGTTGCATAGCATACCTCTTGACTATTCGGCTTTTACTTTCGTCCCATACAATATAGTACGGTGAATGAATTCTTTCTATGTAACGTTGATAATCATCCATTGACTTGACATTGTTGTAGTATCCAAATACGGCAGAGATGTAGTATTTCCCATTTCCAAGTCTTACTATTGCATGCATATGTTTTACCCTCATATAATGGAATTCTCTCGGATGAGTGGTGGTTCGATTGCTTTTCCCAAAGAGCAAGTCTTTGCGCAGAACAAAAACGGACAAGCCGGATGTCATAGCGATTGCCGCCGGATATATGCTCGCTCAGAACTACAATCCGCATCAGACATCGTTTTATCGGAAATTTTCGATATCAAGCCGTTCTTTTGAAAATTCACCGTACTTGTCCGCCTCGTCGAAGAGCTTGTACATTTGCCCTGTTTCCGCATCGGAAAGC
Source organism: Oscillospiraceae bacterium (assembly GCA_036644375.1). GTDB lineage: Bacteria > Bacillota > Clostridia > Oscillospirales > Ruminococcaceae > CALWZE01. Next base: position 26,378 of record JAVXQD010000023.1, read on the forward strand.
TCGATGAATCCGTTGGCAAAAAAAATTTGTCTCGGAGCAAATTCAGACTGTACAGCTCCGACGGTGTTTTTTTTGAAAACGGCGCCATGTGCCGGAGTTGCGGCGTTGTTTGCTGATTTTTCTTTGATACCTCTGTTATTATTTGTTATACTGTTATCAACGAAAGGAGCTGATTTTTCAGTGAAACCATTGAGTAAATTAAGATTCGGACTTGAAGAAGCTACAGGTGAGCTGTTGGCGTATCCCGACTCTACTTTCAATTGCGTAGTTTGGAGGGGCGAAGCTTGGGTGCCTTTCGACGGGATCTGTGGCGATTGGTTTGACTCCACACCAATAACCGAGTCAGAAGCCATGCATCTGACCTCCGGGGTAATGCCGGCGTAGACATCTGTAAACAGATAGGAACAGAATGCCATATCTCTGTCGTGCTCTATTTTTTGCTGCATGCTTATTTCTGCAGGCGATACGCTTCTCCATCTTTGATAAATTTCTTCACCTATTCCGTTTTTGATTTCCCGGCTTTCCTTTGTGTGAAGTTGAACTTCACCCTTTAGACCATTCTTCGTTTCAAAAACAATGTGAAGCCCTCTATAACCCGAGTCGTTCTTCGGTGATCCTAAAAAAGCATCGCCAACGACGTCGGGATATAATGAATCATATCAGAGCTTACCATGTCGCTGTAATTACTTTTGGTATGGATTTCTCCGGTCGCTTACTCCTAAAATGTAATCGATGCTGGTCTTATAAAATTGAGACAGTTTTATAAGCACCTGAGTTGGAATATCATTTTCTCCGGTTTCATATTTTGAATATCCTGTCTGGGACATTTCTAAAATTTTCGCAAGTTGTGTTTGATTTAAGTCTGCATCTTCACGCAAATCCCGCAGTCGGTTAGCCACTAAAATCACCTCGAATATAGTATTTCATAACCTGAAACAGGTTATGAACTGTTAATCTGTTTCAGGTTAAACTTCATCTATGGGGTGAGTCTATGCCGAATTATAAAGAAATGTATTTAAAGCTTTTCCGTGCCAATGAGCGGGCGATCAACACTCTGATTTCCGCTCAACAGGAATGTGAGACGCCGTATCTTAACAGCTCTGAGTCGGAGCTGAATGTTATTTCTATATTGACCGGAAAAGAAAAAACACGATGAGGAGTAATTGAACTGCACCCTAAAAGTCGGACAGTATGATATACTGTAAATAACGATTTGAGTGTTTTTCTATGCCAAAGTGAGTCCCGAATAAACGATACCCAGGAGAATTCGAGCAAAAAGTTGTAGAATATATGCATGAGCATAAAATGAGCTGTTGGCAAACAGAAAGTGAATTTGGTTTGCCAACACGGCGTGTTCAGCAATGGGAGCGGATTTATCTGCAAGATGGTGCAGAGGGATTGTATGCGAAGCAAAGAGATCGTGCCTGCGCTTCAAGTGGCACTCAGAAAGACAAGTCATCAAGAATACCGAAACAGGTAGAAGAAGATTATGCCCGGATGGTAAAACATGCTGCCGCGTGTATTGAAGCATAACTACAGCCATTAGAAAGCGCATTTGCAGGTGCCTTAAGGGGGATATTATGCCAAATCAATTCTTAACAAACTATACAGAAACCACTTTTCTGGAGAAAATCAAGGATAATTTGCGTCATTGTAAATCCTTTGATTTTTCGGTCAGCTTTATCAAGAAGGCCGGCCTGGTTTTGCTGTTCAAAGATATTGAGGCGGCGATTGAGCGCGGCTGTAAAGGTCGAATTATTACTTCTACATATCAAAACTTCACCGACATTGAGTCGCTGAAAAGCTTCTATTCTCTAATGGGCAGATGCTCAAATTTTCAGTGTCATCTCGATCATGAGTGCTTCCACGATACAGGATATGCTGCGCTCGGCTATCATTCGAAGGGGTATCTGTTTCGGTTTGACGATTGCTGCGAGCTGATTGTTGGCTCCTCCAATATCACACGATATGCGCTGCTGAAGAACATCGAATGGGATGTTGTCATTCGCGAAGATTTTACCTCTGATGTTTACGCGCAGGCCCTGTCTGAATTTGAGGATAAATGGAAGACTACCCATCTGCTGTGCAGCGATATTATCGGTCTCTATGCCAACAAACTGAACTTTGCCATTGAACGTTGGGATATGGATTATGACTTATCTGCTGCAAACATAAAGCCTAATTTCATGCAGCGCAGAGCTCTCAAAGAGCTGAATCGGTATCGCGCAATTGGAACAAGCCGTGCGCTTGTGGTTGCTGCGGCCGGAAGCGGCAAAACATATCTGGCGGCCTTTGACGCACTGAATTTCAATCCCAAACGTTTGCTGTATATTGTGCACGAAGGGTCAATACTGAAAAAGTCCCTTGAAACCTTTCAGGATGTGTTTGGAAGCAACGTTTCTTACGGAATTTACAGCGGAACAAGCAAGGAATGTGACACCGATTTTGTGTTTGCCACAAACGTCACCATGAGCAAAGCCCTCGACCTTTTCCGCAAGGATGAGTTTGACTATATCATCATTGACGAGTGTCATCACGCGACAGCAGGGACCTATAAAAGAATCATATCGTATTTTGAACCTGAGTTTCTGCTTGGGCTTACTGCCACGCCTGAACGCATGGATAATCAGGATGTCTTTGAGATGTTCGATCAGAACGTCCCTTATGAGCTGCGACTGCGTGACGCCATCAACAACGATTTGGTTGTGCCATTTCATTACTTTGGCATCAGGGACACATTGGTTGATTATGGGCTAAGTGCCGGTGAGGAACGCCGCATGATTGCCCAGCTTGCAAATGACAAGCATTGTGAGTTTATCTCCGAACAAATTGAAAGGCACCGTCCGCAGGGAAAGCTAAAGGCGCTTGCGTTCTGTCGCAATGTCACCCATGCCCGTATGATGTGCGAGGCTTTGGGCGAACGCTACAATACGGCCTATTTAACGGGACGCAACGATATCGGTGAGCGGATTCGTGCCTATAACGATCTGCAAAGTGATTCTGCTGAGCTGGAAATTCTATTCACAGTTGATATTCTCAACGAAGGCGTCGATATTCCCGGCGTCAATATGGTGCTGTTTTTGCGGCCCACAGAGTCTTCTACCATTTTTATTCAACAGCTTGGCCGCGGCCTTCGTAAATATGACAACAAGCAGTTTGTAACAGTGCTTGATTTCATCGGTAATAGCTATAAGCGCAGTGTGCAGATTGCCTTTGCGCTTTCCAGCTTGGCTGAAAACTTTGTTGTTGAAAAGCGATTGATGGCGTCTCTTGTTCGAGATAATTTTACCGCTCTCGGCCTTACCGATTGCGGTGTTGAGATCAACATTGATGATCTGAGCAAGGAAGAAATTCTCGAATACATCGACAAAGAGAATTTTAACAGCATCAAATATCTAAAACAGGACTATTTTAATTTCAAGAAATATATCAACTCGGAATTTTACCCAAAGCACATGGATTATCTTAACAACGACTGCGCCCCGGATATTATCCGCTTTATGAGTGTGAAAACACAGGGCAAAAAGAATTGCTCATACTATAATTTCCTGCGTGGAATCGGCGAAGAAAATCTTCCTATTTTTAGCGATACGCAGATAGAATTTACAAATTATCTATCGGGGCTTTTGCCTCTTGTCCGGCCTCACGAATTTGAAGTTATACGCTGCCTGCTTGATGGCGTGCGCGATATTGAAGCCATTAATACCATTCTTGAAGAAAGAATTGCCGGATACAAGCGCGAAGAACTGAACCACGCGCTGCAGTTTATGAAGTTTGTTTCGAAGTCCGGCGCACAGCTGACTCTTGATGTAGCAATTGACGACCAATTTCGCGAGTATCTGAACGACCTTCTTGACTATGGCGTTACAAGATACGTTGCCGACAACGGCGAAGAAACCGGCTTTAAGCTCTGGCAAAACTACCGCATGGATCAGGTTCAGCTGAAGCTGCTTAAGAATCCGGGATACAATGCTGTGGGCACCTATTATTATGACGATTACGTTGTCGTTTTTGCTTCGCTCAAAAAGGACTTGCCCGAAGAAGATAAGCTCAATTACAAAGATAAGTTCTTAGAGGCAGGCCTGTTCCAATGGGAATCCATGGCGCACTTGCCCATGTCGGATCTTTCTAAATTGAAGAGCAGCTGCTATGCATATTTGTTTATCCGAAAGGTCTCCGATGAAAACGGCATCGTGCTTCCGTTTACATACGTAGGCAAGGGCAACTTGCAAAACTGCCGCAAGACGGATAACGGCAATGGCACCTATCTTTTTGATATCCGTATGAAGAACGAATTGCCCGATTATCTGCAATATGATTTTGGGCTGACTAAATAAAGATGGGTTAGGGGATAAATTTATGATTTATACTGAAAAAACAAAATTAGCTATGAAAGTGTGCTTTGAAGCACATAAAGATCAGGTTGACAAAAGTGGTGTACCCTATGTTTTTCACCCCGTTCATCTTGCAGAGCAAATGACAGACGAAAACACCACTATAGTTGCACTGTTACATGATGTAGTAGAGGACTCACCGATTTCTTTCTCTCAGCTTGAAGAATTTGGCTTTTCCAACGATATAATCATTGCGTTAAAGTTACTAACGCATGATGAAAGCATTCCTTATCTCGAGTACGTGAAAAAAATAAAATCGAATCGTATTTCGTGCACCGTAAAGCTTGCCGATTTACGTCATAATAGCGATTCCTCCAGACTTGACAAGATTGACGAAAAAACAATTCAACGTCTCAAGAAATATGAAAAAGCCATAAGTATTTTGGAAGGTAACGAATGATAGAGGTAGTTGCTGCCCTGATATGGGACAAGGATAAATTTATGATATGTCAGCGCCCGGCGAGTAAAGCGCGTGGGCTTTTATGGGAGTTCGTTGGCGGCAAGGTAGAGCCCGGTGAAACCAAAGAGCAGGCGCTTGTTCGTGAATGTCGTGAGGAACTGGCTATTACAGTGGCACCGGCTGACATCTTCACTGAGGTTGACCATGTGTACCCGGACATCACAATTCATTTGACGCTATTTAATTGTACAATTGCAGAAGGCGTTCTGCAGCTGTTGGAGCACAATGATATTCGCTGGATTACAACCGATGAAATATCGCAATATGAGTTCTGTCCGGCGGATACCGAGATTTTGCAACTGATACAGATGAGAAAATAAGGTTCTATGTGTAGCAATTGAAACCAGATGGGCTGTTCGGCCGCCGGATATTTTTTAGGCAATAAATGAGGTGAATCCAGATGTTGTTCACTTTAGTGGACATGGGGCCGATACAGGAGATCTTGTATTGGAGAGTACAGACAGTTCAGCAAAATTCGTTACAAAAGAAGCTATTACGCAAACAATTATGGCATCGTCAGATAAGCTTCATCTTTTGGTTTTTAACGCTTGCTTTTCTTATGAGCAAACACAAGCAGTAGTAAATAATGTTGATGCAGCTATTGGCATGACAACTACAATCGATGATAGAGCTGCTTGTTCTTTTGCTGCGCAGTTTTATTCGTCATTAGGATTTGGCTTTTCTGTGAAGAAAGCTTTTGAGCAAGCAAAGGGTATTATGATGATTGAACCCCCAATGGAAGCGAATGCTCCAATGCTTTTTGCGAAAGATGGCATTGATACAGATGAATTATATATTGTGCGGCCTATAGTGGATTGAGCTATCATCCTGCTGTGATATCACCTGTTATGACATGTCCAATCGGCGTGTTATCCAACATCCCGTATGGAATGCTTCGAACTGCTCATTTTGTTTATAATCTATCTCGAGTTTACTCATCCTCATGGAGAGGCGATAATGCCTCTCCATTTTTGCGTTTTTCCATTAAAAATTCTGCCAAAATGAACAAGGATGGCCAGAGCCTGACCTATGATGGCGAGACCATTGAAACGAGAGACCCGAATGCGGAAAACTCATATCTTTCACCCGCAAAGGCAGTTGGTGGCTACATCCCCGTGTGGGGAGCGACGCGTTTTTTGAGCCATTCTGTATCTTCTTTTTTGTATTTCAATCCACGCTCCCCGTGTGGGGAGCGACGGGCGCAAGGGCGCAACATTAATTAACCCGAACAATTTCAATCCACGCTCCCCGTGTGGGGAGCGACAGAGGATTAGTAATTATGCCGCTGCATTAGTGCAATTTCAATCCACGCTCCCCGTGTGGGGAGCGACTTACTAAAATAAGAATCGGCAGCTGTCTTGATAATTTCAATCCACGCTCCCCGTGTGGGGAGCGACCCCACCTTGCCAGCAACTGCCACACATAATAAACAATTTCAATCCACGCTCCCCGTGTGGGGAGCGACTGAGCTGCTCGTGCAATTTGCCCACGGAGTTACCAAATTTCAATCCACGCTCCCCGTGTGGGGAGCGACACAGCAACACAAGCTAACCAAGCCTGCATGATGATTTCAATCCACGCTCCCCGTGTGGGGAGCGACGGTTTATTCCAATTAGTCAGATGCTTGCCATCATATTTCAATCCACGCTCCCCGTGTGGGGAGCGACTCGATGTCGCTGAGCTTTGTCTTTTGGGCAATGAATTTCAATCCACGCTCCCCGTGTGGGGAGCGACTGAAATCCGCCCAATCTCCGTACCCCATCACATTAGTATTTCAATCCACGCTCCCCGTGTGGGGAGCGACTTGCGGTGTTGGACATTATTGAAGAGATAAATAGATTTCAATCCACGCTCCCCGTGTGGGGAGCGACCGCCCTGTCCTCATCGTATTTTGCGCTGATGTACGATTTCAATCCACGCTCCCCGTGTGGGG
>JAVXQD010000024.1:0-32898 GCA_036644375.1 Oscillospiraceae bacterium
TAAACGTTGCAAATATAGTTTCAAGAATCTTTAGCTCCGCTACATTCGGTGATAATTCAAGACAAATAGCACAACAGCTTAATGCTGAGAATATACCATCTCCGAGCGTGTATTATTTCGAATCGAATAATAAGGAAAACACTAATAAGAATAAGAGTACCAATTGGGGAAGTGCGACAATTATGGCTATTCTTCGAAACGCCGTGTATAAAGGTGATATGGTGCAGGGAAAGAGAAAGGTCGTTTCCTTCAAGCTCAAAAAAAGAATCGTTACTACGCCTGATGATTGGATAATCGTGAAGAACACCCATGAGCCGATTATCAGCCCCGACAACTGGGACAAGGTTCAGCAAATTTTAGACAAGAAAAAACACTATCATTCACCTAAAAATAATAGCCGTGAAATTTCAACCTTTGCTGGGCTTTGCAAATGCGCAGACTGCGGGTCTTCAATGGCCGCATCGCCACGCGGCGCGAAAGGCAAGGAGAAAATCACCTACAGATGCACGACCTATGTCAACAAAGGAAAGAGTTCTTGTTTTTCACATAACGTGCGAGAGGAGATACTTACCGAGATTGTGTTGCGTGACATCCACGACTTCGCGGTGCTTGCAAAGAATAATAAGAAAAACTTCATTAATCAGATTATAAAGTACATTTCCGAATCCACAGCATCAAAAAACGCTAATGCTGAAAAGCAACTGTCCGAAGTTACTGATAAGATAAACAGCCTGAATACTACAGTGAGAACACTATATAGTGACAGGGTTTCAGGCAAAATGCCCGAATCATTCTTCTTTAGTTTGCTAAACGATTACAAAAAGGAGCTTGATGAGCTTGAAGTGAAAATCCCGGCGCTGAACGAACAGGTGCAGTCAGTATTTAATAAAGAATCAGATATCGGACAGTGGGTCGAAAATGTACTTAAATATATAAGCATTCAACATATGAACCGAATGATTGCCCTTGAACTAATCGATAAGATAACCGTTTCGGACATTCACACCGACAATAAGAAAAGGGAACAAGACATCATTGTTTACTACAAAACAGTGGGCGACATTTCGGCATTGATTAAGCACAACAATTAGTTGATAGGTAAAAATAAAAAACAGGAAAAGCATCAAAGCTTTTCCTGTTTCTCAGTTTGAACCGCCGGTCGTAAAGTGCGATAAGTCCGTACATTTCGGCTGCGGGAAGACTACTTTTAAATATAGTCTTTTGCTTTGGCGGAGAAGGAGAGATTTGAACTCTCGCGGCAGTTATCCCACCCTACGCCCTTAGCAGGGGCGCCTCTTCGGCCAACTTGAGTACTTCTCCATAGTTGCAAAGTCAATCGCGATATTAAATTGTATGCAAAGAAATAAACGACCCGACGTTTAACACACCTTTAGGCGTGCGTCGAGTTTTTGTCTTTTGAAATTATACACTATTCGAGCGGGCTGTGTCAAGGAGAATAATTGATATTTTCATATGAAACAGGGCGCGAGCGGGGCGGAGCGGGGTTTGAATTATTCGTTCCGAGTTAAGAGGAAATTTTGCTGTATTTTTGTTGTAACTCATGTGAATCAATACCGGCGGAAAAGCTCTGAGCGTTCGGGACATTCGGAAACGATTTCGGGTTGTGCCTGATCAGTGGCAGTCATCAGCGCGCGGGCGACAACGTTCGGGACATTCGGAAACGATTTCTGGTTGTGCCGCCGCTGATGCGAATGTACATATGCATATCGGAATTGCTTGCACTTTATGATATAATGACATTCACCGAGCATTGATGCGTGGGCTTGAAAAAAGTGACAACGCTGCATTGAAATGCTATTATGTAAATATCCGAGAAATCGGATTCGGCTGTCAAAATTCATCAGATAACTCAGCGACGGGAGAAAAGTCAGATGGCAAAAACTTTAGGCGAAATTTGCAATGGGCTAAACAGCTATGACTGTGAAAAAAAGCTGAACAACAGCTCCGGTGTGGTCAGCGTCAGATACATAACCAAAAACAGCTACAGCATTTATCTTCCGTTTTGCCTGTATATCGGGTATGCGTCAAATATGCCCGAGGAAATTATGACGACAGAGACGCTGAATTTTTTGATAATCGAGGATGCAAAGCTGCCCGAATATATCACTTCAAACAGGAAATTCAACAGCATAATAATCAAAACGAAGGATGTGGACCTGTTCGCGCTGTACAATCTTGTCCAAAATCTTTTGAGCATAGACCCGGGTGCGCTCTCGTGCTCGTATGATATGACAAAATCCCTCAGCCGCGGGGAATCGGTGCAGGAGCTGCTCAATATTACCTATCAGTATCTTGAAAATCCGCTCATGCTCACAAATCTTGCGCAGCAGCATGTGGCTCACTCATATGGACAGACAAATGTAAACGAGCCGGTGTGGGAGCACTATATCAACGTGGGGTACTGCTCGGACGAGATGGTGGAGCGGGTAAACCGCGATACCGTGTACCGAAAGGCGCTTAGCGACGGAAAATATCCGGTCACTATCGACTATACCGATATTATGAACTATCGGCAGATGACGATGCCGATTCGCATGGACGGAATAAATGTGGCGTTCCTGTCTGTGCTTGAGATGAACAAGCCGTTCACCCAATCGACAGGCGATATTTTACAGGTCGCCTCAAAATCAATCGCGATTAAAATATCCCCCTCCCTGCATTTATCACACTCGAAAATGCCGGAGTTTGACATGCTGATGCAATATATACTCACGGCTCCGGTTCCGAATGAGGTCTATGTCACGCTCCAGCTAAAGCGGTGGAACATCGAGCTTAAAAGGCCATTTATGCTCTTTTCGATTGAGGATACGCAGGGCTTGGACGTAGATCAGAAAATGCCGTATATAACAACGGTTATCGACCGATTTTTGCCCTTGCAGCACGCCTTTCTTTTTGAGAATAAGACGCTTGTGCTCTATCACAATCCGGCTCCGCCCGATATTCTCGAGCAGGAAAATCCGCACAGGGAGTTTGATACCACCTTGCGCCAGTACAGGCTGGTGTGCGGGGTGAGCCGCGTTTTCGAAAACATAAGCGAGCTTGCCGCGGCGTATGACCAAACAAAAAAGGCGAGGCTGTTCGGGGAGATTTATAAACCCGACGAGCGGGTGTATCTGTTTGACGACTACATTATGGAAAATCTGCTGAACACATTTTTGGAGCATGACCACATCAACAGCCTCATTGACCCCAAGCTGCGCGAGCTTATAAAAAATGAAAACCAAAAGAGCGGCGAGCTTGCGCTGACACTGCGCGCATATTTGCAATTTGACTGTGACATGCGAAGGGCAAGCGAGTTTTTGCACGTTCACTACAATACACTTAAATACCGCTTACAGAGAATAAAAGAGCTTTACTATATGCCGCTGTCGGACGCACATTATATTTTTCAGCTTAAGCTGTCGTTTTTGGCGCTTGACCTCAATGTGGCGGACAAGACAAAAACCGACCCGAATGACCCGCTCGGCACAAAAGGCGATACTGTATTAAACACTCTGTAAAATCATGCGCCATAGATACGGCGAGTTTTACAGCAGCGCATTATCGGCTGTGTGCCATGCGCCGAGTGCATAATATTTCCAATCGAAAACGAGAACACAAAGAACAGTCCATTCTGTTCCTTGTGTTCTCGTTATTTCTCTGCTATTTCGCAATTATCCAACGCAAATTCCAAGAGTGTTCCGATGAGTTCGTTCCGCGTCCTCCCGTTCTTTGCGGAAAGCTCCTCCGGCCGTGCTTTAGTTTCCTCGCGGATGCGGATGGAGAATGTGCGGTAGCCATCCTCGCCCTTGGGCGGCTTGGCTGTAATGGTCAGCTTATTCTTCGGCAAAAATACGCCCCCGTCCTTTTTGACATCTGCAATAGGGATTGCCCGCGGAGCGTCAGAGGATGAATATTCCGTTTTTGCGGCATTCCTCGACGGATTCCTCGCGCCAGACCGCGGCTTGAACCTCGCCGATATGCGCCTTGTGAAGCATGAGCATACACATGCGGGACTGACCTATTCCGCCGCCGACAGTGAGCGGAAGACCGCCTGAAAGCAGTGTGCGGTGGAATAAAAGTTCACTTCTGTCCTCACAGCCCGAGAGTATGAGCTGGCGGCGCAGGGCGTCCTCATCCACGCGGATTCCCATGCTTGAAAGCTCCACTGCACGCTCGAGCACCGGATACCACACCAGAATATCTCCGTTGAGCATCCAGTCGTCATAGTCGGGCGCGCGGTTGTCGTGCGGCTCACCGCTGCTGAGCTTGCCGCCGATTCCGATTATGAACACAACGCCGTGCTCCTTTGCAATTGCATCCTCGCGCTCCTTGGCATTGAGATTCGGATATTTTTGAAGCAGCTCCTCCGAGCTGATAAAAAAGGCATCCTTTTTGAAAAAAGGAGTCAGCGCCGTGAACCTTGCGCAAAGCTCCTGTTCTGTTTCGTACAGGGCACTCACTATTTTGCGCACGATTGATTTGAGAAATTCCAGATTGCGCTGTTCGCGCGTTATCACAAGCTCCCAGTCCCACTGATCGACATAGATTGAGTGCAGGTTGTCCAAATCCTCATCGCGGCGGATTGCGTTCATGTCTGTGTACAGACCCTCTCCGACAGAAAAGCCATAGCTTCCCAGAGTGAAGCGCTTCCATTTTGCGAGCGAGTGCACAACCTGAACGTCAAAGCCCGCATCGGGCACATCAAACATAACCGCGCGCTCAATCCCGTTCAGGTCGTCGTTGAGCCCTGTTTCGGGTCTGACGAACATCGGCGCTGAAACACGGGACAGATTGAGTGCGGACGCCAGCTTATCCTCAAACAAATCCTTGGTGAATTTGATTGCCTTTTGGGTTTCGATAATTCCGAGAGGATTTTTGTAATCCCTTGGAATAATCAGAGTTCTGTCATTCATTTGTTTTATCTCCATTCGATTGAATTGTCTTGTCGTTTTGGGATTGCAATCCGCGCATAGAATAAATTCCGCAGTCTGCGCGGCATATTGATATATTGTACAGCATTCGTCTGTGTCGGCGCAAGACCGACGCAGTGCGGGAAGCTGTGCTTTTACACGAATACGAACTGAATCAGCAGCATATATACGGCGGTTCCTGCGCAGATGCTCAAAAGGTTATTCCTTTTTGCGACATGCAGCACAACGACGACCGCGACCGCTATCAGCTGCGGTAAAAATCCGCCGACCGATGTGAATACGGTGGATTTCAGACAGTAGACCACCAGAATTGCCATCACCGCATAGGGGAGTATTTTCCCGAGATATCTGACCGACTCGGGTGGCTGCCGCTTGCCCGTGAAAAGCGCAAAGGGCGTCAGCCGCGTGAGAAAGGTGACCGCAGCGACGACAAACATGATAAATACCGCGTGTGAAAAACTCATTTTCCCGCCTCCCCTTTGGCTTGGACTGCGCCGCCTTTTTCTACAAATCGTCGGCAGGCGATGAGGATTCCGACCGACGAAATCAGCGCGGGAAGCAAAAAATCGTCCGCACCGAAAATCACAAGCGATACTATGCCGCACACCGCGCCGGTAACCGCTGCGAAATGGGTTTTGGAGGACATCCACTGTTCCACGAAAATCACGACGAAAAGTGCGGTCATCGCAAACTCGATTCCTGTTGAATTAAAGGATATCAGCTCGCCCAGCAGAGAGCCGGCGCATGAGCCGATTATCCAGTAAATCTGATTTAAAAGTGCAATTGCAAAAAATACGTCGTCCTCTTTCAGCTCCGAGGGTGTTTTCACAGAGCAGAGCAGGGAGTAGGTCTCGTCGGTTAGCGAAAAAATCATATACGGACGGCGGCCGCCCATTTTCTTAAATCGCTCAATGAATGACAGACCGTAAAAAATGTGTCTGCTGTTGATTGAGAGAGTCATAACGATGACCGACAAAAGGCTCATTCCCCCGCTCAGTATCCCGACGAGCACAAACTGCATCGAGCCGGCATACACGGTGAGGCTGATGAAAAATGCCCAAAGCACGCCGAATCCGGCACGCTGCAGCAAAAGCCCGAAGGCTATGCCGATAAACGAATAGCCGAGCAGGACAGGGAGCGTCTGTATAAATGCAAAACGAAGTGTTTTTTTCATGATTTTACGATTCTCCTCTGCCGCGGTCGGATAATTTGCGGCGGTGCGAATACAAGTCTCAGGATATCGAAATGAGGTCACCGACGGGATTTTGAAGCTACTGTTAGGAAACAATATTTCATTGCGGGCAATGCGCGTTGGGTGCAATCGGGAGCGGACTCAAGCGCGCTGTACGACAGGAATATCAAAACCGTATGATAACAAATATTAACATATCGCGATTTGAAAGTCATCGTATTTTTCGCAATAATTTTCGTCGGAAATTCAGAATCGGAATAAATACAGCTGTTGTTTAACGCTTTAAATCGGTGTATAATATCCTTAGTATTGTACTTTTTGCCCGGTGCCGTGCTTTTTTAAAAAAACGGCGATGGCAGACCGAAGGTGCGACAGAAAAAAGCTTTAATAACTTCAACGGAGGCACAAAATGATTTCACAAAAGATGTACGAGCTCGGAAGCAACCGCTCGGTAATTCGCGAGATTTTTGAATATGCAAAACAGCGCGCGGCTGTTATCGGGTCGGAAAACGTATTTGATTTCAGTCTCGGAAATCCGAGTGTGCCCGCGCCCGAAAGTGTGCGCGAGGCTATAATTGAGCTGCTGCAAAGCATGGACGCCACAGTGCTGCACGGGTATACCTCTGCGCAGGGCGATGCGGGGGTGCGCTCGGATATCGCAAAATACATCAGCGATTCCTTTGATGCCGATGTGTGTGCGGACGATATATACATGACCTGCGGAGCGGCTGCGAGCCTTTGCGCATGTATAAAAGCCGTGGCATGTGAGGGCGACGAATTTGTGATTTTTGCTCCGTTTTTTCCGGAATACAGGGTATTTATCGAGGCGGCAGGCGGCAAAGCGGCGGTCGTGCCGCCACGCGAGCCTGATTTGCAGATTGACCTCGATTGCTTTGAAAAATCAATCAACGCAGATACAAAAGCGGTAATTGTGAATTCGCCGAACAACCCCTCGGGCGTGGTGTATTCCAAGGAGACGATTTCGGCGATGTGCAAAATACTGAGGGAAAAACAGCTGAGCTTCGGACATCCGATTTACCTGATAGCCGATGAGCCATACCGCGAGCTGGTATTTGACGGCGCGCAGGTTCCGTATTTAATCAATTGCTATGACAATACGTTTGTGTGTTACTCATTCAGCAAATCGCTCTCGCTGCCCGGCGAGCGCATAGGCTATGTTGTCGTGTCCCCGAAAATGGAGGAGCACGGCAAGGTATATGCGGCTGTGTGCGGAGCGGGGCGCGCGCTGGGATATGTGTGCGCGCCGAGCCTGATGCAGAGGGTTGCCGCAAAATGTCTGGGTCAGACCTCGGACATTTCGGTGTATAAGCGCAACCGCGATATTCTGTGCGGCGCGTTGGGAGAATACGGCTATTCCGTTGCGAAACCGGACGGGGCATTTTATCTTTTTGTCAGGGCGCTTGAACCGAATGCGGCGGCTTTTTGCGAGGAAGCGAAAAAGCACGAGCTTCTGCTTGTCCCGAGCGACAGCTTCGGGTGCCCCGGATATGTCCGCGTGGCGTATTGCGTGAGCACGGACATGATTGAGCGCTCATTGCCCGCATTTAAAAAGCTGGCGGAGGAGTACGGGGCAAGGTGACGGTAAACAGCCGTCAGTCCGCAGACTCGGCTTGAAGCCGCACGGATTCGGCAGCCGACTGCAATTTAAATATTAAAATAACGGAGGCTCAAGGTGATTTTCAGATTGGCATCACAGGCGGATATCCCGCGTATAATGCAGATAATAGACAGCGCCAAGCTGTTTTTCAGAGAGAGCGGGATACCGCAATGGCAGGACGGATATCCGGACAGCACATCACTCAGGGAGGATATTCTCTCGGGCTGCTCTTATGTGCTATGTGAAAACGGAGCTGTTGCCGCAACTGCCGCCATACTGTTTGGCGGAGACAGAAACTATGACAATATATATGACGGAAACTGGACGGCGGGCGGGGAGTATGCGGTAATTCACAGAATCGCGGTTGATTCCAATCAAAAAAAGAGCGGACTTGCGAGTGAGATTATTCAAAATGCGGTGCGCCTTGCGCGGGAAAGAGGACTTGAGAGCATACGCGTCGACACCCATGAAAAAAACCTCCCCATGCGTGCCATGCTCGAAAAAAACGGGTTTGTGTATTGCGGCAGGGTTCTTTTGTCAGATGCGGACAACGCGCCGCGCATAGCTTTTGAGCTGAGGGTTTGAGTGCGAAAAAAATTCGGCGCTTCACCCGGCGAAATATTGCAAAACTCGGCGAAATGAAATATAATTAACAGCAATATTGATTGACATTACGCTATTTTCGAAAGGGTAAAACAACAATGAAAAATAAATATCTGAACGGCGTTTACGAGACTGTTTGCAAAAGAAACGCAAACGAGCCGGAATTTCAGCAGGCTGTATTTGAGGTGTTGGAATCACTTGAGCCTGTTGTTGACAGCGACCCGAGCTATGAAAAGGCGGGCATTATCGAGCGCCTTGTCGAGCCGGAGAGATTTATTCAGTTTAGGGTTCCTTGGGTTGACGACAGCGGCAAGGTCGAGGTCAACCGCGGCTACCGCGTTCAGTTCAACTCGGCAATCGGACCGTATAAGGGCGGTATCCGCCTGCACCCGAGCGTGAATGCGTCGGTGATAAAGTTCCTCGGATTTGAGCAGACCTTCAAGAACAGCCTCACATCACTTCCGATGGGCGGCGGCAAGGGAGGCTCTGATTTTGACCCGAAGGGCAAGTCGGACAATGAGATAATGAGATTTTGCCAGAGCTTTATGACTGAGCTTATGAAATATATCGGGCCGGACACCGATGTTCCTGCGGGGGATATCGGCGTCGGAGCGCGGGAAATAGGCTTTATGTTCGGACAGTACAAGCGCATAGCAAATGAGTTTACCGGTGTGCTGACCGGAAAGGGGCTGTCGTTTGGGGGCTCTCTCGCGCGCACTCAGGCGACGGGATACGGACTCTGCTATCTCACCGAAGAGATGTTAAAGGTCATGAAAAACGACAGCTTCAAGGGCAAAAGGGTAGTCATAAGCGGGTCGGGAAATGTCGCGACATATGCCGCCGAAAAGGCGATGACGCTCGGTGCAACAGTTGTCACAATGTCCGATTCGTCGGGATATATCCATGATGAAAAGGGAATTGACCTCAATGTGATGAAGCAGGTAAAGGAGGTCGAGAGACTGCGCATAAGCGAATATGCAAAGCGTGTTCCGACGGCTGAATTTGTTCCCGACTGTTCGGGAGTTTGGACTGTGCCCTGTGATATAGCGCTGCCCTGCGCGACACAGAACGAGCTGAACGAGGATGCCGCAAGGACGATTGTGAAAAACGGCGCTATAGCGGTTGCGGAGGGCGCCAATATGCCCAGCACACCACAGGCGATTGCGGTGTTCCGAAGCGCGAATATACTGTTTGCACCCGCAAAAGCGGCGAATGCGGGCGGTGTTGCAACTTCTGGTCTTGAGATGTGCCAGAACTCAATGAGATATTCATGGACATTCGATGAGGTCGATGCAAAGCTCAAAACAATAATGGTCAACATATTCCACAATACCTATGACGCCGCAAAGCAGTTCGGCATGGACGGAAACCTTGTTGCGGGCGCGAATATCGCGGGCTTTAAAAAGGTTGCCGATGCGATGAAAGCGCAGGGAATAGTATGATTTTGTATTTGGCTTACGCACTTTGTGCGATTTTAGGCAGTGCGGTTTGATAAAAACACCGAACAAGCTTTGTCGCAGCCGTAACAGAACTCTAAAGCCTAAGGTCCTAACGGCGCTCGTCGTGAGCGTCGGTGCGGTTTGATAAAAGCACCGAACAAGCTTTGTCACAGCCGTAACAGAACTCTAAAGCCTAAGGTCCTAACGGCGCTCGTCGTGAGCGCCGGCGCGGTTTGATATTTAAATGTCAGTTGATCCCGTTCCGAGCTCCTCAAGCCGGCATGCGCTCAGATGCAGCGCCCGCACGGTTTGGGGAGTTATTTTGTGTGCTGCGGGGCGCGTACGCGATATGCCCGGAAATTAATCGCAGGTTGCGCTTTGTGCGAATAAAAGATAAAATATGATTATGATTTTTTAATGCGGACTTTTTGCATTTCGATTGAGGAGCATGATGAAAATAGCCATAAACCTGCTCGGTGAGCCGCGCGAAATTGAAATTGAGCGCAAAAAAATGCGCTCGGTGCGGCTTCGGGTGACCGACAGCGGAGAGATAAAGGTCAGCGCGTCAAAAGCCATGCCATATGCGATGATAGAAAAATTTGTTCGGGATAAGCGCGACTGGATTGAGACTGCGCTCGCTAAAATCGCCGCAAAGACCCCCTCTCAGCAGAGTGAGCAGCTGATTGACGGCGGGTCGGTCAGGCTGCTGGGTCAGCCGTTTTCTGTGCGGATAAGCGAGGGAGCAAAAACCGATTTGTCGGTTGATTTTTTATCAAGTACGCTCAATATACACACAAAAAGACCCGATGATGAGAAATACCTGCGCTCACAATTCGACAGATGGTGGAGAGCGCAGTGCGTCGAGCTGTATACTCGAAAATGTGCCGAGCTGCTGCCGATTTTTGCGAGCTTTAAGCTCGGAATGCCCGCGATATCGGTCAAAAAAATGACCTCGCAGTGGGGCAGCTGTGAGGTCAACAGAGCAAAAATAAATCTTAACTTTTATCTTATGCGCGCGCCCGCAGAATGCGTGGAGTATGTCATACTGCACGAGCTGACCCATTTTATCAATCCAACGCACAATGCGGAATTCTACGGATTTATTGCGAAATATATGCCCGACTGGAAAAAACGCAGGGAGCTGCTGAAAAAAGAGCGGATATGCTGAGAACGCAGCTGCCGCAGTGCGAAATGCACGCCGGGATTCATGAGAAAATTATTAACGGAGAAAAATATATGAGTGTTATTGAGCCGCGCATTCCGCAGAATGCGGAGATGTCCGACGAGACCTTTACCGACTGCGCACAGCGAAGCATGTATGATGAGAGGGCGATTTTCGGCATGAGGTTCTGCGATCGCAGCGCGGAGCGAAGCGAGTTTGCAAGGCTTGAGATTAAAAACAGCTCATTCGAAAACTGTGCCTTTACCGACTGCTCGTTTGAGCGAGCCTCGTTTGCGGACGTGCTTTTCGTCGGATGCAATCTGTCGAACAGCAAATTTACCGACGCGTATTTTGAGCGCTGCCGCTTTGTCTCCTGCAAATGTGTGGGCTCCGCAATCAGCGGAGCAGTGCTGAAAAATATCACCATTTTGAATTCAAATTTCAGATATGCCTGCTTTGACGAGTCAAAGCTAACCGGAATTTTCATCGACGGAGCGGATTTTACCGAGGCGTCTGTCAGCGAAGCGGTGCTGAAAAAATTCGCGGCGCGTGATTCGCGATTTGTCAAAAACAACTTTTTCAAAACAATGCTTGCGGGCATTGACTTTACAAGCTGCGAGTTCTCCGCGCCGTTCATGTCAAACCCACCCGCCGAGCTTAGCGGAGCTAAGGTCAACATGATTCAGGCGGCGGGGCTTATCGGTCTGTTAGGTGTGATTGTCGAGCTGTGAGAGCGGATTGAGAGGATAAACAAAGACCCGAAGGCATGCAATGAACCAAACACGAAGGGTGTACAGCACCGTGTGCTGAGACAAATCGGGTTTGGCGCATGAAGCAAGCGTCTCGGGTCTTTTTTCTTTAATGTATCATCATCGGGTATGGGAGAGCTTATTTTTTGCGCACGTGAAGCGCGCGCATGGAGTTTAATATCGCGATTACCGACACTCCGACATCGGCAAAGACAGCCTCCCACATTGTGGCGATTCCGCACGCGCCCAGAGCAAGCACAAGAAGCTTTACGCCGAGTGCGAACACGATATTCTGTGTGACAATGCGCAGGGTTCTCTTTGCGATTTTGATTGCGTCCGAAAGCTTTGCGACATTGTCATCCATCAACACGACGTCTGCCGCCTCTATCGCCGCGTCTGAGCCGAGCGCGCCCATCGCTATGCCGATATCGGCGCGCGCCAGCACGGGTGCATCGTTTATGCCATCCCCCACGAATGCGAGCTTTGAATTTTTTCGCTGCCCTTTAAGCAGCGATTCAACTATCTCAACCTTATCCTGCGGCATCAGCTCGGTGTGAAGCTCGTCGATTCCAAGCTCATCGGCAACCTGCTCGCCGACGGATTTGGTGTCGCCCGTGAGCATGACCGTTTTGCGGATTCCCATTGCCTTGAGGGATGAAATTGCACTTTTTGAGTCGGGCTTAAGCTCGTCGGAAATGAGAATATGACCGGCATATACCCCGTCGACCGCGACGTGAATTACCGTCCCGCGGCAGCTGTCCGGCTCGCCCATTTTGATTTCGTTCAGCTCCATGAGCTTTTCGTTGCCCACGAGCACCGATTTTCCGCTGACCTCGGCTCGAATCCCGTGACCTGCAATCTCGTTTACCTTGGTGACCTGTCGGCTGTCAATCTCACCCTTGTACGCCGCCTTGAGCGAGAGCGAAATCGGGTGTCCGCTGTAGGTCTCGGCAAAGGCGGCGAGACGCAGCAGCTCTTTTTCGCTGAGACTCTCGGGGTGAACCGCGGTTACCGAGAAGGTGCCCTTTGTAAGAGTTCCGGTTTTGTCAAAGACAATCGTGTCTGCCTTTGCCAAATCCTCCAGATGGTTGCTGCCCTTTATCAGTATTCCGCAGCTTGACGCGCCGCCGATGCCGCCGAAAAAGCTCAGCGGAACCGAGATGACAAGCGCACAGGGGCAGGAGATGACAAGAAATATAAGCGCGCGATTTATCCACACGCTCCACCCGCCTGCAAACAGAGGCGGTATCACTGCCAAAAGAACGGCTCCGACTACGACGATGGGCGTATACCAGCGCGCAAAGCGCGTGATAAAGCTCTCGGACGACGCCTTTTTGCTGCTTGCATTTTCAACAAGATCCAGTATTTTGGAAACGGTGGATTCGCCGAATGGCTTTGTGACCTTTATTTTCAAAAGTCCGCTGAGATTGACGCAGCCGCTGATGATGCTGTCACCCGGCTCAACGCTCCGCGGCAGACTCTCTCCCGTCAGCGCTGAGGTGTTCAGACTCCCACTGCCCTCAAGCACCACGCCGTCGAGCGGCACCCTCTCACCCGGACTGACGATTATTATATCACCGATGCCGACCTCCTCGGGGCTTACGGTAACGGCTGTGCCGCCGCGCTCAACATTTGCGGTATCCGGCCGTATATCCATAAGTTCTGCTATGGAACGGCGCGATTTGCCGACGGCATAGCTCTGAAACAGCTCGCCCACCTGATAGAAGAGCATGACCGCGACACCCTCGGGATATTCACCTATACACCACGCGCCTATTGTCGCAAGTGACATCAGAAAGTTCTCGTCAAAAACCCTGCCGCGAAATATGTTCCGCACCGCTTTAATGAGAATATCATATCCGATTATCAGGTAGCTCGCGGCAAAAACCGCCGTTTTCACCCACAGGATATTCTCGGGCAGGGGGAATCCCGAGGCTTTTGCCGTCGTGAGGACTTCGGGCAGGGCAAAGCCCGCCGCAAAGAGCACCGCGCTGACTATAATGCGCCACAGCATAGCCTTTTGTTTTTTATTCATAGCAGGATTTTGCAGTCAGGCTCGATTTTTTTGCATGCCGCCGCAGCCTCCTTCATAATTTCGTCAAACCTGTCTGCGTCCGCTTCCACAATAAGCTTTTGTGCCATAAAGCTTATTGACGCACCCTGCACACCCTCAATTTTCGCTATTGCCGCTTCCATTTTTGCCGCGCAGCCCGCACAGTCAAGCTCCTCGAGTTTAAATGTCTTTTTCATAAGTAAAAATACCCCGTAAAAAATTATTCGGTTATATGCTCTATTCCGCGGTTGATAATATCGCGCACATGGTCGTCGTCGAGCGAGTAGAACACCGTCTTGCCGTCCCGCCGCGCCTTTACAAGCTTTGACTGCTTGAGCGTTTTCAGCTGGTGCGAGATGGCGGACTGGGTCATGCTCAGCAGCTGCGCTATGTCGCACACGCACATCTCCGACTCAAACAGCACATACAGTATGCGTATGCGGGTGGTATCCCCAAAGACCTTGAACAAATCCGCAAGGTCATACAGAGTCTCGTCACATGGCATCTCGCATCGAACCTTAGACACTATATCATCGTGCACATGCATATAGTCACAGCATTCCGCATCGGGCTTATCAAGCATTGATTCATCAACCTTTCATATGAGCATTTGTTCATATGGCTATATTACATCATTCTCCGTGCGGTGTCAAGATGAGCGCGAAAATTTTTGCGAAGATTTATGAAACGAAAAATACAGGCTTTCCACACTCGCATATTATTGAGCATCAAGGGGCGTCTGCAATGGCTTGTTGTAATCGCAGCAGGATAAAGAGCAGCCCGCGCTGTAACTGAAAAACCCGCTCGGAAACGGCGTTGACCGTATCGGAGCGGGTTTTGAAAATAATTAAGAAAACGTGTCTGCTGCAAGCTCTTTAAGGCGGAGCTATTTTCCGAATGTGAGCTTGCGCAGTCGGAGAAGCTTTTATCCGAAAGACGGATATTATAGAAAGGAATGATGCCTTCTCACGAGAATATAAGTCCGCATTACGAAAATGTCATTGCACAAGAAAGTGAGTCCGCCGATGTCCTCAGCCTGCCGCCTGTTGGGGAGGCTGCTCGGTCGGGACGTTTTCGGACAGCACGACCTTGGAACTAATCATCTTGCCCTCGCGGATAAGCTGAACGTTTACGGTGTCGCCGACGCTGTAGCTGTCGAGAAGCTTTGTCACATCCGAGGTCTGCGAGACTACGATATCCTCGACGCTGACGATGCAGTCGCCGACCTTGAGACCGGCTTTATCGGCTCCGAGATTCGGCGTGATTGAGACGATGTAAACGCCGTAGCGGTCGACGCCGTACTGCTGTGCGGTCTGAGGGTCATTGATTTCGAGAACAGATAAACCGAGAACCGCGCGTCCGGTGACATAGCCGTTGTCGATGATTTGGCTTGCAACCTCTTTGACAGTGTCGACGGGGATTGCAAAGCCGAGTCCGTCGATTGAGGTGTCATTTCCGCTGAGCGCGCTGTTGTTCGGCTTTGCGTTGACAATGCCGACAAGCTCGCCATATACGTTGAACAGACCTCCGCCCGAGTTGCCGGGATTGATTGCGGCGCTTGTTTGCAGCAGTCTCATGCTCTGACCCTGAACCAGTATTTCGCGGTCAAGCGCACTGATAATGCCATTTGTCACGGTTCCGCCAAGTGAGCCGAGCGGGTTGCCGATTGCAATAACCGCGTCTCCGACCTTTATGTCCGACGTATTTCCGAATACGGCGGGTGTGAGACCCGATGCGTCAATTTTGATGACTGCGAGATCGGTTTTTGAGTCTCTGCCGACAATCGTCGCCACATGCTTTTCGCCGTTTGAAAGGGTGACGTTGATTGTGGATGCATCGCTTGCGACGTGATTGTTTGTGACAATGTACCCATCCGTACGGATGATGACTCCGCTGCCCGCACCCTGAGTCACATATTGACCGAAGATGCTGCTCGTCGTTACGGATTCGGTCGTGATTTCCACAACACTGTCCTTTGTGGCGGCAACAACCGCCGATAGAGAGGAGTCGCTCTCACTGCCCGAGGACAGCTCGTGACTCGGTGCCTGAACAATCGAGCTGCCCGCGCCCGGTGCCTCCTTGGGCGGGAACCAGCGATTGCCGGCCACTGTCCCCAAAAATCCGCACAGAAGCGAGAGCACCGCGCAAATTGCAACCAGACCGACGCCGAATCCGCCGCCCTTGCGCTCACGTCGCGGCTTTTCGGGCGGGTTTGTCGGCGAATAGCCGCCGCCGTACAACGGCTGCGACGCATAGGGCGACGAGCCTGCATAGGGCGACTGCCGATTCGGCTCAGCCTGTTTTCCCGGCTCCGATGCGCCGTAAACCGGTTTTGGATTTACCGTATTATTTTCATCTGCCTGCTGATTCGGCAGCTGTATGTCACTTTCCCAATAATTAGCCATACTGTTTTTCCTCCGCGTTTATCATGGTTCTTGTATTCTAAATCATTAATATGAATAAAACATGAATATATTGTGAGACTTTATCACAATTCAAAAGCGCAAAATCGACTAAGCGCAGCCGTGCTTTTTGTGCGAGTGATATATATATTATCATTTTTTAAAGTGATATACTTACTTTATAAGAAATATTTATTCGGGAGGACAGTCGGATGCAAAATGAAATTCTCAAACCCACACGTCTGCTTGACGAAAAAGGGGAGCTCGTGCAGAGAGGCTACGCCAAAAAGCTGCTGCTTGAATATGACCGCGGGGATATAAAGGCCGCAAAGCACAGGATTAAGGAGTGGGATTATTATCTGATTGCCAACGACAAATATGCAGTTGCACTGACAATCGACGACAACTCGTACATGGGGCTTGTGAGCGCATCACTGCTTGATTTTGAAAAGCCGTGGGAGCGAACAAAGAGCATTATGAGCGCATTCCCGATGGGCAAGACGAACTTTCCGAGCTCGAGCGGCGAGGGAGATGTGAGCTATTGCGGAAAACAGTGCCGGTTCCGATTTTTTTTAGAAAATGGCAAGCGCAGACTTGTGTGCTCGATAGCTGATTTTCTTGATAAAAAGCCGTTTAAGTGCGACATAACGCTCTCGGATGAGCCCGAGGAGTCAATGGTTATCGCCACGCCGTACAAGGAGGACAAAAAGGCGTTTTATTACAATCAAAAAATCAACTGCATGAGGGCGTGCGGCAGCGCCGAGTTTGACGGGCGCAGCTATGAGTTTGAACCCGAAACATCCTTCGGAACGCTTGACTGGGGGCGCGGCGTGTGGACGTATTCCAACACATGGTACTGGGGTTCGCTCAGCGGGCAGGTCGGCGGAAAACCGTTTGGCTTCAACATAGGCTATGGCTTCGGAGACACCTCTGCGGCGAGCGAGAACATGCTGTTTTATGACGGAAGGGCACACAAGACGGAAAATGTCACATTTAACATACCCATGAAAAATGGCAGGGAGGACTATCTCAGCCCGTGGACATTCAGCTCGAGCGACGGGCGGTTCGAGATGGATTTCGTTCCGATAATCGACCGCGCATCATGCTCGGATGTGCTCTTGATAAAGAGCGACCAGCATCAGGTTTTCGGGCGCTTCAGCGGCACCGCCGTGCTTGACAGCGGGGAGAAGATTGAAATAAAGGATATGCTCGGCTTCGCGGAAAAGGTGATGAATCGCTGGTAGAATACCGCGTTAGGTGCATCCTCGCACGGACAGACGGGCGCGGTTTAAATATTGATAATATTATGCTACAATATCATTAAATAAATTAAGAAATAAACAGAGGAGATTGCAGATATGATTGGTTGGATAATTGCAGCGGCCGCCGTGCTGTTTTTGGCTGTCCTGCTTGTGCGCGCGGTGATGTTTAAGCCGACAGACGGGCAGAGAGCGGTTCAGAATAAAGTTGATGTCGACGGGGCGCACGCAATAGAGTCGCTGTCTGAGATGATAAAATGCAAGACGGTCAGTTCGCGCGACAAAACGATGGTAGATGAGGGGGAATTTGAAAAATTCCGCCGCCTTTTAAAGACAAGATATCCCAACATACATAAAGCCTGCACTCTCAGCAGAATAGGAGATACGGGCCTGCTGTATCATTGGAAGGGCAAAACCGCCGATGAACCGACCGTTTTGATGGCGCACTATGATGTTGTGCCCGCAAACGAAGAGCAGTGGGATAAGCCCGCGTTCGAGGGCATAATCGAGGACGGGGTGCTGTGGGGACGCGGAACACTGGACACGAAGGGGACGCTGTGCGGGGTTTGCGAATCGAGCGAAAAGCTCATCGCAGAGGGCTTTGTGCCCGAGCATGACATCTACTTTTCATTTGCGGGAGACGAGGAAATTGCGGGTGAAACAGCGCCGATGATCGTCGATGAGCTTGAGAGGCTCGGCGTCAAGCCGGCGCTTGTCGTAGATGAGGGCGGGGCTGTTGTCGAGGGCGTTTTCCCGGGAGTTAAGGAAAAGTGTGCGCTTATCGGAATTGCCGAAAAAGGAATGGCCGATATTGAATTCACGGTCAAGAGCACAGGCGGTCACGCATCCGCACCACCGCCACACGGACCGGTCGGCAAGCTGGCACAGGCCGTTGTCAATGTTGAAAATCACCCCTGCAAGGGCAGACTCACCGAGCCTATCGCACAGATGTTCGATATACTCGGACGCCGCTCAAGCTTTGCCATGCGTCTTATATTTGCAAATCTGTGGTGCTTTATGCCGGTGCTGAACGCAATCTGCGTAAAATCGGGCGGTGAGCTGAATGCGATGATGCGCACCACCTGCGCGTTTACCTGCATGAAGGGAAGCTCGGCCGCAAATGTGCTTCCGCCCGAGGCGAGCATTGTCGCAAACTTCAGGATTATCGGCGGCGAGACGATTGACAGCTCTATCAAGTATGTCAAGGACGCGATGAAAAACGACGAGATACAGGTAAATGTCATTCATGGAATGAATCCGTCAGCGGTCAGCGACACAAAATCCGAGGGCTACAAAAAGCTCAAGACCGCTATCGAGCAGACCTGGACAGAGGCGATAGTATCGCCGTATCTGATGGTCGCGTGCAGCGATTCGCGGCATTTCTGCCGAATTTCGGATAAGGTCATGCGATTTTCCGCCATGGAGCTGAGCAAGGAGGAGCGCGGATATATCCACGCAAACAACGAGCGCATTCCCACCGATAAGATAATAAAGACCGCCGAATTCTATACCAGACTGATTTTGCAGCTTTAAAATCAAAAAAACCGCATAAGCTGAAAAGCACCCTCGGAGCATGAGAACAACGCTCCGAGGGTGCTTTTGCACGTGAATATTTGAGAACTCGGCGAAGTGTGCCGGGCGAAATTTCGGCGCGGCGGGTCGGACCTCACAAGCATATGCACAGTCTGCGCGTTCAAACACTCGCTGCAATTCGTCATGCGCGGCGGGCCGGCCGACCTTTTCGTCGGCAACAAGGCGCTTTTCGGCAACCGCAAGTAGTCATGCGCGGGCGGGTCAGCCGACCACTACATCTATCGCCTTGGGACAGTTCTCAATAATGACATCGGTGAACGAGCCGCCGCTTTCTCCGTCAATCGTCCACGCAATCGGCGTGTCGCAGGTGATGCGGGCTTTTTTTGCGGTGATAACGCGCAGGAAATCGGACTGCGACTCGCTTGCCTTCTCGAAATTCAGAAGAATATTAATAATCGTCTGTGCGTCTCTCAGCGTTTTGGGAACCTTGATGAGCGTTATTTCGAGCAGTCCGTCGTTCAGCTTCGCGTCCGAAAAGGCGTTTCGTATTCCCGCGACCGAGACGGTATTTGAAAAAAAGCCGAGAATCACATCGTCCTCAAGCAGCCCGCCGTCATATTCGACCTTTACATGATATCGGCGCAGCGTGTTTATTCGCTTTGCTCCCTCAAGCACATATGCGACGCTTCCGAGCATATTTTTTGCGTCCTGCGGGGTTTCGTAGGTGACGTCGGTGAACAGCCCGAACGCCGCAACATAGGCGAAATATCGCCCGTTGAAACTTCCGACATCGACATTGAAAAGCTTGTCGGTCATCGCAATCTCCGCGGCCTTATTCATATTGAACGGGATGCTGAGGCTGTAGGCATAGTCGTTGGTCGTACCCGAGGGAATGAGAGCGAGAGGCGGTCTTTTGTCAAGACGCATTATGCCATTGAGAGTCTCGTTAACGGTTCCGTCACCGCCGCAGCAGACTATGCGGTCGAATTTATCCCCTATTTCACCCACTGCTCTGTCGGTGCTGCCCTGATTTTGAGTCGTGTACACTGTTACAGAATATCCGTGCTTTACAAAGCTGTCGATTATCATGAGTGCCCGCGACTTTATTTCCGCGCGCCCCGAATGCGGGTTTATCACAAACAATAGATTTTTATCCACCGAAAACACCTCCGTTTCGCCTTTGCCAATTGTGAACAAAATCTGAAATATAGCCGCAAACATTGTTTACGACTTTTTTTTCTGATATAATCAATGAATCCCGCGGCAAATTATATCGCGGCAATAACGGCGCGATTATATTTTCCGCATCGGCAATATGATTATAGCTCATATTAAATAAAAATAACAGATATACACTGTAAGGAGAACCGATGAACAAAGACAATAGCACAGGCGGAATGAGCGACAGCGATGCCGCAGGAACTTCCGAGGCCGCGACCGAGGAAACCGCGGCAATCGCACAAAATGATATCGAACGGGACGAGCCCGCAAGCAAGCCCGCTGCAGAACAGGACGCCGAGGGTGTGACAGAGCCGACAGAGCCGACGGTGCCGACGGTGCCGACTGAAATCTCAGAGTCCGACGCCTCGTTGGCGAAACAGAAAAAAAAGCACAGAGTTTCCACCGGAATTCTCGCGGGTCTTTTGGTAATTGCAATTCTGGTACTCGCGGTGCTCTGCTTAAACATTTTTGCCCCTCAGACGTTTAATCGCATATTCAACAGCACGGCTCTGACCAGAGGCGACGACAGTATTATGACGATTGGCGACTATGAGATATCCGTGCAGGAGTACAATCACTATCTCTATCCGATTCGCGCCGAGCAGGAAAAGGCCGACCCGAATTACTGGAAGACCAATGCCGAGCAGGGCGAGACAATCAAAAACAATGCGGTTGAGATGTTCCGCTATAACTGCGCGATGCTCCAGTGGGCAAAGGACGAGGGAATCACGATAACCGACGAGGACAAGAAGCAGATTGAAAAGACTGTCAGCGACACCAAGGCGTCATTTGCCACCGAGGCGGAGTATTATGCCGCTCTTGAGCAGAACTTTCTGACGACTGAGCTTTATCAAAAGAATCTTGAGGAAGAGCTCATTTTTAACAAGCTGTATCAGTTTGCGTACACGGACAGCGAGATGTCAACGGTGAGCGAGCAGGATGCCAAGGCGTATGCCGAGGAAAGCGGAGCTTTGGGTGCAAAGCACATTCTGTTCGGGATTACAGGTGACGCCGAGGCGGACGCCGCAAAGCTGGCGCTGGCAGAGGATGTATTGCTGCAGCTAAAGGGCGGCGCCGACTTTGATACGCTGATGAACAAATATACAGAGGATCCCGGCATTTCGAGCTACCCCGACGGATACACCTTTGGACCCGGCAAAATGGTGCCGGAGTTTGAGGAGGCGGTAAAGGCGCTGAAAGTGGGCGAGATGAGCGAAATAGTACAATCCGAACACGGATATCACATCATTGTCCGCACAGAGCCGGACTACGTTCAGATGAACGATGCCGTTATCAACGCGCGCGCCGGAGCGAAAATAGAGGAATACAGAGAAGCGATGAAGGTCAAGCTGTCGCGCGGATATGACAATATAACGATGGATCAGACCTTCTGGAACTATCCGGTCAGCCCCGAGGCGGGCGGCGACACTGCGGAAAAAGCAGAATAAGTATTATTGTCGGGACGAAAAGCTCATTTTTTCGTCCCGATTGATTAACAGAGGTAACCGAGATGAAATACGATTTTCCTAAAATCGATCTGCACTGTCACCTTGACGGCGCAATCTGCGCAGAGACCATGTTTGAGCTTGCGCGGGAGCGGAATATACCGATGAAAGCCGAAAACCCCAAAGAGCTTGAGCCGTATATCATGTGCGATCCGAATTGCACGAGTGTGAATGACTACCTGACAAAATTCGACCTGCCCACACAGATATTGCAGGACAGGGAGTCGCTTGCGCGTGTCGCCTATGAGCTGATTGAGCGAAGCGCAAAGCAGGGACTCGGATATATCGAAATTCGATTTGCGCCTCAGCTTCATGTTCACAGGGGACTGAGCCAAGGCGCGGCAATAGAGGCGGTTGAGGACGGGGTCCGCATCGCGCTAAAGCAGTTCCGCGGCATAAATGCGGGCATTATACTCTGTTCAATGTGCATCGGAGAGGCGAGGATAAACCGCGAGGCAAACCTCGAGACTGCGCACCTTGCGGTGAAGCTTCAAGATGAGCTGATTCGCGGCTTTGACCTTGCGGGGGCGGAGGGCGTTTGTCCGCTGTCCGATTTTGCCGAGCTTTTTGATATTATGCGCGAGGGCGGGGTGCCTTTCACCTGCCATGCGGGCGACAGTCAGGGCGCGGATACCGTCCGCACGGCGATATGCGAATTCGGCTCTGAGCGAATAGGTCACGGCCACCATATAATCGAGGACGAAGATCTGTGCAAAACGGCGGCCGAGAACGGTGTGACGCTCGAAATCTGCCTCACGAGCAATATTCAGTGCGGTACGCAGGCATCCTATGAGGAGCATCCGATAAAAAGGCTGTTCGACATGGGAGTCAGAACCACGCTCAACACCGACAATCCCATGATTGCGGGTGTGACGCTCGACAGCGAATACGACATTGCGTCAAAGCGGTGCGGACTTACATATAATGATATCGTGCGTATGAACATATACGCAGCAGAATGCTCGTTTATGTGCCCCGACGAAAAGGCGGAGATTATCGCGAGGCTGAGGGGTTATTTAAAATAGATATGGACAAAAGCGAGTTAATGGAGTATAAAGAGAAAATACCAAAAGGAATTTACGGGCATTTCAAGGGTAAGCTCTACGAGGTGCTCGGATTTGCCTGTCACAGCGAGACGCTTGAACCGATGGTTGTTTACCGCGCGCTTTACGGAGAGCGTGGTATATGGGTTCGTCCCGCCTCAATGTGGCTCGAAGCAGTGGAGCATAATGGCAAAGCTGTCGCGCGTTTTACATATGTCGGTGAACATGAGAATGATACAACACCGCAGTGAAGCCCAAAAGGTTTTCGCAGAACCGCCATTTTATTATTTCGGGAGTGATTTTGCGTGAGCGAGCTGCTTATTAAACTATTTCAAAAAAAATACAAAAACGGTGCGAACCGTGAAAAATTCGGTGCGTTTGCGGGAGCTGTCGGTCTTTTTTGCAACATCCTGCTGTTTGCGGTCAAGCTTGCTGTCGGTCTTTTGAGCGCGAGCTTGTCGATAATCGCCGATGCCGTCAACAACCTGTCCGACGCGGGAGCGTCACTTGTGACGCTTTTGGGCTTTAAGCTCGCCCAAAAGCCCGCCGACAAGGAGCACCCGTTCGGACATGCGAGAATAGAATACCTGTCGGGCGTGATAATCGCGCTTGCAATTATGCTTTTGGGCGTCGAGCTGTTAAAAAGCTCGTTCCGGAAAATAATATCGCCCGCACCGGTGGAATTCTCAATCATAACCTTTTGTGTGCTGGGCTTTGCTGTTGCGGTAAAGCTGTGGATGATGCTTTTTTATCACAAGATTGCGAAAATAATCGAGTCGTCGACCCTGACGGCGGCGGCAGGTGACAGCCGAAACGATATTGTCACGACCATGTCGGTTTTGCTGGCGTCATTAGCTCAGTATTTCTGGGGCTTTCAAATCGACGGTTGGGTCGGTGCGGGCGTCGCCGTGTTCATTCTGATATCGGGTATAGGCATACTTAAGGATGCTCTGAGTCCGCTTTTAGGCGAGGCGCCGAGCACCGAGCTTATGGAAAAGCTCGAAAACAAGATACTTTCATATGATGGGGTTTTGGATATTCATGACCTTATGGTGCATTCCTACGGACCCGCGCGCAGATTTGCGACGGTGCATGTGGAGATGAATGCGTCGGATGACCCGCTCCATTCGCACGGCGTTTTGGACAATATCGAGCGGGATGTCGAACAGCATCTCGGTGTAAAACTTGTAATTCACCTCGACCCCGTCATTATCGACGATGAGGAGCTTAATGGAATCAAGTCAAAGCTGAATGCGGGCGTGAGGGGGATTGACCCGTCACTCTCGATTCACGATCTCAGAATCGCGCGCACTCACGACCACACAAACCTGTTTTTCGATGTTGCGGTTCCGAGCGGCTACAATGGCGGGAACGACGATCTCACACAGCTTATCAAGCAGGCGGTAAAGGCGATTGACCCGACATATTTTGCCGTGCTTGAGATTGACCGAAACTATCAGGCGAGTCTCGACTGAAAATATATTTGCGGGAACGACGAACTTTCGCCGCATATCAAGCAGAGGGAAAAAGGCGATAAATATGTCTGACGGCGACGCGTTTGTGTATATGCTGAAATGCTCTGACGGCTCGCTTTATACGGGCTGGACGAATGATCTCGAAAAGCGGCTGTCCGCGCACAATGCGGGCAGCGCAAGCCGCTGCACCAGAGCGCGAAGACCCGTTGAGCTGGTGTATCACGAAAAGCGCGCCGACAAAAGCGATGCGCTGAGACGTGAGGCAGAGATAAAAAAGCTGACGAGAGAGCAAAAGCTGATTCTTATAAATACGAGCGCTCAGGAGCGCAAAGCAGATATGAGGGGAGAACAAAAAATGAGCTATATACCCACCGCAGAGCAGGCGAGAGAGATAATGTGCCGATATAATTCGGAGGATTTTCACCGCAGACACGCGGAAATCGTGTCGGGTGTAATGGGCTTTTTCGCGGCTGAATACGACCCCGAAAATGTCGAGTACTGGAAGAGCGTGGGGATGCTTCACGATCTCGATTTTGAGCAGTTTCCCGATGAGCACTGCACAAAGGAACAGCAGCTGATGCGCGAGATGGACATCGATGAGGGCGTGATACGCGCCTGCGTCAGTCACGGATATGGAATGTGCGCCGCCGATGTGAAGCCCGAGAGACAGATGGAGAAGGTTCTGTTCGCGGTGGACGAGCTGACGGGTCTTATCGGCGCCGTCGCCCTCATGCGCCCCTCAAAAAGCGTGTCTGACCTCGAGCTGAAATCGGTTAAGAAAAAGTTCAAAACTCCCGCGTTTGCGGCGGGCTGCTCGCGTGAGGTTATATCAAGCGGCGCCGAGATGCTCGGAATCGAAATTGACGAGCTTATCGAAAAGACCATTCTCGCTATGCGCTCACTTATGGGGGAAATGGAAATCTGATTTTTGCGGAGGTCTGTATTGGAACAGGGTGAAAATTTGCTGAGGCGCAATCTTCTGTATAACACAATCGGAAGTCTTGTGTATTTTATGTGCCAGTGGCTCATAACGGGGCTTTTTGTAAAGGTTTTATCCACGGGCTCAGACGGGCTCATAAACACGGGACTGCTCGCGACCGCAATGGCTGTCACAAACGTATTTTTGACGCTCGCGTCGTACGGGATGCGCACCTTTCAGGTTTCGGACGTCAAGTGCAAATACTCCGACACGACCTACATTGCAAGCCGCGTCATAACGGTAGCCGCCGCCATATTGCTCTGCGTGGGATTTACCGTGATAATGGGCTACGCGCCGGAGCAGGCAAAATGCATATATATATTTCTGCTGTACAAGCTTCTCGAAGCGATAACCGACATTTTTCACGGCTGCTGTCAAAAGCATGAGCGAATGGATATTATCGGCATATCCTACGGGGTGCGCGGCGTTATCAGCATTGCGGTTTTCTCCCTGATGCTCTATTTCACACAAAATCTTGTGCTGACACTTGCCGCAATGACTGTGCTGTGCTACGCGTTCAGCGCATATTATGACATTTGGCATACGCGCGCTTTTTATAAGCCGCTTCAGCGGGTGCAGCTCCGCTCGGTCATGCTGCTTTTGGCGGAATGCGCACCACTTGCGATATATGTTTTTCTCAATACCGCGACGGCGTCAATTCCGAAATTGATGCTTGAGCGGATGCTCGGTACCCCGTCGATGGCTATCTACAGTCTTGTCAATTCTCCCGTGCTGATATTGCAAGTCGGCGTGACATATCTGTTCGCTCCCTTTATAACCGTATTTGCGCACAAGCTCGGCGCGGGCGACAAAAAAGGCTTTTTGAAGCTCGCGGCATATATCACGCTCGGTGTGTTCGGAATCGGAGTCGCGGGAATTGCGGGCGTGCTCGTTTTGGGTCAGTGGGGTCTTAACCTGCTGTACGGGGCGGAGATTGCGCTCTATCACCGGCTGCTTGTGCCGATGGTGGTATGCACCGTGTTCACCTCGCTGTCGCTGTTCTACTGTATGCTTCTGACGGTAATGCGCGACATGAGGGGCCTTATTGCGGCGAATGTTTTCGGAATTGCCGTGAGTCTGCTCATCAGCCGAAAGCTGATTGAGGGCTTCGCGATGTATGGAACCACCTATGCCGCCATTCTCGCGCTCGTCTGCCAATGCGCGCTTCTGTGCTTATTCGGAATCCGAAAGCTGAATAAAACAACGGACGCGGTATAGCGGCGGGCTGCTCCATGTGACTTTGCGCGTCCGACAGCGGCGGGCTGCTCCATGTGACTTTGCGCGTCCGACAGCGGCGGGCAAAGCTCAGCGAAGAGCAAAGCCCGATGCCCCGCATATGTCGGGGCCGCAACGCGGGCGCGTTTCATAAAATATTGCAAAAAGCCGCTCTGATACAACGATTGAGGTTGTTTTCAGAGCGGCTTTTTTCAGGTATTTTGCCATTTGAAGATGTCGGTGCGCTGACCGTTTTTCGAACGCGGGGCAAATTACCTCACACATGCGCTTAAAGCTTCATATTATGGCGCAGAAAGCAGTCTGATTAGGAGGCGGGGAAATATGGAGGGTGAAACCTTTGCGGTTATCGGAGGAGATAAGCGGTGCGCATATGTCGCGCAGCTGCTGATAAAGGAGCGCAAGACAGTCAAAACAGTCGGATTGGAGCTGTCGGGCATTGCGGATGCGGCGCATATCTGCACGCTTAACGAGGCGCTGGCGACGTCGGATTATATTATTCTGCCCCTACCTCTGCTCGACACGACAGGGCGGCTGCTCGCAAAATTCACGAGTGAAAGACTTGACGTATATTCCATCATATCGAGAGCTAACAGGGAGGCGGTGCTGTTTGCGGGCATGATTCCGCCGAGTGTTTTCGAACATGCAGAGAGGCAGCACAAGGAGCTTTACGACTATTATCAGCGGGAGGAGCTGCAGCGCATGAATGCCGTTCCGACGGCGGAGGGCGCACTTGAGATATTGATGAACCGCCTGCCGCAGACGATATTCGGCTCGAGTATTCTCGTTATCGGATTCGGCAGAACGGCGCAGAGCGTCGCGGTTGTGCTCAGGGCGGTCGGCGCGGATGTCTGTGTGTGTGCTCGCAAGCCAGAGGCGCTGGCTCACGCAATAACGCTCGGAATGCGCGCGCTGCCCGCCGAGCGGCTCGGAAATGAAAAACACTCGCAGTACGACGCGGTCGTCAACACCGTGCCCGCGAGAATAGTCACGGCTCAGGTGCTGTCGCGTCTGAGAAGTGACTGCTTTGTGCTCGATTTGGCGTCCGCGCCGGGCGGAACGGATTTTGAATATGCCAAGCGAAACGGATTTGATACAGAGCTTGCTCTCTCGCTGCCGGGCAGGGTGGCTCCCAAGACTGCGGGGGGAATAATAAAAGATACGGTTCTCAATATGATTGAGGAGAGGGGTCATCAGCTATGAAGGAGTTAACGGTCGGGTTCGCACTCTGCGGCTCGTTTTGCACATTCGAAAAGGCTATCGCCGCCATGGTCGGGCTCGCGTCGTCGGGAATAAAAATATTGCCGATAATGTCGTTTACCGCCGCGCGCACGGATACCCGTTTCGGGACGGCTCGGGATTTCCGCGAGAGAATACAAAAAATCGCGGGCACGGACGAAATAATAGACACCATCGAGGCGGCCGAGCCGATAGGACCGAACAGAATGTGCGATATCCTTGTCGTTGCGCCGTGTACGGGAAATACGCTTGCAAAGCTCTGCTGCGGAATTGTGGATACCCCCGTCACGATGGCGGTGAAATCGCATCTTCGCAACAAGCGCCCCGTTGTTCTCGCCATTGCGACAAACGACGCGCTCTCGGCGGCGGCAAAAAACATAGGGGAGCTTTTAAACAGAAAGTATTACTACTTTGTGCCGATGTCGCAGGATTCGCCTGCCGACAAGCCGACATCAATTGTGGCTGATTTTAAAAAAATCGCGCCCTCAATCGAGGCGGCGCTGAGACAAACACAGCTTCAGCCTGTGCTTGAAGCGCCGAATGCAGAGTAAATTGCAAAATTAAGGTTGTCACATTTCCGATTTGGTTATATAATAAAAATATATGCTCGGTAAAACCGTGAGGCACAGAGCGAAACACAGAGACCCGACGTCGGAAAACCCCGACGGCGAGGCTGTCTGTTATTTCCAAAGGAGAGAATGTTGTATAATCACAATGTAAAAAGTCGGTACGATGTCTGTGTGGTCGGGGGCGGCGCCGCAGGTCTTATGGCAGCCCTTACCGCGGCGGAGCGCGGCTTGAGCGTTGCGTTAATTGAGAAAGAGAATCGCTGCGGGCGCAAAATTCTCATAACCGGAAAGGGCCGCTGCAATGTCACAAACAGCTGTGACACCGAACAGTTTTTGAAAAAAATCCGCAGCGGTGCGCGCTTTATGTACAGCTCGCTCACCGCCTTCGGCTCAGATGACGTCATTGAGTTTTTCGAGCACTGCGGGGTTCCGCTTAAAACCGAGCGGGGAAACCGCGTCTATCCGGTGAGCGACCGCGCCTGCGATATTGCGGACGCGCTGATTTCCGAGTGCGGGCGCGCAGGGTGCGAATTTATAGGCGGACAGGCGGTTGGTCTGATAATCGACGAGAGCGGCAAGTTGGGCGGAGTAAAGCTCAAAAGCGGAGCGGCAGTTACAGCAGCGGCGGTTATCGTGGCGACGGGAGGTCTGTCATATCCGAAAACCGGCTCGACAGGTGACGGATATGCTTTCGCAAAGCAGATAGGTCACAGAATTGTGCCTGCCAAGCCCTCACTTGTGCCATTTGAATGCGCGGGCGGCGAGCATCTGCGAATGCAGGGGCTGTCCCTGAAAAATGTCGAGCTCAAGGTTAAAAAGGGAAAAAAGATATACTATCGCGAGCAGGGCGAGATGATATTTACGCATTTCGGAATTTCGGGTCCTCTCGTGCTCTCGGCGAGCGGAGCGGTTGTCGGCGAGGATTTGAGCGGGATGTCCTTCTCAATCGACCTCAAGCCCGCGCTTGACGCAGAGACACTGGACAAGCGGCTGCTGCGCGACTTCTCGGAAAAGCTGAATAAGGAATTTAAAAATGCTCTCGATGAGCTTTTGCCGCAGAAAATGATACCTGTTTTTATTGAGCACACGGGAATTTCACCCGCGCAAAAGGTGAATTCCATAACTGCAAAGCAGCGTGCGGCAGTTGTCGAGACGCTGAAAAGCTTTGCGGTAAATGTGACGGGGACGCGCCCGATTGACGAGGCGGTCGTAACTGCGGGAGGAATAGAGCTTTCGGAAATCGACCCGAAAACGATGATGTCGAAAAAATTGAAAAATGTTTACTTTGCCGGAGAGGTGCTCGACGCAGACGGCTATACGGGGGGCTTTAATCTCGGAATAGCGTTTGCGACGGGACACGCGGCGGGAGAGCATGCCTTAGAGGGGGAGAACTTACATGAGAGCGATAGCAATTGACGGACCGGCGGGAGCGGGTAAAAGCACAATAGCGCGCAAGCTCGCATCTGAGCTCGGTTATGTTTATGTCGATACGGGGGCACTGTACCGTGCGATAGGGTACTTCTGCCTGTCGCGTGGCGTCGATGTAAAGGACGAGACGGCGGTTAAGGGTCTGCTTTTGGGAATGCACGTCGAGTTGATTTTTGTGGATATGGAACAGCGCGTATTTTTAAACAATGTCGATGTGACGGCAAAAATTCGCTCTGAGGCGGTTTCCATGGCGGCGTCCGCCGTGTCGGCTCTGCCTGCGGTAAGGGCGTTTTTGCTCGATTTGCAGAGGGATATCGCCGCGCACAACAATGTCATCATGGACGGGCGCGATATTGCGACTGTGATTTTGCCCGATGCGGATGTAAAGATATTTCTCATGGCAACGCCCGAGGACAGGGCGCTGCGCCGATACAATCAGCTCATAAAAAAGGGTGTGAGCGCCGACTATGACGCGGTTTTGGCGGATTTGCGCAAGAGGGATTACGACGACAGTCACCGCGATATTGCGCCGCTCAAGCCTGCAGATGGCTCGATTGTCGTTGACACTACGGGAAATGAGCTGGAGCAGTCAATCGAAATATTAACTCAAATTGTAAAGGACAATCTCAAATAAAATGACTTTTCAAAGATTTGCACAAAAGCTTGTCAGCGCGCCCGGAAGATGGCTGTTCGGGTTAAAATATACCGGAATGGAAAACATCCCGAGCGAGGGAGCCGCAATTGTCGTAAGCAACCATATTCACTGGATGGACCCGCTGCTGCATGCTTTCTGCTTTAAGCGCGGATTTTCCGTTATGGCAAAAAAAGAGCTGTTCAAGGTGAAGCCGATAGGCTGGCTTTTGCGTGAGCTCGGCGCGTTTCCGGTCGAGCGCGGGCACGGCGACCGAGGCGCGATAAATGCCGCGGTGAAGGTGCTTGAGGACGGGAAGATGCTGCTGATTTTCCCCGAGGGGACACGGAGCAGGACAGGCAGGCTCGACCCGTTTAAATCGGGGACTGCGATGTTTGCCGCAACCACGAAAGCAATGATAATACCGGCGTATATACATGCGCCCAAGGGAATAGGCCTGTTCAGAAAGACACTGATAGAATACGGAAAGCCGATAATGCCCGAGGAGCTTAAAATGACCGAAATCACAAGCTCGTCATGCAAGGTGGCAACCGGATATATCCGCAGTCGGATTGAGCAGATGGAAAGAGCGGGAAAAGCACAATGAGCGCCAAAATCACCGTTGCAAAGAGCGCCGGATTTTGCTTCGGGGTAAATCGCGCGGTTACCATGTGCGAGGAGCTTTTGAAAAAAGGAGTAAAAATCTCCACGCTCGGACCGATAATTCACAACACGCGCGTTGTGAAGGAGCTTGAGCAAAAGGGCTGTGCCGCAGTGGACGACCCGCTTGACACTCCGCCCGGAACCTCACTCGTAATTCGCTCGCACGGGGTCGGCGCGGATATTTACGAGAAGTGCGAAAAGGAAAGAATTGCGCTCATTGACGCAACCTGCCCCTTTGTCGCAAAGATTCATGAAATAGTCAGGGAGTACAGCGAAAAAGGATACGGGGTTTTGATTGCGGGGGATAAAAATCACCCCGAGGTCATAGGTATTGTCGGTCACTGCGCCTCCTCCGCATATATATTTTCGGATATTGAGGGGCTAAAAGCACTGTCAGACCCGATTCTTTTGAACAAGCCGTGTATTATGGTCGCCCAAACGACCTTCAATTTGGTTAATTATAACGAATACGGAAACTACGCAAAAAAAATATATACAAATCTGTTGATTTTTGATACAATATGTGGAGCGACGCGAACACGTCAGCAGGAAGCCGAGCAATTGGCAAAATGCAACGATGTTTGTATCGTTATCGGAGGAAAAAACAGTTCCAACACCAAAAAGCTGAGCGATGTCTGCTCGAAGTACGCGGCGACGTATTCGATAGAGACAAAAGACGAGCTTACAAAAGCTATGTTTTGCGGTGTGAACGCTGTTGGAGTTACTGCCGGAGCGTCAACTCCATCCCCCCTAATCGAGGAGGTACTCATCAAGATGAGCGAAATTATTAACGAGACGGTACAAGACGAAGATTTTGATTTTGAACAAGCACTGGAAGATTCCTGTAAACTGGTCAGACGCGGTCAGCGAGTAGAAGGCGTAGTAACGTCGATTAAGCCGAATGAGGTTGTCGTGGATATCGGTACAAAGCATACCGGGTTCATTCCTCTCGACGAACTAAGCGACGATTCGACAGCTAAGGCCGAGGATTTGGTTAAGGTTGGCGAGACATTGATTTTGATCGTGACTAAGGTTCAGGATCTCGAGGGCTTTGTAACGCTTTCAAAAAAGCGTATAGATTCCGAAAAGGGAATGGACGACCTTGTCAAGGGTGCCGAGGAGGGCACGATTTTCGACGCGTATGTGTCGGAGATTGTAAACAAGGGTCTTGTTGCAATGGTGCAGGGAGTGCGCGTATTTATCCCCGCTTCGCAGGCGACACTTCGCCGCGGCGAGCAGTATGAGCAGCTTGTGCACACACATCAGAAAATTAAGATTATTGAGGCTGACCCGAAACGCCGCCGCGCAATCGGTTCAATCCGCGCGATATTGGACGTCGAAAACGCCGCAAAGCGCGACGAATTCTGGAACAGCGTTGAGGTCGGAAGCAGGTATTCGGGAGCGGTCAAGTCGCTCACATCATACGGCGCATTTGTTGACCTTGGCGGCGTTGATGGAATGATTCATATCAGCGAGCTTTCGTGGGGCAGAATTAAAAGCCCGGCAGAGATTCTCAAGGTCGGCGACATCGTTGACGTCTATGTCAAGGATATCGACGTTGAGAACAAGAAAATCTCACTCGGATATCGCAAGGAAGAGGACAATCCATGGAACGCGATTCAGGATTATCCCATCGGAAGCGAGTTTGAGGCACCTGTTGTGTCGGTCACAAAGTTCGGTGCATTTGTTCGCATTCTGCCCGGAATTGACGGACTGGTTCATATCAGCGAGATGTCTGACGAGCACGTAAAGGATCCGGCTGACGTCGTAAAGGTAGGAGATACGGTTAAGGTTCGCCTTATCGGTGTCGATATCGACAAAAAGCGCGTATCCCTCTCAATGAAGCCGGCTGAAAATGCCGAGCCCACAGAGCCGACTGCCGCAGCAGAAGAATAAAAAAAGCATTGCGATTAAGCCAAAACCTCCACTTGTGCGTTTTGGGCAAAGCAGCATAAATGCAGCAATCAC
>JAVXQD010000025.1:0-32795 GCA_036644375.1 Oscillospiraceae bacterium
ACTATATGCGATAATTGCGCTTTATACATGCGCCGTATTTACGGATAAATTCATAACGGGCTTTAATTATGCGAGCATATGCTATGTGATTACCAAGCTTCAGCCACAGGAGATGTCAGGGGCTATAATGAGCCGTCTGCACAGAGGTGTCACTTGGCAGCGCTGTGTCGGGATGTTTGAAAAAAACGAAAAAAATGTGCTTATGGTGGTCGTCAAGCCAAAGGAGATGTATAAGCTTAAGGACATCATAAATGAGTTTGATCCAAGCGCATTTGTGGTGGTTGCATATGCTAATGAAGTGCAGGGAGGTGGATTTCAGGAGGAACGAGGAAGATACTCCGCAAAACAAATTGACTCAAATTGTGAAACGTGGTAAAATGATTTTTAGTTAATATGACAGGACACATTGAATGATTTAGGCGAAAAGTAAAAAAAGTAAGCAAATAAAAACGGAGGATAACATTATGCCAAGCAGTAAAAAAATGGGACTGAACAAAAAAGCATTTGCGGCCATCTGTGCTCTTGCAATCGCAGGCAGTGTAATTTACGAGCTGCCATACATCAAATATGTCTACTATGACTCATTAAATGTTGCGTTCGGAATGACTGAGGAACAGTCGGGATTTTTGCTTTCGATGTATGCCATAGGATGTATAATTTTCTACATACCGGGAGGAATAATCGCGGATCGTTATTCAACCAAAAAGCTGATGATAATCTCACTTTTATCCACAGGTGTTCTGGGGATGATACTCGCATTTACAATGAGCTACACGGCAGCGCTTATCATATTTTTCCTTTTTGCGATAAGCACAAGCTTTGTGTTCTGGACAGCGCTCATGAAAGCACTTCGCATAATCGGAGGTAAGGAAGACAGCGGCTCGGCATATGGCTGGTACTATGCGTTAGGCTCTGTCGTAGCACTTGTCGCAAGCTTTGTTTTTCTTTATTTCTACAATCTCGGATTGCCGGATCACAAAGCGGCTATATTTGGAGTTATAATGTCCATGTCAATCGCAGCTATTATAAGTGCGGTTCTCGTACTGTTTCTTTATAAGGACAATGACGATCCTGCTGCACAGACAGCCGAGGAGGACAGATTTCATTTTAAAGATTTGCCGTTGGCACTTAAAAACAAATATGTTTGGCTTGCATCAATCTTGATGTTCCTCATGTATGCCACTTACAGCTGTGCCTCTTATTTTACCCCGTATCTGACAGCGAGAATAGGCATGGAGGTTCAGGATTCGGCGCTGCTGGCGGTTATTCGCACTTATGTCCTGTTCTTTTTATCCCCGCTTGGAGGCTATATAGCCGATAAGCTTCTGAAATCCACACTTAAGTTTTACGCAATAGGCTTTGTTTTCCTCGGTGCGCTTTACATAGGCGTTATATTTGTTCCGGGTGACCCGAGCAGCATGGGCCTTGCAGTTGCACTGTCATTTCTCGCATCGGCATTTGGCATTATGATGTACGGAATCATGTGGTCGATACTCAACGAAATCAATATTCCGCTTGCGTTTGCCGGCACGGCAGTTGGAATTGCGTCGATTATAACATATACCCCGGACCTTTTTATGCACACGATATTCGGCGGCTGGCTCGATAAATTCGGTGCAGAATCAGGATATTTCAGAATTTTCATGACATTGGGTATTATGGCGTTTCTCGCAGTTATTCTGAGCCTTTATCTTGCAAAAGAGGCAAAGAAAACAATTGTGTCTGCACCGGAAAAGGATGCAGCAGTAAAAGTGTAATTGACAGTAGCTTCCAATTTGAACATCGAAAAATACCCGGGCTGAATTGTGATGCGAGATAGCTTTTCGCAAAACTCGCAGCTCGGGTTTTTGATGATATAAAATCCGAGCTGCATGACCCAAAATAAAAACATAAAACAGAAAGGAAAAGCAATGTTAATCAATCGAAAAGCAGGCGAGGAATACGGACTATTTCGCTATGCGGTTTTATATTCGGAATTAAAGGGACGACTTGCTGCATTGAGAAATAAGCATCCTGAGTGCATGAGATTCGATTCTATCGGCAAGACTAATGAGGGTCGGGATATCATTCTTGTTTATATAGCGGAGAATGTCACGGATGGTGCAGTGAAAGAATATGAGGCCGAGAGAGCTGCTGCATTCAATTCACCGGATGAATACTGCAAGATAATTGATAAGGACACAAGATGTAAGTTACCGATTATGATAAACTGTAACCTTCATGGCAGCGAGATATCGGGAACCGACGGAATGCTGACCTTTATCGAGGAGCTTTTGTCATCGGACCTCAAAAAAGATTTGGCACATTGCACGATTCTAATTTCAATATGTATGAATCCTGATGGAAGAAGCCGCGGGTTTGACATTCTCAATGGACACGGGGTCGATATGAACCGTGATTGGATGGCACAGACGCAGCCCGAAGTGAGAGCTCTTATCACAGGAATATTCAACAGATTTTATCCGGCAATACTTGTTGATATGCATGGGTTTATGTCAAGCGGCAATGTGCTTATCGATGCATGCACTCCCCCTCACAATCCGTTTTTTGAGTATGATTTGCTTGAAAAGCATCTAATCGAGGATTCAAAAGCAATGGCAGCCGTTATAGGTGAGCGCCTGTCAATAGATGTTGACATTCCCGCACTTGTGTGGAAAGACGGTTGGGAGGACTATTCGCCAATCTATACCCCTGTGTTCTTTTTGAGCTGCGGAACAATTGCCCATACGCTTGAGACTAATTTCCCGAGTGAGGAGGGCGCGATGGTTACGCACTGCGCTGCAATCGGCGTATTGAATTATGTGAGAGACAAGACAGATATGCTTATCAAGAACCAGTGCGAAATTTTCAGCAGAGGAATACATAATACACCGCACAGCTTTAAAACTCCGAATTTCTACCGAATTCCTGTTTCAGGACAGCGTGACCTATCGGTCGTGTATGATACGGTGAATTTAATGAGACGCAATGGGGTTAAAGTTTGCACGGCACCGAACGGGGATTTTGTTGTTCCCGCCGCACAGCCGCTTCGTACACTTGTTCACAATATGTTGTGGCAGGGCGAGGATACCAGCGAAAAAATAGACAGCTGCTATGATATTTCCTTTTACTCATATCCGATTATGCGCGGATTTAATTGTGAGGAACTTGATTGCTTTGAGGAAAGTCTAACTGAGCTCAGCGGTCCGATAAAAGCAAAGTATACACGGAAAGCATTAGATGAGAATTATGCAGTCAGCTGCGAAACCAACGAATCGGTCATATTGATAAATGCGCTTATCCGAGAGGGATTTTGCGTAACACGGGAGTGCCTTACAGGTAATTTTTATGTAAGCAACGAGTTGGCAAGGGCATTTATCGAAGAGTTTTCAATCGGCCATGATATCCGAATTTGCAAGCGAAAGGTAAACACGAACACTGTTGAGCTTGACAAAACCATGAGGATATTGACGGTTGCAGACAGCGGGGCAGTAGATGAGCTGCTCTGTGAGCTTGGCTTTGACAGCGAGTTTTTACTATTTTCGGAATTAAATCGCGGATACAAAATAGACACAGACAAATACGATGTACTTGTTGTGGGCGGAACGGATCTCGCACTTTGGAACGATGTGTTTGACGATGTTCTCGGAAACAGCTACCAAACAAGCTGGGCGCTT
Organism: Oscillospiraceae bacterium; assembly: GCA_036644375.1. Taxonomy (GTDB): domain Bacteria; phylum Bacillota; class Clostridia; order Oscillospirales; family Ruminococcaceae; genus CALWZE01. The sequence continues at coordinate 3,657 of JAVXQD010000025.1, forward strand.
CGCGAGCGTGGGCGCAATGAACTTATTCGCGCCGCAAAGGTATTCAAGAACAGAGTTATGTACGGATTTGCGGGAATGAAAATCAACGAGGCAGTGCAATCTATTAACTACAAGGAGTCAGAACACAAAAAGCTTGATACCGCAACAGGTGAACAGACGGCCGAAAATTGGATGTTGAGTGTCCCTAACGGATCATTCAATATGTCGCTCGACACAAAATCACCGCTGTGCTTAGGTTTTCACGAGCATGAGATATTCTATCTTGTTGAGCCGATTTCATTTGAACGCGCCGATGGAGAGACCCCGATACGATTTAAAGATACCGACAGCTTTATTAACGGATTCAATAAGCGAAGAGGTGAAACAGATGGTCGGCTTGCGGCGGTGTGCCTGAAGAGAGACGGATTCAGCGACGTGCTTTTGGGCTTTGATCCGACATTTCGCAAGTATACGGATGTATCATTCAGAATTCTCACGAATTCGATATTCTACGTTGCAGAAAAATAGATGTCGGGAGCGATATACTTTTGTTAATCATGGCGGCGGATGTGCTGTTTTGGCATCTGCTGCCCTGTTTTTTTGATTACGGATAATTTTAAACAAAAATTATACACGGATTTTTAATATGACAATAGGTCTTTATATTGCCGCGCAAATTCTGTATAATAGTAAAGCACTAATACATGCATATCAAATTCCGCCAAATTCGAACGGCTGTTCAAAAGTAATTCGGCTAAAGGCTAATTGAAACGGCAAAATATAATAGTTGCTCCGTCAGCTAAAAGCGGAGCTTGGAATAGAGGAAAAATATTTTGGTTCTTTTAACGGGAGAGAGTCTGAACAAAACCTTTACCGAACGAAAACTGCTTGATAATACGGGATTCAGCATCGAAAGCGGGGATAAAATCGGTATTATCGGAGTCAATGGCACGGGTAAAACTACGCTGCTTCGAATTCTTGCGGGAGAAGAGACATTGGACAGCGGCAATATTATAAAAATGAGCGGACTCAGAATCGGATATCTTCCGCAAAATCCGAATTTTACACAGGATAATACCATTCTACAGCAGGTAATGGAAGGCATAGCAGGGGAAGCAAAGGAATACGAATGCAAATCTATTCTGACAAAGTTGGAGCTTTTTGATTATGACGCGAAAATAAGTACGCTTTCCGGAGGACAGAAAAAAAGGGTGATTTTGGCTTCTGCGCTGGTGCACGAGGTTGATTTGCTGATTTTGGACGAGCCCACGAACCACATTGACAGCGATATGGTAGCGTGGCTTGAAAGTTATCTGTCTGACTACAAGGGTGCGGTGCTCATGGTGACACATGATCGATATTTTCTCGACAGAGTGGCAAACCGAATTCTTGAGCTGGACAGAGGAAAGCTGTATGGATATCGATGCAACTATACCGCATTTCTCGAGAAAAAATCAGAGCGCGAGGATATGACGGCGGCATCCGAGCGCAAAAGGCAAAGCCTTATCCGCAAGGAGGTCGAGTGGATACATCAAGGGCCGTGTGCACGCGGAACCAAAAGCCAGTACAGAATTGAGCGGCTAAAAAAGCTGCAGTCGGAGAGTGCGGAGCTTTCGACAAGCAGCGTCGAGATAAGCTCTATGTCAAGCCGACTCGGTCGTAAAATCATAGAGATAAACGGGATTTCAAAAAGCTTTGGAGATAAGCAGCTGATAAAGGACTTTTCTTATATGCTGCTGCGCACAGATCGAGTCGGGATTATCGGACGTAACGGCATTGGAAAATCAACTCTTTTAAAAATAATTATGGGATTGCTGATACCTGATGCGGGTGAGGTAGTCAAGGGAGAAACAGTCAAAATCGGATATTTTTCGCAGGAATGCGAGGATATGGACTTGTCAATGCGCCCGATAGATTATGTTAAAGGCGAGTCAAACTCAATTGAGACACCCGACGGAATATTGACGGCAGCGCAGCTGCTTGAAAAATTTCTGTTTTTTTCAGATTTACAATATACAACAATCAGCCGCCTTTCGGGTGGTGAGCGCAGGAGACTGTATCTGCTGAAAATATTGATGACCGCACCGAATGTGCTGATTTTGGACGAGCCGACCAATGATTTGGATATTGAAACGCTGACTATTCTTGAGGATTATCTTGAGAGCTTCAGTGGCGCGGTTATTATGGTGAGTCATGACCGTTATTTCCTCGACAAAACGGCGACTCGGATATTTTCTTTTGAAAACGGAAATATCAAAAGTTATATGGGCGGATATACCGATTGGCTGATTCAAAGGGAAAATGCTCAGGATAAGCTGAAAAAATCGGAAAATTCAAAACCAAAGCAGGAACGTACAAAATCCGAAAAACTGAAGTTTACCTTTAAGGAAGCGCGTGAATTTGAGACAATCGACCAAGATATAGCGCAGCTGGAGCAGCGAGTTTCTTCTATTACCAAAGACATTGAAAAAAGTGCTACGGATTTCGTTCGCTTACAGGACCTTTTTTTACAAAAGCAGGAGCTTGAAAATTCGTTGAGCGAAAAAATGGAGCGGTGGGTCTACCTCAATGAGCTGAGCGACAGCATAAGTGCATTACAGGGATAAAAAGTGTTGATAAAGGAAGACAAAATGCTTAATAGTGCGGGAATTGTGACAGTTGATTTGCATGGCAAGAACTCATACCAGGCGGGAGTGATGATAGATTCAGCTCTGAGAAAATCGCGAGGCCTATATCGTCTGCGCATTATTCACGGATACAATAACGGAACAATTTTAAAGGATATGGTCAAAGAAAAATATGCCGAACATCCGAGCGTATTGCGCTTTGAATATGTCAATGAAGGGGTTACGGATATTATTCTTAAGGAGTATTAGCTTGATTTTTCTCGGTTGATACGCGTCTGAATTTGATAACAGCACTTTCACTTTTAAACGGATAGAATATTCGGAATGTGCACTCAAGCCTTATGGGGCTTGTCAAAGTGGGTAACAAAAAACCGATGCAGCTGCTTGCAAAAAGGGAACAGAGGAACACATAAAACAAACCAGATAACTGCAAAAAGCGGACATATCTGACCGAGCAAATTTCCCGGTCGGTCGGCATAGCTCCAGACACCCCACTTTAAAATTCGATTAACAATGCATCCGACAAGAAATTCTATTGCGGTGATGCATGCCGCACCGACAGCACATTTAATCCAGAATTTTTTATGACCCAAATGTTTTTCAACGAAGTGAATTATTGTAAAGCATGCTCCGCCGGTCACGGCCATTGTCCAGTGGGTATATCCGCGCCAAAGCAGCTCAAGGCAGCTGTATCCGAAAGCACCGATAAAGTACACGCATGAGTATTCGACAGCCGATAGCTTTTTGTTTATGGTATTCATATAAACCTCCGTGTTTTTTTGCTCAAGAGCGGCTGCACAGCCGTCAGGCAGCCTGTCCGTATTATTTGCGAAACACAGATGTTAATTCATCGTTATAAGAAGAAATAATTTTTGTAAAGCTCACCGAATAACACAGCCTTTGATGTGAGAATGCGGTGACAAAATCGGCTAAGGATTCACAATAAAAAAAGCGCCCGTCCGCTGTTCTATATGAACATCGTGTCGGGCGCTTTGAAGCTTATAAAGCAATTGCTCTCGCAGCGTTTTTATTGAATCAAGATTGCATATTACAAGAAATCTCTCAGGTGAAGGGCCGCTGTAGATAAATGGATAGCAAGTGACGAGTGTCAGATGTGCGCTGTCGTACGCCTGAGTTGTTTCGGGGGCTTCCGGCTTACACACCTGAGTCTTTTCCACCCTGTAGATATATTCGTATTGCCCTGTGGTAATTGAGACTTTATTGCCGATAGCCACATTCTTTAAGCATCTGAAAGCCGAATCACGATGTCCCAGAATTACACAGTTGCCGGGATCTCCCACATTTGCACTCTCTGCGACACGAGCAACACCAAGCCATAAATTGTCTCTCGTTACTCCGTCATATACCGCAAATCGATGTTCTGTGGGTGAAAAAACCGATAAAATTGCGCAGCCCGATGTGATTGCCTGCTCTTGAGCGGCATCTGACGTATCCTCTTCGCTTTCGCTGTCGGAGCTTATATCATTTTTCTCTTTGGCGGAGAGAGCGGTATCATTCGGTTTTTCGTCATCTTTTTTGTGATTTTTAGCGGCAGCCCCGCTGCCGGCAGAGTCTGAGCGATCTTCGGATTGCAGGCTGCTCAGCGCCGCTTCGGTGGATTGAAGTCCGTTGCTTAGTTGGACGCTGGCTTTGCGGATTGTAAAAATTCCGACCAAGATCATGACAGCGGAAACCGCTGTCATGATCATTAGACCTATCGCAAATAATTTAAGTTTGGGTAAGTTAAAGATTCTCTTCATAATTTTTATCTACCGACCTTTTTTTGTACAAGAATAGCCACAACCATCCGGCAGCACACATGCTCAGTGCGAAAATGCCGACAATAAGCAGTCTTCCATAGTTTCCGCTGGTGGGTATGCTTCTTGTATTATAGAAGTTCACGACTGAGGTTTTGCATGCCTCAATAACTATGGTCTGCGGGTTCGGATCAGGGAGATATCCGGAAGGAGCTTTTGTCTCTTTGATATAATATGTTCCGGGAGCAAGCGAGTTGTCAATTGCAGGTCCGCTTGCAAGGCTTGTGAGATGTGCTACTGCATGTGTCAGCGCAGGGCTGTCATAAACAGTAAATTCTCCGCCGGCTACTTGCTGTCGGCTTACCGAGTCATAAAGGAACAGGTTAATGATACCTTTAGTGCAGGTATTGACGAACTTGGCTTCCTTTGTCTCTCCCGCCAAAAGTGTCAATGTAATCGGGTTAGGAGCCTTGACGTAGCCTGCGGGTGCTTCGGTTTCAAGCACGGTGTAGGTTCCGGCAGCGAGTCCGCCCTGAGTTACAATACCGCTTGCGTTGGTCGTGAGATTGGTGTACAGCGGTGTCCCGGTTGTGGTGCTTCCGGAATAGATGCTGAACTTGCCTCCTGCGAGCGGCTGATTATTGGGATCGACCTTCAAAATCTTGATAGCCGATGTCGCAATGCAGGTGTTGACGAACTTAGCTTCCTTTGTTTGCCCGAGTAAAAGTGTCAATGTAATCGGGTTTGGAGCCTTGACGTAGCCTGCGGGTGCCTCGGTTTCTAAAACAGTATATTCACCCGGAGCCAGAGTATTTTGAATGACAATACCGCTTGCATTGGTGGTGAGATTGGAATAAAGAGGTGTACCCGTTGCGCTTCCGCCCGCATAGATGCTGAATTTGCCTCCTGCGAGAGGATTATTTGACTGATCAACCTTGAGAATTTTGATTCCTGAATAAGGTGTATTTTTAATTGGCAGTTCGGTAACGGAATTCGCCCCTACCGATACCGTGATAACGTCAGTAATCGGCATATATCCCGAGGGAGCCGAGACTTCCTTTATATACCAGGTTCCGGCAGCCAGCCCTGTTTTTTCGGCGATACCGGAGGCGTTTGTAGTAATAGTGTATACAGGAGCTGTAAAATTGCTCTGCTGGGAGATTTTAAATTGTACGCCCGACATGGGAAGTGTTGTGCAGGAGTCGGTTTTTGTGATTTTGATGCTGCCGCCTGTCACAGGCGGAGTGCACTCAATCGGCACGGTTCGCTGGACGCGATGTGCGCTGTCCGTGATCCCGGCTAAAAGCTGTGAGGAAGCTCCTCCTCCTTGCGGATAGTAAAGATAAGCATCCTTTGTCAAGTACTGGAATCCGCTTATGATAGCGGATAATGTCGCGGGAGGATTTGAAACGACGGTATGACAGTATCCTTCGGCGTCAATAGGTTTAGTTGTGCTTGGCATACTGGGATTGAGCGAGCATATAAGAGAAATATCTGTGCCATCAGTATTTTTTCCTGTCGGCTTGTATGCGATATCAAGTGTGCCATCAGAGGCTATTGTATGTTTGACATCAATGTTGGACACGACACTTACCGGGGCTGTTCCCGATAAAGTGAGATACCAGTCCTTGAGCGCGTTTACTCTGGCCGCATCACCGTTATCCGGCTGTACATAAGGCTGATAGGCCTTGCCGTTGGTTAGCTGCCATATTGCGAGCTGTGCCGCCGAAACTGCTACTTGATTATTGGCAGTAAGCCCGGATCGTCTTTCTATTTCAGCGATAGTCGCGAACGGAAAGCTGTTGTTCAGAATTGTTCGCACTTTTTTTGCGACCTCAGCACCAAAGAACCCATCCTCCAAATTGCAGGTGGAATAGGTGTGATTGGGCTTCGGTTCACATTGCGTATCAACTGCATACGCAACCATTTCCCTTGAATTTATAGTGTCCTGTAGCTTTAGGGTGTTCATTGGTTTGTGCGTTCCGTCTTCAATGATTGCAGGGAAACCGGGGGATTTTGTGCCGGTGAATGTCAGGACATTGCTGTCATTCATGGCGGCAAATGCCACAGACTGCAAACATAAAAGCAGCACCGTGAAAACAACAGCCACGGCTTTGATTTTGTTTTTCATGTATAACCTCCTCAAACATTTTGTCGTATCATATGTTATTCTTGCAAATAAGGTTCTATTCCATTTGAGGGGATAAGTCTGATTTGTTTGCAAAACTCAGAATTCACACGATTTACAGGGTGGCATCTTAACAAAATGAAAGAAGTAAGGAAGTATTGAAATAAACAGGTTTTTCTTTTATTTAACAAATGGTGTATAGCATAGGCAATTTCCTCAAAAAAAGACCGCCCGCTCATAATAGATATGAACGGGCGGTCTATGGATACTAAGAATAAAGATAAATACGATGAATGAGACATTCGGAGTACGATTTTATTACTGAGCCGTTTTGAGTTCGGAAGTGCAAAAAGCACAGCGGGTGGCATCAATCGGAACCTCACTTTTGCAATATGGACAGATTTTAGTTGTGGGAGCCGCAGGTTGTGCGTCACCGCTTTTCGACAGAACAGACTGTCCTGCTTTGCGGGCTGACTCAACAAGCTTAATAATAAGGAATAATACAACTGCCATTAATACAAAATTGATTATTGCAGTAATAAAGGCTCCGTATCCGATATTTACCGAACCGAATTGCCATGTAAGATTTTCTAAATGTGTATCGGCTACAAGCCCGATAAGGGGAGAAATTATATCGTGCACGAGTGAATCGACTATTGATTTAAAAGCTGCTCCGATAATAACTCCGACGGCAAGATCAATAATATTGCCCTTTGAAATAAATTCCTTGAATTCCTGAAACAATTTTTTCATGTTATATGTTTTCCTTTTTTTAATGGTTGACAGCAATAGTGTGTCATGTTAACTTGATGACGAAGGTATGAATCAGATTCTGCGCTTGAAAACGAACACAGATATGAGCAAAAGCAAACCCTCGGTGCAAAGAGATATACCGAGAAAAACCATGAGCACCGAAGCGGTTCCAAACGGGTTAAAAACCGCGATAAATCCGCAAACAAGTGATATTAGTGCAAATATAAGCGGGACATACCATATTTTTGTTCGGATTTTGCACAGATCAATTGCAGTCTGAAGGCTCCCGAAGCCGGAAAACAAAAGAAGGCAGCCAAGTGCAATCGGTAGGATCATAACAAGAATGTTCGGGTCTACAAGCAGCACAATGCCTACAGCCATTATTGTAAGCCCGATTGATAGTCCGCCAACTGAAAATGGGCTGTATCTTTCCTTGCGGATAAAATACAACGCGGTTCGAACTGTGCCCAAAATCGTAACAAGTGCGGCAATTACATAGGCGAGAAGTCTGCTGGATTCGTTAGGATTAATAAAAATTGTGATGCCGATTATTATCATAATGAGAGCAGTCAGAAGATTGTACCAATCAAACTGCAAAATCGGTTTGCTGTTTTCTTCCATGTTGAACTCCTTTTATTGGGTTGAATGGATAAGTATGTATTTGCGTCATTCAAAAAACGGACGAGCTTTAGGCTCGTCCGTTTTTGCAGATAAATCAGTCTATTTCGTCCGCAAGAGCTGCGTTGCCATTCATGGTATTTGCTCTGGGGGTAACCGTCACATAAGTGCCCACTGAAATTGTGCAGTAAACCTGCGTAGAGCCATCAATTCCAAAAATAATGGTGCCTCCGTCATCGGTTTGAACCGTGATGGTATTTGCGGTTGACGCTGTTATTGTTCCATCAATAAGCGGTAAAACCGCAGGAGGAGCTACAGGTCCCGGGGCAAGCACTATCTTCGGAATTGAAATAACGGGCTCAGGCTCAGGAACGGGTGGAGCGGTGACAACCGGAGGAGGTGTAGGCTCCGGCTCGGGAACAGGAGGTGCGGTGACAACCGGAGGAGGTGTAGGCTCCGGCTCGGGAACGGGGGGAGCGGTAACCATCGGAGGTGGGGTAGGCTCCGGTTCCGACTCGGGAACAGGGGGAGCGGTAACCATCGGTGGTGGGGAAGGATTTGTAGTCGGTTCCTGCGGGATTACCGGACCGGGGCCTAAAACAACATCTGGCTTTGGCGCCGGTGTTGTAGCAGGCGGGTTGTCGTCCGAGTCTGATATTGAGTGAACGACGACGCCGGAGGTGTCGACTCCGTTAAGAGTTCCGCTGTACTCAATGGTTACATAATTACCGACTCTAATGCCGTTTTTGTAGTGATGTGAAGCGTCGGCAGTAGCAAATGTAAGCTCGTTACCATTGTGATTTATTACTGTTGTGCTCATAGCGCAATTGACGACAAAACCGTCAATTTGGCTGTAGGTATGATCGGGGTGAGCGGGCGCCGGTGTTGGTGCAGGCGCTGCGGCGGTAGGCGCGGCAGGCTGAGTGGTGGTGACATAGTCAGAGTAAAGATAAGCTTCCTTGCCGTTGTAAAGCACTCTGCTCCAGCCATTGCTGCAAACGCCTGTGCGCTTGATGCTATCGCCGCATTTAAGTCCGCCGACTCGCTTAAACTCGACATCCCAGCCTTTACGGACATTTACATTCTGAATTGCCCACACGGTTTCGTTTGTTTCCGTGATTGTGATTTTCGTATCAACAGGGGTATTCGCCTCATTGGGATCATAATCAATCACTCTTACAACCTGAATACCGGTAGTATTTCCATCAAATATTTCTCCGATATATGTGATTTCGATTGTGTTTCCGATGATGAATCCATTGATGGTGTCTATCTTGGCATTTGTTGTTGTGAATACCAACTCACCGTATTCTTCGGTTTTAAGCATGAGTGTATTCATGGTCGCATTGACAAGAGTGCCGACAATCGTGTGTTCATCGGGCTCCTTGTCTGCAGGGGTCTTGTCGTTCACTGCGACAGCAGTGGCTTTTGAAGTATCTGAATCCTTGATTTTTCCGGTATAGGTAACACTGATGTCGTCACCCGCAAGCATACCGTGAGTTGTGCTGATAGTGGCAGCAGAAACATCAAACACAAGCTCGTTTCCGTTGGTTGCGGTCATTTCCAAAAGACCGCCGCTGTATGCGCGCAACATTCCCTCAACCGTGCTTGCCTTGCTGTCTGAGCAGCCTGCGAGCATTGTTGAAGAAATAAGCAAGCACATAATCAATGCTAAGAACTTCTTCATTTTCGAGCCTCCTTAGTGATAGGTATTAAAAACCGTGATGATTTTTTCAAACATCATTAAAATGTTTAAATCCCAAACAAAATAATGACACGGTTAAACCAAAAAAATGTCATCGTCTTTATACAAATCCATTTTGTTTAATTATAACATAATCTTCGAATGCTCCGAATGAATAAATGTGTAAAAACAGATGCATTTTGTGTAAAATTGTAGAATTTTGGCAGTTTTGATGTTAATGTATAAAAAAGAAAGGAGAGTAAATAGTATGGCTGAATTTGATTTCAATGAAAAGCTGTGTGAACTTAAGGAGGGAGCGTCCGAGCTGAAAGAAAAAGCGGAGCAAAAAGGCGAGGAGGCACAAGCGAGCATAAAAAAAGAGATTGCGGAGTTTGAAGAGGATTTTAAAAAAGAAACAGATGCCGCAAAAGCTGAATTTTCGGAAGACTTTTCAAAAGCAAAGAGCATCTTGAATGAAAAAAAGAACGAAATTGAAGAAGTAATTTCGGATGCCTTTCACAAGGACACAAAATAGCGGACTTAAGCTCGATAGGACAAGAACATAGCGTTTAAAAGCTGATTTTATTTATGTCCAAAACAGTTACAAATGAATTTATGGCAGTGAAGAATTTTAAAAATAAATTAACTATAGGAGAATATACAAATGGAAACCAAAAAGAGCACACTTCTTAAAGTTGTGAGCATTATCATGATTATCGGCGGAGCGCTTTATCTCGTAATGGGCGCTATTTCCTTGTTCGGAGCATTTGGCGTGGCAGCAGTGCCGGAGGCGGGAACTCCGCTCATTTTTGTGGTTCTTGGACTTGTTAACATTGCTATGGGTGCTTTTAATCTTGTAGCCGGAATCACAGGGAGCAAGGCGGCAAGCGGTAATGGCAATGTTAAGCGTTGCAAAAATTTTGCGATAATCCTTCTTGTGCTTGCAGTTCTTTCGCTTGCACTTAATATTTTCTGGTCACTCGGTACAGACCAGGTGATTTACAACATAATTTCAAGCATTGTCGGAATTACACTTCCGGTGTTGTACTTTATCGGAGCAAAAAAAGTTTCCGAGTAATGTGCGCGGCGATATGCCCGCGCTCAAAAGCGAAAAAGCAAAATTTCTATTCGGAGCTGAATCTCAATCTGGAGAGACAGTTTAAAAGCATCAAAATATCCTGATATTGCGAACCGACACAGCAAAATCGTGTCGGTTCGTTTTAATATCGGAAAATGCCCTCCGAAAAAGAGGACAGTTACTTTGATGGAACGGTTGCAGCAGATGCATTTCCTTAAAAAATACCGAACAGCAATAAAGCTTGATAAAAAGATTGAAGTCGTATTTAAAACGATTTCTTTTTAAAATGCTATGGGAGCATATCGGGCACTTTATCGAAGGTTTTTTAATTTATACAGTTCATCAAAATCACGTCTTGCTCGGCGTAAACAGGAATTTGCATTTGCAGACTTTTTACAAATGTATTAGAATGTCTATAACGAATATTATCAAAAAGGGTGTGGCTTTTTAATGATATCAAAGGGTCTGTTTAAGGCAGTAAGAGTCTCGACCGCAGTTTTGCTCACTGTGATATTTGTCCTTGTAATTTCAAAGTCGGGATCAATAACAATCGTCTCGTCGCTTGCGGTGATGTGCCTGCTGGCGCTGCTTTGTTTTGCTGTTTCAAAGGCTGATGACAGGGCGCTGACAGTTATATTTACAATTTTACTGTGTGGATTCGGATTGGCCTTGTATAAGGTCGGTATCTTGCTGCGTGTATATCCATCATGGGATTTCGGACGCATATACGCAGGAGTTGCGGATATCATACAAAACGGTTTTTTAAAAAATACATATGAGTATTTTCTTGAGTCATCAAACAATCTTTTTCCGACATTGTGGATAACCGGATTTGTGCGCATTGCGTCCAATTTCGGTCAGGTTTATCTGCATGACACCGCGATTTTGTTAAATGTCATCTCAATAACCTCATCCGTCCTGTTTTTGTTTATTGCGGTCAAAATATCACTCGGAGCCAAAACCGCATTTGTTTCCGCTGCAATTTGTTTTGGCTTTGCGCCGCTGTATGCCTACAGCCCAATTGTCTACACGGATACACTTTCGCTGCCGCTTATGACACTGTGCCTTTTGCTCACTGTTCTCGGTATGAAACAATGTCACAGCACAGCCCTCAGCCTTTTGTTCGGGGCATTTGCCGGAATCTGCGCATTTATCGGATATGAATTAAAACCCACGGCGGCCTTTCCTCTTATTGCGGCCATTGTGGTATGCCTTCTTGTTCAAAGAAAATCGTTTAAGTTTATTGTTTCGGCGTGCATATTCTTTGCACTCGGACTTGCAATTTATTCAGTCTGGCTTCGCAATACAGCGATGATTGATATGTCGCATATTGAGGAATACAGGCTTCCGGCTATGCACTATGTCCGAATGGGGCTTATCGGAAACGGCGGATACAGCGGCGAAGCACACATGGCTTGCGCTGCACTTCCGAATGCGGCAGCACGCACTGCGCAGGCAAAGGAACAAATAGGCTCAATACTCGGCGATTATGGCGTGGGCGGACTTCTGCTTCATTTACGCGACAAGCTTTTGTATACTTGGAACGACGGGCTTTTGTATTCCGGGAGTGTGATTAGTCAAGAGCCGCTGGCAATCAGTTCAATACACAACATTGTGCTGACCGATGGAAAGTTTTATTCGATCTACAACGGCTATGCTCAAGGTGTGCATCTCGTGATGCTCGGGATGCTTTGTGCAGGCTCGATAAAGCTTGCAGCTATGAAAAAAACCTATGATAATCCGATTATTCCCATCGCGTTTATTGTGATTCTCGGTGTTGCGGTATTTTTGATTGTGTGGGAGACCAGATCCAGATATCTCGTGAACTGTATGCCGATATTTGCGCTGTGCGAAGCGTGGCTTGCAGTCTCGATATTCGGAATAAGGAAAAAAACAAGCTATAAGGTTAAAATGAGTGCTGATTCCGAGAAAGAACAAGCGGTCCCACTTTTTCAGTAAAAACCGCATGTGCTCTGTAAAATGTGATAGAATCATACTATATGATTTATTATGATTCTACGAGACTGGAGCATTTCAATGATTTATTTAACTTTTTTTTTCAGTTTAATAGAAATTTTGCCGTCATTTCTGCTTTTATACAAGTCATTGAGGTTCAGGCTGCGCTTTTCTTTGACGTCGACACTTGTGATTACCGTTTGCTATGCGGCGGTTCTGCAATTGATATTGCAGCTCGTTCAGCAGTCGGATTATATGTGCGGAAACTGGAGAATTGCAAGCTCTTTTTTGGGCTTAATTATTGCGATTGCGGTGAATATTCTGATATTCAAGGAGAATCCGTGGAAAGTAGTCTTTGCAAAATTGCTTGTGAAGAGCTATTTTGACTGCATAGATTTAATTACCTCCGGTATAACCGAAGCATTTTTCAAAAAATCAGCGGATAAGGCTGTATCGGTCGCTTTTACTTTTATTTTCATTGTAATTATGCTTTCGACGATTTTTCTTATGGACAAGCTGCTGAAAAAACTGGTTCTTCCCCTAATTGAAATGCCTGTGGAGGGTCAGTATTGGAAATATCTTTGGATTAATCCTTTTCTTTTTTATTTGTTGAACCGCGTCGCGGTTTCAAACAGGTACATGAGCGAAGGAGCTGTTTCACGCAATTTTTCCACTATTGCATGCGTCGTGTGGGCGCTGGCTGCATTTGCGTCTTATTTGGTTGTATTACAAATGCTCACGGTGTCGGAAAGGGCATTCGGCTTGCAGGAAAAGCTTAGAATTACGGATATACAGACTGATATGCAAAAACGACAATATGACTTAATGAGTGCGCAAATAGAAAGAACGCAGCGGGCAATGCATGACTTGAGACATCATGCATTGGCAATGCAGGGCTATGCAAGGGCGTCGGACATGAAAGGAATACAGGAATATCTGAGCGGAATAGTTAAAGCCACACAGGGCAAATCCGAGATTTTATGTGAAAATTATGCCGTTAACATGATAGCAAAATATTATGAAGAGCGCGCAATGGAAAAGGGTATTGAAACCAATATAAATATTAAGCTGCCAAAGGTTCTTCCCATTCCGGAGAGCGACTTTTGTGTGGTGCTCGGAAATCTTCTTGAAAATGCGGCTGAGGCAGCGGGGGCATCAAACAAAAAGGAAAACAGATTTTTAAACTGTGTTGTCACCATTGCCGATGGAAATAAGATTGCGGTGATTATCAAAAACAGCTATGACGGGCAAATACATAGCAGCGGGGATACATTTTTATCAACAAAGCACAGCGGCGAGGGCATCGGAACGGCTTCGGTGTGCAGCGTTGTTCATAAATACAGCGGCATTACCAGATTTAAATACGGCGACGGCGTGTTTGAGGCTTCGGTGTTTATGAGTTTTTAGCAGCTTTGCGCAAACTGCTTTTCGCGAACCCGTGTGCCGCTGCTTTTAATGTCATTGCACCTGAAAACATTGTAATAGTAAACGAAATTATTTGCCGAGCGGTATTTACGTACAAGTTTGATGCAAAGCAAAGGCAAATGTGATAGTATTATTATCAATAATAGCAAAAGTGTATTCAGATTATACAAAAAAGTTATTTACAATTTGTGCTCGAGATTAAATAAAACAGCTACTTAAATTTTCAATTTACGGAATGGCGGATAAATGCAATATGGCTGAAAACTATAAAATTATGATCGTGGACGATGAAAAAGAGGTTCGAGAGGGAATAGCAAAAAAAATCCACTGGGGTGAGCTTGGGTTTGAAGTGGTAGCCACTGCCGAAAACGGTGAGGATGCATTGGAAAAAGCTGAGAGTATTGATCTCGACGTAGTTCTTACGGATATAAAGATGCCATTTATGGATGGACTCACCTTTGGCTCTAAGCTCAAAGTTCTTTATCCGAATGTGAAGATGATTATTCTGACAGGATTTGACGAGTTCGAATTTGCAAAGCAGGCTATCAGCTTAAATGTAGTGGAGTACATTCTAAAACCGGTAAATGAATTGGAGCTTAATGAGATACTTCGACGAGTTAAGAACACCCTTGATGCGGATATAGCAAGCAAACGAAATATCGAGAATATGCGCCGCAACTACGAAAAGTCGCGCCCGCTTTTGCGGGAGAGATTCATTAATGAGCTTTTGTGGGGAATGATACCACGCTCGGAAATTGAGGCAAATATTGAGACCTTCAAGCTTCCATTTATTAAAGGAAGACAGAAAAATGTCACCGCATTTGATATCGACGTCAAAAACTCCAAAAGCGGAATAGAATATGAATTGATACCGATATCTGTCAAACAAATTGTTGATTCTCACTGCGACGGAAAATGCATGTATGAAACCTTTATCAGCTCTAAAATAGTGGTAGCCATTACCGAATGGGACAGTAAAAATCCTATCGGAGAGGTGATGGCACTTGCAAACGAAATATGCGATGAGTGCAAGCGCGTGCTGGATTTAAAGGTGACGGCGGGTGTCGGGCGTTGCTGTGATTCGGTCTCAAGACTGTCAATGGCTTATGCAGATGCGGTTTCCGCGCTTGAGTACAAGGCGGTTGTAGGCACGGGCAGCGTCATTTACATTCGCGATATGGAGATGTCCTCGGAAATAGAGCCGACCATTTTTGACAATACCAAAGAAAGAAACCTGACCTCTGCGGTAAAGTTTGGTTCGCATGAGCTGATTAAATCCACTATTGATGAGATTTTAGGGCATGTCGGAGAGAAAACGGTAAACGAATGGGAATTTCAATCAAGTCTCATCAGTATTTTCAGCTGTATAGTGCATCTGATTCAACGCGCCGGTCTTGAGGAGGGCACAATTTTGGGCTCAGATGCAAACCGATTTTTCAGTATATCATCCGATTTCAGCATTGAAGACCTTAAAGCGTGGCTTGTGGGCGTGTGTTTGCGCATGAACGAGCTTATGAGTGAAAAGCGAGTGACGACCGAGGAGAAAATCATTTCGGGTGCAAAGGAGTATATTTCGCAGAACTATCAAAACTCCAATATGTCTGTTGAGGTAATGTGTGAGCATCTTCACATCAGCCAGTCATATTTTTCCGCGCTGTTTAAAAAAGTCACTTCGCAGACCTATGTCAATTATCTCACGGAAATAAGGCTGCAAAAGGCGCTGGAGCTTTTGGAGCACACAGAGGAAAAAACCTATTTTATTGCCAACAGTGTGGGCTATGACGAGCCAAACTATTTCAGCTATGTATTTAAAAAAAGGTTCGGAATTTCTCCGTCACAATATAGAATTCAGCACCAAAATAACGGTGCGGAGCAATAAATGTGCTAAATAAACTTAAAGAAAAATGGATATCGGCTTCTTCAAGATTTCGAGTGGGAAGCATCAAAAACTCTATTTTTATCTCTTTCACCCTCAGCGCGGTTGCGGCGATAATAATAACGGGAATTGTTTTCTATACCCGCTTTTCAAATCAGCTCGACACGGCTATTCAGGGAGAGAACGAGATTTTAATTGATGAGGTGACGCAAAATATAAATAGCTTTTTGCGTGATATGATGCGCCTTTCGGATTCACTTTATTATAGTGTAATAAAAAATACCGACCTGAGCGAAGAGTCAATAAACGACAAGATGCAGCTTTTGTATACCGCAAACAGCACTTATGTTAAGAGTATTGTACTGTTTGATATTGATGGAAATGCGATTGCGACTGCGCCCCCGTCGATTATTAAGGACAGCGTGGATGTGACAAAGACCGACTGGTACAAGAGCGCGCTGAAAAGCACCGAAAACCTCCATTTCTCGACGCCTGCAATCCAAAATCTGATTGAGGATTCGTCAAATCAGTACGAGTGGGTCATTTCCCTGAGCTGTGCCGTTGAGTTAACTCGTGATAAAAATACGGAGCGGGGTGTGCTGCTTATAGATTTAAAGTACAGCGGTCTGAGTCAGGCTTTTCGAAACCCGCAGCTTGCGAATGACGGATATGTGTATCTGATTGATGCCGAAGGCAATATACTTGTACACCCAAAGCAGCAGTTAATCGCAACGGGATTGGTAGCGGAAAACAATATCGACGCGTCGACGCTTAAGGATGGCTACTACACTGAAAAATTCGGAAATGAGTCCCGCACAATTATTGTGCGCAGCGTGGGATACACAGGATGGAAAGTAATAGGGGTAATTCCGCAAAAGGGGCTGACCTTTGAAAAGCAGGCGAACATCATCTTCGTTATTCTGATTCTCTCACTGCTGTTTGAATTCATGATTATCATAAATGCTATCATATCCTCACGGCTGACGGACCCGCTTAAAAAGCTCGACCGATCGGTTCAAAAAATGGAGCAGGGATTGACGACCTCGATTTACACGGACGGTTCATATGAGGTAAAGCATCTCGGAGAATCAATTCAGAGCATGGTGGAGCAGATGCGAAAGCTCACCGAGCAGATGGTACATGAACATGAGATGAAACAGAAAAGCGAGCTTGATGCTTTGCAGGCACAGATTAATCCGCATTTTTTGTACAATACACTTGATATTATTGTTTGGATGATAGAGAATGAGCGGCCTGATAATGCAGTTAAGCTGGTCACGTCGCTTGCAAGACTGTTTAGAATAAGCCTGAGCAAGGGCAAAAACATCATCACGGTCGCGGATGAGCTTGAGCATGTCCAAAACTATTTGACGATTCAGCTCATGAGGTATAAGGACAAATTCGATTATTCGATAGAGGTGGATGATCGAATTTTACATCTCTCTATTATAAAGCTTGTTATACAGCCGATCGTTGAAAATGCCATTTACCACAGCATGGATTTTATGGACGGCGATGGCATGATAAAAATAACAGGTGAGCTGCGTGACGGAGATATGTATATTTCGGTTACCGACAATGGAATGGGCATTCATGAGGATATGGTAAAGCGCATATTGTCGGATTATGTATCGACAGGTACAAGCGGTTCGGGAATAGGGCTTAAAAATGTAAACGAGCGCATAAAGCTGTATTTCGGCGATGAATACGGAGTTTCAATCGAGAGCGAGCTTGATGTGGGAACCTGCATCACTCTTCATCTTCCGGCAATACCCTATGGACAGGCAGAGGAGAAAAAATGATTGAAAAACGAGAGCTTCGTGCAATGATTATCGTATTTTTCATTATTGCCGTTCTGGCTGCGCTTATGGCATTTCAGCTGTATAACGCAAAGAGCGAGGAGGTTGTATACAGAATCTCGGTTATACTAAACTCCACACAGGACGATTATTGGAAGCAGTTCAAAAAAGGCGTGGACAAGGCGGCGCTTGATTTTAATGTCGATGTGCATTTCCTCACTCCGACCTCAAATGAGAATCCGGTTCAACAGCAGATTGGCCTTGTCAAGAGAGAGATTGAAGCGGGTGTCAATGCAATTATTCTTTTCCCCGCCGACAGTGTCAGGGTCGGTGCGTGGCTTGACACCGAGAATATCGTATGTCCGATAATTTCGGTAGGCAATCGCCTCGAAACCCAAAAAACCATAAGGCATATCAGCGCGGACAATGAGCTTATGGGGGAGAAGCTTGCGGATGCTGTAGCGGGTGGGAATTTCAGCGATGTCGCTGTTCTGAAAAATTTTGAAAGCAAAAGCTATCTTCATGAGAGATTTATCGGATTTGAAAAGAGAATGCAGCAGCTTGACCGCAAGTTCAGCATATGCTCCGATACAGGAGAGATTTACGGATTTGCGAATAGGGGCGATGAGCCGGAAAAGTCTTATGCGCTCGTGGCGATGGACGCGGCCGGATCAATGGAAATTTCAAAGGTCCTTGAAAGCAACAACAGAACACATATATCTCTGTTTGGAATGGATAACACCTCACAGTTGCTGAACCAAATTGAAAAGGGAGTAGTGGATTCGATTGTTGTGCAGAGCGATTTTGATATAGGCTATATAGCTGTTGCTGACGCGGTGAATACGCTGAGGGGCGAGAAAATCGAGAATGTTGAGATAGACTCATATGTGGTAAACCGCAAAAATATGTTTGTTGAGCCATATGCTCGGATTCTCGTTCCTGTTTCGTAATAAAGGAGAAACGCATATGAAAATTAACTCAAAAAAAGTGCTTTTTCTGCTGATGGCGGTAATTTTTGCGTTTGGATTTTCGTCCTGCTCAAAAAAGACCGAGTATGACAGCACGATTCGTGTGGCGGTACTGGTATATAAGGGCAACGATACCTTTATATCAAATATGTACGAGAGCATAGTCGAGTGCGCCAACGCCTATGTCGGAGAAAACGGCGAGCGGTTGTATCTGAGCTATTCTGATGCGCAGGATTCACAGGCGACTCAAAACGAGCAGATTGAGAGATATATATCACTCGATTATGACGTGCTCTGCGTTAATCTCGTAGATCGCACCGAGGCGGCATCGGTCATAGATTTGGCTCGCGAGGCGAATATACCTGTTGTGTTTTTTAACCGAGAGCCGGTCAAGGAGGATATGCTTAAATGGGACAGAATTGTTTACATAGGGACTGATGCGCGTCAAAATGCCGAGCTTGAGGGTCAGATTGTAGTAGAGGCATACAACGCCGATAAGTCGTCAATAGATCTTGACGGAGACGGTATTGTTCGATATATCATGATTGAGGGTGAGCGCAGACACCAGGACACGCTGATACGCACCGAGGTTTCGGTACAGTATCTTAAAGACAATGGCTTTGTACTTGAAAAGCTTGATGGGGGCATCGCAAATTGGGTGCGCTCACAGGCATCTGCACTTGCAGAGCAGTATTTGACTGAATACGGCGATGAAATCGAGCTTATTATATGTAATAACGACGATATGGCTCTCGGAGTGGTGGATGTGGTAGAGAAGCTTGGCTTGAATTTTTCTAACATAGTGGGTATTGACGGAACTCCCCAGGGACTTGAAGCTGTTAAAAACGGAAAAATGCTCGGCACAGTTGTCATCGGTTACAGCGAGCATGCACAGATGATTGTTGACATGACTCTTGCGCTGTACCACAATCTTGATTTAAACGAGATTTCAAATATAGGACCGGACAGAACCTTACGAGCCCCCCTGTACATTGTCTCAAAAAGCGATTTTGAATGAGAGATAAGCAATAGAAAATCCATGAAGTCGGAATCAAAACAAGTTACGTATGGGTTACGAAATACAATTTATACTGCATTTTTTGGCATGTATTTACAAAAAATATGAACTCCGTAATCATATTGCAAACATTTCAATAGATTTTCGATACAAACCGATAGAATATCATATTGTGATAAGCATGGTTACCGAGTAAACTTCTTACAGAAGCTACAATAAATGTGGCTTTGAATGAAAACTTTTGGAGGATTAGATATGAAAAAGGTACTTGCACTTGTTCTTGCACTCGTACTTGCTTTCACCCTTGTTGCATGTGGTAAACCCGCTGCACCTGCTGAAGGCGAAAAACCCGCAGACGGCGGTACACCGGCTGAGGCAAAAACCTATAACGTGGGCGTTTGCGTATACAAATTTGATGATAACTTCATGACATATTATCGTGAAGAGCTTCAAAGCTATTTCAAGTCACTTGAGTCTGATACAGTCAAATATAACGTAACAGTTGTTGACGGTAAAAACGACATGGCAGAGCAGACCAATCAGGTTGACACATTCCTTGCACAGGGCGTTGATGTTCTGATTGTAAACCTTGTTCAGTCTTCATCGGCTGCGACAATCACAGAAAAAGCTGACGCAGCGGGCGTTCCCGTTGTTTATATCAACCGCCAGCCGTCTGATGATGACATGAAGGCTTCTAAAAACATCTGCTACGTCGGTGCTGACGCAAGCCAGTCCGGCACATTCCAGGGCGACATCGTTCTGGCTCTCGCCGACAAGGGCGACGTTAACGGAGACGGTGTTGTTTCATACGTTATGCTCGTGGGCGACCCCGAAAATATCGATGCACAGCTTCGTACAGAGTTCTCAATCAAGGCTCTCACAGAAGCCGGCGTAAAGGTTGAAAAACTCTTTGAGCAACGTGGCGACTGGGATCAGAAGAAGGGCGAGGAGCTTGCCAATACAGCTCTTGCACAGTTCGGCGACAAGATTGACGTTATCTTCTGCAACAACGACGGTATGGCTCTTGGCGCGGCTCAGGCAATCAAAGCTGCCAATCGCACAGTCGGCAAGGACATCTATCTTCTCGGCGTTGACAATATCCCCGAGGCGAATGCACTTGTAAAATCAGGCGAAATGACAGGTACAGTGTTCAATGACCATATCGGCCAGTCACATGCTGCGGTTGATTCTGCTATCCGTTATATAAATGGTGAAGCGAATGAAGCAATCCAGATCATCGACTACCAGAAGGTCACAAAGTAGTTCAAACAATTCAACAGTGGAAATTGCGTGTGCCGATGCACACGCAATTTCCGTATTTTAAAGCACAGATAAGGGGAGCCAAGATGTCGGAATATATACTCGAAATGAATGGCGTAAGCAAAGAATTTCCCGGCGTTAAGGCGTTGGACAACGTTCAATTAAAGCTGAGACCCGGCTCTGTCCATGCACTTATGGGAGAAAACGGCGCCGGAAAATCAACCTTGATGAAATGCATGTTCGGCGTTTACAGCATGGATTCCGGAGAAATAACGTATCAGGGAGAGCCAACAAAGATATTAAATCCGTTTGATGCTCTTAATAAAGGAATAGCGATGGTTCATCAGGAGCTGCAGCCTATTCCCGACCGCTCTATAGCGGAGAACATATACTGCGGACGTTACCCGACAAAAAAGATAGCGGGATTTATCAAAATTGTCAATCACAAAAAAATGTACGCGGACACACAGGCTCTGTTAGACAGGCTTGGGCTTCCATTTGACGCAAAAGCAAAGCTTGGCACACTGTCTGTTTCTCAGATGCAGCTCGCCGAGATAGCGAAGGCTGTTTCCGCGGATGCTAAAATTGTAATCATGGACGAGCCGACCTCCTCGCTCACGCAAAACGAGGTGGATACGCTTTTTGAAATAATAAACAAGCTCAAGAGCGAGGGCTGTGCAGTTGTCTATATCTCGCATAAAATGGAGGAAATTCTACAAATTTCCGATGAGGTTTCGATTATGCGTGACGGCAAGTACATAGGCACATGGCCTTCAAAAGAGCTGACAACAGATATGATCATCACAAAGATGGTCGGGCGGGAGCTTACAAATCTCTATCCGAAGCGCGAAAACACTCCGGGTGATGTTATATTCAAGGCGATTGATTACACTTCAATCAATCCGAAATCCTTTCGCAATTGCAGCTTTGATTTGCGCCGCGGTGAAATTCTCGGAATAGGCGGGCTTGTCGGAGCACAGCGCACAGAGCTTATGGAGGGAATCTTCGGCTTGCGTGCAAAAATCAGCGGTTCGATTGAGTATAAGGGTAAAGCCTTGAAAATCAACAGTCCGGAGGACGCCATCAATAACGGGATTGCGCTGTTGACGGAGGACCGCCGCGGAAGCGGAATTTTCGGAGTACTCTCTGTTGCTGATAATGTATCAATAGCCTCACTTCGCCAGTACCTTGATTTCAGAATTATGCTAAACGATAAAAAAATAGAAAAGCTTGTTCAGGATAATGTCGCAAAACTCAGCATAAAAACTCCTAACAGTAAGACAAAAATACAGTCACTCTCGGGCGGAAACCAGCAAAAGGTTATCATAAGCCGCTGGCTTGCCAATGATCCGGATGTTCTCATAATGGACGAGCCGACACGCGGTATTGATGTCGGTGCAAAATATGAGATATACTGCATCATGGCAGAGCTTGCCAAGGAGGGCAAGAGCATAATCATGATAAGCTCGGAAATGGGTGAGCTTATCGGCATGGCAGACAGAATTATGGTTATGTGTGATGGAAAGATAACAGGATATGTCGAGGGCGACAATATGAATCAGGAAAAAATAATGGAATTGGCCACGCGCTTTGATTCCTAACTGACGGAGGAAATTATGATTAAACAAAAAAACAAAATAGGCAATTTCCTGCTTAACAACGCAATTATAATTATGATGGTTGCCGCTGCGATAGTAGTTGGGATTTTGCGCCCCTCATTTTTCTCGTTTTACAACCTAAAGAACCTCATTTCCAATACGGCAATTCGCTTTTTGATAGCACTCGGCGTTTCCGGTTGCCTTATTTCAAAGGGAACCGACCTCTCAGCAGGCCGTCAGGTCGGTCTTGCGGCATGTATCGCGGCGACATTTCTTCAGCGCGGCGACTATGAAAGCAGAGTGTATCCGAACATAGGCGAGCCAAATATGCTTGTTGTGCTTCTCGGCATAATAGTTGTGTTCGTTTTTATAGGAATGGCAAATGGAGTTGTCATTTCAATTTTCAAGGTTCCCCCGTTTATCGCTACACTCGGAATGCAGACGATAGTTTATGGAGCCTGCCTCGTATTCACGGGCGCACAGCCGATTGGCGGTCTGCGCAAGGACTACACCAACCTCTCAAGCGGCTCGCTTATGGGAATTGAATTTATTCCATATCTCGGAATATTTGCCGCTATCACAGGGCTGATTATCTGGTTCCTGTATAACAAGACCACACACGGAAAATTTATGTACGCAATCGGCGGAAATGAGAATGCGGCCGAGGTCAGCGGAATTAACACTACAAAGTCAAAAATTACAATCTACATAATCGCCTCGGTGCTCTACGCGGTTGCAGGCTTTCTTCTCGGCGGCAAGGCAGGCGGAGCATCGGTCGGACTCGGAATGGGCTATGAGCTTGAGGCTATCGCAGGATGTACGATAGGCGGCGTTTCCACAAACGGAGGCGTAGGCCGCGTTTCGGGAATTCTGGTCGGAGTTTTGGTTTTTGAGCTTTTGAAAATCGCAATGCAGTTCATGGGCGTCGAGAGCTCCTACACCTTCATAGTACAGGGTATCGTAATTATCATTGCGGTTGCGCTTGATATCCGTAAATACGTTGCAAAGAAATAATGGAAAACGAAGACAAAAACACAGAGCGAAAAGCTTTGTTGGACAATCACGATGACAAGTTTAAAAATCCAAAGGAAAAGCTTTACGATAAAATTCATTTGAGCGTAAAGCAGATGGATATTATACTGATAGTTTTATTTGCACTGCTTATAGGTGCGCTTATAATCGGCACACTTAAAGGAAACGGTCTTATCTGACACCGATTGCTATAGTAGGAACAGCATAAAATCAGTTCGGGTTGCAAAATCCACCTGATGGCTTAACCCTCAATTTCAAAACTGTATAATATTCAAAATATATTAAAACCTTGAAAAACGTTCGGGAGAATTTTTCTTCCGAACGTTTTTCACCCTCGCCCACAGTTGACAAAAATCTCATATATGTTAGAATATAAATGAACTTAACATCTGAAGGTGTTATCAATTGCTGTGAAAGCATAGTGTTTTCTTAAAAAAGGGAACATGTGTTTTTGCAGTTTTTATTTTAAAGGGAGAATAGCTCATTTTGAATGTAATACATGAAATGAAAGACTTTTTTGATAAACTCGCACCATATTGGGGACCCAACAGCGGTGAGAGTAATGAGCGCGACAAAATTATTGAGCTTGCAGATATAAAACCAAACTCGGTAATTGCCGATATCGGCTGTGGAAAAGGAGTTATGATTCCGCATTTGCTGTCGACTGACCCGCACGAAATTATCGGTGTGGATGTGTCAACTGAAATGATACGCTTTGCGGAGTTGGAATGGCTCGATTTAAGAGTCAGCTTTATAGCGGGCGACATTCTCAAAACAGAGCTGCCGCCATTGGATGTTGCGATGATTTACAATGCTTATCCTCATTTCCTTGATAAAACGGCATTGTCGAAAAAGCTGTTCAGTTCGCTGAATGAGAATGGAACGGTAATTATTGCACACAGCCGCAGCAAGGAAAAAATCAATGGAATACACAAAGAGGGCATTGCCACCTGCCTGTCAATAAAGCTGAAAACCCCGCTGGAGGAATACGAGAGCTTCAAAGAGCAGTTCACCTTGGAGCTTTATGAGGACAGTGAAAAACTGTATTTCATCAAACTGAAAAAGAAGCACAACTGAATAAAGTTAATTTAAGCCATGAAGGCGAAGGTACTGCACAAGCGCAGTGCTTTTGTCTCATGGCTTTTAATATTTTAAGGAGAATAATCTATTATGAAAACCAAAACTATGGAAAAAACAAAAAATCTTGTCATCTCAGCACTTTGCATCGCTCTCGGAGTAATCCTTCCGATTGCGTTTCACGCAATTCCGAATGCGGGCAGCGTTTTTCTTCCGATGCACATACCGGTACTGCTTTGCGGGCTTATCTGCGGCCCGATTTATGGGCTTGTGTGCGGGATATTCGCCCCGCTTATTTCAAGTCTGCTGACGGGAATGCCACCTATGGCTTATCTGCCGAGCATGCTTTGCGAGCTTGCTGTGTATGGTGCTGTTTCGGGCTTGTTATATGGTCTGTTGAAAAGGGCAGGTGTAAAACAAATCG
The DNA here is from genome assembly GCA_036644375.1 of Oscillospiraceae bacterium. Classification (GTDB taxonomy): domain Bacteria; phylum Bacillota; class Clostridia; order Oscillospirales; family Ruminococcaceae; genus CALWZE01. The sequence continues at coordinate 28,714 of JAVXQD010000025.1, forward strand.
GAAGAATTTATACATCGCTCATCGGAGCAATGATTTTCGGGCGTATAGTATCGGGCTTGCTGAAAGCTCTGATATTTAATTTTGGTGAATACTCAATCGGATTGTGGGTTACGAGTATGTTTGTAACGGGACTTCCGGGAATTGTCACGCAAATTATTGTTATTCCCATATTGCTAATTGTGCTTCAAAAAGCGAAGCTGATTGATTAAATACGAAAAATCCTTTGACTCGTTTTTTGAATAAATCATACGACAGCGCATTGCGGAAAGCACTGACAACAGAAAAAGCATTTTTCAAACAGCCATCCGAAAAGGTGAATAAACTCGGTGGCTGTTTTGTTTATGTATTTTAAAATTGCAATTTGCAGAATTCGGTGATGAGAAACTTTCTTGCTCAATATATTAGCTTATGCTAATATAAACCAAAGGTAACACAAAGGCCTGTGAATTTGATAAATTCGGACATAATAATAAAAAACAAAGAGGCGATTTGGGGAGAATAATTGTTGAAATGAACAAAAATAAAGATAGAATATTGTATGTGCTGCTGCTTGTCGTTTCGATTTCCCTTGTGGTTATCGGCAGTGCCATTGCACGCAGGGACGCGAAAATTTTCACAGGACAAACAGGATTAATTACAACAAGGTATATCGTAAAGGTCGATGAGGTGCTTGGCAAAGACGAGCATGAGATTCAAATGGGACCGAATATGACAATGACCGAGACGAAACTCAAATTTTCGGGAATTGTTCTTTTTGGCGAATGTAAGGGCGAAATAGTTGAAGCGGTGCAGTCCTACGATACAATGACAGGACGAAGACCGACTCCGGTTCAGAAGGGTGATTGGCTCTTTGTTTATCTCACCCCGGAGACAACCACAGAATACTATGCGGGCGAATTTGTTAGGCTAAAGGTGCTTTTGCCCGTTGCGATAATATTTTTTATCCTGTTGATTGTGTTTGCCAAATTCAAGGGGCTGTCATCTATTTTGGCGCTTGGCCTTTCGGTGCTCTCGATATTTGTTGTATTTATACCGGCAATTCTGTCAGGCAAAAACATCTATTTATGGGCAATTTTAATCTGCTTATACAGCATAATGATAACTCCGTTTTTCATTGGCGGTTTCAATAAAAAAAGCATTGCAAGTGCACTCGGCTGTATCGGAGGTGTAACTGTCGCAGGAGTGCTGACGGCAATCCTGAATGCCGTCATGAAAATTACCGGAGTGGTTGATGAGGAGGCGATGATGGTCTCGTTTATTCTCGAGGAGCCGATTGATCTCCGAGCTATCACATTTGCGGCTATACTCATAGGTGCGCTCGGCGCGACGCTTGATGTGTCAATGTCGATATCCTCCGCAATGTATGAAACCAATGAGATGCACCGCGGCTTTGATATAAAAAAGCTGACCAACTACGGTATGAATGTGGGTCGCGATATTATCGGTACGCAAATAAGCACGCTGGTGCTTGCATATATCGGAGGCTCAATATCTGTTGTGCTTTTGCTTGTGGCATATCAAAACTCTTTGATGGAGCTGCTCAACCTTGAGATTGTAATAATCGAGCTTCTGCAAGCACTTATAGGTGGATTTACAATTTTATTCACGATTCCGGCAACAGCTCTTGTGTGCGGACTGATGTTTACCCGCCATAAACAAGTGAAACACAGTGAGAATAAAAGCAGCGGCTCCTAAAATCTCAGCTCAAAAAACCGACTCAGCAGGCTGCCATGTGATATCATTATAATTAATTTCTATTTCAAAGCTAAATGAGGAACTTCTTGCATCAAAAAACGAGATTTAATTAAAAACAGGAGATGAGCATTATGAAATCAATAAATGACGGACCGACATGCTATAACGGCGTGAAAATTCCTTGCATTGGCGTTGGAACATATAAGCTTGCAAATGATGACGCTACTTCTAAGCTGATAGCCGAAGCAATAGGTGCCGGATTCAGGCATATTGACACAGCGTTCAAATATGGCAATGAACAAGCGGTGGGAAAAGCGATTGCCCATTGCGGTGTGGATAGAAGCGAACTGTTTATCACGACAAAGCTGTGGAATGATTCGCATGGATACGAGCAGGCAAAAGCTGCTTTTAAACAGTCGATGGATAATCTCGGGTTGGATTATCTTGATTTATATTTGATTCATTGGCCTAATCCGCTTGTGTCACGCGACTGCTGGCAGCAAAAGCTCTCACAGACATGGAAAGCGTTTGAAGAGCTGTATCAAGACGGCAAAATTCGCGCAATAGGCGTGTCAAACTTTATGCCACATCATTTCGAGAGCCTTATGCAGACAGCAGAGGTTATTCCGATGGTAAATCAGTTCAACCTAAGTCCGGGAAGAACCTTGACAGAAACCGTTGAGTATTGTAAAAGCAATGGAATAGTAATTGAAGCAACTAAGCCTTTGGCGCGCGGCAAATTATTCGAAGCGGATATAATGAAAGAGCTGTCGCATAAATACAAAAAAACACCGGCTCAGCTATGCATCAGATGGAGTTTGCAAAATGACTTCATACCGCTTCCGAAGTCGTCATCGCTAATCCGCATTAAGGAAAATGCAGATGTTTTTGATTTTGAAATTAAAGCGGATGACATGGCGGCTATGTCGGACCTGACGGGCTATGCAGCCGATTACGAGGACCCGGATAAGGTAATGTTTTAAAATAGTCAAAAGCGCTCCCGAGACCAAAAGTAAATTTGGTTTCGGGAGCGCTTTTGCATGAGCGCAACGGGCAAATCACACAGTAAAAAATGCGGTATTTGGCATATAAACTCAAAAAAATATATAGTGCAGACCGAAGCAGGTACAATCCCATTGAAAATAATAATATATAGTCTATAATTAGATGTATATATATATATTAGTTTTGTAAGCGTGTGAGCGGTAAGCCTATTCGAATGTGCAGGGCTTGCATTGAAATGCATATTTTTAATGCACTATGCGAAAATGTAATTCTTTTAAATGAAAACAGTGAAAAGGATTAAAATCGTGAATATTAAAATCGGAAAACTAAATAAAATTGGGTTTGCAATAGCAGTTGCGGTTGCAATTATTGTGTCGGTCTATTCCTCATTGGCTTTTCAAGGTGCTGAAGTTCCTGCTGATAAGGCAAGCATAGAGTTTTCCGACGGATGGAGCTTTGAAGACAGTACACGCACTATACAGAGCACATCTCTTTTTAGGCATGATATTCGCACCGACAAAACCTATAATTTGTCTAAAAAACTTCCGGACAAGCTTCCGCAAGATGCGGTCTTGTTTTTTCAGATAGATCACAATTCGGTAAAAGCATATATCGAGGGCACCGAAATTCCGGTTTTAGGTGTCTATCCCGATGGAGTGTGCGGAATTCAATATTCGGAGCTGTATGCGATTATTGCTATAAATCAAGAATATGCAGGGCAAACTATATCACTCACGGTAACCAACAAGGCAAATGCACAAGGTATAGATATCGGTAAAATGAGAATAATGAACCGGAACGAATTTACGTTGGAGATTATCAAGGAAAAATCTGTTCAGTGCATGTTATTCGTGGCTATGCTGGTGGTTGCGCTGCTGCTTTCTGCGGCGGGAATAAAGTTCAAAGGTCAGTTTGCGGGAGTTAAAAATGACGCGTTTATGTTTCTTAAATGGTTTATTCTGACCGCCGCAATATGGATATTATTTGACAGTAAAATTTTGGCGGTTATTTTCGGATATAACGATTGTCAATATTTCATTTCATTTTATTCCTTTATGATTATGCCAATTCCGTTTTCGTTGTTTGTAAATGCCATGTTTGATAATAAGAACAAAATTTTTGACATATTAGCAGGACTTTTAACGGTAAACTTCTTACTTAATGTTTTGCTGCTGCTGTGCGGTGTAATCCACTCACATGCGCAGACCCTGTTTATAGTGCATATACTTGTTGTAATACTGGCATGTGCAACCTTTTATGTGAGCATTTACAATTATGTAAAACACAAAAGCCCCGGCACACATGAAATGATTGTCGGTATGCTGTTATTTGTGCTGATATCAGTTATTGCACTGCTTATGTTTTATTTAGGCAAAAGCAAT
>JAVXQD010000026.1:0-32198 GCA_036644375.1 Oscillospiraceae bacterium
TCTATGCAATTGGGATGCTTTTTTGCTTTTTAAAAATCGATGGGGAAAGCACTGACTCTTAATAAAAAAATTCAAAATCGGACGGACGATACTCTGATAAGGTTGTTAATTAAAAGCGGGCAGCCGCACCGTGAAAATGGCGAGGCTGCCCAAAGCTTTGTCGGTTATTAAAATTCATATGAGAAGCTCTGCCGATTTCCAAATTAAATGCGCGGATGAAATTTAAGCCGGGAACGGATTTTCGTTTTTTTCCGCAACCCGAATTAATATCGGGCAAAGCAACAGTCGGTATATTGCCAAGGAGAGGGATAGTCTTAGCTTTGGCGCACTGCGGAGCACAGGCAGTCAAACAAAGTCTGCTTCCGGGTCTGAGAGAGGCTTTATAAAAAGAGGGGAACGACAGTAGAATATAAACCCGATACTGCCGAAAAATCCCGATATACTCATTATCAGCAGCATTGTGCCGACGCTGAATTTTTCTGCAAGGGCGCCGTAAAACGGACTTCCGATAATCTGGGCAAGACTTTGGCAAAGAGTTTGATACATGACCATCGCACTTGCAATGTATGAGCGCGGAACCTGTTCTCCGATGAAGCGAACCGCTCCCGGAATGAGCAGGGCATAAGAAAATGTCTGAGACAGCAGTGCGAGCATCGCAAAGCCTGCCGTCGGGCACAGACCGAGCAAAACCGCTTTTATTGCCGTTCCGAGCATGCCCAGTCCGAGAGTCAGCTCTGTTCCGAGTTTATTCGCGATTTTAGTGAAATTCAAAATAACAAAAAATTCAGATGCCGCCATTATGAAATTAGCGAATCCGATATCGCCGACGTCACCGCCGAGCGAGCTTATAAGGCGGGACGAGAAAAGCAGCACGGCAACGTGCGGAAATGAGACAAGCAGGCTGCAAATCAAAAATACAACATAGTTGCGATTTTTGAACAGAATTTTTGAAGCGGATTTTATCGAGACATTTTTTTCGGTTTCAAAGCGAGATGGGTTCGGCAAAATATACAGCGCATATGTCATGACCGAAAATATAATCCAAAACAGCCATACGGAGGATTGGTTTCCGAATTTCATCATAACCTGTGACAGTGCGAATGCTGCGACAGCAAAGCTTATAGAGCCAAATGAACGCAGTTTGCCATAATCTACTCCGATAACCTCTTTTTGAATTTTGCTTATCCATGAATCCAAAACTGTAAAAAGCGCTTTGGACGAGGCAAGCGTTATTACGGAATAGAGCATAATAAAAAGCTTGCTGTCGTGAAAATAAAAAAACAGCGGCATAGTGACAGCCATAAATCCGTATACGCAAAAAAACAACGCGCGATAGTTTCGGTATTTATCACAGAAATATCCGAACAGCGGCTGAAATATAACACAGGCGATACCCATCGCCATAAGGACTATGCCTATAAAAGAATCCGAATATCCGAACATGCTCAAAATTTCCGCAAAAAAGCCATCTGTCAGGAACATTATTGAAAAGAATGTCGCTTCAAGAAGCATAAAGCTTCGGTTAGTGCGCTTTAGATCAAGCGATGCTGACTGCATATGTTTTTCCTCTCATACAGGTGTTTTCACCCGAACCCTTGACATTATATAATGATACAACAAAACAAGGATTAATAACAGGGGCTAAATCTCAAAGTATTGGATATTTGTAAGCACATAAGTTAAAAAGCCGCACGCAGTCAGGTAAAATGTGACTGCGTACGGCCTTGCAATGTCTCAGTTAATCAGTTGTGAAAGTGAGACTGATTTTCTTCGAAAAATGAAGCTAAAATTTCGGAATAACCTCTCCGTTGAATGTTGTCTCGATGTATTTCCGCACTTCCTCGCTTTTCAGCGCATCACAGAGTTTTTTGACGGCTTCGTTGTTCTCGTTGCCCTCTTTTACGACAATAATATTTGCGTATGTATCTGCGGCGGTGCTGTTTTTATCCTCGACAATGAGAGCGTCCTTTGCAACGCTGAGACCCGCAAGCTGTGCATAGTTTACATTGATAGCCGCAAAGTCAACGTCGGGCAGTGAGCGGGCAATTTGCGCCGCCTCAATCTCGATGATTTCCACATTCTTGGGGTTTTCAACAATGTCGAGCTTTGTAGCCTTGAGACCGATGTCCGCTTTGAGCTTTATGATGCCCTGCGATTCAAGAAGTAAAAGGGCGCGTGCTTCGTTTGTCACATCGTTTGGAACGGCAATCTTTGCGCCGTCGGCGAGCTCGTCAAGCGATTTTGTTTTGCCCGCGTAGATTCCGAACGGCTCATAGTGAATGGCGGCTATGCTGACAAGATGGGTCTTGTTTTCTGTGTTAAAATCGTCAAGATATGGCTTGTGCTGAAAATAGTTAGCATCAATATCGCCGTTTTCTACAGCAATATTCGGTTGAACATAGTCGGTGAATTCAATGACTTCAAGATTGACGCCCTGTTCCGCGAGCGTTTCTTTTACGAATTTTAAAATTTCCGCATGTGGGGTGGGGCTTGCGCCGATTTTAAGCGTAACGGCCTCTGCCTGGGGTTTAGATCCGTCATCGGCGGGCGGGTTTTCGGCTTTTTGTGCGCATGAGGTGAGCAGGGACAGTGAAAGTATAAGTGCGAGTACAAGTGTGGTGATTTTTTTCATCTTTCTTTCCTCCAAAATGTTTTTTGATTTCAATGATTTCTTTTATCTATCTTTTTTGTGATTCTCATTCCGACCTCTTGAAATACCTGAACGATTATCACAAGAAATACAACAGTGACAAACATCACATCGCCCTGATAGCGGTACAGACCATAGGTAATTGCTATGGTGCCGAGTCCTCCGCCGCCCGTAAAGCCGCTCATTGCCGTATAGCCGAGAATTGTGGTTGTTGCAATCGCGCAGCCAACAACGAGGGACGGCTTTGCTTCCGGAAGCATGACGCGCGTAATTATCTGAAAGGGGGTTGCGCCCATTGACTGTGCCGCTTCAATGACTCCGCCGTCAAGCTCTTTTATCGAGCTTTCAACCATGCGTGCGACAAAAGGAGCCGCTGCCGCAACAAGGGGAACGATAGTTGCCGTCGAGCCAAGAGTTGTTCCGACGATGAATCTGGTGATGGGGTTCATCCACAACAGCAGAATTATGAATGGAATGGAGCGGAATATATTGACAATAATTCCGAGAGTTTTATTTAATATCGGCTTTGGCTTGATTCCGCCCTTGTCGGTCACGACAAGAATTATACCGAGCGGCAGACCGATTACATATGCGAAAGCAGTTGAGACAAGGGTCATGTAAAAGGTTTCCAAAATACCCATTCCAAACAGAGAGAGCATTTGACTACTGAACATCGTTAAATTCCTCCTCACTGTTTTTAATCTTTTTCATATCCAGAAATGCGCGCATTCGCTTTGCGGCCGTCTCATTATTGGGAAGCTGAACAACCATCTGTCCGAAGTTTTTGCCGTCAATGGTCTTTGTGTCGGCATATAGTATATTGCAGGGCTCTCCGCACTCAATCATCATGTTTCCGAGAATCGGTTCAAATGCCGTCTCTCCGTCAAAAACAATTCGAATACATTTACTGCCGGCCACAAAGGACTCTTTTTTGCCATCCGGAAAAATTATCTTGCGCCCGATTTGTGACTTTGGATTGACAAACACATCATCCACACGGCCAAGCTCTGCAACGCGGCTGTCATCCATAATAGCAACCCGATTGCAAATCTCCTCAATGACTCTCATCTCATGGGTTATTATCACAATTGTGATTCCGAGCTTTTTATTGATTTCTTTGAGCAGCCGCAATATCGAGGTGGTCGTTGTCGGGTCGAGTGCGCTTGTGGCTTCATCGCAAAGCAGAATCTTCGGCTCGGTCGCAAGTGCCCGCGCAATTGCGACTCTCTGCTTTTGTCCTCCCGACAATTGAGAGGGGTAAGCGTTTGCTTTGTCCGGTATTCCGACAATATCCAAAAGCTCAAGCGCTCTTTTCTTTGCGGTTTCCTTGTCTGTTCCGGCAATCAGAAGCGGAAAGCAGATATTTTGGAGCGCTGTTTTTTGCAAAAGCAGATTGAACTGCTGAAATATCATTCCGATATTTTGACGCGCCCTCAGAAGTTCACGGTTAGCAAGCTTGCGCCGCTTGTGTGATGTCAAGGAATGTCTTCGGATAAAACCCCCGATACCTCGATAGCGAAGATCAGCCTCGATGCGCTCGGGCAGAAGCGCGGTTAAATCTCGCCCGTCAACGATGACAGAGCCGGTGGTGGGCTTTTCCAAAAGATTTATGCAGCGGATAAGTGTCGATTTTCCGGCACCGCTAAACCCGATTATTCCGAAAATCTCACCGTCCTTGATCTCCAAATTAATGTCGCTGCATGCCTCAACGGTGCCGTCCTTTGTGTAGTATGTTTTGCCGACGTTTCTCAGCTCAATCATGAGAGCCTCCTATAGTCAAATATTGATTTAAAGCAACAAAAAAGCCCGTCCTCTATTAGAATAAAGGACGAGCATTAAATACCCGTGTTACCACCTCAGTTTACAGCCACCTTGCGGTTAACTGCCTTGGCGGGTACGCATTCCTGATGAAAAAATGGTATACCCTGTCGCTTTAACGGGCGAATCCCGTCGCAACCTCAAGCAAAGCGTTCGGTTGCGCAGCTCCGAGACCATGTTCACGTATTCGTCGTTTACCTGCTTTCAGCATACACAGGCTCTCTTGTAAAACTCGGAAAAAACGTTACTCTTCTCATCCATGCCGATTTTAATTATGTCTTGCTTATGTGTTGTTGTGATTATAGACGCAAGTCATAATTTCGTCAAGCGTTTTTTGAAATTGTTATGTTTTGCATAAAAAATCAAGTTCTATTCCGCGCGTTTATATGTTAAAATTGCCATACGATACTCAATGCCACGCAGATTAAATAAAACAAAGAGCTGTAACAAATACATGGTTTTTGACACTAATACAACGAGAGGAGGCAAAGAATGAGCATAAGTATAAGAAGCTTATACGAAAAATATAAGCGGGATGTTTACACATACCTTTTCGGATTGACACACAATCAAGCCGATGCTGAGGACTTGACAAGTGAAGTTTTTGTCAGTGCAATCAAGTCTTTGCCCAACTTTCAGGGAAAGTCGGAGATCAAAACGTGGCTGTTTTCGATTGCACGCTACAAATGGTATGAAACTGTCAGGCGGGATAAAAAGGACGCCGCCATGTACGAGGGTTTGCAGTGCTATATGCAAAATGACACCTGCTCCGCTGAGAACGCGGTGATAAATGCCGAAGCGGCAGCGCGGACATATGAGCTTCTCGAAAAGGAAAAAGAACAGAGCAAAGCTATCGTGTTTCTGAGGATTGACGGGTATTCGTTCTATGAGATTGCTCAAAAATGCAATATTTCGGAAAGCTCCGCAAGGGTAATCGACTTTAGAGTGCGTAAAAAGCTGAGAGAAGTATTAACAAAGGAGGGATTTGCACATGAGTAAAATTTCATGCGATATGTGTATGGATCTGCTCCCGCTTGTAGTTGACGGTGTTGCAAGTGAGGACAGCAAAAATGCAGTGCTGGAGCATGTTAAGACCTGTGATGAATGCAGGTTTTATTACGAAAAAAATGAAAAGCCCGCTATGGATACGGAAAAGGTAACTGCAAACATCAAAAGACGGCTTTTGCTTTTTGCAATAGCGCTTATGGCCGTCGGCGCGGCCTTTGGCATTGCGATAGCAGATGGCGAGCTGATGTTTTACAATATCATAATTATGCCGCTCATCGGCGGAATCAGCTATTTTGCACTAAAATGGAAATCGCTGTATGCCCTTATCTTTGTTTCTGCATGCACTTATCTCAGATGGCTCCCCGATAGCTTTGGCCATGTGTATGAAGGAAATATCGCCCAAGCGTTTATTCCGCCGATTTTTTGGGCGCTCATTTACGCGGGACTTTTTGCGTTGGGAATTGTGATTGCAAGCCTACTCTATTTCGGATTTAGAAAGGAGCACAGCCATGAAAAAAACAGCTAAAATCATCGCAATTATTGCGGCATTCGCTTTAATCGGCGGCATTCTATTCGTTGCTAATGCCTTTGTGGGCAATCCCATCTCGAAAATGCTTGCCGTAAATACCGCCGAAAAATATATCAATCAGCATTATGCCGACACGGATTATATCGTTGAAAAAGTGAATTACAATTTTAAGGATGGGGGATATTATGCGAGAATAAGCTCCCCATCCAGCATGGACAGCTATTTTTCGCTGTCCATCTCAAGCCTCGGAAAATTGGGCTGGGACAGCTATGAGGATATGGTCACCAATGGAAGAAATACATGGGACAGGGTAGATAATGAATACAGAAAGATGGCAGAAGCCGTGTTTGATGCGGAGGATTTTCCTTATGTCAGTTACATTTCCTTTGGCACCATCAGAGAAAAATACAGTGCGGAACAGGGCAGCATCGACAAAGATTTTGGGCTTGCCGCCGAAACATTGGTTCTCGACAAGCAATATGATGTAAGGGAGCTTGGCGCAAAGTATGGAGAGCTTATCTTTTACGCTCAAGACGAAACTGTGTCAGCAAAACGCGCAGGTGAGATTCTGCTCGACATCACAAAAATCTTAGATAAAGAAAATGTGCCATTCTACGCTATCACTTTTGTGCTGGAGAAGCCCAGAATAGAGGACACGCCAAACCCGGACGACAGCGAAATCCATCTGACTGACTTTTTGCACAGCGATATCTATGAAGCCGATTTGGCAGAGCGAGTACAAAAATCTCACGAAGAGACAATGACATATTTTGCACAGCAGGATGCAATAAAGAACGGATAAAATGCGATTTGTATTTATTGTCGTAAGCGGCATTGCGGCTTAATGGTAAATCTGCCCTTGAATATGTGACAGGACATGGCATGCGGACAGCGTAAGCTGTTTTTGCCGCGAAACTTATCCCCAATAAAACGAACACGCCGAAAAGGGGATTGACCCGTTTCGGCGTGTTCGTTAATTAATTATTTTTACAGGCATTAAGCAATTCCATTCAGGGCAGTTTATGGGGCGTAAGCCTTTAAATTCCCGAAAGAATGTATTTAGCAATGAATAGGAGAGCGATGATAAACGTGACAGGCTTTACTTCCTTTGCTTTGCCGCGTGCGAGCTTGATTACGCAGTAAGAGATGAAGCCGACACCGATGCCGTTTGCGATTGAATAGGTAAATGGCATGAAAGCAATCGTGATAAATGCAGGTGCAGCCTGCTCAAAATCGGACCAGTTGATTTTAGCTGCGTTGTTCATCATGAGTATGCCCACTATTATAAGCGCCGGAGCGGCCGCTGCGCCCGGAACAATTCCCGCGATAGGTGCAAAGCAGCAGGCTATGATAAACAGAATGCCGACGACAATCGGGGTCAGTCCTGTGCGTCCGCCCTCCTCGATGCCGGCGGCGGATTCAATATATGTTGTAACGGTTGAGGTTCCGAGAATCGCGCCCGTGCAGGTGGCGATTGCGTCGGCGATAAGCGCGCGGTCACCCTTGGGAAGGTTGCCGTCCTTGTCAAGCATTCCGGCATTGCCCGCAGCTCCGATAAGTGTTCCGACGGTGTCGAACATATCAACCATAAAGAAGCTTACGACAGCGGTGATAACCGGAAGAATCGGAAGTGCAAACACTCCGAAATCCATCTGAAAGAATATCTCACCCAATTTTGAAAAATCGGTGAATGTGCCGCCTGAAAAGCTCGTGATGCCCATGGGGATACCGATTAAGGTTGTCGCAACGATACCGATGAAGATCGCGCCCTTAACCTTGTATGCCATAAGAACCATTATGATAAGAAGACCTATTATTGCGAGAAACGGCGCGCCCTTTACGATATTTCCCATTTCGGTATAGTTGCTGCCCTCGGGACCAAAGCATTTTACTATTCCGGCGTTGATAAGACCGATAAACGCAATAAACATTCCGATACCGGCGCTGATTGCGCTTTTGAGAAATGCCGGTATTGATTCAATTATAATTTTGCGAAGGGGAGATAGCGTAACAATGAGAAATAAAACGCCCGAAACAAATACAATTGCGAGCGACTGCTGCCAGGTATAGCCCATTCCAAAGCAAAGACCGTAGGTGAAGTAGGCGTTGAGCCCCATGCCCGGAGCCTGAGCAAACGGAACGTTTGCCATGAAGCCCGTAAGGAAGCAGCCGATTGCCGCAGACAGGCAGGTGGCGATCATTACCGCAGTTTGATCCATTCCTGTTGCGCCGAGAGTTGCCGGGTTTACAAAGACTATATACGCCATCGCGAAAAACGTGGTGACGCCCGCAATAATCTCTGTACGCACATTGGTATTGTGCTCTTTTAGCTTAAAGAACTTATCCATGATAGTACAATTCCTCCGATTTTATATTGTGACGGGAGCTTTTCCCGCGGAAAACAAAAAAACAAGGGCGGCGATATTTCACCACCCGAGTCGGCATCACAGCAAACGCAATACAACGAGGTCTTGCAAAAAAACAAAAAATCGGACAGCTGAAACTGCTGCCCGACAAAATTGGTAAATTCGCAAGGGCAAAAAAGCACCCTTTGCGTATATTAATCCAATAGTCAAGCCATTTACGGTGGCTCGGTAGAAACGTCGGGTCCATATCACCCAAATTATATTGGCTGTATTCGTTTGTGTAATAAGTCTAACATCTGCAAGAGTTTTGTGCAATTAGAACAAAGAACAAACTTTTATTGAACATTTAAGCACATTCTGTTGAATGGTACAAAAAGAAATCAAACGCCGTAGAAAAAGGAATTATTTACCGCTGAATGCGCACTATTGCAAACTTAAAGTTGAAAGCAAAAAACTCGGCTCGGAGTTCGGTTTCTATTGAACAGCTTTAAATTTATATATTTTCATGTCATCATTTCGAAAAACCTCAGTGCAATATCTGTCGGAAATCTCAAGTCCCGGATTTATGAACTCGCTGATAATAAGATATGTGCAGCCCTCTCGCGCAAGGCTGGGAAGGTAATTTTCATCCTCGCTTTCAAAGAAAAAACGGAGATAGGTATCGCGCTCTATTTTGAGTGCCGTGTGAGAATTTGTGTCATCCATTGTTATAAAACCGTAGCCTCCGACAAAAAATGCGCGTTCGGAGAATGTCGTGTTGCAGAAATATTTATTATTCTGCAAATATCTTCCGTCCGCAATGACGGAGTTTTGAGGAGTATTGTCTCTGAGCCAGAGCAGACCCTCATATTCATTTACGGTGACGGTGCTGCGGCGATAGTCGGGATTGACAGGCTTCCACTCTGCAAAGCGGTTATATTTAATTCCGGCAACAAGACAGGTGTCAAGATAGGGGTTGCGCTTGCCGAGATAGGTGTACACGGCGCTGTAGGCGCTATAGCAGAGTACGGGTACGATAATAACTCCCATGAGTGAGGCCCAAAGCTTTTGCTTTTTGACATTTTTAAGCAGGGTGATGATCGCATATGTGCCGCCGATATAGACAAATGGCCACAAACAGGTTAAAAAGTACACCTCACTGCTTCCCATCTGCTTAAAGAGGTTCATTATCAGCGTGCCCTCAACGACAGCACCGAGGCAAAAGTCGAGCAATAGCGAGCTGTCGTCTCGACGCCGCTTTGTAAAGCGGAGCGCACATATGAGCATCGCAATGAAAGCGATGGTTATGAGTGGGTCGCGCCATACCGTGTTGTAAATCGCGCCGAAAAGTTTAGCGGTCCAGTCAGGAACTCTTGGTGCAAGAAAGGCATAAACAGGAGTTTTAACCGCATCATAAAAAGCCGAAAAGCTCATCGAATCCTCGCTTGAGCTGCGGTAGAGAAGAAAGTAAAACAGAAAATACGGAGCGGCTATTGCAAGTCCTTGAAAAATCGCCGCGGGCTTTTTCTCCCGAATGAGCTTCAAAAGCAGGCAGAAGCACATCCCGAACATTATACTGACCGAAACAGGTCCCTTTGCACCGAGACTTAAAAGCAAAAATACTATAGATACAATAAAGTAGCGATTGAAGGGACGACGTCCAATCTGCTGCGAATAAATAAACATAAGCACGCAAATGACCGCAAATGCAAGTCCGAGCGTGAATCCTATTGTGTCATAATAAAGATAGTGCGCATTTGCAAGATAGGGAAACAGCAGCACCAGACAGCTCGCAAATACAACGGATTTAAGATTTTGCAAAATCCGCATTGCGATTGCAACCACTCCCGCTGCGAGAAGCGGTGAGATAGTGATAAAGGTGTATTTGGTCATTATCTCAAAGCTTGAAATACCGGTACAGAGCTTCATGATACCGGTATAGCTGTAAAGAAAAACATGGTAATACTGAGTCACTCCCGCCATTTCCAAGGTCTGCATGGGGTATCCGCGCGACGCGCTTGTGACAAAATTAACTCCGTTGAGGGTGTCGATAAAATAGTTTCGTGGTCCGCTAACCGATGGATTGAGCATCGATGCAGACAAAATAAACGCGGTCATAAACAGAGCTATGGTGCAGAAAACAAGCCCTACTTTCAGCTCGCCGATATCTTTTCGGAAAGAAAAAGCCTGACCTCGCTTGAGAATGAGCACAGCCGCGGAAGCGGCGCTGAGTACCGCCGCCGCATACGGCAAAAATCGTGTTGCATGAAATGGCGCAAACAAAAAATAAACGGCAATGAGTGCGCCTATACCAAAACCATAAGAGACGGTCAGCGCTTCCAGAAGGGATAGCCTCAGGTTCACAAGCTTGAAAATAGCGATTCCGGGAATAACAACCGCAAAAATCTGAAACAAAAAGAATTTTATGATATCGAGGATGGGAAGCGCGAGAAAAACAAAACCGAAAACAGCCCATGCAGCCGCGGCGCAGGAAACAAATACCAATGCGTAACGCGCGGTATTTCCTGATTTAAAGTTGACAGACGGCATAAAAATCACTCCTTGTGGTTGCTTTTATCGAAAAAACGAGCATTTTGATTTCATATTGAATTCTATACATAAATCGCGAATATGTCAAAAAATATTCTCCGCAATACCACTTGACATATCGGGCACAAACTGTTAATATACTAAAGACAACAAAGAAGCACCTTCCGTGCTCACCGGACGTCAAGCAAGATGTCTCGGTATATACTGAAACAAAGCGGGATCAGACCCGTTATGTAATGTATGAAGTGCGGATTGTTCCGCGCTTTTTTTGTGTTAATAGGTTTTGGAGGTGTATCCCAATAGCAGGTAAAGACAACGCCCAGGCTATCAATGAGGACATTAAGGATAAAGAAGTTCGTTTGGTTGACGTCGATGGCGGACAGCTCGGTATAATGAGCTCGGCAGACGCACAGAAGCTCGCAAACGAAAAAAATCTTGACCTTGTAAAGATTGCGCCGCAGGCGACCCCGCCGGTGTGCAAAATCATGGACTTCGGCAAGTATCGCTTTGAGCAACAAAAACGAGAAAAAGAAGCTAAGAAGAATCAAAAGGTTGTTGAAATCAAGGAGATTCGTCTGTCTCTTAACATCGGTGACCACGACTTTGAGACAAAGGTCGGTCATGCGAAAGCGTTTTTGCAGGATGGAAATAAAGTCAAAGCAAGCATCCGCTTTCGCGGACGTGAGATGGCTCATGCTTCAATGGGCAATCTGGTTATGCAAAAATTTGCAGAATCTCTTGCCGAGATTGGAAGCGTTGAAAAAATGCCCAAGCTTGAAGGGCGTTCCATGCAAATGTTCATATCCCCGAAACTGGCAAAGTAAAAAACTTTCAGGAGGAATTCTAGAAAATGCCCAAGATGAAGTCGCACAGCGGCACAAAAAAACGTATCACAAAAATTACTAAAAGCGGAAAGATAAAGCGTGCACGCGCATTCCGTTCGCACATCCTTAACAAGATGAGCACAAAGCGCAAGAGACAACTCAGAAAAGGTGCTTACGTTGATAAGACCAATGCATCGAATATCAGAGTATTGGTTCCTTACAAGTAAACTAAAAATTCTAAGAAACTCAAATTGTTGGAGGTAGAAAGTTATGGCCCGCGTTAAAGGCGCAATGATGACACGCAAAAGAAGAAAAAAAGTGTTGAAGCTTGCCAAAGGTTACTTCGGCAGCAAAAGCACACTCTTCAAAACAGCTAAACAGGCTGTATATAAATCGGGAAGATACGCATATATTGGCAGAAAACGCAGAAAGCGCGATTTCAGAAGACTGTGGATTACCAGAATTTCAGCAGCTGCAAAGCTCAACGGAATGAACTACAGCACATTTATGAACGGACTCAAAAAAGCTGAGGTAGAGCTTAATCGCAAGATGCTCAGCGAGCTTGCAATCAACGATGCCGCAGCATTTTCAACGCTCTGCGACAAGGCGAAGGCCGCTCTTTAATATTTACTAAATGCCCGTTCGCACATTTGTGCGTTCGGGCTTTGCGCATATTTTCGGGAGCTTTTCAAAATGCTTATTTTGACTAAAAGGCATTTAACTCCGAGCATATGCGCTATATTATATTAATAAATTACACTATAGTGTCACAAAATATTTGTTGCACAAGCATGAGGGAGGGCGAGCGCCGTGGAAATAATTACAAGCAGAGCAAACGAGCGTGTAAAAATAATTGCCCGCCTGTGTGACTCTGAGCAAAAGCGTGCTGAAAGCGGTATGTGTGTTGTACATGGAATTAAGCTGTGCATGGAGGTGAAGCGGCTCGGCGGCGAGCTTGCTGAGCTGTGGTTCACCGAAGCTGCGCGCGGAAAATATGCGTCTCAGCTGGCTGAACTCGAATTGTGTACCGCAAAAACCGTGACTATGTCAGACAGCGTCTGTGAAAAGCTCAGTCCGCAGCGCAGTCCTCAGGGTGTGATTGCGGTTGTTGCATTGCCGCAAAAAAAATCCGTTGATGCACACGGACAGCTCGGAATGCAAAATCGTCTGCTGGTGCTGTGCTCGGTTCAGGATCCTGCGAACGTCGGCGCGATGTTCCGCACGGCTGCCGCCCTCGGATTCGGCGGGGTGGTTTTGAGCAACGGGTGTGCCGATCCGTTTTCACCAAAGGCGTTGCGCGCGTCAATGGGTGCGGTTTATTCGGTTCCGCTTGCATATACGGACTGCGAGCTTAAAACAATCGAGACTCTTAAAGTCTGCGGATACAGCGTGATTGCAACAGCGCTGACAGACAAGTCAATGGACATTTCAAATGTGCCCAAGAGCGGCAAAATGGCGATTTTAATCGGTAACGAGGGAACCGGCCTTTGTGCGGAAACGATAGAGAGCTGTGATATAACGGCTGTAATTCCGATAACCGACAGAGTAGAGAGCCTCAACGCCGCCTCAGCTGCTGCAATAGCTATGTGGGTGCTCGGAACATGACACAACAGAGTTACTGGATGTGGCTGTACCGCGTTCTCGGACCTTGCAGCGTCCGCTTTAAGGATTTGTTTTACAGCTATGACTATATCGAGGATATATATGAAAATCGCAAAAGCGATGCGATGAGAGACAAGCTCTCTTCGGCAGAATTTCAACGTGCGGGCAATGTCAAGCTGAGCGAGGTAAATCCGAATCTTGAGCGGTGCTCGCGGCTTGGAATAGATATGCTCTGCTACAGCGATGAGCAATACCCCGATTCGCTTCGAAATACGAGGGTACCTCCCATGATTTTGTTTGCAACGGGAGATGTCAGTACGCTTAAAAATCTCTGTATCGCAGGAGTCGGGTCACGCAATGAAACACAGTATGGCCGCGATGCCGTCAGAAAAATCTGCGATCCGCTTGCTAATGCGGGCGTCACGCTCGTGAGCGGATTGGCGTATGGAATCGACACAAGCGTTCACCGAGCCGCGATAAGGTGCGGCAAGCCGACAATAGCCGTGCTCGGCAATTCAATTGAGTCGACCTATCCTCAGGAGCATGCGCAGCTTCGCAAAACCATCGAGAATAACGGATGCGTTATCAGCGAATATGAGCCGGGCATGCGCGTTACGAAATACTCGTTTCCGCAAAGAAACCGAATAATTTCGGGATTGTCACGCGCTGTGGTGATTTTTGAGGCCGCAAAGCGAAGCGGCACAATGATAACCGCAAACTGGGCGCTTGACGATGGGCGCGAGGTGCTTGCCGTTCCGGGCAACATCACAAGCAGGCAGAGCGAGGGGACAAATTTACTTATAAAGCAGGGAGCAAATCCGGCGACATGTGCAGAGGATGTGCTGTCGCAAATCGGTATAGAGGCATTTACAGAATATGAGCAGACCACGCTTGAAACGGTTGCGCACGCCGAGCTGAATCCCAAGCAGCAGAGAATATATGAGCTGCTGAAGGATGGTGAAAAGGCGCTTGACGAATTAATGACAACCTCGAAGCTGCTTCCTCACGAGCTTCTGTCCGAGATAACGATAATGGAGATGGACGGAATAATTGAGGCACTTTCGGGTTCACGATATAAAATCAGATGAAATCAAATAAGCGCAAAAAGGTGATAAATAAATGTCAAAACTTGTAATTGTTGAGTCTCCGGCAAAGGCGAAAACAATAAAAAAATATCTTGGCAAGGACTTTGAGGTCATGGCGTCAATGGGTCATGTCCGCGACCTTCCGCAAAATTCTCTGGGCGTCAATGTGGACAAGGATTTTAAGCCGCAGTATCTCAATATAAGCGGCAAGGAAAAGCTGATAAAGGATCTTCAGTCGGCAGCGGCGAAAAGCGAGGAGGTCTTTCTCGCAACCGACCCCGACCGCGAGGGAGAGGCAATTTCGTGGCATCTTGCACATCTTCTCAACCTGTCAACCGATGAGAAGAACCGCGTGACATTCGGAGAAATCACAAAAAAAGGTGTACAGAATGGAATGGCGGCGCCTCGGACAATAGACAGCGACCTTGTTGATTCACAGCAGGCTCGCCGCATTCTTGACCGAATCGTCGGCTACAAGCTGTCGCCGTTTCTCTGGCGTAAAATTCGCAGGGGACTTTCGGCGGGACGCGTTCAGTCGGTGGCGGTGCGTCTGATTGTGGACAGAGAGCGGCTCATTGATGCGTTCGTGCCCGAGGAGTTCTGGACAGTGGACGCAATGCTGCGTCCCTCCGGCAGCCAAAAAATATTCACTGCCCGTCTGCGCACAAAAAAAGGCGTGGAGCCCGATCAGTTCAAAATCGAAAATGAGGCTCAATGCAAGGCGGTGCTCGCCGACCTTGAAGACGCCGAGTTTAAAATCAGTGATATAAAAAAAGGAACGAGAAAACGTGTGCCCGAACCTCCGTTCATCACTTCGACACTGCAGCAGGAGGCCTCGCGAAAGCTCGGCTTTACCGCGCGCCGCACAATGCGCGCCGCACAGGAGCTGTATGAGGGAATAGACATTGATGGAATGGGTCAGACAGGTCTTATCACGTATATGAGAACCGACTCACTCAGAGTTGCAGATGACGCGGTAAGTGCTGCAAATGAGTATATCGAGCAGACCTACGGGGATAAGTTTGTCTACCGCGCACAGCGCGTCTATAAGCGTAAGGGGGCATCAACGGTTCAGGATGCGCATGAGGCTATTCGTCCGACCATCATTGACCTCAGCCCCGAAAACGCAAAGGTGTCGCTGACCTCAGACCAGTACAAAATTTACAAGCTGGTTTGGGACAGATTTATCGCAAGCCGAATGACGGATCAGATTATGGATACGGTGACGGTTAACATTGAAGCCAATGACTATCTTTTCCGCGCTAACGGATTTAACGTGACATTCGAGGGATTCACTAAGCTCTATGAGGCGTCTACCGACGAGAAATCCGAGGCTGTTACGGCACTGCCGGTGCTTGAGCAAAGTACGGTGCTCCGCAAAAAGGAGATCAAGAACAACCAGCGCTTCACTCAGCCGCCGATGCGTTTCACCGAAGCGTCCCTCATAAAAATCCTTGAGGAAAACGGAATAGGGCGTCCGTCTACCTACGCGCCGATTATAAGCACGATTATGGATCGCGGATATGTCGAGAGAGAACAGAAGTCGCTCAAGCCGACAGCGCTCGGAACTGTTGTGACAGACCTTATGATAGAGCAGTTTCCGAATATTGTCGATGAGAAATTCAGTGCCGGAATGGAAAAGAATCTCGATAAGATTGAGGAGGGCAAGGCGGACTGGGTCAAGACCTTGGATAAGTTCTACAAGGACTTTGCAAAGTCGCTCAAAAAGGCGGAAACCTCACTTGACGGACAGCGCATCAAGGTGCCCGAGGAAGAAACCGATATTGTCTGTGAACTGTGCGGCAAAAAAATGGTGATCAAAACCGGCCGATACGGAAAGTTTCTCGCGTGTCCCGGGTTCCCCGATTGCCGAAATACTAAAAAAATAGTAACCGAAACCGAGGGTACATGCCCTAAATGCGGCGGTAAGGTTTTGCTTCGAAAGTCACAAAAGGGGCGTGTGTTTTACGCGTGCGAAAAGGGCGCCGAGTGTGGCTTTATGAGCTGGGATGAGCCGAGCGGCGAAAAGTGCCCGAAATGCGGAAAAAGCCTGTTTAAGAAAAAGGGCAAGGCTCCTTACCTGTATTGCCCCTCAGAGGAGTGCGATTTCAGAAAGGATATCGAAAAATGAGCAAAATCCGTGTAATCGGTGCGGGTCTTGCAGGCTGTGAGGCTGCCAACACTCTCGCCGGGTTGGGGCACGAGGTTGTGCTGTATGAGCAAAAACCGAACAGGCATTCGGCGGCGCACAAGCTCGACGGATTTGCCGAGCTCGTATGCTCAAACTCGCTCAAGGCCGCGCGCGTCGACAGCGCCGCAGGGCTTTTAAAGGCGGAGATGCGGCTGCTGGGCTCGGTGTGCCTTGAGGTAGCGGATACATGCTCTGTTGCGGCAGGAGGTGCGCTCGCGGTTGACCGCAATCTGTTTTCAGAGGGCGTGACCCGCAGGATAAAAGCAAATCCGAACATCGAAATTGTATACGAAGAAGCGACTTTTATAGATACGGAAATTCCTACTGTCATAGCGAGCGGACCGCTGACAGACGGAGGGCTCGCAGACAGTCTGTTCGGACTTTGCGAAGAGAGCTCCCTCTCATTTTTTGACGCGGCCGCCCCGATAATCGCGGCGGAGAGCATCGACATGTCAAAAGTATATGCCGCAAGCCGTTATGGCAAGGGCGACGACGATTATCTCAACTGCTATTTTGACAAATCGGGCTACGAGCAGTTTCAGGAGCAGCTCGTAAATGCAGAGAGCGCACCGATGCACGATTTTGATTTTAAGGTTTATGAGGGCTGTATGCCCATAGAAAAGCTTGCAAAGCGAGGACGGGATGCGATGCGCTTCGGACCGATGAAGCCGGTCGGGCTTGTAAACCCCGAAACCGGACACAGGCCGTGGGCAGCGGTACAGCTCAGACGCGAAAACACCGAGGGCACTATGTTCAACATGGTCGGATTTCAGACGAATTTGAAATTCAGTGAACAAAAGCGTGTGTTTTCCATGATACCGGGTCTCGAAAACGCTGAGTTTGTTCGTTATGGAGTCATGCACCGCAACAGCTTTATAAATTCTCCCAAAGTTCTGAATATAACGCTGAACTTCAAAAATCACAAGAATATCTTTGTTGCGGGACAGCTGACCGGATTTGAGGGATATATGGAGAGCGCGGGATGCGGAATCATGGCAGCCAAATTTATGCATGATTTTCTGACGGGAAAAGAAAGCGCGATTCCGAGTGCGAACACAATGCTCGGTGCGCTGCTTCGATACATTACCACCGAGAACAAAGACTTTCAGCCACTCGGCGCGAACATGGGCATATTGCCGCCGCTCAGCGAGCAGGTGAGAGATAAGCGACTTAGATATGAGGCGCTCGCGGACAGAGGACTTAAGGACATGAGGGAGTATAGAGATGAAAATAGTAATTGATGCGTTTGGCGGAGACAACGCGCCGCTGGAGATAATCAAGGGCGTTGTTCTTGCAAAGGAATATGGCGAACAGCTTATCTTATCGGGCAGTGAAAAGCAGATAAAGTGCTGTGCCGCCGATAACGGAATTGATATTTCGGGTATTGAAATTTTCGACGCGCAGTCGGTGATGGATATGCACGACGAGGCTAAATCGGTGCTTAAGGCAAAGTCCGACAGCTCAATGGCTGTCGGAATGCACGCGGTTGCGGACGGAAAAGCGGACGCGTTTGTTACTGCCGGACCGACGGGAGCAGCTCTCATGGGCGCTACTATGATAGTAAAGCGAATCAAGGGAGTTAAGCGGCCATCTTTGTGCGCGGTCATACCGAGTGCGAAAAATCCTTTTTTGCTCATTGACTGCGGTGCTAACACGGAATGCCGCCCCGAAATGCTGGACCAGTTCGGCGTAATGGGCTCGGTGTATATGAGCAGGGTGATGAACTGCGAAAATCCGCGCGTGGGACTTGCCAATAACGGCGCAGAGGATTCAAAGGGCACAGAGCTTCAGGTCGAGGCATATAAGCTCATGAGAGATAACAAGGATATGAATTTTGTCGGAAATGCCGAGGGAAGGGACATTCCGCTCGGAGATTTTGATGTTATAGTTGCCGACGGCTTTACGGGAAATATAATTCTGAAGCTGACCGAGGGGCTTGCGGGTGCGATGTTCCAAATGCTTAAGGGCGTTTTTTATAAAAATACAATTTCGAAGCTTGCGGCGATGGCGCTAAAGCCGGGCCTGCGTGAATTTAAGAATGCGATGGACTATTCAAAGTACGGCGGAGCACCGATAATAGGGCTGCAAAAGCCGGTGGTAAAGGCACACGGAAGCTCAAATGCCGAGGCTGTTAAAAATGCAGTCAGACAGGCGATAACGTGGAGCAAATCCGGGGTTACAGAGGCTCTTGCGGAAAAGCTCGGGAAATAAAGCTTGGTAAAAGTGAAATCCGAATCTTTTGTTAAGGCTGTACGGATAATCCAATCCTAATATATGCAGTGGACAGCGACGGGGTAAATTATGCCGAAGCTGATTGCAGAAGGACAATAAATGAATGAATTTGAACAAATAATCGGATATGAATTCGGACAAATCGGGCTACTCGAGGAGGCGTTGACCCATTCGAGTTTTGCAAATGAGCACGGACTCGGCCGCATCGCGTGCAACGAGCGCCTTGAGTTTCTGGGAGATTCGGTGTTGTCTGTAATTGTGTCCGAATATCTTTTTGCAAAACGACCGAAACTGCCGGAGGGCGAGCTTACAAAACAGCGGGCGGCGCTGGTGTGCGAGGGCGCGCTTGCCGCATATGCACACGAAATTGAGCTGGGAGACTATATGATGCTCGGCAAAGGAGAGGAAAAGGGAGGCGGAGCCGACAGACCGTCGATTTTAGCAGACTGCTTTGAGGCAGTGATCGCCTCCGTTTTTCTTGACGGAGGAATGACTCCCGCCAAGCATTTTGTAATGCGCTTTATCGAGGAGCACTATGATTACTCGGATACACCGAGGGATTACAAAACAGAGCTTCAGGAGATTATTCAGCAAAATCCGGAGGAGCGGGTGCGCTATGTGCTGGTAGATGAGTCGGGTCCGGATCACGAGAAAAGCTTCACATTTGAGGTGCATCTTAACTCGAATGTTATCGGAAAGGGCAGCGGTCACAGCAAAAAGCAGGCAGAACAGAACGCCGCAAGTGAAGCGCTGCATCTTATGGGATTATGAAAAAGCACGCTAATCTCTCGATATTTGTTCCTCACAACGGCTGTCCGCGTCAATGCATCTTTTGCAATCAAAATCGCATTTCCGGCGAGAGTCATACACCGTCACCATCAGAGGTGGCAGAGCTGTGCGAGAGATTTTTGCCCGAGCAAGACATTTCGGGACACACTGAAATCGCTTTCTTCGGGGGAAGCTTTACGGCCATTGATCGATGTATACAGGAGCCGCTGCTTAATACGGCGTATTCGTTTGTGAAAAAGGGTCGAGCGAGCGGCATACGCCTATCGACCAGACCGGACGCAATTGACTCTGAAATTCTGAGAATGCTGGACTACTATTGCGCGCATTCTATCGAACTGGGTGCACAGAGCATGGACGACAGTGTGCTCGAGTTAAACAGGCGCGGACATACTTCACAGGCTGTGATTGACGCCTCTGCGCTTATAAAAAGCAGCGAAGCGAAGTTCTCTCTCGGACTTCAAATGATGATCGGCATGTACGGAGAGGCTGACCCGCTTGCGAGTGCGCTGTATACGGCAAAAAAGTTTATTGAGCTCAAGCCCGAAACAGTGCGAATTTATCCCACAGTCGTGGTTGAGAACACGCCGCTTTGCGATATATATCGAGCGGGCGGGTATACTCCGCTGACAGTCGAGAAGGCGGCGGAGATAACCGCGAGACTGCTTATCATGTTTGAGCGCGAGAACATAAATGTGATTCGCATCGGTCTGCATTCGGATGATGCTCTGCGTGAAAGCGCAGTTGCAGGGCCGTTTCACCCCGCATTCGGGGAAATTTGTCACACGCTTGTCATGCGTGAAAAAATACTGAGTCGGATAGTCGATAAACCGCCGTCGAACAAGCTTATCGCAAAGGTTCACGGAGGGTGTATCAGCCGCACACTGGGATATAAGCGCGCCAATATAGATTACTTTGCAAAAAAAGGTATTGAGCTGTGTGTTGCGGAGGACGATTCGGTGCCATACGGAGAGGTTGCGCTTGAATATCAAATTTCCAAATGAAATTATGTCGGATTTGTTTGTGAATTTTGCGTTTTTCAACAGCACAGTTATTATGAATCAGTCATGCAAAGGAGAAAACCGATTTGCATTTAAAATATCTTGAAATACAGGGCTTCAAATCATTTCCGGACAAGACTAAAATAATGTTCGAAAAGGGATATACCGGCATTGTCGGTCCGAACGGGAGCGGTAAAAGCAATATTTCCGATGCGATAAAGTGGGTGCTCGGAGAGCAGTCAAGCAAGTCGCTGCGAGGCGGAAAGATGGAGGATGTCATATTTGGCGGAACGCAGCTTCGCAAGCCGATGGGATTTGCGCAGGTCTCGCTTTGTCTTGACAACACTGATGTCAGAATCTCGGATGTCGGAGATGAAATTGCAATTACAAGGAGATATTACCGAAGCGGAGACAGCGAGTATCTTATAAACGGTTCGCCCGTGCGCTTGCGCGATGTGCGCGAGATGTTTATGGATACGGGTCTTGGGCGCGACGGGTATTCTATAATTTCACAGGGTAAAATTTCCGAGATTGTGTCGGCAAAGAGCAATGAGCGCCGTGAATTGTTCGAGGAGGCATCGGGAATTGCAAAATACCGATTCAGAAAAAACGAGGCAACACGCAAACTCGATGCTGCAGAGGATAACATCTCGCGACTGCGCGACATAATTGATGTGCTTGAGGAGCGCATTGAGCCGCTTCGTCAGCAGAGTGAAAAGGCCGAGAAATTCATCGCGCTATCCAATGAGAAAAAAAGTCTGGAAATTACACTTTACTGCGACACGATTGACCGCTCGCGTGATAATCTGCGCAAGCAGGACGACAAGATTTCAATCGCAAAGCAGGATTACGACAGCGCCGAAAAAAGTCTTGAGGAGATGACCGAGAGAACCGAGCAATTAGGCGACGACAATCGGCGCCGAAATGTTGAAATAGAACAGTTTAATGCGGGCATATTTGAGACAAACGAGCTGATTTCAAAGCTTGAGAGCGAGATTGCAGTCGAAAAAAACGACATGCAGCACACAGCCGAGCAGATAGATGAGCTGGCATCTCGAATAGAGAATATGTCGGACAGCAAAAGTGCTGTTTCGGTTAAGATAGATGAAAAAAAGCTTTTGATAAACAGCAAAAAAGAAGAACTTGACGAGTTGGATGCACTTATTGAGTTGACTCGGCAGGAGCTTGACGAGCTTATTGAGAACAATGAAATAAGCGACCGCAACAGAGTTGAAACCGCCAAGCGGCTGACCCTGCTGCAAGCCGAAATTACCGATTTGCGCGTGGCGACCGTCGGGGCTCAGTCCACAAATGAAACGCTTGAATCACGGGCGGAGGTTTTGAAAGAACAGCTTCCGCAAATTGAGCAAAGACATGCGGATTCCGAAAAAGAGCTGCGTGAAAGCGGTGAATATTTCGAAAGTATCAAAAGTGATATCTCCGAGTGTGAAAACAGAATCAACGGATATACGCTCAAGCTGTCGAGCCGAAAAGAACGGCTTGGCGCACTTAACTCCGAGCTTGAAAAAAAGAACGGCGAGATAAGTGAAGCGGCGCACCGAGCCGCTGTTTTGAAGGACATGGAAAAAAACATGGACGGATTTCAGCCGAGTGTCCGCCGTGTTGTTGAGGCATCCGGCGCACATCAGCTGCGCGGCATTGTCGGCACAGTTGCCTCGCTTATCACAATAAGGCGCGGGTGTGAGCTCGCGATTGAGACCGCGCTCGGTGCCGCAGCGCAAAATTTGGTTGTTGAGGACGAGAGAGCTGCAAAGGATGCAATCGCATATTTAAAAGACGCAAAGGCAGGAAGGGCGACATTTCTTCCGCTTGACACTGTAAAACCCGGATATTTTGACGGAGGCGCCAATCTTTCGGACAGCGGAATTGTCGGGCTTGCAAGTGATCTCGTTAAAATCGACGGGCGATATGATAAAATCATCAGCAGCCTGCTTGGAAGAATTGTTGTTGCCGAGGAGATAAACAGCGCATCGGTGCTTGCCAAAAAGCTGAATTACCGCTATCGGATTGTCACAATGGACGGGCAGGTAATCAATGCGGGCGGCTCGTATACCGGTGGTTCGTCATCTCGGCAGGCAAGTCTGTTCGGGCGAAAGAGTGAGATAGAGGCTCTTGAAGCAAAGATAGAGCAGATTAAAGCGTCAACCATTTCAACGCGCGGAGAATGCGAAAAGCTCAATTCCGACATTGCGGAGCTTGAAGCTGAAATTACAGCTATCGGCAGCGATCTCGTTACGCACAATGAGGACAGAATCCGTGTGGAATCGCAGATAATGCGCTGCTCACAGGATGCAAAAACATTGGGCAGTGCACTTGATGACATCAAGCGAGAGCTCGCCGCAATTGACGAGAGTAAAAACGAAAAGCAGGAGCTTATTGCGAACAATGACAGTGAAATCAAAACTCTCGCCGAGGAAATTGAAAGACTAAACATTGCGGATGACGGTGAAAATCAAAACAATGATGGCTTTATGCGCCGCCGTTCTGAGCTGAGTGAACGTGTGTCTCAGCAAAAAATAGCACGCGTAGAGTTGCAGAAGGACATTGAGAGCCTTGAATCCGAGGTGAGCTCGCTCAGCGCATTGCAAAATGAGAGTGCCGAAGCTGCCTCGTCTATTGAGAATTCCATTGCAAAGCTCCGCGCGACATTAGAGGAGCTTAAAGCTGCCGCAGAAGCGAAGGCTTTTGAGGCTGCGGGGCTGCGTGAGCAGATAATCGAGCGCAGACAGGATATCGAAAATGCAGTATGTCAGCGCAATGAAACCGAGCGGGAAATTACCGAGCTGCGCGGGAAATATTCAGTTCAGACGAAACAGCGCGAGGATATCGGACGTGAGCTGACAAGGCTTGAGGAAAGAAAAAATTCGCTGTCCACTGAATTCGACTCGACTGTCGCAAAGCTGTGGGAGGAATACGAGCTGACTCAAAAGGAGGCTCAGTCACTCTGTGTCGCGTTTGAGTCAATAACCGAGCTTCGCTCTCAGGTAGGCACACTCAGAGCTAAAATTCGCGCGTTGGGCAGCGTAAATGTGGCGGCGATTGAGGAATACAAAGAGGTGACGGACCAGTATACCCATCTCAGTGAACAGGTGTCCGACATTGAAAAATCAAAGGCGGAACTTTTGAAGCTGATTGCAAGTCTTGAAACAGAGATGAAAATTATATTCACTAAAAGCTTCAATGAAATCAACAATCATTTTCGCAGGGTATTTGTCGAGCTGTTCGGAGGGGGAAGTGCAAATCTGTCGCTTACCGATGAGAACGATGTGCTCGAAAGCGGAATAGAAATTGATGTTCAGCCTCCCGGAAAGCTCATCAAGAATCTATCCTCACTGTCGGGCGGTGAACAGGCTCTTGTCGCAATCGCCATATATTTTTCGATTCTCGCGGTAAACCCGTCACCGTTTTGCATTCTTGATGAAATAGACAGCGCGCTTGATGAGGCAAACGTAAATCGCTTCGCGGGGTACCTGAATCGAGTGACCGACAGTACGCAGATTATCACGATAACCCACAGGAGAGGGACAATGGAGGGTGCAGACACTCTGTATGGCATCACGATGCAGGAGGAGGGCGTCTCCAAAGTGCTTAAACTCGGAATCGATGAAGCTCAGCTGGTTATCAGTAAGTAAAATACATATTATATAATACGGATGGTATTCAAATGGAGTTTTTTGAAAAGATGGCAAGCGGACTCAAAAAAACAAGGGACGGTGTGCTTTACGGGTTGCGCGGACGAAAGCCCGGAGAGGATTTTTACGAGGAGCTTGAGGAGCGGCTGATTATGGCGGACTGCGGGTCAGAGGTTGCATGTGACTTAATAAGCAGGCTTCGGGTGCGGGTTACCGAGAAATTGATTGATAATACAGATGATGCCTTAAAAGAGCTGAAAGAGCTGTGTATCGAGCGAATTTCAGCGGATATAGATCTTAATCTTGATGGAAAACCTGCAGTGATTATGCTGATAGGCGTCAACGGAGCCGGCAAAACCACTACGGCGGGTAAGCTGGCAAATCACTTTAAAAAGCAGGGCTACAGTGTTTTGCTTGCGGCGGCGGACACCTTTCGAGCGGCTGCGGGCGAACAGCTGAGGGTGTGGTCGGAGCGTTCGGGAGTGGAGATAATCGAGGGCGCAAACGATCCGGCAGCGGTTGTTTTTGACGCTGTCACAAGCGCGAAGAAAAAAGGCATAGACATTGTCATAGCAGATACAGCAGGCAGGCTTCATACCAAAAAGAACCTAATGGAGGAGCTTGCCAAGATGTTTAGAACTATCTATAAGGCATCCGAGACCGCAAGTGTGGAGACACTGCTTGTGCTCGATGCGGTGACAGGACAAAACGCGATAAATCAAGCGGTGGAATTCAGCAAAAGCACCGGTGTCAGCGGAATTGTGCTCACAAAGCTGGATGGAACAGCGAAGGGCGGAGCCGTAATCTCGATTAAGGACAAGCTCGGAATACCCGTGCGCTTTGTTGGGGTCGGGGAGGGAATTGACGACCTTGACAGATTTTGGGCGGACGAATTTTGTGAGGCGCTGTTCAGCGGGGACGGAGATAAAACATGAAAAAAACGGTATTCGTTGTTGCGACCAACAACGCTCACAAGCTCACCGAAATTCGCGAAATACTCGCAAATGTAGGCTGTGAGTGTGTTTCGCTTAAAGAGGCGGGAATTAATATCAATATAATTGAAAGCGGCAAAACCTTCAGTGAAAACGCGCGCATAAAGGCAAGAGCGGTATACGATATCTGCAAAAGACCGACAATTGCGGACGATTCGGGGCTTTGTGTGGACGCACTCGACGGTGCACCGGGAATTTTCACCGCGCGCTACGCCGGAGCGGGCTGTGACAGCGAGAAAAATATGGACAAGCTGCTCGGTGAGCTTGCGGGCATACCGACTCAGGACAGAACGGCGAGATTTGTGTCGGCGGTATGCGCTATTTTAGCAGATGGAACCGAGTGCGAGGCTATCGGTTGTGTTGAGGGATATATCGGAACACAACCGAGCGGCAGCGGCGGCTTTGGCTATGATCCGATATTCAAATTGCCGAACAACGTGGGAATCGCCGAGATTTCCGAACGGAAGAAAAACGCGGTGAGTCACCGCGGACGCGCAATCCGCAAGCTTGCATTCAAGCTGCGCGGCATAAAGAAAATAAGAGGTATTGATTTTGACAAGTAGAGAGAGAGCGGAGCTCAGAAAGCACGCAAACAGCATTGACACGATATTTCAAATAGGCAAAGATGGAATAGACAGCAATCTCATTGCCGGAATCCGCTCTGCAATTGAGGCGCGTGAGCTTATAAAATGCCGCGTTCAGGATTCATGTGAGCTATCCGCGCGCGAGGCGGCGGAAATTATCGCGGACAAACTGGCCGCAGAGCCGGTGCAGGTTATCGGAAGCAGGTTTGTACTGTATAAACGCAACACAAAAGTTGACAAATACGGTATTTGAGATGAGAAGAATACTCGTATACGGCGGCGGATTTAACCCGCCCCATCTGGGGCATGAGCATATGCTTAAAATCGCGATTGAGGCGGTTGAACCCGACCTGACTTTGGTTGTGCCGTCTGCGATTGCGCCG
Source organism: Oscillospiraceae bacterium (assembly GCA_036644375.1). Taxonomy (GTDB): domain Bacteria; phylum Bacillota; class Clostridia; order Oscillospirales; family Ruminococcaceae; genus CALWZE01. The sequence continues at coordinate 26,234 of JAVXQD010000026.1, forward strand.
CACAAAAAGGCGGCTGCCGTATCTCTTACACAGAGAGCGGAGATGTGCCGTACTTTTAAAAGCTGCGGTAAAAATATAAAAATTTCCGAAATTGAGCAGGCGGGCAGACATGACAAAAGCTATACGGTCAAAACACTTCGCCGCCTGTCGAAAATCTATAAAAATTCCGAGTTCTTTTTCTTGATAGGGAGCGATATGCTGATGTCATTTGAGTCATGGCACCGATACAGACGCATATTGCCGCTTGCCACACTGCTTGCGGCATCGAGGGAAAGCGATGATAAGTCTGCACTTTTGCGTGAGAAAACAAGACTTGAAAAAATGGGCGGACAGGTTCTGATACTCGGCATGGAGCCTATGCCAATGAGTTCGACCGAAATTCGGGCTAAGCTCAAAAATCATGAAGACACAGATGCTTTTTTAAGCAAATTTACGCAAAACGTCATAAAAAAGCACAAAATTTACATCTAAACGGAGATAGACGGTATGACCTGTGAACAAGCGCGTGAACTTGCAAAAAGCATGCTTTCCGAAGAGCGCTTTTACCACACGGAATGTGTGGCAGGGGCGGCTGTGCGCCTTGCAAAAAAATATGGCTGTGACACTGCTCGCGCAGAGCGTGCCGCACTTTTGCACGATATATTAAAAGAACGCGACAAGGCTGCTTTATTGCAAATGCTCAAGAGCTCTGATATAATTGATTACGTTCAAATCGAAGAATGCCCGGCGCTGTATCATTCTTATGCAGGGGGTATTTACGTAAAGGACGAGCTGAAGCTTGATATGGAAACGGCAGATGCGGTTCGCTATCACACAGCGGGACGCGAAAACATGACACTGCTTGACAAGGTGGTGTTTCTTGCCGATTATATATCCGAGGACAGGGACTTTAAGGGCGCGGATGAGGTTCGCGAGATAGCCGAGGACTCGCTTGATGAGGCTGTGCTGGTCGCACTGCGAAACGGTTTGATTCATCTATTCAAGCAATACAGATATGCAAATGTCGAATCTGTAAAGGCATACAATTATCTGGTAAAAAACAGGGGAGATGTATAATATGGATAACATGGAAAATAAAAATAATGATGCAGAAAAAGTAAACGCAGATAAAACATCCGCAGGTGCGGCAGACAACACAGAAAACGTTGTATCGAAAAAAAAGAACAAAAATGCGCGGATTCTTGTTTTACTGATTGTGGTTGCACTTGTGGTTGCCACTGTATTTGCCGTGCTTAACTTAAAACCGGCAGGGGCCGGAAACGTTATCGACAGCGACTGGAAAACCCCGAGCTATCTGCGCAGCAAAACGATGACGATACTCGTGTGCGGAGTTGATGTCGACGAGGAACGCGAGGAGGGCAAGGAGGCAACGCAGACCGACGTTATAATAGTTGCTAACATGGATTTGGAAAATAACACGGCAGCGCTGCTGCAGATTCCGCGCGACACCTATGTCGGCGAGGATTTGGTTGCGACGGGCAAAATCAACGCGCTTTATAACTGGGGATACAAGAGCGAGAAAAACGGAACTAAGGGCGTTGCGGCGCTTGCCGAGACCATAAACAATCAGTTTCAGCTGCCGATCGACAACTATGTCATGATTTCAATGGAGGGCTTTCGCAAGGCTATTGATATGCTCGGCGGAATTGAGATTACCATTGATACCGAGATGGATTTTGGCGACGGAATAGTTTTGCAGCCGGGTACGCACGTGCTTGACGGAGCTATGGCTGATTTGTTCGTGCGATATCGCGGATATCTTCGCGCGGATATAGAGCGCATCAATGTCCAGAGATATTTTATGGCTGCGATGATGACAAAGCTCATGCAAACCCCCACCTCACAGCTTGTAAGCCTTGCAAATGCGGTGTATCCATATCTGGAAACCGACCTTTCAATTCAGCAGATAGTCTCCCTTGTTCTGGAGGTCAAAAACTTTAAGAGCGATGCTGTCACCACTGTTCGTGTGCCGGGTGAGCCGGTTGCCGCCTATGGCATTTATGGGCTTGATGTATTTACCATGCATAAAAAAGAGCTTGCGGATATGCTCAATGAATACATGCGTCCACACAGCGAGGACGTACCTGAAACCGAGCTTAATGTTATTGAAATCCAGAATACTACGGACATACTTGATGAAACGGGAGCTACGCTGGACAAATACGGAGCATAAAGGAGTAAACAATTGACATCATTAGAAACAGCAAAATCAGCTGCAATCGCGCTTAATGAAAAAAAAGCCAAGGATATAAAAATAATAAAAATTGACGACCTTACAATCTTAGCCGATTATTTTGTTATCGCGACAGGTACAAGCAACACACAGGTAAAGGCTCTTGCAAATGAGGTGGACTTTGTTCTTTCGCAAAAGGGAGTTAAGCCTCTGAGAACCGAAGGATACGATTCCGGAGGATGGGTACTGATTGATTTCAACACGGTAATTGTCCATGTGTTTCAGCCGTCAACGCGTGAGTTTTATTCGCTTGAGCGACTTTGGGCGGACGGGACGGCAATTTCAACAGACTTTTTGGATAATCCGGAGGAATAATAAAAAGTGGATTACAACTTTAGAGAGATAGAAAAAAAGTGGCAGAAAATATGGGACGATGAAAATACCTTTGTCGCGGAGCAGGACAGCTCATGCCCAAAGTTCTTTGCACTTGTCGAGTTCCCATATCCGTCGGGGAATGGGCTTCATGTGGGTCACCCGCGCCCGTATACAGCGCTTGATATCGTCGCCCGCAAACGACGCATGCAGGGCTACAATGTGCTGTTTCCTATGGGCTGGGACGCCTTTGGGCTGCCGACCGAAAACTATGCGATGAAAAATCATATCCACCCCGAAAAGGTCACGAGGGAGAATGTCGCCCGCTTCAAGCAGCAGCTTAAATCGCTGGGCTTTTCGTTCGACTGGTCGCGCGAAATAAACACCACAGACCCCGAATACTATAAATGGACTCAATGGATATTCTTACAGCTGTTCAAGCACGGGCTTGCCTATAAAAAAGAGATGGCTGTCAATTTCTGCACAGGCTGCAAGGTTGTGCTGGCAAACGAAGAGGTTGTCGGCGGAGTGTGCGAGCGGTGCGGAAGCCAGGTTGTCAGAAAGGTCAAGAGTCAGTGGATGCTTGCGATAACGAAATATGCGCAGCGCCTTATCGATGACCTCGACACCGTCAACTATATTGAGCGTGTAAAGACCTCACAGATAAATTGGATAGGGCGCTCGACCGGAGCTGAGGTGGATTTCGATACCACTCAGGGTGACAAGCTTAAGGTGTATACAACTCGCCCTGATACCTTGTTTGGGGCAACTTATATGGTAATTGCTCCCGAGCACGAGATTCTCACCAAATGGGAAGGCAAAATTTCCAACTTCGATGAGGTCAAGGCATATCAGGAGGATGCGGCGCACAAATCTGATTTTGAGCGAACCGAGCTCGTCAAGGGCAAAACCGGGGTTATGCTCAAGGGGGTCAGTGCGGTCAATCCTGTCAACGGAAAAGAAATTCCCATATTTATTTCGGATTATGTTCTCGCAACCTACGGAACCGGCGCGATTATGGCTGTTCCAGCACATGATACGCGTGACTATGATTTTGCAAAGGCATTTAAGCTTCCGATAATTGAGGTCGTTGCGGGCGGTGATATAGAAAAAGAGGCATATACCGATTGCGAAACCGGCATGATGGTAAATTCCGATTTTCTGAACGGCTTGACCGTTGAGCAGGCAAAAATAAAAATCAAGGAATGGCTGACCGAAAACGGAAAAGGTGTTGAGAAAGTCAATTACAAGCTTCGTGATTGGGTGTTTTCACGCCAGAGATACTGGGGAGAGCCCATTCCGATTGTTCACTGTGATAAGTGCGGAGCGGTTGCGCTGCCGGAAAGCGAGCTGCCGCTGCGTCTGCCCGAGCTTGCGGACTATGAGCCTACGGATAACGGAGAATCCCCGCTGTCAAAGCTGACCGACTGGGTAAATACAACCTGTCCGCAATGCGGAGGACCGGCAAAGCGCGAAACCGATACTATGCCCCAGTGGGCGGGCTCATCGTGGTATTTCCTGCGGTATACCGACCCGCACAATTCCGAATCGCTTGCAAGCCGCGAGGCGCTGAATTATTGGACGCCGGTTGACTGGTATAATGGAGGAATGGAGCATACAACACTGCACCTGCTGTATTCCCGCTTTTGGCATAAATTCCTGTTTGACATCGGAGTAGTACCCACCTCTGAGCCGTATGCAAAGCGCACAAGTCACGGTATGATTTTAGGCGAAAACGGCGAAAAAATGAGCAAATCACGCGGAAATGTCATTAATCCGGATGAGATAGTGGAAAGCTATGGTGCAGACACGCTGCGCATGTACGAGATGTTCATGGGCGACTTTGAAAAAGCGGCCCCGTGGTCGATGAATAGCATGAAGGGCTGCAAACGCTTCCTTGACCGAGTGTACAATCTGCTCGACATTATGGTTGATGGCGGATTTTCAAAGGATATCGAATCTGACTTTAACAGAACAATCAAAAAGGTCGGAGATGACATTGAACAGATGAAGTTCAACACTGCAATCGCGGCTTTGATGACACTTATAAACAAAATTTGCGAGAAAAAAAGTATTACAAAGACCGAACTCGGTGTATTCACTCAACTGCTTAATCCATTTGCACCGCATATCACAGAGGAAATGTGGCAGCTCGCTGGCTTTGAAGGTCAGCTTGCACATCATCAGTGGCCTGAATATGACGAGTCTAAATGTGTAGATGATATCGTGGAAATAGCGGTACAGATAAATGGAAAGCTCAAAGGGCGTGTTAAAATCTCTGCGGATTCTGATGACACGGCAGCTATTTCGGCTGCAAAATCAGACGAAAAGATTGCGTCAGAGCTCTGCGGCAAAAATATTGTCAAAGAAATTTATGTAAAAGGCAAGATTGTCAATATTGTTGCCCGATGAGCTTATTGACAAGTGCTTAATGTTTAGGTATAATAGTAGCGTTGCGAAAACGAACACCCCGGTAAGGGAGGGTAGGCAGTGTCTGAAGTAAGAATTAAAGAAAATGAAAGTTTGGATAGCGCACTTCGTCGCTTTAAGCGTCAATGTGCACGTTCCGGAGTTCTTGCTGAGGTTCGTAAGCGTGAGCATTACGAAAAACCCTCTGTAAAGCGCAAGAAGAAGTCCGAAGCAGCACGTAAACGTAAATTCAAATAACGGCTCACTAAAGCCCCTGACCATTTTGGTCAGGGGCTTTTTATTGGGACAAGGGACAGGGAAAAGAATTTTGCGACAGTCTGCCCTCCCCTTGTCTTAAGGCAGAGCCGCAGTCAAGCCCCTATAAAGCATATTCAGCCTCCGTTCATGGTGTTTAGCAATTCTATTTTAACGGTTTGGTTGTTTATGCTCTACTTTTTTGCCTTTTTTATTTGTAGGCTTTTTCCCCTCCCAAACTTTTAGTATAGAGCCATTTTTTAATAGATGAACGGCATAAAAAGACCAAAATTATTTTATTATTCATATCGAAGTACATTGACATACATAGTAATTTGTAATAAAATATGAATGGTGGTGAGGTAAATGTCGGAGCAAAGCATAAATAGTGACTTAATTCGTGGACATATTGACACTATCATATTGAAAATACTTTTAAATGGTGATAACTATGGCTATGAGATTATCAAAGCAGTTTTGGTGAATAGTGGTGGCGAATACGATTTAAAAGAACCATCGTTATATACCAGCTTAAAACGTTTAGAAAAACAAGGTCATATTGAAAGTTATTGGGGCGATGAATCGCAAGGTGGACGCAGAAAATATTATCACATCACAGAGAGTGGAAAATCAGCATTTGAAAATGCTTTATCTGAATGGATAATAGCTCAAAAAATTATTAATCAACTTTTACAAGGAGGTGCAGACTAATGAATGAATTGCAAAAATACGTAGAAATGCTGTTTAAACATCAAC
>JAVXQD010000027.1:0-30506 GCA_036644375.1 Oscillospiraceae bacterium
AATTTTTTTGTTGTACTCCCGCTTGAACATCAGCATCGTAAATACAAGTGACACAATCTCCGAAATGCACATAGCGTACCATGCAAAATCAAGACCGAATGCACTCGCAAGCAGGAATGCCGCCGGAAGCAGAATAACAAGCTGGCGCAAAAACGAGTTTATCATACTTACAACTCCGTTTCCGATTCCGGCAAGTGTGTTGCCCGCCACGATTGAGATTGCCGCCGGCAAAAAGGTAAGACTGATAATGCGCAGGGCTTGAACTCCGATGCTTAACATCTCCTCGCTCGCGTCAAACATGAGCAAAAGCTGTTTTGGAATTATCCAGAAAATCGCAGTGCCTATCGCCATGATTATAACCGCGATTACTGTGGCAAGCTTATAACCGTGCATAAGTCTGTCCGGTCTGCGCGCACCGTAGTTGTAGCCCACAATCGGGATAAGGCCCTGAGTCAAGCCGAATACCGGCATAAACACAAAGCTCTGCAGCTTGAAATATATACCGAAAACCGCTACGGCCGTAGTTGAAAACAGAATCAATATCTTGTTCATGCCCACCATCATTATCGTGCCTATCGACTGCATGATAATTGAAGGAATGCCGACCTTATATATATTGAGAATAATTGCGCCGCTCGGTCTGAAGCCCCTGAATACGAAATGGATTTCCTTATTCTTGACCTTGTTCAGAACTATCGCAACCACAGCACCGAAAATCTGCCCTATTACCGTGGCGACCGCCGCACCCTTTATTCCCATCTCCGGCATACCTAATTTCCCGAATATCAAAATCGGGTCCAGTATAATGTTGGTGACCGCCCCCACAATCTGCGAAGTCATGCTGAAAATAGAATTTCCCGTTGCCTGCAGCAATCTTTCTCCTGTTATAGAAAGAAAAATTCCCACGCACCACACCATGCACACACTGAGATAGCTCACGCCCATTTCAATAATTTCAGGATTATCTGTGAATGCGGAAATGAACGGGCGAACCGCAAAAAATCCCAAAAGCATAAAGACAATTGTGTTTAACCCCGCCAGCAGCAGACCGTTGGTTGCCGTGGCATTTGCCTCATCAAACCGCTTTTCACCGAGCTTGCGCGCCAGAAGCGAGTTGAGTCCCACACCCGTGCCGACAGCAACAGATATCATCAGCATCTGCGCCGGAAAAGCAAGAGATGTGGCAGTAAGGGCATCCTCACTGATTTTTGCGACATAAATTCCATCTACTATGTTGTACAGTGATTGTACAAGCATAGAAACCATAAGCGGCAGCGATACCGATGCAATGAGTTTTCCCATCGGCATTGTTCCGAGTTTGTTCTCTTTTCTTTGTTCCATAAATATATTCACTCTTTCTTTTATACTGCCGCATATTGTAACATAAATCAGCATATTTCACAATCATTTGTTGCTTTTTTTGATTTATGTTCTATACCCAAATACAGGTCAAATCACAATGAGCTTTTCAAGCTCGGCATTGATAAATCAGCATCCGGATTTGATTTTATGTTTTCTTTGTGATAATATAATAAAATTAAATCTCAATACTTACTATTACAAAGGAGAATGAACAATGCCGGAAGGCGACCCCCTCGGTTATATCCTGTTATTGGCAGTGCTGATTGCACTCAATGCGCTATTTGCAATGAGTGAAATCGCCGTAATTTCTTTCAACGACTCCAAGCTTCGCCATCTTGCGGAGGATGGAAACAAACGCGCAATGATTCTCTATAAGCTTACCCGCGAACCGTCTAAATTTTTGGCAACCATACAGGTTGGAGTTACACTGAGCGGACTGCTTGCCTCAGCTGTAGCAGCGGATACATTTGCAGAATATATCGTCTATTGGCTGCGCAATTCGGGGATTCCGACGAGCGTGGTTAAGATGGTATCCATTGTCATTATAACACTGATACTGTCGTTTATGACCCTCGTTTTCGGAGAACTTGTTCCAAAACGTATCGGCATGAGCAATCCCGAAAAAATTTCTTTTGCAGTTGCCGGAATTTTACGTGTCGTGTACATTGTGACAAAGCCTTTTGTCGCGCTCTTGTCCGGCACAACAAATCTTATTCTTCGTTTAATCGGCGTTGATCCGGATCAGAATGACCATGAGGTCACCGAAGAAGAGATTCGAATGATGATTGACGTCGGCGAAGAAGACGGGACAATCGAACAGAGCGAAAAAGAAATGCTTCACAATATCTTCGAGTTTGATGACCGCACTGCCGACGATGTTATGACACACCGAACCGAAATCAGCGCATTGGATATAAAGTCACCGCTGACAGCAGTCATCAGTGCCGCTATGGAGAACGGACACTCGCGTCTGCCTGTCTGTGACGGCGGAGTGGACAATATCATCGGCATCCTCAATATTAAGGATCTCCTTAATTTGATTGTCTCCTCTCCCTCTCCCGACGATTTTGATTTGAGCAAATACATGCGCGAGGTCATGTATGTACCCGAAAGTTCGAGATGCAAGGATATCTTTGAAGAATTCAGGCGAAGAAAAATTCAGCTTGCGGTTGTTGTTGATGAATATGGCGGAACTTCGGGCATAATAACTATGGAGGATATCCTCGAATCCATAGTGGGCAATATTCAGGATGAATATGACCATGAAATTGAGGAGATACGAAAACTGAATGACTGCGATTATCAGCTTGCCGGAAGCGCACTTCTCGAGGATATCGAGGATGAGCTTGGCATTAAGTTCTCAGACACCGGAGATTATGACACTATAGCCGGATATATAATTGATAAGCTCGGACATCTGCCTTCTGAAGACGAGCGCGCAATCGTAAATGTCGACAGCTACTCCTTTGAAGTTGCAAAAATCAGTGAGCATAGAATTTCCGAGGTAAAAGCAGAAAAAATCAATCTTAATTCAAATACAGGAGTCGAGGAATAAACATGTCCAACTCCAAAAGAAAAATCAACTGGAAAAAAGTCATCGGCATTTTTTTATTTGCTGCTCTCGTCATGTCAATCGTATTTTCTGTTGTCAAAATTATAATAACCCCATCTGTTCCCGACACTGCTTCGGATGGGCCTCTGCGCAGCGACTATGTTCTCATGCTTATGCAATGCTGTCTCGGGCTTGTGGTCATGTTTCTGCCGAGCTTTGTCAACAAACGATTTTCAATTGAAATTGAAAATTACATGTATGTCATGTATTTTCTGTTTCTGTACTGTGCAATCTATCTCGGGGAGGTTCGCCAGTTCTATTATCTTATTCCCCACTGGGATTCGTATCTGCATGCCTTCAGCGGCGCAATGCTCGGTGCTCTCGGGTTTTCGCTTGTGTCGATACTCAATGACAACAAGAGCGTTGCTGTCAAGTTAAGTCCGAAATTCATCGCACTTTTCGCTTTCTGTTTTGCGCTTTCAGCCGGGGCAATCTGGGAGATATATGAGTTCTCGGGTGACGCTTTACTCGGTCTTAACATGCAGAAATTCCGCCTTTCGGGCGGCACAATGCTTGCCGGCCAAGCCGCTCTGATGGATACAATGAAGGATTTGATAATTGATGCCATAAGCGCACTTGGCGTTACAATCTTCGGGTATATCGGTTTGAAATCAAAAAACGCGCTGTTGAAAAAGCAGCCTGAGCACAAATAATCAAAAATCAACTTTAAAAGACGCAAAAAGCGTATGGGTGATGAACTTACCCCTACGCTTTTTATTTGCATTTATGCTTGATGTTTAATATCGGTAAAAATACAGTTTGCGTCTCACACAGCATTTTTGCTTAATGTCTGCCTGGACTGCATCTATGCAGTTAAGCGGATTTTTGCGCAAAATAACAGCATTGCAATTATCTTCCTCTGTCTGCAATTTGAAATGCAGGAGACAATCAATGCGCTAAGGTTGTTTCCGCGTGTTTTAAGCGAAAATGACATAATTGACAAAAAACAATATAATGGCAAATATCAGACACACAATCGCGATTGCTTTTTCCTGTCTGCTCATATCATGTCAAACTTGAGCTGTATATATCCGTCGCAATATGCCTCAAGCGAATCCAGCAGCTCTCCGACGCCGCCCTGCAAGCACGGCTTAACGGTTACGTCGGTCATTCTTTTTATATCTGTCGGTGCATCGGATACAGCCGCTGTGTAACCCGCCACTTCAAAAAGAGGCACATCATTGTAATAATCACCGATTGCAACGGTATTTTCCATCTTGATGTTGAGCAATTCCGCAAGCCTCTTTAAGCCCTCGCCTTTGCCGATATCATTTGGAATAAGTTCATAGTAAATTTTTGAAGTCATTACAAAATTAAAACGATTGAATAGAGAATTGGTATCTTTTTTTCTTTCAACAAACTTTACTACCTGCTCTATTTTCCCCTCGACATCTGTAAACAGTACCTTGTTCCAGCCATCTGCTACGGAATCAAGGTCAGAAAGGGTAAACGGGATATGCTCAACCGCTGTGTGGTTAAGCACGCACTCATTCATTGCAACCGCCGTAATTCCCTCAACTGTATGTATTTCTATACCTATTTCCGGAAAGACCTTTTTTATTTCATTCACAACAGCTCTTGCGCTCGGTTCGAGAGTTCTGTTGTAAAGCACCCTTTCGGTTTTGTAATCATATAAAACCGCACCGTTGCACAAGATGGCAGGAACTGACATATTTATCCAATCAACATATTTTCTGACCGACTCAACGCTTCGCCCTGTTGCAACCGTAAAAAGGCCGCCGCGCTCTACAAAACGGTCTATAGCATCTATGTTCTCTTTGGGAATACCATATCCGGCCTGCAACAGCGTGCCGTCAATATCACTCACCACAAGCATTTCATTGATATTTTTTGCGGTCATAAATCCATCTCCTATCGATGCAATCCATTCAAAAAGCTTGTAAAATATTCCGGCACAGGCGCAAACAAATGCATGTTTTCCCCTGTGCGCGGATGAATAAATTCGATTTCACCCGCGTGAAGGCACTGTCCGCACAGTTGCTTTGGTTCGTTCTTTAAACCGTAAACCAAATCTCCTGCAACAGGGTGTCCCAAATATGCCATATGGACGCGAATTTGATGTGTTCTTCCCGTTTCCAACTTGAGCTTTAAATATGTGTATTGCGCATATCGCTCAAGCACTTCGAAATGCGTTACTGCTCTTTTGCTGTTCAATTCTGTTACGCAGAATTTTTTTCGGTCTCTCTCACTTCGACCGATTGGTCTGTCTACAGTGCCGCTGTCCTCACTTATATTTCCATGAACTACCGCATTGTAAATTCTGTGTGCGGAGTGCTCGGCAATCTGTTTGCTCAAAGACAGATGCGCCATATCGTTTTTTGCAACAATAAGAAGCCCACTCGTATCTTTATCAATTCTGTGGACTATCCCCGGGCGCAGCACACCGTTTATTCCGGAAAGGCTGTCCTTGCAGTGATAAAGCAGTGCATTTACAAGCGTATTATCCGAATTTCCGGGCGCAGGATGCACTACCATCCCCTTTGCCTTGTTGACAACAAGAAGGTCATCGTCCTCGTATATAATGTCAAGCGGAATATCCTGAGCCAGAACTTCAAGCTCAACCGGCATCGGTATATGCACAGATATGCAGTCACCGTTTCTGAGCTTGTAGTTTTTTGACGACTTAACTGAGTTCACAAGGATATTTCCGCTTTCGATCAACCTTTGTACCGCAGTTCTTGAAACCGGCAATGCCTGATACAGCATTTCCTCCGTATTTGCTTTATGGATTCTGTCGCTTATAAAGCTGTCGAGACGATCACCGACATTTTCAATACAGACGGTAAAATCAAAGCTTGTCTCATTGCTCATGCTTTTGCTCACTGCTGTCTTCTTTTATAAATATAGATTTCTCTTTCAGTGTTGCTAAGAGGTAAACAACAGCAATAAAAGCCCCGACGCAGATAAAGCAGTCAGCCACATTGAAGACGGCAAATTTCATAAACAAAAACTCAAAAAAATCTGTTACACTGCCATATACGATGCGGTCGTACAAATTTCCGATGCCACCTGCGGTTACCAGAATTAACGCCCATTTCATTACAGGGGATCTGAATTTTTTAAAAAGCAATACGTAAATCATAATAATCAATACAATTGCCGTCATAAAAATCAGAAAGAAGGTATTGCCGGAAAGCATACCAAACGCCGCTCCCGTATTTCCGCCCTCAAGCAGCCTAAGCCCGAGAATGTTCGGAATCAAAACCACAAATCCCCTATCGGCCAATACCAACTCCAACACAACCTTTGAGGCCCTGTCAAATATAACTAAACCGAGAATTGAAATTATTGTTGCAATCATGCGCTGTTTTCTCCAATATTTAAGAATATAGCGGTGCTTAAAAGGCACCGCTATACATTAATCATCTATTGCTTGCCTTATGGCGGAGCCACGAGTGAAACAGCCATATCAGGAAAATATTGCTCTATTCTTTTCCAAATGTGAAGCTCTCGCCAAAGTCGAGCTTTCCAAATCGTGAATTGGCATCATCGTCGGCCATAAACGCCGAGAAAGAGGACTCGGACGCCGCAGGTTTGACCTCGTTGAGCTTAACCGCAGGCGCGGAAGGGCGGTAAGAGGGTTCTGTTTTTCCAAACTCGCCGAACGAGAACGATGCAGCTCCGCTTCCGGCAGGCTTTGTGTCAAGTGGTTCGATTGAGTTCATTACCGGCATATTTTCCATATGTACCCGAGCGGCTTCTTGTTCTGTCTGCTCTGCACCTAAATCTCCGGTCTGCAAGCTATCCTCTGTCTCGGGCTCAGCTTCTATATCAACATCGTAATCGGGTATCTCTTTAAATATCTCAAGATGCTGCTTGTATATTGCAAGAACATTATTTTTAAATGAGGCAACCTGTGTCTTAAGGCTTGTAAGGTTTTCTTCTTCCTGCGCCGCTTTGGCGGTGATTTCACCGATTACGGAATCATATCTGTTTTGAGCCTCCGTAACCAACATCTCAGCTCTCTGTTTTGCTTCGGAATACAACGCCTCAGCCTGATGCTGTGCATCTCCGATGATACCCTCTTTCATTTTTTCGGCACTGATCAGCACCGAGCGCAGTCTGCCCTCGTCCTCGCGCATTTCATCAACTTTTTCAGCCAACAGCATAAGCTTTTTCTCGCTTGCGGCTTTGTCGGTCTCGAGCTGCTCTATTTGGTCCGCAATTTGTGATAAAAATCCATCAACATCCTCTGGATTGTAGCCACGGACTATTCTTTCAAACTCAGTGTCACGAATTTCTCTCGGTGTAAACATCAGATATCCTCCTAATATGTTAACTTAATATTTTATTATTAAAAATAAACTCCGCTGTTTTCAAGCTCGTCCAACAAATCTCCCATTATACCGACGTTATATGGTGTAATAATGAAGGTGCTGTTCGCAACTCGCTTTATCTGTCCGCTGTTTGCGTAAGCAACTCCGCTCAGAAAATCGACCAGACGTCTGCTGACTTCCTTGTTGGTAGATTCAAGATTCAAAACCACCGTGCGCTTATTGTTGAGATGGTCTGCTATACTGCTCGCGTCGTCAAACCGCTCCGGCTTTACAAGCACAACCTCCAACTGCGTAGTCGAGTTGATATTCACGACATTATTTCCGCTTTTTCTGCCACCGGATTTGTTTTTGCTCACAAAAACGCTGTTGCTATCTTCGGCATTGCCGCTTTCTTCATCTTCTTCAATTTCATCATCAAAATCATCGGGGTCATTCAGTCCGAACATGTCCGAGATTTTTTTAAAGAATTCCATGTTTTTATATATCCTCCATAGCCCAAAAGCGTTCTATGACACTTTAAACTATATTATCTTATATAAACAGTAAAATGTCAACAAACTATCGCATTATTTTTCCCAAATCCTTGCCCTCGTAAATATCCTTGCCCTCAACTATAATTTCATCATACAGCGCGAGCATCTCTTTGTCCGATGGGTCGATCCGACTCAGTACATAATCTTCGGTCTCGTAAATCTTTTCCGTGCGCTTAAATGACACCGTTGAGCCGTATTTTACATACACGCCCGTCACTCCGTCCACGAGTCGAAGCGCAGACCTGTCCGCTTTTATCCCGTCATACTGAGTGAAATTAATAGTTGCCTGTTCTGCACGCAATGCGGAAATAGACGGATTGAGATAATCGCACTCGAAAATCACGGTGCCGAAATCGTCACCGTCCGCATAAATGATTTTTTCCACGGTAACCGGAAGATCACTGACCATCGCATAGTCAAAATCCAAGCTGTATTTTGAGCCCTCCGAGAACTTGCCGATTGCTTCTTTTGAAACTACCGCAGCATACAGCCATTTATAGTCTGAAACAATTTTACAGTGGGATTCGTCGATCTGCGTATTGAGCTGTGCCTGCTTGACAAGCTCAATCAACTCGGATGTTGTCATATTGTGCAGCGTTTCATCGTTCAGGCTCTCTTCGTAGCCGTCGACCGTTGATATAAAATATCCGGCAGACGGAGAACTGAGAATCTGACTTACCGAGGAATCCCGTGCGGAAACCTCTGCAATTTTCGCATTCAATTCGTCGATTCGTGCGGTAAAATCAATTTCCTTGCCCGATGCAATGGCGAAGCTGTTGAGAAGCTGCAAAATTTTGTTCTTTTCGTCCAATAGACTTGAATAGTCTTCGGTCGCGACAATCCCCGCATATCGGGCAGTAACATTGCTTATCTGCCGTGAGACAAAGTTCAGGTTTGTACCTGACGCTCTGCCGAGATCCACTGCCTTTGTGAGAATATCAAGCTCATCCTTTTGATTTTCAAGCAGCAGGGCATTTGCGGCGGCGGAGTTTGAGACATAAATTTCCGCCACAGGCGCTCCGATAGCCACCTTATCGCCGTCTCCAACCAAAAAGTTAATTATTCCATCGCCGCTGTTTTCAATTATTGTCTCGTTTCTGACGACAATCCCATCCGCTTTTATGCTGTCGGATATGGTCACTGCCATGGCTATTTCGGTTTTATATGTAGGATATGCAATCATATAAATCTGATAAAATACATAAACCGCAATCAGCAGCGCCAAAAAAGCCGTCAGGGCTTTAACAACCTTTTTAGTCATCTTCGCTGTCTTCACACTCTTTATCTAAAATGGATATTACTTTAGAGGGTATAATCGTCGAAATCGCATGCTTGTAGACAAGATTCTGCCTGCCTTCACTTTCCAGCACAACCGTAAAACTGTCAAATCCCTTTACCGTACCTCTGAACTGAAACCCGTTTGTAAGGTAAATTGTGACCTGAATTTTCTCTTTTCGCGCCGAATTCAAAAACACGTCCTGCAAATTGATGTTTTTCATGGTATTGATTTCCTCTCTATTTTTGTTTTTTTTGAATGGAGTTCCACATATTTTGAGCTGCATCCGCTATTGCGGGTACACTGTCTGTTTGAATGTCCGCCCACACCGCCTCCTCATCGCGTTTAAACCATGTTATCTGACGTTTGGCATAATGACGCGTTGATTTTTTGAGCTCGTCCACGCAATATTGCAGCGCATCGCGGCCCTCGAAATACCCGAAGAATTCCTTGTATCCTATTGCCTGTGCTGCCGTTTTGCATTCTATACGATTATCATACACCCAACGAGCCTCATTGAGCAAATTTTCTTTCATCATCAAATCGACTCTGCGCTCGATTCTGTCATACAGGTACTCTCTGTTTTTCGAGCTTAAAACAATCATCGCGCATGGGTATTCGGAAATATTTGTTTTCGATTCCGCATGAAGCTCGGCGACACATTTGCCTGTTGTGCGCAGCAGCTCAAGCGTTCTGACAATCCGCTTCATGTTGTTCGGATGAAGTGTAAGTGCGCACTCACTGTCAGAGGCTGCAATTTCAGCGAGCAGCTTTTCAGCTCCGAATTCCTCATATTCCCGCTGTATCTGCATTCTCAGTGAAAAGTCGGTATTCTCAGATGTGAATCTCACCCCTGACACAAGAGATCTGATATAAAGCCCCGTGCCTCCGCATACAATCGGTACGGCTCCCCTGTCTGCAATCTGCCCGATGATTTTATTTGCGTCAACGACATACTCCGAGACGCTGTACTGTCGATTCGGGTTTAAAAATCCGTAAAGGTGATGGGCAATTCCCTGCATTTCCGCCTCAGTCGGACGCGCAGTACCGATTTTAAGCGTATCGTAAATCTGCATGGAATCAGCACACACTATTTCGCCGTTAATTCGCTTTGCAAGTTCAATTGCAACTTTTGTTTTACCTGATGCAGTCGGACCGCATATCACCACAATCGGAGATTTGGTTTTATATTCTGCCAAATTGCTTTTCTATCTCCTTTTTTGCGAGTGTTATATAAACCGGTCTGCCGTGCGGGCAGAACTTTGGAACTCTGCTGCTGATTATGTCATCCGCGAGCTTTATCAGCTCAAGGCGGGAGGACTTGTGTCCCGCTTTAATTGCCGCGCGGCATGCAGATGAATGCAGCAGCCACTCTCTGTCCTGTGTTGTCACGTCGCCGGACAGTGCAACAAGCTGTGCCGCCATTTGCACAACCGCATCGGACACTGCGTTAATCGACATATATGTCGGAATTTCCCTGACCGCAAGCTCGTTGTCACCAAATTCCTCCGCGACAAAGCCGATGCGCTTCAAAAGCTCTGCATTATCCAGTATTTCCTGCTTTTCGTCCTTTGACACCGAGGCAATTATCGGCTCAATAAGCATCTGCCGCTCATTTCCGAATCCGTCCTCCTTGAGCTTTTCGAATAGTATCCGCTCATGCGCCGCATGCTTGTCAATAAGCAGAACAACATCTTTGTATTGCGCAATTATGTAGGTGTCGAAGACCTCTCCGATGTAATTCAATTCATCTTTGTGCGAAAAAAGTTCCTCCTGCTTCGATTGGTCACCGAGAGGCGTTTCACCATAAGCCGGGCTGTTTTCGTCGATTTGGATTATTGGCTCGGAATACGCTTTTTGCTCAATATATTCAACGGTCTCTTTGCTTTCGGATTCATCCCCGCTGATTTCAGCTTTATTTTTCGAAACACTCGATGCGTTTTCGCTTTGTTCGCACGTCGAAAGCTCCTTCGCTCCATTTTTGCTGATGTATGGCACAGTGAGCTGAGATAGTTTTATCGGAGCGTCTACCTCAATATCAATCTCACACGAAGCTCTGTAGGGGCTTGCAACTGAGTGGATTATGCGATCGTTTTCGCCCGAAAGCGAGCTTGTGAATTCCTGCGCGGATACCTGCTTAAAAAAGCTCTTTCCATCACCGGCCGACTGTGGGCTGTCAGTCCTTCGCGCTGCCGCTGTGCCGCTTGCCGTGTTGCCCCACGCCTGTGAGCCTGCTGATGTCACCGGTCCGTCGGTCTTACCTCGGAATGACTTGTTCTCCTCCTCGTCAACAGACGGCTTGACGCTGAATCCGCCCGCAAATTCATTCAATGCAAGCTTTATTGCAGAATACACATTAGCTGTAACCTCTCGCTCATTTTTAAAGCGAACCTCCGTTTTGGCCGGATGAACATTTATATCGACATCTTCGCACGGCAAATGCACATCAATAACAAATGCAGGATGCTTTCCCGCCATAACGAGGTTGCGGCACGCCTCCTCGGCCGCCGCACAGATACTTCTTGATTTGATAAATCTGTCATTGACAAAGACAAACTGCAAGCTGCGGCTGGGTCGTCCGAGCTGCGGCTTTGAAATCAAGCCGTCCACTTTAATCCTTGAATCGACAGGACTGATTTTTAAAAGATTTGTCGCGATTTCACGCGGAAAAACACAAAAAGCAGCAGATTCCAAATCTCCGTTTCCCGGCGATGAAAATGCCGCTCTGCCATCGCGGAACAGTTTGAACGATATTTCCGGATGCGATAGCGCGAGCTGCTCCACAATGCTTTGAACCGCATTTCCCTCATGAACATCCTTTTTTAAGAATTTCATGCGCGCGGGCGTATTGTAAAAAATATCCGAGATATACATTGAAGTTCCGCACGGCGCTCCGATTTCATCAAGCTCAAGCTCTTCGCCTGCCTCTATTCTGTACAGCGTGGCACTTGGGCTGTTTTCGGTTCTGCTGACGAGCTTGACGCGGGACACGGCACATATAGCCGCAAGCGCCTCTCCGCGAAACCCCAGCGTCAAAATTCCGTCAAGGTCATCCGCGCCGGAAATTTTGCTTGTCGCATGTCGCAAAAAGGCCGTTCTGACCTCGTCGCATGGAATTCCCGAGCCGTTGTCAGTAACTCTGATCATGTCGAGACCGTTGCGTTTCAGCTCGACTTCAATTGAAGTCGCATGCGCATCTATGGCGTTTTCAACAAGCTCCTTCACCACCGAGGCAGGTCTCTCGACAACCTCTCCGGCGGCAATCAGCTCACATACGCTTTTGTCCAGAATTTTAATTGGCATTTGCAGTCATTTCTTCCTGTATAATTTGACTTGCTATCTGTTTCAGCTCATTGAGCCTGTACATCGCCTCTATCGGCGTGAGACACTCAATATTTATGCTCTGCACTGCCGCCAAAAGCTCTGCGGAGCCATTGCTTACCTCTTTAACCGCTTGGGCGCGCTGCTTCGGGACGCCTTCCTTTTGCTCGATGGAGAGCAGAATCTCCTTTGCTCTATCTATCATCGCATTCGGAATTCCCGCGAGTTTCGCAACTTCAATTCCATAGCTCTCATCAGCGGGTCCGTCTACGATTCTACGCAAAAAGGTTATATCATCACCGCGCTTTTTAACAGCTATATTATAGTTTTTTATGTTGTCAAACTCGTCCGCCATCACAGTCAGCTCATGGTAATGCGTCGCGAACATTGTTTTGCATCCGATACCGTTTTTGCCGCAGATATACTCAATTACAGCGCGCGCAATGCTCATTCCGTCAAAGGTTGAGGTTCCTCGCCCGATTTCGTCGAGCACCACAAGGCTTTTTGCGGTTGCGTTAGACAGAATTTCCGCAACCTCTTTCATCTCCACCATAAAAGTGGAGTCGCCCGCGAACAGGTCGTCTGATGCTCCGACACGGGTAAAAATGGAATCAACAGCTCCGATATGTGCGGACGCCGCGGGCACGTAACAGCCCATTTGCGCCAAAAGCACAATAATTGCCGTCTGCCGCATATAGGTGGATTTACCCGCCATGTTCGGACCTGTTATCAGATTCACAAGATTTTTTCCACAATTGAGATGCGTATCGTTGGGCACAAACAGTTCTTCGCGCAAAACCTTCTCAACCACAGGATGTCTTCCATTTTTGATGTCGATAACATCGCTGCCGTCGACAAGCGGCTTGCAGTAGCCGTTATCCCTCGCGATATTTGAAAATCCGCACAGGACATCTATGTACGCAATTGCAGCGGCCGTTGACTGAACTCGCTTTAGATTGCTCTCAACAAAAACGATCAGCTCTTCATAGAGCTGACGCTCAAGGACGTTCAACCGCTCATTTGCGCTGAGAATTTTTGTCTCCAGCTCCTTCAGCTCCTCGGTGATGTACCGCTCACCCGTTGTCAGCGTCTGCTTGCGGACAAAACCGTCGGGGATTTTTTCGGTATTTGACGCGCGTGAAACCTCGATATAATATCCGAAAACTCGGTTGTATCCGACCTTCAGGTTTTTTATTCCGGTTTGCTCTTTTAAGTCGGCTTCCATTTTGGCAAGATACGATTTTGAGTTGTTTACAAGGCCGCGCAGCTCGTCCACATCGGAATTAAAGCCTTTTTTTATATATCCTCCGTCCTTGAGCAGTGCGGGCGGCTCCTCGGATATAGTCATATCAACACGGGCTTTTATATCCTCAAGCGTATCAAGCTGATCGCACAGGATTTGCAAAAGAGAGGTCTGTGCCGTCGAGCATAAAGCTTTCAGCTCGACAATTTTTTGCGCTGTAGCGGAGAGCGATATGAGATCTCGGGGCGTACAGCTGCGGTATATCACCCTCGTCATAAGCCGCTCAATATCAAATATTCCCTTTAGCACATCGGTTATCTGAACCGACATTATGGTATTGTCATAAAGCTCTTCAACCGTGTCCAGCCGCCTATTTATCTGATTCGGATTCAAAAGCGGCTTGTCCAGAAAGGAGCGCAAAAGACGTTTTCCCATCGCGGTCTTGGATTTGTCAAGCACCCACAGCAGGCTTCCGCGCTTTTCATCTCCGCGCATTGTGGCGGTAAGCTCAAGATTTCTCCTACAGGAAGCTGACAGCGCAAGATACTCGGTCGGGTGATAAACCGTCAGCGAAGCGAGACGGCGCGAACCGTGAAACTGTGTCTCTGCAAGGTATTGCAGCATCGCACCAAGCGCGCGAACAGCAAATCCGCTTTTTAGCGCCAATACCTCCGCACAGTCTTTTTTCTCGAAATACTGAGTGACGCTCTGCTTTGCGCGGTCAAGCTCAAAATATTCGTTATACAAAAGAGAAGCCGTCAGATTCAGCGACTTGTCGATATACTGCCTGATTTTTTTGTCGCTGTTGGTCTTTTCGTCGCAGATTATCTCCTTTGGTGCAAATCTTGACAGCTCATTTATAACCGAGCTGCTCGACGGTGAGGTCTCGGTCACATAAACTACACCTGTGGAGATATCGGCAAAACAAAGCCCGTATCCTCCGTCTGATTTCAGCAGGCAGCAAATATAGTTGTTTTGCTCCTCGTCAAGCATGCTGTTTTGTGTTACCGTACCGGGTGTAACTATTCGAATTATATCCCGCTTTACAATACCCTTTGCGAGTGCCGGATCCTCTGTCTGCTCACAAATCGCAACCTTGTAGCCCTTTGCAATAAGCTTTGCAACATAGTTCTCATAGCTGTGATACGGTATTCCGCACATGGGGGCACGCTCGGCCAGACCGCAGTCCCGTCCTGTTAAGACGAGCTCCAGCTCACGCGAAGCCGTTATGGCATCGTCAAAGAACATTTCATAAAAATCGCCGAGACGATAAAACAATATCTTGTCCATATGCTTTTCTTTAATGTCGAGATATTGCTTCATCATCGGCGAGAGCTTAGCTGTGTTGTCCGGCAGCGCCATTGACATAATCCCCCGATTCAAGTCAGTTTTTGCAAATCAGCCGCATCCGCCGCAGGTGTCGCAGCTTCCTGAGCATGCGGACGGTTCGTCTATATCATCGGGATCCACTCCGTTAATGGTTCCTGTCACTATTGCCTGAATATAACTTACAAGCTTATCTATGACCGCTTTTGCGTCATAATATGCTGCCATACCCTCGTTTTTCGTGATTGCCTCATATGCCTCCTGAACCTCTTGGTTGAACACTGAAACTTTGGCGTCATCGCTTTTTTCTTTTCCGAGCTCGGCATTCAAATTAAAGCGCGCCAGATTGAATCTTCCGATTTCGTCCTGAAGAGCCTTGTTGTCGGAATTGTGTTCACGTGCGGTCTTTACCGCTATATATCTCTCATCCATCTGGATTGCCTTCGCGAGTGAGCGGGTCATAGCAATTATTTTGTCATTGTCAGTCATTATTTTATTACCTTTCCGAATAATCTTTTTTTTGTTCGTTCTGTTATTACAATATCGCAGAATTGGAATAATTCACATTCACCCTCTACGGTTACCGCCGAATTGTTATCAAGCCTTGCGTCGAACTGTCTGTCTCCGATTTTTTCAACCGCCAGTGCCCTGAAGCATTGTCCGACATACTGCTTCTCGTGCTCCTCGGTTATTTCGTCCTGTAAAGCCGTCAGGGAATTCAGCCTGTCGGCCTTGGTTTTATGGTCGGTAGAATCCGGCATAAGCGCCGCTTTTGTTCCCTCTCGCTTTGAATAGATGAACGTGAACAGCGAATTAAATCCGACTCGCTTGATAAGCTTTACCGTGTCGTCAAAATCCCGCTGTGTCTCACCCGGAAATCCGACAATTATGTCGCTTGTAAAGCTGACTCCCGGAATTTTTGATTTCGCATAGTCAATCAGCTTCATATAGTCTCCGCTTGTGTAGCGCCGATTCATCTCAAGCAGAATTCTGTCACTGCCAGACTGCACCGGAAGATGAATCTGTTTGCTTATCTTTTCGCACTCCGCGATTGTGTCAAACAGCTCGTGCGTCGCGTCCTTGGGGTGGCTTGTCATAAATCTTATTGTAAAATCCCCGTCCATGTCATTTATCATTTGGAGCAGCTTTGAAAAGTTGATATCCTCGTCAAGCCCTTTTCCGTAGGAATTTACATTCTGCCCCAGCAGCATGATGTCCCTGTATCCGTCATTGACCGCTTTTTTGCATTCGCGCAGTATCTCCGAGCTTGCGCGGCTGCGTTCCCTGCCGCGCACAAATGGAACAATGCAGTAGGTGCAGTAGTTGTCACAGCCGAACATAACAGGTATATATGCCCTGAACTGTCTGTCACGCTTAATCGGAAGATTTTCAAAAATCTCATATTGATCACTCGTTTCCGCAACGATTGTTTTACTGCTTTCAAGGTGCTGAAAAAGCTCAAACGGCAGTTCCTCTAATTTGTTTGTGTTGAATATAACATCAACATACGGATAGCTTTTTTTCAGCTTATCGGCAATATGCTTTTGCTGAACCATGCAGCCACCGACCGCGATGATAAGCTTCGGATTGGAGCGTTTAAATTTTTTCAGCTCGCCCACATTTCCGAAAACTCTGTCCTCGGCATGCTCGCGCACGGCGCAGGTGTTAAAGACAATTAAATCCGCGTCGTCCGGCTGCGCAGTCATCGAATAGCCGCACTCGCCCATCATTCCCGCAACTCTCTCGCTGTCACTGACATTTTGCTGACAGCCGAAGGTCCTGATAAAGCATTTCGGTCTTTTTTCCATTTTCGAAACAATCGAGGAGAGCTTGCGCATATTTTCGGAGTATGAATCCGTCTGCCCCTTTGTATTTTGCGTCTCTATATAATCCACCTCCAAATATTCAGCTATTATATCATTTTTCGATGTTGATTTCAAATGCAGCCGCCCTGCATTTTGACTTGACACAGCCCACATGCTCGAGACCGTCTCAGAGCATTTTTTTGAGGAACTGACCGGTGTAGGATTCACTGCATGCCGCGATATCCTCCGGCGTTCCCGACGCGACAATATATCCGCCCTTGTCACCGCCCTCGGGGCCGAGGTCTATGATATAGTCGGCAGTTTTTATGATATCGAGATTATGCTCGATCACAATTATTGTATTTCCCGCATCGACGAGTTTTTGAAGCACCTTTATCAGACGGTGCACATCCGCCGTGTGAAGCCCCGTAGTCGGTTCATCGAGCACATACACCGTCTGACCTGTGCTCTGCTTGGAGAGCTCACACGCGAGCTTAACCCTCTGTGCCTCGCCGCCCGACAGCGTGGTGGATGACTGCCCCAGTTTCACATATCCCAATCCTACATCGTGCAGGGTTTTCAGTTTTCGATACAGTCTCGGATAATGCTCGAAAAACTCACACGCCTCATCAACTGTCATTTCAAGAACTTCATGTATCGACTTACCCTTGTATTTTACCTCAAGCGTCTCGCGGTTATATCTCTTTCCCTTGCAGACCTCGCAGGGTACATAAATATCGGGCAGAAAGTGCATCTCGATTTTGATAATGCCGTCTCCCTGACATGATTCACAGCGCCCGCCCTTGACGTTGAATGAAAAGCGTCCCGGCCCGTATCCGCGCATTTTCGCCTCGTTGGTCGATGCAAAAACCTCGCGTATCATTGTGAAAAGGCCTGTGTAGGTGGCGGGATTAGAGCGCGGAGTTCTGCCGATTGGAGACTGATCGATGCCTATTGCCTTGTCGACATATTCAAGTCCCTTGATTTCCCTGAATTTACCGGGCTTTGTCTTTGCTCCGTTAAGCTCATAGCTGAGTTTTTTGTAAAGCACCTCGTTTATCAGAGAGGATTTTCCCGAGCCGGACACGCCTGTCACACACACAAAGCACCCGAGCGGAAAATGCGCATCGACATTCTTCAGGTTATTCTGGGTAGCTCCCAATATTGAGAGCGTGTTTCCATTTCCCTGCCTGCGATTTTTGGGAATCTCTATTTTTTTGCGTCCCGACAGATATTGTCCCGTGACGGACTCTTTTGATTTCATTATCTCATCAACGGTTCCGCTGAACACAACATGTCCGCCGTCAAGCCCCGCGCCCGGTCCGATATCGACAATATAGTCCGCTGCGCGCATTGTATCCTCGTCATGCTCCACCACGATAACGGTGTTTCCCAAGTCTCGCAGCCGCTTAAGCGTGGCTATAAGCTTTGCATTATCCCGCTGATGCAGACCGATGCTCGGCTCATCAAGAATATACAGGACTCCCATAAGCGAGGAGCCGATTTGTGTCGCCAGCCTTATTCTCTGATTTTCGCCGCCGCTGAGCGTTGCCGCAGCACGTGAAAGAGTGAGATAGCTGAGACCGACATTGTTGAGAAATCCGAGTCGCTCTCTTATCTCCTTGATAATTCTGTTCGCAATCATCTCATCGCGTTCGGAGAGTTCAAGCTCATCGAACCACTGCAAGCAGTCGCTTATCGACATGCTGCACAGCTCCATTATATTCAAACCTCCAACCGTGACCGCAAGCGAGGTCGGTTTCAGCCTCTGACCATGACACTCAGGGCACTCGATGGCACTCATACAGGACTGTATCTCATCGCGCATCCAATCGCTTGTTGTCTCGCGAAAGCGGCGTTCAAGATTATTTATGATGCCCTCAAACTCGCCCTTGTAGCTTGCGGAGCCATACTCATTTTCTCTGTGAAGGTCAAGCTGAACGCCATTTGTGCCATATAGGATTACATCCACCGCCTCTTTGGGCAGGTTTTTCACCGGAACGTCAAGCGAGAACTTATAGTGCTCGGAAAGAGCGTCAAAATACATCTGTGTGATGCTTCCGTCATAATAGCTCCACCCACTCGCCTTTACCGCCCCCTCTTTGATGGTGAGCTTGGGATTGGGTATTACCATGTCAGGGTCAACCTTGAGAAAGGTTCCGAGCCCCGTGCATTTCGGGCACGCGCCGAACGGGTTGTTGAATGAAAACATCCTCGGCGTGAGCTCCTCAACGCTGACTCCGTGCTCGGGACACGCATAGCTCTGTGAAAAGAGCATATCCTCGCCGTCAATGATATTTATCATGACCGTCCCGCCGCAAAGATTGAGCGCGGTTTCGATTGAATCAGACAGGCGGGATCCGAGTTCACTTCCGATTACAAGGCGGTCAACAACAATTTCTATATTGTGTTTTTTGTTTTTATCAAGCTTTATCGACTCGGACAAATCGTACAGATTCCCGTCAATTCTCGCGCGGACAAAGCCCGCTCGGGACGCCGCTTCAAGCTCTTTTATATGCTCGCCCTTGCGGCCGCGCACCACCGGAGCCATAACCTGAAACTTTGTGCCCTCCGCAAGCTGCATGACCGAATCAACCATCTGATCCACGCTCTGCTGCTTTATCTCTCTGCCGCAGACAGGGCAGTGCGGCACACCTATGCGCGCGTACATCAAGCGCAGATAGTCGTGGATTTCGGTGACGGTTCCGACTGTTGAACGGGGGTTTTTCGAGGTTGTTTTCTGATCGATTGATATTGCGGGCGACAGCCCCTCGATGCTGTCGACATCCGGCTTGTCCATCTGACCCAAGAACTGGCGGGCATAGGACGACAAGCTTTCGATATACCGTCTCTGTCCGTCCGCGTATATAGTGTCAAATGCCAATGAGGATTTACCCGATCCCGATATGCCGGTCATGACAACCAGCTTGTCGCGCGGAATCGTCACATCGATATTTTTCAGATTATGCTCTCGCGCGCCTTTTACCTTTATAAAATCGTTAGCCAATGCAGTTTCCTTCCTATCTTTGCTGTTGAAGCTTGTTTATTCTGTCGCGAAGCTCGGCGGCATACTCAAATTCAAGTATCTGCGCCGCGTGCTTCATATCTTTTGTCAGGCGCTTTATAAGTTCCTCCCGCTCGATTCTGGACAGCTTTTTGCCGTCGAGAGATCTCGCCTTTTCCTTGGAGGAAATCTCAAGAATGGCGCGGACCTCCTTTTGAATTGAGGTCGGAACTATCCCGTGTTTTTCATTGTATGCCCTCTGTATCCCGCGTCGGCGCTCGGTCTCGGTTATCGCTCGCTCCATTGACGGCGTGACGACATTGGCGTACATAATTACCTGCCCGCTTACATTTCGAGCCGCACGTCCGATTGTCTGCACAAGTGCTGTCTCCGAGCGCAAAAAGCCCTCCTTGTCCGCATCTAAAATAGCCACAAGCGATACCTCGGGTATATCAAGTCCCTCTCGCAGGAGATTTATACCGACCAGCACATCAAATTCCCCGAGACGCAGATCGCGCACTATTTCCATTCTCTCGATAGTGTCAATGTCATAATGCATATATCTCACCTTGATTTCTCGCTGTTCGAGATATTCGGTCAGGTCCTCTGCCATTTTTTTGGTAAGTGTCGTGACAAGCACCCGCTCGCCGTTTTCAGTCCGCTTATTTATCTCGGATATCAAATCGTCTATCTGCCCCTCGGTGGGCTTGACAATAATCTCGGGGTCAATCAGTCCTGTCGGGCGAATGACCTGCTCCACAATTTGCGCAGAATTTTCCCGCTCAAGCGCGGCGGGCGTGGCACTTGTGAAAATCACCTGATTTATTCTTCCATAGAACTCATCGAATTTCAGCGGTCTGTTGTCAAAAGCAGATGGCAATCTGAATCCGAAATCCACAAGGTTCTTTTTGCGCGCATAGTCTCCGCCGAACATCCCGCGAACCTGAGGCAGCATCACATGCGACTCGTCGACAAACATCAAAAAATCCTTTGGAAAATAATCGAGCAAAGTGTACGGCTCGCTTCCCGCCTCTCTTCCCGACAGGACACGGGAATAATTCTCAATTCCCTTGCACATTCCTATTTCAGAAAGCATCTCAATGTCATACATTGTGCGCTGCGCAATCCGCTGAGCTTCAATGAGCTTTCCCTGCTCATTGAAATATTTCACTCGCTCGTCCATTTCACCGCGAAGCTCACCCAGCTTTTCCATGAGCACTCCCTGAGGAATGATATAGTGAGACGCCGGATAGATAGCAACGTGATTCATCGTGCTTATTCGCTCATTTGTGACCGTGTTTATCTCGCTTATTCGGTCGATATTATCCCCGAAAAATTCAATTCGGACTGCCTTGTCCGAGCTGTAGACCGGGAACACCTCCACCACATCTCCGCGCACACGAAATCGGTTTCGCTCAAATGCAAGGTCGTTGCGCTCATACTGAATCTCAACAAGCTTGCGCAGCAAATCATCCCGCTTCATCTCCATATTCGGGCGCAGCGAGATAACCATGCTTCGATAGTCAATAGGATTTCCCAGAGTGTAGATGCAGGACACCGACGCCACGATTATAACGTCGCGGCGCTCGGACAAGGCTGAGGTCGCGGAATGCCTGAGCTTCTCGATTTCATCGTTTATGGCACTGTCCTTTTCGATATAGGTGTCGGTATTCGGTATATATGCTTCGGGCTGATAATAGTCGTAGTAGCTGACGAAATACTCTACCGCGTTGTTGGGAAAATACTCTTTAAACTCAGAACACAGCTGTGCCGCCAGTGTTTTGTTGTGTGCCAAAACAAGTGTCGGACGCTGAACCTGCTGAATTATATTCGCCATGGTAAAGGTTTTGCCCGAGCCGGTAACCCCGAGCAGGCACTGCTCGCGGTAGCCCTTGTTCAATCCGTCGACAAGCTTTTTTATTGCATCGGGCTGATCTCCCGTAGGTTTATATTCCGAAACTAATTCGAAGCGATGCTCTTCACTCATTATGCCACCAATCGATAATCACTTTTTTATATGTTTATTGTGTCTGTTACGGCTTGAATTAAACTGATTTTTTCATTCTGTTTTACATAATTTACAGCAATATACAGCAATTTAATTGTATCACGAAAATAATAAAAAGAAAAGAAAAATCGAACATTTGTTTTTAACCTGAAAAGGAGAAGGCGCAGGTTAACTTTTAAGCCGCCCGCGCCGTTTTAAACTATATTCAGTTGTTCCTTTATGCTGAAAACCACACCGGCGTCAGCCATTGAGACTGCAAATCTCTCCCCGACAACTATATGGTCGCTGAGCTTGACATCAATAAGGTTCAAGGCCTTCATTATTGTCGAAGTAGCCGCAATATCGTCTTCCGACGGCATTGCAACTCCGTTCGGGTGATTGTGAGTGACTATTACCGAGCTTGCCCTGTGAAGCGTTGCAAGCTCGACAATTCTTTTTACCGATACCGCCGTCTGCGATATGCTCCCGCGGGTGATTTCGGGGCAATTGATCAGCTTCAGCTTTGAATCAAAGCACATCAAATAGCTCACCTCGCTCTGCTCGCCCACAAAAAGCGACTGAGCGTATTTCATCGCAACGGACGATGATGCCGCGACAAATCCCTTGCGATATTTTTGCGCCTCATAGTACGCATAACTCTCGAAAATCACTTTGAGCTGGGCGGCGGTATTTTCTCCTATGCCATCGACCTGCAAGAGGCTTGTATAATCCGCCTCAAGCACCTTGTCAAAGCTGCCGTATCGCTCTATCAGCCTGTGGGCAAGTTCGTTTGTATCTCTGCGCGGGATTGAGAATGTCAAAATCAATTCAAGCGCTATATGAGGCTCAAAATCCTTCAATCCGCTCTTTACAAAGCGGGTTTTAAGCCGTTGTCTGTGTCCGTCATGAATTGAACTCATCAAATACGCTCCATCCGCTACAGTTACTTTACAGCATTCTTATAATAATATATACTGGCAAAACAAGCCGCCCGAGAAGACAGCATTTAATCAGTGGACTCCGCACAGGATTTCACGGGGCAAAAAGCCATTTAAAAACAGCTGTCACGGGCAGTTTTCGCCATGTCCTACACACATTATATACTATGTCACATAAAAAATAAAATAGGCAGAAGTGAACCATGAAAAGTTTTGTTATAACCTCCTCTGATGATGGCATACGCCTCAATCGATTTCTCGAAAAGGTCGTCCCCGCACTCAAGCTGACCCTTCTTTATAAATATCTGCGCACCAAGCACATCAAGCTCAACAGAAAAAGCTGTGAGGCCTCCACACGACTGTGCGAAGGGGATTTGCTGGAGCTATATATTCCCGATGAGTTCTTCGAGCAGCAAAAGAAACAGCCCGACTTTATGCGCGCTTCCGGAAACTTATCGATTTTGTATGAGGATGAAAATATTGCTTTGCTGTATAAGCCCGCCGGCTTGCTTGCTCACGAGGATAAAAGCTCTTTCGGTGATACTCTTGTGAATCGCTTTTTGCGACATCTGTATGAGCGCGGTGACTATTCTCCCGACAGCTCAACTTCGTTCACTCCGGCACTGTGCAACCGAATTGACCGCGGAACCGAGGGCATTGTGCTTGCGGGAAAAAGCTCACAGGCGGTTTCCGCCCTGAACAAAATCATTAAAGAGCGTAGAATCGTGAAAAAATATCTCTGCGTGACTGTGCTCAAGCCGCCCAAAGACGGCGTATACCGAGCATACCTGTTAAAAGATGAGAGTGAGAATAAGGCAGAGGTAAAAAGCACTCCCTTCGGCAGTGCCAAGGAGATAAAAACAGGCTTCACTCTACTTGAAGAAAGAAATTCGCTGTATCTGGTCGAAGCTGAGCTTTTCACGGGCCGCACACATCAAATCCGTGCGCATCTCGCATTTTTAGGTGCTCCGATTTTGGGGGATATCAAATACGGAAGCAAAAAGCTCAATAAAAGATATAGCGAAAGTCGGCAGCTTTTATGCTCCTACAGTGTACAATTTCGGCTGAGCGAAGACGAAGATGAGCTTTTGTATTATCTCAACGACAAAACTTTCGCAAACAGGAATATCGATTTTGTCAATAAATATTTCAAGGGGATAAGGCTGTGACATACAATTTCGCTTGTCTGCCTTCTAAAGCTTTTCGTGGGCAAGGGATATCGGTTTTTTGGATATTTATGATTTCAAAAGCGGGACTTGTTTGATATACCGAGCGCCACCGAGCTTTTGGCTGCCTGTTCTGCTTGTTTTCGGTGCCGGGCTTTCTGCGGGTGCAGTCATCTATCTCATAAGCAGCCCGCCGATATTGTAGACGGCAAATGCTATCAGCCACGCAATGGCAGTCTGTGAAAGCATTGCCAAAAATGCGCTGACTGCGCTTCCTATCTCTCTTTTGATTGTCGCAACCGCTGCGATGCATGGCATGTAAAGTAAGGTGAACACCAGAAATGCATATGCCGACAGCGGTGTGAATATCTCGCTCAGCTCGGTTCCCGACGAGGACACAAGGACATTAATTGTGCTTACAACCGCCTCTTTTGCACTCAAGCCTGTGATAAGCGCGGTTGATGCCCTCCAATCTGCAAAGCCAAGCGGTGCAAAAGCAGGGGCGATAAGCTTCCCTATGGCTGCAAGCATACTTTCACCTGCATCTGCAACAATCCTCAGCGAAAAATCGAATCGCTGCAAAAACCACACTAAAATCGACGCAATAAAAATAATCGTGAACGCCTTTACCAAAAAATCCTTTGCGCGCAGTCGAATTGTCATCAGGACGTTTTTTGCAGATGGGAACCTGTATGCCGGCAGCTCCATGACAAATGGGACAGGGTCGCTTTTGAATACCGTGTTTTTAAAAAACAACCCGTACAGCACTCCCACCGTCATGCCGAGTATATAGAGTGATATCAATACGAGTGCCTTATGCTTTTTAAAAAACACCTCCGTGAACATTGCATATATCGGGAGCTTTGCACTGCACGACATAAATGGCACAAGCAGTGCTGTCATCTTTCTGTCACGCTCGCTCGGAAGTGTACGTGTTGCCATGATTGCGGGCACACTGCATCCGAATCCAATCAGCATCGGCACAAACGAACGTCCCGACAGCCCTATTTTGCGAAGCAGCTTATCCATAATAAACGCTACACGCGCCATATAGCCTGTGTCCTCAAGAATTGAAAGCATAAGAAACAGCACCAGTATAGTCGGCAAAAACGACAGCACACTGCCCACCCCGACAAATATTCCGTCGGTTATAAGGGAATGCAGCATCGGTGCAACCGAGATTTTTGTCAATAGTCCGTCAGCTCGAGCAGAAAGCCATGCAATAGCAAATTCAGTGCTTGCGGAAAGCTTTGACCCGATTATTCCGAATGTAAGCCAAAAAACCGCAAGCATGATTAAAAAAAATATCGGGAGCGCAAAATATCTGTGCGTCAAAACCGCATCTATTTTCACCGATCTTCTCTGTTCTCGAGATTGCTTTCCTCTTTTGAAGTTCGATCTGCACAGTTTATCGATAAAGCCATATCGCATATCCGCAATCGCGGCCTCCCTGTCTGTGCCAAGCTTTCGTTCCATTTCACGGATAATCGCTTCTATAGCACCTTTTTCACGTAGGCCGAGCTGCAAAAGCTCCTCCGTAAGCTCATCTCCCTCGACTATTTTCGCAGCTGCATAAAAAGCTGACAGTTTTTTTGCAATAGCCCTTGCCTCTATCAGCTGAGCTACCTGTTCTATTGCTCTTTCGGACACACCATTATAAAAAAAGCTGCGACATGCTTTGCTTTTGCTTTGCACTGTCTCCTTGCAGGCGGCTATAAGCTCGTCTATACCGTCATTTTTCACAGCGGTTACCGGAACAATTTTTATCCTTAAGTTTTTTTCAAGCCCATTAATATCGATAAAGTAATTGTTTTTTTTCACCTCATCCATCATGTTCAGCGCCATGACCAAAGGTATATCAAGCTCCAAAAGCTGCAATGAAAGATAAAGACTTCTCTCCGGGTTTGTAGCATCTACAATATTTATTATGGCATCGGGACGTTCGCAAAGCAGAAAGTCCCTTGTAACCACCTCCTCCGACGTGTATGGAGAAAGCGAATATATTCCCGGCAAATCCGTCACTGTGACATCCGGACTGCCCTTTACCACACCCTCTTTTTTCTCAACCGTAACACCCGGGAAGTTGCCCACATGCTGATTTGAGCCGGTCAGTACATTGAACAGGGTAGTTTTTCCGCAGTTCTGATTTCCGATTAAAGCAAGCCTATATCCCATGCTAAAGACCTCTGACTTCTATATTCTCGGCATCAGACCTGCGTATTGTAAGCTCGTACCCACGCATAAAAAGCTCAATTGGGTCACCGAGCGGAGCCGCTTTTCTTATCATTATCTCCGTGCCGGGAGTAAGTCCCATATCAAGTAATCTGCGCCTGATTGCGCCATGCCCCGACACTTTTGAGATTGCGGCTTTTTCACCTGTATTCATTTCGTCAAGAGTCAATTTCACCGCCCCTTTAATTGTTGATATTGTCCCGTCATGATTTTTCGTTATTGTCATAATGCTCTCGGTTTTTTGCCATTTATCATGTTTCCTGTCTGAATATTTTTCTTGCTGAGATGAAAACAATGGTATCTGTCGAATTAACAACATAAACTTGATAATAATGATACTGATGGGAGTGATTTAAATGTTTATTTCGTTTAAGATAAATAAGACATTTTTGCTTTGTCTGTGTATAGCCGCCGCCATTGCAATGGCGATTCTGCCTGCAAAAATGTTTCGCGCAGATGATGTTCCCGCCATAGCAGGGCAAAAAACAGTATATCTGACATTTGATGACGGTCCGAGCAAGGTGACAGAAGGGCTTCTTGATGTTCTGGCAAAGCATGATGTTAAAGCTACCTTTTTCGTTACAGCGCAAAGTCCCGATTCTTTTGAAAGCATTCGGCGCGCCGATGCCGAGGGTCACTTAATTGCCCTACACACATATACGCATGAATTTGCGGATATATACAAAAACTCCGATGCGTTTTGGGATGATATCGGTAAGCTCAATGATGTTGTTTATGAACTCACAGGAAAACACAGCAGCTATCTGCGCTTTCCCGGAGGAAGCTCAAACAGCGTAGGCAGAAAATACGGCGGCGATAATCTCATGCGCGAGCTTGCGGGTGAGTGTGAGGAGCGCGGAATAACCTATTATGATTGGAATGTTGATACAAAGGATGCCTTGGGCGGTAAAAAGCCGGCGTCTTTAATAGCCTCAAACGCAATTAAGGGTGTGCAGAACAAATCAAATGCAATAGTGCTTATGCACGATGCGAGCTACAACTCAACTGTGGCAGAGGCGACCGACCTTATTATCAGTGAGCTGAAAAACGAGGGCTATGTTTTTGATACACTCGACCACCTTTCCGAGCCTGTGCACCACAATCTCACATAGCTTGTTTACAGATTGTTAATGCGCTTTTAATTGCATTCAGTGCTATATTGGTGTAATATAAATTGTAATATATGGGTTATTTCGCTTAAAAGGGGCTGTGCTTTTGTTCGGATATGTCTATCCAGATAAACCTGAATTGAAATTCCGTGAATTTGCAGCCTATCGCGCTGTTTATTGCTCGCTTTGCAGCGAGCTGCGCGAGTTTGGTTTCGGCGCAAAGGGGCTCCTGAACTACGACTTTGTATTTTCGGCTATGCTTCAGATGTCTTTAAGCAATTTTGACATCACACCGTATGAGGCTCGCTGCAACACCAATCCGCTTGAAAAAGTAATCTTGATAAAGCCCAACGATGCATTGCATTACTCCGCTGCCGCACTTGTAATAAGCAGCTACTACAAGCTCGCTGACAATGTGCTTGACGAGAGATTTTTCAAAAAAGCATTTGCCGTCGCTGTTCGTTTCGCTATCCGCGGAGCCTATTGCAATGCAAGGCGGCAATATCCCGATTTCGATGCCTGCATTGCATCCAAAATGGAAGCTCAGCGCATTTTCGAAAAAAGCGGAATCGACAGCCTTGACCGCGCTTGTGACGCTACTGCCTGCGGTTTGTCGTTTTTTTTCG
The DNA here is from genome assembly GCA_036644375.1 of Oscillospiraceae bacterium. GTDB lineage: Bacteria > Bacillota > Clostridia > Oscillospirales > Ruminococcaceae > CALWZE01. The sequence continues at coordinate 27,839 of JAVXQD010000027.1, forward strand.
AAAACATGAGCGAAGAAAAGACAGACAAAACCGCTCTTGCTCGTCTGGGATATCTCATTGGTCGCTACGTCTATCTTGCAGACTGCGGCGACGACCTTCATGACGATTTAAAGCACGGGAGCTATAATCCGCTGACCCTCCGTTTCGGGCTTTCAAAAATCAGCGAAATCAGCGCGGTGGAGGAAGCCTTGTCCGAGCTGAAAATTCAGCTCAATTCAACAATAGCTCAAATTGAGTCCTGCTATCGGCTTTTAAAGCCGCAATGCTACAAATCAATTTTGGATAATATCATTTACCGCGGTCTGCTGAAAACAGTCGCGGATATCGGGGTAAAAAAGAAAGGAAAACAAAAAATATGACTAATCCATACGCGGTGCTCGGCGTGAGCTCCGACGCGACTGACGAACAAATAAAAAGCGCTTATCGCGAGCTTGCGCAGCAGTACAGCGAGAGTGACTACAGCTCCGACCCGCTCAGCAGCACAGCTGACGCGCGCATGGGCGAGCTGAACGCCGCATATGACGAGATTATGGCAGAGCGCCGCGCAGGCGGTCGGAAGGCCTCCGACACCCGCGAGACCTGCGCCACGGCGCAAGCCTCGGACTCTTATGCCGAGTTTAATGAAAGTGCAAGCCGAAACTACACCGAAATACGCACCATGATTCGAGGAAATGACCTTATCAGTGCCGAGCAGCGACTGATGGCTGTCGATACTGCACTTCGAGGTGCCGAGTGGAATTTTCTTATGGGCTGTGTTTGTCAGTCAAAGGGTTGGTTGGACGAGGCTTTCAGGTATTTTTCCTCCGCCAATTCAATTGACCCCGGCAATTCCGAATACACTGCCGCATACTCCCGCATGAGCCGTGAGCGCACCACAGGGGGTTCAAGCTACAATCCATATCAGCAGCAGAGAACAAGCGACTGCATGGGAGACGATGTTTGCGGAAACGCCTGCCAATGCATGTGTATGTATTCCCTGTGTTCAAGCTGTTGCTGCGGCGGTAGATGACTTATGCATCGCAACACCTATAAAATCGCACTTGGCGGTCTTGTTTCCGCAGCCGCAGTAGCGATAATGTTTTTCGGATCCATACTTCCTTTCGCAACCTTTATCTCACCCGCCGTCGCCTCGTTCAGCGTTCTTTATTTCTGCATAGAATACAATCGCAGAACTGCGCTGCTCGTCTATGCCGTCATCGGTCTTCTCTCCATGCTATTGGCGCCGGACAAGGAGCAGGCTCTGCTTTTTGTGTTTTTGCTCGGATACTACCCAATAGCTAAATCGCTGATTGAGAAGCTGCACTCAAAGGTGCTTGCCTGGGTTTTAAAGATAGTTCTGTGCGATACAACCATGCTTGCGCTGTATTATATTATCACTCAGGTCTTTGTAATTGAGGCTGTGCGCGATGAGCTCGCCGATTACACGGCAGTCCTTTTGATTGTCATGATAATACTCGGAAATTTCACCTTTGCCATATTTGACCTCGCGATGACTCGGCTGTCTGTATATTACGAGGTTAAGATTCGCCCGAGAATAAAACATTCCCAATGAGGATACAGTACAAAGCCACAGTTCTCCGACATGAACCCGCACAGGTAAACGCCTGTGCGGGTTTTCCTTGTGCGCCATCCGCGTATTGGAATCAGCAACGCTATACAAGTATTTTGTCGGCCACGGTTTGCTTTTGTGTAATGGGTTAATATTCTTATCAAAATCATTCATAGAAGCCTCCTTATCCATGAAATTCAGATAACCTTACAACCCTTTTTGGTCATATTTTTTATCGAGATCCATACTGAAAACCATAGCAGAAGGAGTGAAATAATCAGCGTCCCTATGCGCAGAATAAAAATAGACAGTCTCAACAGCTGTAAAAAATCTATTGCTGAAAGCACGTTGAAAATGAGCGGCGTCCCAAAAGCTGCTATCATTAAAAGAACCATAAAGAAATATTTGGTTTTTTCAATTTTCAGCAAAAAATAAGAGCTACCTTTTGATAGCTCTTTTAAACCTAATTTATTTAATTTTTTCAATATGAGTACAATAAGATAGATTCTCTGTGTCTTTACAGTTTATACTCGGTCTTGAATTCCGTGTTTTTCGCAATACTGCTCTTTTTTGTAATTTACTATTCGACATCCTCAAGTTTTTTATTGCATTTCCTATAATTGCCTTGGCTTCGTTCTATTGTCTTTTCCCATGTTTTTGCTGTTTCGTATTTCAGGAATTCACACAGCTCCTGTAATTCTTCGCTCGTATCATACTGCTCAAGAGCTGCATAATACCTCTTTTTATCCTCGTCATAAACCACAAGTGGAGGTTCTCCATGTGTCATCAGAAAGTAATTCATCAAAGTTCTGCCCACTCGGCCATTGCCATCTGCAAATGGATGTATGTTCTCGAAGCTCGCATGAAAATATGCTGCTGCCATAATCTTATCTGAGCTATCGGCAACATCATTAAGCTCACCTATGAGGTCTGCAATTGCGTCCTCTACGTCCTCAGGAGCGTATCCGACCTCGTTAATTCCGGTTATATAATCATGTTTCTTAAATTCGCCCGGACGTTCACCGCGGTCAATGTACCTGTGCTCGTCATATGTGCCTGCCGTGAGTATGCTGTGAGTCTCCTTAACCATCTCAAGAGAAATTATCTCTTTCGAAACAA
>JAVXQD010000028.1:0-28571 GCA_036644375.1 Oscillospiraceae bacterium
CACACAGATACAGCTTTTAAACGGCGCGGCATCCGAAACTCTCGCGGCCTTGCTCTTGACCTCGTTGCGCCTGAAGGTTATGTACCTTATCGGCTTGAGCACCTCGATTGAGCATACCTGCCAGTAGAATTCATCGGGCTTTGCGTAGATTGAGGCGAGCACTCCCCTTATTCCGCTCGGAGTCGGCACCGGATAGGTAAGCCTTTCAACCTTGCACTCTGGTCGGGACCAAAGCGCAAAATCGCCCCATATTTCAATTACTGCTCTCGGGTTCATAGCATGAATCCACCTCTCTTTATGTAATACCGTCAAAGGAATGACGGTCAAAGGACAGTCCGGTTTTTAAGTCGTACATTTCCGGAATTCCCAACAGGTACCATCCTGTCTGATTTGACATTCCCCCTCCGGGTATGCGAAACGGAATAGGAACACAGATATCCCTCACTTGCTGCAGCTCGCAGGAGGATACGGTGAGAGTCCGCGCCTCCTTCATCAGCATCGGTGTCAGCCCCTCGGCGCCTGCCGCGTCACGGATTTTTCGAAACAGCGCCGCCTCGGGCTCATACGGCACCACCACGCTTACACCTGAATTTTCGATTATGCGATATTCCTCTGCAACCGCATGAAAGTCGCGGCTTTTGATGGCATCCCTCAGACTCTCCTTATCGCCCGGGGTAAACGAGTAGAGCCGTTTGTAATATGCGTCAATATCCTCGGGATTCGAGATATCAATCGGCTGCGCTGCCAAAAGCTCCTTTACGCAATTGGCGGCGTTTTGATAATGAGTGTCGGGATAGAGTCTCCCCGGCATGTCGGGCACAAAAACCGCAAGTCTGCCCGAGGTGTATATGCCGTTTCGGTTGCATCGTCCGGCAGCTTGAATTATTGACTCAAGCGGTGCCAAGGCTCGGTACATAATCGGAAAATCAATATCTATTCCCGCCTCAATGCACTGGCTTGAAACAAGTCTGCACGGCTGTCCCGAATCAAGTCTCCGCATCACCTCTGCCAATACCTCCCGTCGGTGCGCAAGGCACAAATCGGTGGTGATGAAAAAAACATCCTGTGCATCACACCGAGAACAGAGCAGCTCATACAGCTGTTTGACATGGCGGCGCAGATTCAAAATGGCGCATCCGCACGGTGCGGCGGCAAGCTCGTCGGCGATTGTCTCCAATGGGGTCGGAGCATCGATTCTCCACTCGCAGCTCACTCGGCGTGTCGCAGAAAAGAGCGTGTGCGGATCGGGGACAATCTCAATCGGATTCCACGCGAGTCCCGTGCGATAGCGGTAGGAGGGCTGAGTAGCGGTGGAAAAAACCGCTGTGCAGCCGTATCGGTCACACAGCTCTTTAACACAGCGCAGCGTGGAGTCAAGCAGGGCTTCGGGTAGTGACTGCGCCTCGTCCAGCACTATGACACTGTTTGCAATTTGGTGAAGCCGCCTGCAATCGGTGGGGCGGCTCGCAAACAGCGGCTCAAAAAAGCCCACATTGGTTGTGACGATGCATTCTGCCGACCATCTCTCAGCCAAAAGCCTCGAGTCCTCGCTTAATTCGGCGGCGCTGTGGCTCTCTAAAAGATTGGGAACGACCCGCCTGTATTCCCGCACATTTTGCTCTGCCAGCGCCAAAAAAGGAAGCAAGATAATTATTCTTCGCTTTCCCCATTTTTTTGCGTGCGCTGCCGCAAAGGCAAAAAGGCTCAGTGTTTTTCCCGTACCGGTGGGAGCGGTGAGTGTAAACAGACCCGGAGGCTGCATAGCCGCTTCGAGACAATCGTCAAAAAGCCGATCTCGAATTTTATTCAGCTTCGAATCGCCCTCCGCGTTTTTTTGTTTTTGTTCCCTGAGAGCATAGAGTCGGTCAAGAGCGGCGTCGGGGTCAAGCTTCGGCGCGGTGTGTTCCATGAGATATTCCGAATCAAAATGCTCTGCGGAGGCGCTGTAATCCGCATCTGTCAATGCCGAAAACAACATGCGCGCACCGAGCATATAGGCGAGATTCGCGTCCTCCGCCGACTCGCTACTCACATGCTCGGGATATCCCTGCGGGAGCGGCACAGCCAATTGCATCTTGTCATATGCGTCAATAAGTGCAGTGTGTCCGAAAAGCGGAATTTCGTTGTGCGCTTCGTCAAACGGCTCGCCCTCACCCGCCAAAACACGGTTTAAAAGCGGAAACACGCCGCTGTCAAGCTCGCTGTGATGTGCGGCAATCAGCAGCGCCAGCAGCTTTGCGGTTTCTCTGTGTCCGCGATATCTGCCCAGCGCCACGGCGGCTCCGGGCACCGCATGATTAACATGGATTTTGCGATGCGACAGCACCTCCTGAAAGCCCTGCGAATATTTCCCGAGGTCGTGCAGCCTGCCCAGTATTTCACCCGCTTTCCTCATGTGAAACGACTCGGCAAATTCACCACAAAGTTCACCGACACGGCAAAGATGGTGGGTCACAGTCTCCCGCTCACCCTCCCCATTGGCGGAGCGGGCATAAAAATCCTCTTGCATAGCGCTCTCCCTATTTGAAAAAATCGCACAGATAATTTTAAAAAGCAGCACGACCTCAATTCGATTTTATTTAAACTGTTAAATAAGTACAGTACAATTGCTGTTTTTGCGGCCAATATCACATTGTTTCGAATCAGTCTTATTCAGCTGCCGCTATCACCCGCTTAAGTCAAAAGCAATTTGTATGTAATTTTCATCATTTTATGTCTAATTGTATGCATTTTGTACATTATACGCCAATTGCAGGCCCATGTCACTATCGTTTGAGCAATGTGGACTTTAATCGCATTTATCCGACACAAATTCACAAAGCGAATTTTAACACTTGTGAACAAACTGTTAACTTGCTTTGTAAAAAGTCAATAGTAAAATCTGACATATTTCTTTCACATATTTGGTTGAAAAAATCAGTACCAATTCTAACGTCGTTATGTTATTGTTATTTTATACAAATTCGTTAAACTCAAGCGATGATTAATAGTGATATTTTCAAGTCATGCTTCAGCAAATTAAACAGTGATAGGAAACACGCATAATGAAGAAGAAATGTATCGGTCTTGCAATTGCCGCTGTTGCAGCAGCAATTATGCTTCTGCTTCCCATGCCGAACGGACTTGACGCCGCCGGCCGAAACACCATGATTCTCGCGATTGTATTTTTGATTTTGCTCATGAGCGAGGTGATGTCATCCGGCGTCCTGTGTTTTTTGACCCTTGCGGCGATGCCGATAATCGGTGTCACAAAAAACTTCGGTGCGACGGTCGGACTCGGTTTTTCAAACCCGCTCCTGTTCTTTATACTCGCCTCATTCGGAATTTCGGCGGCATTTGTCAAGGTTCCTCTCACAAGGAGGATTTTGGTGAAAATACTGAAAACCTTCGGAAAAGACGTAAGAACGATGATTTTTGCCGTAATGGTCAGCACGGCGCTGGTTTCATCCTTGATATCCAACATTCCGACAACCGCCATTTTTATGGTTATCGGGCTGAGCTTTCTCGATATGTATTCTGACAGCGAGGAGAAAAATCGCACCGGAAAAGCATTCATGATTGCCATTCCCATTGCGAGCATGATTGGCGGAATGATGACGCCCGCAGGCTCCTCCCTCAACCTTCTCGCCATAGGTCTGCTCGAGCAGCTCACGGGCGAAACGATTACCTTTGTCCAATGGATGCTCGTGGGAATTCCGCTGTGCGCCGCTATGCTTCCGATTGCGTGGGCAATTATCGTAAAGGTGTACAAGCCTGCCGAAATCCCCCGTGAAACAATTATTGCATTCACGAACGGCGAAAAGTCAAAGCTCCCCTCCGGGATGGACCGCAAGGAAATGGCTGTTATCGCAATAACTCTCGGCATGCTCTCACTGTGGATACTCTCCTCATGGGTGAGCGCCATAGAGGTTTCCGTCGTTGCGCTGGTAGGCTGTTGTCTGCTCTTTTTGCCCGGAATTGAGGTTCTCTCATGGAAGGACTTCACCTCGTCGGTCAATTGGGAGGTGATTTTCATTACGGGCACGGTGCTCTGCGTCGGAAAAAGCATGGTCAACAACGGAGTTTCCGACTGGCTGGTCGCCTTTTACCCCGCAGACATAGTTATGAATACACAGCTGTTCATGGCAATGCTTGCGCTGTTTGTGTTTTTGCTTCTGATTCTGATTCCGGTTGCGCCCGCACTTATAACGATGCTTGCCGGACCTTTTGTACTTATTGCGCAAACTCAGGGCGTGTCGGTTAAACTCGCGTTTCTCGCGCTCGGCATGTGCGCCGCAAATTGCTATCTGTTCCCCATAGATTCGGTTCCCCTTCTCACTTATGGAACGGGCTACTACAAGATGAGCGATATGCCGAAATCCGCCGCGCTTATACAGATATGCATGGTGGTGCTCGTCGCACTCTGGCTTCCGATAGCAGGCTCACTGTTCGGAATCGCTTAAAACTGCTTCAATGGCACAAGTGCGTAAAAAGTGCCATTAAGATAAACTTAACATGGAAGGATGTAGAACATGGAAAAGAAAGAAAAAAAGCTCAGTAACTTGTCAATCAATACGTTTGGCTTCGGCGATGGAGGCTTTCAGTTTATCGTCAATCTGGAGCTGTTCTATTTTTCGCTGTTTCTGACCGATTACTGCAAGTTCGCTCCGGCACTTGCCGGAATTATACTTACAGTTACAAGTATAGTTGACTGTGTCTGGGTTCCGACGGCGGGTGCCATCGTCGAAAAAGCAAATTTCAAATGGATGAAATGGGGCAAGTACCGCTCATGGCTGCTTGTCGGACCGCCTATCACGTATCTTCTGTTCATACCGATGTTCCTTTATATTCCCGGCCCGCTTGCGCCATATATCATCAGCTTTGGATTTATCGCAAGCCATCTCGTGTGGAACGTGGTATACACGGCGCATCTCTCGCTCATCAGCGTAATGACGGATGATCCGTATGAGAGAACAAGGCTCTCGACCAGCCGTCAAATCTGCTCCACAGTCGCAAAAATCATCTTCGGATATATCGTTCTCGCAACGATAATCAAAATGGGCACCGCCGTCGGAAATCCCGCTATGGGCTTTACATTCGGCGCAATGCTGTTCCCGCTTCTGATGATTGCCGGATACTATGTTGTTTTCTTCAGCACCAAGGGCTATGATTCCCTGCCCCCGGTACTTACGGGAACCACAGAAAAGGCCAAAAAAGAAAAGGTTCCCGTATCAATGCTCTTAAAGGAAACCTTTAAAAACAGCCAGCTCATGATTTTGATGTCGGCGGACTTTTTCCGCTGTTTCGCGTATTATCTCGTGACCTCGACAGCCATTTATTTTTTCAGAAAAATATACGGAGATATGTCCAACTGGGCATTTTACCTTGTTGTTATCAACCTTACCTCTTTTGCCGGAACACTGATTGCCGCTCCTGTCGCCAAAAAAATCGGCAAGAAAATGGCGTATATCGTCGGTGTTTTGGTATATGCGGTCGCACTGGTTCTGGTGTTCCTGTTTGCCAGCACCGACGTGTTCTTCATCGTTGCGGTGGCTCTCGGAACTATGCTGCTCCAATTCGCTTTCTGCATGATTACCGCAATGTTCGCAGATACGGTTACATACGGTGAGTGGAAGACGGGCAAGAATATTCGCGGATTCATCATGGGACTTCTGTCGATGCCCATAAAGCTTTCTGTTTTCGTCAGAAGCGCTGTCATAGGCACAGTTCTGACCGCAGTCAGCTACATGCCCGATGCAGCGGCAACTGCGGCTGAAATCTCGGGTATCAAGCTCATGGTCACCGGTCTTCCCGCAATTGCATGCATTCTCAGCGGATTGATTATATTCTTCTTCTATAAATTAACCGATGATAAGATGATCACCTATGCCTCCGAAATCAAAGAGAGAAACGACGCGACGGCAAAGGCGGAATAAATATTTACACAAAGGAGATTCTTAAATGTTAACATCAAGAGAAAACTTTTTGGCAACACTCAGCGGTGACGGTCCCGAATATTTAGTCAATCAGTACGAGCCGTTTGTTCCCATCATGTGCGATCCGCTAAGCCGATATACCCGCGGCAACCGTGTGCGCGGCAGCGTGTCCAAGGATCGCTGGGGCACAACCATCGCGTTTCCTGTTGATCAGCATGCGGCCATGCCTCATGTAACAGATGATAACAAGGTGTTGCCCGACATCACCGAATGGCGCAAATATGTAAAGGTGCCCGATATTGTCGCAAACTGCACCGATGGCTGGGAGGACGCAATCAAGCAGGCCTCTGAGGTCGACCGTAAAGAGAAGCTCGTCATGGGCTTTATGGGAACCGGAATCTTTGAACAGTTGCATTTCCTTATGGGCTTTGAGGACACCCTGTGCAACTTCCTGACTGAGCCTGAGGCTATGGACGAGCTGATTCAGGTGGTTTTTGAATATCGCTTTACATATGCAAAGATGATCATTGAGAACCTAAAACCCGACATTATCCTTTCGCATGACGATTGGGGCGAAAAGCGCCGTCTGTTTATGAGTCCCGAAATATGGCGCAAATTCCTCAAGCCTCGCTATGCCGAATTCTATGGTTATATGCGCGACCACGGTGTCATTACTATGCACCACGCCGACTCAAACCTCACGGGCATTGTTTCGGATATGGCGGAAATCGGCATTCAGGTTTGGCAGGGCGTGCTGCCGCAGAACGACATTCCCGCAATGAAAAAAGAGCTGAATGGCAAAATGACTCTTATGGGCGGTATCGATGCCGCCGTTGTCGACAGCGCCAACACCACTGAGGAGACAATCCGAAATGAAGTTCGCAGATGCTGCGACGCTTATGCACCGGGCGGATTCTTCATTCCGAGTCAGACCTATGGGCTGTCGGGCAGCATTTTCCCGCATGTCGACCCGATTATCACCGATGAAATCAGCAAGCTCAGCCCCAAATATTTTAAGTAGCACTTCATTGAATGAAAATCCTCTTACATTATTAAGTATTTAAAGCATCAACGCTCAGCTGCTTAGTCTGTGACAGGAATCAATGATTCAAAAGAAACGGAGAGCTCAAACAGCTTTCTCCGAGCCCAAATGTATTTAAATCAAAAGCTCTTGAAGTCGGCGGTCAATACCGATTTCAAGAGCTTTTTGTGATCTTCACAAATATTCAGATTGTATAAATAAAAATTTAAACATGCTGTGATATTATAGTGTTTTGAGAATGATTTTGTTTGCGGGCGGCAGAGTGTTTTTGGCAATAGCTTGCACTTCAAAAATTCAGAAATGCAGGGATTCTGCGTGCGGAGCACTTTGATTCCCGTCAAAAGCCATTAAGTATGGGGTAAAGCATATGAATCAAAATAAAAGTAAAATCAGAGTCGTCTATTTATTGATTTCGGTTATGGCGGCGATTGCTTTGGGCGTGGGCAGAAATGTATGGGCACTGTCGGACGAATTTTTTTACGTGCTTCTTGCGCTGCTGCTGCTCGTGATTGTGACAGCTCCGTTGATTGTCAATCATCTGTGGTATCTCCGCTTTATGCGAAGCGTTGAGGCATTGCGTCCAATCCTCACCGAGCAGCACAATCCCGACCGCTATATTGAGGAAAACAAAAAGCTTTTACAGGGGCGGAAATCGCTTCTCATCCGCGCAACCTTACGCATCAATCTATGTGCGGGATACTGTGAAAAGGGTGATTACAAGGAGGCCAAATGTCAGCTGCAGGCTGTACAAGGTGAAAAAACCTTCGGAATTATCCGAATGATCTATCTCGCCGACTACGCCTATGTCTGCTTTTATCTCGGAGAAAATCTCGAGGCCTTGGCAGCAATGGAGCGTAACAGGCAGGGACTGAACGACTTTCAAGACAGCGAGCAGTACGGCGGACTTATCTCCATACTGCGAATTTTCGCCCGGCTCGCCGTCAACGAGCGCGACAAGGCAAAAGCGCTGTACGATACCTCGCGCGCCCTTTGGCACAACGACCGCACCAGCGGAGATTTTGATTATCTGCAAGGTCTGCTGAGCGGGGATGACGCAAAATAGGCTGCCATTAATTCATAAAGAACGCGGGGAAATTAAATAACCGCCGCTTGCTTTGCATCTTTGCAAAGCAAGCGGCGGTTATCCTCAGTAATTCTCACATAATAAAAAATCTGCAAGGTGCATGATTTTCACACCATTGACATTACCGGCCTCAATTTCATCCAGTGTCACCACATACTTGGGATAATGATCTTTTATCTCCAGCAGGTTTGCCACCTCACGGTCAGATTCTTCCGGCAGCCTGCGGCACACCTGCACATAAACCCGCTCATCACGCTGCACCGCGACAAAGTCCACCTCTTTCGTTTCGTTTTTACCGACATATACCTCATAGCCTTTTCTGCGTAATTCAAAATACACAATGTTCTCCAGCATAGCCGCGATTGACTTGGGATTGAAGCCCATAACACTGTATTTCAGCGAGGTATCCGCAAGGTAAAATTTCTCCTGCGTTTTCAGTATCGACTTTCCCTGCAAATCGTATCTTGAGCAGCGATAGATGACAAAAGCCTTTTCCAGCCACTCCAAATAATTGTATACCGTTTCCACCGACAGGGCACGCCCTTCGCTCTTTAGGAATTTCACGATTGCATTGGCTGAAAAGGTCTTGCCTACGTTTTCCACAACATACTTTACAACACGGTTAAACAAGTCAAAATTCTTTACCTGATGGCGCTTGGTGATATCACCGGTAATCACGGAGTTGTAAATTCCCTCCACAATTTGATACGAGGATCTTTCATCGAAGTTACCTAATGCAACAATTGGGAATCCGCCCATGCGAATGTATTCATTTAGCAGCTCCTTTTCAGAGAGCGCACCATTTTTCTTAAATTCCAGATATTCTGCAAAAGACAAGGTATAAACGGGAATAGAAATATATCTTCCTGTCAGGTAGGTGGATATTTCACCGGACATCAGCTTTGAATTTGAGCCTGTCACATAAATATCGGTATTGGCATCTTCCAGCAGGCTGTTCACCGCCTTTTCCCATCCGTCTATTTCCTGCACTTCATCCAGCAGTAGGTAGTACCGAGAATCATCCGTTATCTTTTCTTTGATTCCTTGATACATTTCTTTTGAGGTCATTCCATCTTCAAAGTTTTCTGAGGTGTACCGCATTCTGATCATGTGGTCTCGGGGAATGCCACTGCTCACCAAGTCTTCCACTAACATTTCCAAAATGGTAGATTTACCCGAACGTCTTATTCCGGCAAGTATTTTCACAAGCGGTACATCACGGTAGGTTCTGAGGATATCCAAATAACGTGGTCTTACGATCATAACGTCGCCTCCTTCTTTATAGTATACGCAAAAACTTTATAAAATTCAATAGTTTTTGCTTATTCTAAGTAAAAACTATTGAATTTAGATAAGTATATCCTTGTTATATGCAAAAATCAAGCCTTCTGTGTCGATAGTTCACTTGCTATTTCATACAATCCTACCTCACTTCCACCCAAAACCGTTCCATATCCGCTGTTTTTTAAAATCGGTGTCATAGAAAATATGCGTCGGGCAAACACGGTTTTCGGTGCATAGACAGAGCGCAAAATCGTATATTATACGGCGGGACTGCTGCCGAACCCGCATATTTGTGAGCTTGAAGATTTGAGAAGTCAAAGCGCTATATCAATTCCTTATGGCAAAACTGCCAAAAGCAGCGTGCATTGACAATTCTTTTTATAATTTATATAATAAAGCTACTGAAAAATGCATTCCACGAATCTGTCCGATACATAGGCGTAATAAGATTTTACATTTTAAGAAAGGGAAATAACATGCTTACTAAAAAACAAAATCTTCTTGAAACTATTCACGGAGGAAAACCCGATCGTTTCGTCAATCAATTTGAGGCGTTTAAGCTTTTGGGCGGCAGCCCATTTGCAGTCCACAACCCAAGACCGATGAGACCCGGCGAGCTCGACAAGGTCAATGCGTGGGGAATCACCTTTTCGTGGCCTGCGGGACTTCCCGGAGGATTTCCTGTGCATGACGAAGAGCATATCGTCTGCAAGGATATAACCAAGTGGCGTGAATATGTACATGCGCCCAATATTGTGTTTTCACCTGAGGAGTGGGCGCCATTCGTGAAAGAAGCAGAGGCAGTTGACCGAAATGAGTACTTTGCGACTCCGTTTGTTGCTCCCGGTCTATTTGAGCAATGTCATCATTTGATGTCAATTGAGGAAGCGCTGATTAACTTCTATGATGAGCCGGAATGCATGCATGAGCTTATTGACTATCTCACCGAATGGGAATTACAGTATGCCGAAGAGCTATGCAAGTACTTAAAGCCGGATGCACTTTTTCATCATGATGATTGGGGCAGCCAAAAATCGACATTCATTTCGCCCGATATGTTTAAGGAGTTCTTTTTGCCTGCTTATAAAAAGGTGTATGGAAGATATCGCGATTTGGGAGTAAAGCTGATTGTTCATCATTCGGATTCATATGCTGCAACTCTTGTTCCATATATGATTGAAATGGGGGTTGATGTTTGGCAAGGAGTTATGACCTCAAATAATATCCCCGAGCTCATTAAAAAATACGGGGGCCAAATATCATTTATGGGCGGCATAGACAGCGCCGCGGTTGATTTTCCGGGCTGGACGCGAGAGGCTATCAGATCTGAGGTCAAACGCGCATGCGATGAAAACGGAAAATTGTACTATATCCCAAATGCGACTCAGGGGCTGAACATCAGTACTTTTGAGGGTGTTTACGAAACTGTCAGTGAGGAAATCGACAAATATAGCAAAGAGGTATTTTAAACGTTCCTCATTCAGACTATTATCTGCCTCAGCACGATAATCGAAATACAATTTCAGCGCCGGAAATAATAATAGCTTAAACACGCATATTTACATAGCTTAAACAAATAAAACGACGGTGTGAATTCTGACATTCCATAAGAAATGTTCGGAGCTCACACCGTCGTTCTCTGTAAGGATAACGAAAATTATTGTTTTTTGTTATCCTTTTGCTTTTTATATTGACCTAAAAGCCCATCGTATTTTCTTCCCGTGACACGAAAATAAATTTCAAAGCCGATTGTTATTGCAATAAAAACAAGTATGAATATTCCGATAAACATTATCCAAGCTCCCGTAATTTCAACCGGAAACCAATTATATTGCAGCTACAAGTGCAGTATATGAATTTATCGGCGGGAAATCAAGGAGTTTTCACCAAGTTGCAAAAACAGGATACCGAAATGCAATTACAGCGGTATCGTAAAAATTCGCCCTCGTGTATTGCTTCATATATAAAATCAGTGCCGGTCAATTTTGAAATATCCGCTCCGGTTTTAATCTGTATTAATTTGCTGACGAACATGCGTGCGAACCCAAGGTGCATTTAACAAGATTTCGTGCAGACCGCTGTCTATATATCGTGCGCGAAACTCTCTGGGTGTGGTTTCGGCAAATTCAAGAAATGAACGGTTAAAGCTGCGCATGGTATCAAAACCGCAATAAGCTGCGATTTGTGTCATGCTTTGGTTTGTTTCCTCCAGAAGGCGCATAGCACCATAGATTCTGAGAAGAGAAACATACCCTGAAAACCCCAATTGCAAATGAGTCTTGAACAACCTTGAGAGGTGAAATTTCGTAATTCCGATTGCATCCGAGGTCATTTCAAGGGTCACCCGCTGCTGTATCCGCCCATGAATAAAGGAAAGCGCCCGCTCAAATGTGGCGAGAGAAGCGCTGAGAGCGGGTTCCTCCTCACGGATACACACGAGTTCGGATTTGATATAACCGAGAAATTGCCCGAGATAGCTAACAAGAATAAGGGGATCCCCTGCCTCGCAATCACTTGCGTAGGTTTGTGCAAGCCGGCGCAGTGAGGTGCATTGCTGTTTATATGCAAGCAGAATCGGGTGAGATTGAATTTCTTCCATCAGCCGCTGAAATTGAGGAAGCTCCTCTGGTATAAAAGCTATGGATATTGTTTTGCTGTGTTTGGGTGTATACATGGAATGAATGTGTCTGTTTGGAATAAACAAAAAGTCGTTTTTCCCCATTAAATATTGTTTCCCGTTAATTATCACAATCAGCTCGCCCTCGCACAGAAAAATCAGCTCATAGTTAATATGCGAATGCTCGATGTAATCGAGGTCGACATTAATACCATAAGACAGAGGTCTGTTGATTCTATTGATATTATTATATGTATTATTAATCAAGGGTACTTCCCTCCCGATTCAACAGCGCATAATAACCAATAAACCGCAAGTCCTTTACACAGTGCTTGAAAATTATTGAAGTGCAATCTTGTTATGCATCACATGAAAATAAGCCCGGCGCCGTATGAGTGTTCCGGCGACATCCTTTTGCGTCATTGGGAATTCACAACTGCCTTTTAACGTTACGGATGCGTACATGGTGCAGAATACAGGCCTGTATCAGGTTGAAAATAAAAAAATGCCGATTTGTCTAAATTTGTAACTTTAAACAAAACAAATTTTCTTCTGCCTTTATTAAAAGTTTATCACAACGCTCACGTAAGTCAATATATGTCTGACATGAATACAGCAAAAATTTCTGTTTTGCATCGAAATTTGAAAAATATTAGCAAATATCGCTGACTTTATCCTGAGTTTGATTTAAATCGCTAAAGTAATCGACCAAAATAATAAAACAGCAAAATCGGTCGAAATCGTTACACAACTTTTGTCTGATAATAAGGGATTTTCCGAAACTTTAGCTTGATACCTATTCAAAGCGCAAAAGCGATTGAAAATTTGAGAAGCGCGTAAATATTTGTGTATCGTGCACAACTGCGCGGTTTCGCATCGGCTTGACAACTTCAGGCAATTACTTTAAGGTACAACTAACATTTTGGCGGATTTTAATAAAAATTGCGATTGCTTTTAAAACAGTATTAAAAAACATAATTTTAATCATTTGCAATTTTTCAGAAATGCCGCCTAAGGTCACAGGAGCAACAGATGTAAAAAATCAGAAATCAGGGAGGAAATGAAAACATGAAAAAGGCAATATCATTACTGCTGGTACTTGCGTTGACAATCACTTTTGCAGCTTGCGGCAAACCGGACACTTCAAAGCCGGACGAAGGCGCTGCAAACGGCGACGCAGAGTATAAGGACACACTGGTTGTGGGAACCTACAGCGACCAGGACACTTTAGATCCGCATATGAACGTAACAAATGACAAGGTGCTTCGCCTAATCTATGATAATCTGCTTACCTATGACGCACAGGGCAAAGCAATCGGTGCGCTCGCAGAGACATGGGAATCGAGTGAAGACGGCCTTACATGGACATTCCACTTGCGCAGCGGCGTTAAATTCCAAAATGGCGATGATTGTACCGCTTCAGATGTGTTAGCTACCTACACTCGTCTGCTGGACGAAAATAACGCACTTCGCTACACAAGTCAAGCGTCTTGGATAGACACGGTTTCCGCTCCCGATGACAAAACAGTTGTCATCACGTTAGACGGACCTCACGGATGCGTTGAGGCCGACATGTGTGCTCAGTACATGTCGATTATGGACGAGAAATACCTTGAAAAATATGGCAATGATATCGGAATTGACCCCGAAACAATAAACGGAACCGGCCCTTATAAAGTAACCTCATGGGATGCGGACGAGCAGATGACCTTTGTCGCCAATGAGAGTTGGTGGCAGGGTGAGGTCGGCACGCAAAACATGATTTACAAAATCATACCCGAGAACAGTTCCCGTGCTCTTGCAATCGAAACAGGCGAGGTTGATATTTTGGATCGTCCCGCAGTCGATGATGTTGCACGCCTTAAGGAAACAGAGGGCTTGACCGTATTTGCTGCCCCCGGATATGGATTGCAGGGCTTCCAGTTTAATTGCAGCGATCTTTCGGTGTGCAAGGATGTAAAAGTCCGTCAGGCAATCAGCTATGCCATTGATCGCGAGGCATTGGTTTCCGCACTTCTCGGAGATATAGAGGAAACCGCTACAGGCGGACCTTTGACTCCTCATATTTTCGGTTATTTTGATTTTGGTGTAATAAAGCAGGATATTGAAAAATCAAAAGCACTTCTTAAAGAAGCGGGCTTTGCCGATGGCACGGATATTCGAATGATGACCTACAACGGTTATAATAAGGGCGACGAAATGGCTGAGGTACTGAAAGATCAGCTTTCCGGTGTCGGAATAAACGTCACAATCACAAGTGTTGACGGCGCTACATTTAATGCCACGCTTAATGGACTGAAGCCGGAGGATGTGCCATATGACATGTTCATTATGGGATATGGCGGTTCGACACTTGATGCGGATTCCGCGCTTCGCAGAATCTGTGTAAGCAGTGATGACGGTCTTAACACCAACAACTACGGTTGGTACAGCAACGCCAAGGTCGATCAATTGCTCAATGATGCAGCGGTTGAGAATGACCAGGAGCTCCGCAAGGAAATGTACAAAGAGGCACAGCAGATCATATATCTGGATGATCCG
This sequence comes from Oscillospiraceae bacterium, assembly GCA_036644375.1. Taxonomy (GTDB): domain Bacteria; phylum Bacillota; class Clostridia; order Oscillospirales; family Ruminococcaceae; genus CALWZE01. The sequence continues at coordinate 14,484 of JAVXQD010000028.1, forward strand.
TTCGCCGTATATTTGAATATCCGCAATGCAATATATGTTCACAGTGACAAGGTAGAGAATTTCTCGGTCAGTCCGTCTGTCATTGTCGAATTTGAAAAGGTAAAGGTCAGAGTTTAGCATTCACGAGATTCACTAAGAGAATAAAGGGCAAGCACAAATCAGCTTGTCCTTTATTCGGATTCGGGGGGCCAAATGGCGAAATATATTTCAAAACGAATTCTTCAGATGATACCGATGCTGATTATTCTGTCAATCGTGGTGTTTTTGATGGTTCGTCTGATACCGGGAGACCCGGTTACCATGATGCTTGGGCAGGGCGCGGGAAAAGCTGCAATTGAAGCAGAAAAGGTTCGGCTGGGACTGGACAAGCCGATGCTTATTCAGTATCTTATCTGGATGAAGAATATATTCAGCGGCGATTTGGGTATGTCCATATCCACACACAAGCCTGTTGTACTTGAGCTTATTCGCCGCTATCCCACTACTATCAAGCTCGCAGTTGGTGCCACGGTTGTCTCGACTGTGTTCGGTGTGCTTTTTGGTATGATTTCATCGGTCTGGCGCGGAAAATTTCCGGATAACGCGCTGAGAGTAGTTTCGCTCATTGCAGTTTCCACGCCCTCGTATTTTCTGGCTATGCTGCTGATGCTGCTGTTCTGCCTAAAACTCGGATGGCTGCCGGTTACGGGCTTTGACACCGTAAGGGCAATGATTTTGCCTGTGTTCACCTTGGGGTTTCAGGAGGTCGGTTATGTTACGCGAATTACTCGCTCCTCCATGCTTGACGTGATAGGGCAGGATTACATAAGAACATCGCGGGCGCGCGGAGTAAAAAGCAGTGTTATCATCATGTCGCACGCATTCAAAAATGCAATTATTCCTGTGCTTACCGCAGTCGGATTGCGCTTTGGCTCGCTGCTTGCAGGTGCCACGCTAACCGAAACTGTATTTTCTATCGCGGGAGTCGGACGACTGGTGGTTGACGCGGTATCCAAACGAGATTACCCGCTGATTCAGGGAAGCGTGCTGCTGCTTGCAGTGACATTTGTCATTGTAAACACAATTGTGGATATTCTGTACACCGTTGCAGATCCGCGTGTCAAGCTTGATTAGCATAAGGGGGATTAGGATATGAAAAATGACATTGTACGCCGCTTTTGCAAACATAAAATGAACATTTTTGCGTTTGCTGTTCTTATATTAATCGCTCTTTTTTGTTTTGTCGGTCCGTTGGTTATAACTCAGGACCCGCTGAAACAGGATCTGCTTAATCAATTTGCTCCCGCAAGTGTCACACATCTGTTCGGAACAGATAATCTTGGACGCGATATCTTTGCGCGCATGGTTTATGGCGGAAGAACGTCTATGATTATCAGCCTTCAGGGTGTTATTGCCGGAACATTGATAGGCGTGCTTATAGGGGTTTTCGCAGGATTTTACGGCGGCTGGCTCGATACCGTGCTCTCACGCCTTATTGACATTTTACTTGCTTTTCCGGGTCTGCTGCTGGCAATCGTTGTCGTTGCGATACTCGGTCCCGGTACGCAGAATACCGTGTATGCAATTGCCATATTTTCAATTCCGGGAATAGCCCGAATGGTTCGCGGTCAGGTAATGACTCTGCGCGGAAACGAATATATTTCGGCAAGCCGAGTTATCGGTGAATCTAATATGCGTATAGTTTTCACACACATTGTACCGAATGCAATGTCCCAGATAATAGTCAACGTCACACTTAATTTGGGCACTGCGATTCTCACCTCATCCGGTTTGTCTTTTCTGGGTCTCGGCGTCCAGCTTCCAAACCCGGAATGGGGCGCTATGCTGAGCCAGGCACGTGAGATAATGCGCTCGCACCCTATGTCCGCGATAATTCCGGGTATAGCAATTACTCTTACTGTTTTGAGCTTCAGCCTTGTGGGCGACGGACTGCGTGACGCGCTTGATCCTCGTCTGAAAAACACATGAGGGGGCGGACTGAAAATATGAATGAGCCATTATTGCAAGTTAAGGACTTAAGAACCTATTTTTACACCGAGGAGGGTGTAATACCCTCTGTCGATGGAATTTCCTTTGATCTTACACAAGGTGAAACGCTTGCAATTGTCGGAGAGTCCGGCTGCGGCAAGAGTGTCACCAGCCTGTCGATAATGCGGCTTGTAGACTGTCCTCCCGGGAAAATCGAGAGCGGAGAGATAATCTATCAGGGTGAAGATCTGCTTAAAAAGTCAGAGAAAGAGATGCGCGCGATTCGCGGTAATGACATATCTATGATTTTTCAAGAGCCGATGACAAGCCTGAATCCTGTGTTTACCGTCGGTAGTCAGATAGCCGAGTCTTTTAGAATTCATCAGGGCATGAAAAAGCATGATGCGCGCACACATGCCATTGAAATGATTCAGATGGTCGGAATTTCAAGCCCCGAAAAGGTCGTAGACCAATATCCGCACGAGCTTTCCGGCGGTATGCGTCAGCGTATTATGATAGCCATGGCACTGGCGTGTAAGCCAAAAATACTGATAGCCGACGAGCCTACCACGGCGCTTGATGTCACTATTCAAGCACAGATAATGCATCTTTTGGCAGATCTTAAAAAGCAGACAGGAACATCGATAATAATAATTACACACGATCTCGGAGTGGTTGCACAGATAGCGGAAAATGCGATGGTTATGTATGCGGGTCAGGTAGTGGAATATGCCTCGGTATCCAAGATATACAAAGATCCGCTTCACCCGTATACCGACGGGCTGCTCAAGAGTATCCCGAATCTCAGCGATGATGTTGAGCGTCTTTATAATATTAAAGGCATGGTTCCCTGCGCAAGCGAGTATCCGACAGGGTGCCGATTCTGCCCCAGATGTGAGTGTGCCTCTGAGATATGCGAGCAAAAAGAGCCGCCGCTGTTGGCGTTAGCTGACGGGAGAAGTGTTCGCTGCTGGAAATATATGCAGGAGGGACAAAGCAATGAATGAAAACTCAAATTCGCTGCTCAGGGTTGAAAACCTGAAAATTCACTACAAGATAAAGCGCAAAAAGTCCTTGCTGACAAGCTATATGTATTCCAAGGCGGTTGAAGATATATCATTGGATATCAAAGAGGGAGAAACCTTCGGATTGGTCGGTGAGTCGGGATGTGGAAAGTCCACAACCGGAAAGGCGATCGTGCGTCTGATTGAAGCGACGGAGGGCAGGATATATTTCCGCGGCAAGGAGATCAGCACCTACAGCCGTCCCGAATTGGCAAAGCACATACAGATGATTTTCCAGGATCCGTTTTCGTCGCTTGACCCGCGCATGACTTGCGGACGCTGCATTGAGGAACCGCTTTTGGTGCATGGCATGAAAAATGCCGCCGAACGCAAAAAAATCTGTATTCAATTGATGAATGACGTCGGGCTTCGCGAGGATCAATATACGCGGTTTCCTCATGAATTTTCCGGCGGACAGAGACAGCGTATCGGTGTGGCACGCGCTATTGCGCTTCATCCCGATATGGTTATATGCGATGAGCCGGTTTCGGCACTTGACGTTTCAATCCAGGCTCAGATACTGAACCTGATGCAGGATTTGCAAAAAAAATACAATCTTACATATATCTTTATCAGCCATAACCTCAGCGTGGTAAAACATCTTTGTGACCGCATTGCTGTTATGTATCTCGGGCATATTGTGGAATTAGCAGACAAAAATGAACTGTTTGACAATCCGCTGCACCCGTATACGTTCGCTCTGCTCGACGCTATACCTGTTGCCGACCCAGATGTGAAAAGTATGCGAGGCGAACTTACGGGCGATGTGCCAAGCCCTCTGAACCCGCCTTCGGGTTGCTGCTTTCACACCCGCTGCCCATATGCAGCGCAAAAATGCAGTGAAGAGATTCCGGCTCTTAAAGAAAACTGCAAGGGTCACTTTGTGGCATGCCATTTTGCCGGACAAAACAAATAAACAACAGGCTTGTTCTGTTGAATTTAAGGAGGATATTTCTATGGATCGCAATCTTGTTCAAGAATATGAGGTTTCCAGCTGGACGCGAGTATCTTTTGTATCGGACGAAGCTATGAAGGCAATCGACGCCAAAATAGCTGCGGACCCCGACAATTCCGCACTGTGGATGGAAAAGGGACTTGCTTTTGCCGGCAGCTCTCTTTTTCGTGAGGCTGAGGAATGCTATGCACACGCTATAGCACTTGACCCGTTTAACAATATTCTGTATCGTCACCGCGGTCATCGTATGCTCTCTCAATGGCGCTTTGAGGATGCTTGTGCAGACTTCACACTCGCGTCAAAGCTAATGCCCGATAACGGCCCCGAAAACTGGAATATTTGGTATCATTTGGGTCTTTCTCACTTTCTGCTCGGAGAATATGCAAAGGCTGCTGTAGCCTATCAGCATTGTCTCGATATGTCTGTTACCGACGATGAAAAAATTGCGGTCTGCGATTGGTATTATATGACTGAGCTTCGTCTTGGCGACCGCGACGCCGCACAAAAAATTATAGAGAATGTCAAGGAGGACTTTGATCCGGGTGATAATACAGCTTATTTCCGCCGTCTTCTTATGTACAAGGGAATAGTAAAGCCCGAAGAAGTTCTGCCCGCTGATATCAGCAGCCTTGAAGCACTGGATTTGATTACTATGGGCTTCGGTCTGTCAAACTACTATTTTTACAACGGCGATGTTGAAAAATCGAATCAAGTCATTGATATGATTTTGAAAGCCGGAAATGAAAATGAATGCTATTTTGCATTTGGCTATCTCGCTGCGCTTGTCGATAAAACCAATCGCTCTAAGTAATCGGGCTTATCTGATTATTCACGGAAATTGAAGATACATCATTGTTCTTGAATTCATACAAAAAACAGTAAAACTAAAAATGTTTCGGCTTCTGTCTTGCACTTTCTTGTCAGGAGCCTTTCATTTTTATCAAATTATTCGGAATATGCCCGGCTGACAAAAGCATTAGGGCTCCAAAAGATTGCGCGGTATGACACGAAAGATTATAAAAAAGGCGCGTTGAGCCGGAATCGGCTGCGCCTCATTGGAGGTAATTAAACATGATTGAGCGTTTTGATATCGGCAAGGGCAGCAGCCGTCTGGTAATTCATAACGGCGTTGCATATTTTACCGGACATGCATCCCCAAAGTTCAAAACATTGAGGGAGCAAACGGCGGGTCTTTGCCGCCGTTATGATGAGCTGTTCGCACAGTTTGGACTGAAAAAAGAAAACATCATTTCGATGAATGCATATTTGAAAGACATCAAAGAGCTTCCCGAATTCGATGATGAGTGGAACAAGTGGATTGACCCCGCTCACGCGCCTGCGGGAGTTGCGGTGCAAGCTCCGCCCGATCAGACCTCTGAGATGGGTGACAATATACATGTCGAGCTTGCGCTTATAGTTGCGGCTGACTGTAAAGACCAAAAAACAACCGGAAAATTAGAGCATTTTGACCTGAGTCCCGGCGGAAGCCGCCTGGTCATACACAACGATGTGGCATATTTCACAGGGCATGTCAGCCCGTTTTTCAAAACTCTCCGCGAACAGACCGAGGGTATATGCCGCAGATATGATGAATTATTCACTCAGTTTGGGCTAAAAAAAGAGAACATTCTCATGGCGAATATCTATGTGCGCGACGGAAGTCAAATGAAAGAATTCAGTGAACCGTTTCATGAGTGGGTGGGAGAAATCAATCCCCCTGCCGGTATAGCTGTTCAGGCTCCGCCGGAATTTAAATTTGATGACGGCAGCGATATTCTGATTGAAATTGCGCTTATCGTTGCACGGGCTTAACGCCGAATTTCAGAAAGGAAATTACAGATTATGGAAATCAAACGCTTTGACAACGGTCCCGGATGCAGCCGAATGGTAATTCATAACGGTGTTGCTTATTTTACCGGGCATAGTGCACGACCTGAATTTAAGACAATGAAAGAGCAGACAGCGGCAGTGCTTGCTCGTTATGATGAACTGTTCGCGGAGTTCAGTCTCAAAAAGGAAAATATCATAATGCTGAACGGATATCTTGCGGATATGAATATGATGAATGATTTTAACGAGGTGTTCCGTGCATGGATGTCAGCAGACAATAGCACTTGTGCTCCCGCAGGCGTATGTGTACAGGCTAAGCCGTCCGGTGACGGCAACCTTCTTGAATTGCAATTCATTGTAGCGGTAGACTGAAAATCAGCGTGAAATAATAAGCTTCCAAATCATCGGGCGAGAAAAACTCGTGCTTGTTTTGGGTTTGAATGAGCGGCTGCACTTGAAATTAATACAGTGCGAAATCCGTATTATTCAGATGGTATTATTTAAACTGTGCCGAGCAAAAAAGGAGTTAAGCATGGATATTTGCGACCGTTTTATTAAATATGTCAAGGTTGACACCACCAGCAATCCGATGTGTACCGAAAGCCCCTCATTTGAAGGTGAATGGAATCTGGCAAACATGTTGGCAGATGATTTGAGGGAGATAGGTCTGGAGAATGTTCATGTAAGCGAGCATTGCTATGTCACTGCTTCGCTCCCGGCAACTGACGGCTTTCAAAATTGTCCAAAGCTGGGATTTATTGCCCACATGGATACAGTTGACGCTGCTCCCGGTAAAAATGTGAATCCGATTATATGGCATTGCTATGACGGAGGCGATCTCAAGCTCAGCGATGAGATTGTGCTGTCCGACCGTCAATTCCCATTTTTAAAATCACTTGTGGGACAGACGCTTATTACAAGCGACGGTACAACGCTTTTGGGTGCCGATGATAAGGCCGGTATTGCCGAGATTTTCTCGATGCTTGAGGAGCTTAATGCACTGAATATTCCACATGGACCGATTAAAATCGGTTTTACTCCCGATGAGGAAATAGGTTCGGGTACCGACTATTTTGAGCTTGATCGTTTCGATGCTGATTTCGCTTACACTGTCGACGGTGGGGATGCGGGTGAACTGGAATACCAGAATTTCAATGCCGCTCAGGCGGAGCTTGAATTTCACGGGCTTTCGGTGCATCCGGGCAGTGCCAAAAACATAATGGTTAATGCGCAGAATATAGCGATAGAATTTCATGCGCTGCTGCCTGAAAGCGAGCGCCCCGAGCACACAGAGGGAGAAGAGGGCTTTTTCCATCTTTGCAATATGGTTGGGGATGTGACGAAAGCAGAATTGACCTATATTATCAGAGATCACAGCCGAGAAAAATTCGAAATCCGAAAGGACGAGATGAAAAGGGCGGCGGAGTTTATCGAGTCAAAGCATGGGGCGGGAACCGTGAAATTAACGCTCAAGGACAGCTATTACAACATGGAGGAGAAGATACTTCCGCATATGCATTTGATAGACAATGCAAAAGCGGCAATCGAAGAAGCCGGTGCTACTCCGATTATTTTCCCTGTGCGTGGCGGAACAGATGGTGCGCTGCTCTCGTACAAGGGATTACCGTGTCCGAATCTCGGCACAGGCGGATTCAATGCCCATGGCGTTTATGAATTGGCATCCTTGGAAAAAATGAAAATCTGTCGTGATATATTGATTAATATTGTGAGGATATACTCTCAGCAGCGCAATACGGGGAAAGCATAAGCTCAGGCAATTGAGGGCGAAACCATTGGGGTTTTGTCAGCCTAATCAACTTTAACATCATTGCATTTACCCTAATGGATTGCCGGCAGAGAAGACCTGTCTTCCCTGCCGTCTCATTGCAGTGCCGCGCTGCTGCCTTATTTCCTACAGCACAATTGCATTTTAAAAGCTGCTTTAAGAACCTTAAGCAGCTTTTTTGCTGCGCTGTCCTGCTGAGTGCTTAGTAATTAACATTATTTTGCTGCACTGTGAGCTGTGGAGGAATAATGCTTTCCCTGAAAACAGCGCCAAGTTCCGGGTCTGCGGCGCTGTTCGCTGATTTTTCTTTGATACCTCTGTTATTACCTGTTATACTGTTATCAACGAAAGGAGCTGATTTTTCAGTGAAACCATTGTGCGAATTAAGATTCGGTCTTGAAGAAGTAACAGGTGAGCTGTTGGCGTACCCTTCTTCTGACCTCCACGTGGTTGTTTGGCGCGATGGCGCCTGGTCTGTATATGACGGAATTTTTGGTGATTGGCTTGACTCAACTCCCATAACCGAATCAGAAGCCATGCGTCTGACCTCGGGTGTAATGCCGACGTAGGCTTTTGCAAACAGATTGCTTGTTTTTGACAAATCCTCAATTTCTTTGCCTATAAATTAAAATAGAAATGCAGGAAAAGCCGCGAGGTTCAGCATTGTTTTTTAGATGAATGTTTGTTAACAAAATCACACGATATCCCCATTAGAACACTTGCAATAATCGTACCTAACCCAAAGTTACCGCCAAATATAATTCCAAGCAGCACATAGATTGCGTTAAAAATCCAAATGCTGTATTTGTAAGAAAGTCCGGTAATTTTGCTTATTAGAATCATAACTCCGTCAGCCGGAGACGCACCAAAGTCAAAGCTCAGATATATTCCGATAAAAAATCCAAGCATCAAAGCACCCATTACATTCATCGCATGCCTTGCAATTAAACTCAAATCCTGCGTGAAAATCAGTTCTAACAGCCTCAGAGTAATGTCCATAGCCTTGCCCGTAACCAAAAAGGAAATTATCGTTGCACCGTTTAATTTGCTTGTATTAAATACAAGCACCAACAGCAGCAAAACAGCGTTATTTATATACACCGCTGCTCCCTGTGTAATTTTAAAGCTTCTTGAAAGGCTCTGTGCAAAAAATGTTATTGGCTCTGCCCCCACATTTGCGAAACTCATAATGCCCATAGAAGCCCCGACAAAAAGCACTGCAAGAGCTGTCATCAGAGCTTTAATAAAAAAATTAGATTTACTGATTCTTTCTAACATTATCCAATCCTCTATATATGATAAAAGCAGCGGTACGCTCCGCTGCTTTTATACTTATTATTTATATGCTGTTGAGCCCTTTATTAAATCTGTTTTAAGAGGGCTGTTTCTTGTTTCCACCTGCGGCAATCTTCTATCAATGGCTGCCAATCCAAATTCCATATCCTCAGCTGCTTCGTTTTCATTAAAGCAGCCAATACAAACCATATCCTGTTCCCTTATTGCATTGTAGGAGAAGTTCAGTCCCACGTATGGTGTTGTTCTTCCGGCAGCGCAGGGTTTTATAGTAATAACAGGTTTTTTGGCATTGTGAATTATCTTTGCAACACTTTCTATTTCAACCTGCATCAAAAATCCCATACAATTAAATATTTGAATATATGTTTCAACATCATAATTGTTTTGATCGGTGAACTGAATGACCTCCGGCATATGTGCAGACAGCCCGGGTATCATTCCGTTTTCTCTGATCATATAAAGATAATCCGAAAGCCTGTCTATAGTTTGTGTTTTTTTGTTCAAGAGCTGTTCAACACAGGAGTGAAGCGGGAGACAAAAGGAGGCGCCGTTTTGGGCGCATTTTTTTATTTCCAGCTCTGCTTCATGCCTTGCAATTGCTGTATCATCAACATTGATAATAGGCTCATCAATTATGATCATCTTTTTGCCTGTTTTATCTTGCGCCAGCTTCACCGCTTTTTTTAGATTGGGATCAACGTTAAACAGACCCAAAACACAATTTATGTCCTTTTCCAAAAACTTTTCAAATATCTGAGAGGTGGATTGCGCGTCACGATGATGTGTTTTTATCATCACGTCGCTTGCGCTGCCTCTGTGGCTGAATCCGGAAATCCAGTTGCATCCGATAATCATTCTTGGAAGAGATACTCCGCCAACCATTGTTCTGGGAAACATTTTTTCCATATTTACTCCTTTAAATATCATCAAACGGATATATTGGGTGTGTCAAATTGTAATATTTAAGTTCTGTTACATTCTGATAGCTTTCTCCGGGAGTGTTTGCCATGATATATCTTTTTGTCATTTTTTTCAGGTCGGGATAAATGTACCCGAACTTTGTTACTAAAATTCTATAGTCATCAATCCGCAAATCGCATAAATCAAATGTAACTTTGTGAATAAAAGCAAACGGTTTGCTTGTTATAACAATATCAATATTGTCGCAGCTCACGAGTACGCCCTCACATTTTTTTGTAGGCGGATTAGTTTCGATGTCATAATCCATGATATCGAGCTTTCGCTTAGCCTGAACTTTAATTGAAATAGGCCGCGTCACTTCATCTATGTCAATACCGAGCAGCAGCTCGAATTCTCTGCCGACAGCTTCAATACATTTTTTGTATGCTAACGGGTCATATATTCCAACAACAAGTGCTTTGCATTCAGATTTATTGTATCGCAAAAGGGCATTTAACAGGCTTAAGCTTCCACCGTTGGTTCCTGCTGTTGGATTGTCTCCCATATCTGTAACACAAACCGGATAAACGCTGCTGCTGATTGCATGAGCAATTGACCGGTCTGTATCAAACGATTCCATTTCAAATTTAAAGTCTCTGCGTTTTGAAAAAGCAAAGTCGGCAATTTCCTTTGCTTTGTTTTCACAATAATCGTTATACTTAGTGTCAGACGGCACTATTGCGACGGTTGCCGAGGTTCTCGCCGCATCTGCCCACGCAAATCCAATGAACATGCTTGCACATTCAACCGCTTTATCCTCGTTCTCAAGTTGCTCAAGTTTTGCTATTATGTCTTTGAACGGATATGTAGTTGTAGCGGCCATTTCGCCCGGAAATATCATTGGGATTTTCACCATTTGAGTACGCGGTTTTTCTCCCCTGCCAATAGCTTTCACAAGAGCTGCAGCTGTTCTTCTGTATGTGTCTGTCTGATCGGTATGAGGGGCAGTATGGTAACATCGAAAGATATTTACTATTTCAGAAAAATTTTCTTCTATATTCCCATGCAAATCCATTCCAAGCGCTATTACGCAATTCTCGCCAACCAATTTTCTTATTTCCGACATCAAGCGCAATTCGCCTGACCCTATGTTCTCGACGCTCATTGCACCATGGCAAAACATCCATATACCGTCTAAATCGGATTCGTTTTTTATTATGTCTAAAATTTTCTGTTCAAAGTATTTATAAGTTTCTTCTTTAACTTTGCCATATGACTGAGCATTTGCATACAAACCGGGCACAATTTTTATTCCTGCATTTTCGAAAATATCCTTTACCGGCAAATTATCAATAACATCCTGTCCCTCAAAAACTTCAAACATTTCTGTTGTCGTAAAATTCGGGCAAAAATCATTTGACTCATGTGCAAATGCACCAATAAGGACCTTTTTCATTATCTCACCTTTTATAATGTCGCAAGCAGGACACTTTTCGTCATTTGAAAAGTGTCCCGCTTATCTCAAAAAATCATTTTGTAAATAAAACAGCGCCCTTTATGTAATTATCCCCCTTGTCCACAGCTCTTTGGAACATGGCTTCCATCGCTTTCGCGTCCCTATAATACGCCGTATGGGTTATGAACTTGCCCGGATCATATATGCCTCTTTTTATAAGCTCATACGTTCTGGGCAAGATTTCGTTGTAGTGCGCGTTGCTCATCGGTGAAAGGTTGAGCACGGTAAGTCCGCCAAGATGCCATTTTGTTCCGTCAAAGGTAACCTTGCCACGATGAAAACTGCCGATAACAAGCTTCCCTGCCTGTTTTGTCATTGAATCCGCAAGGTGGAATCCGGAATCCGATGCACCGAAATCAATTACGATATCAGCACCGCCCTTTGCAATAATGTCTGCGATCGCCTTTTTGCCCTCATCACTCTCGGGGTCATAAACCTCGGTTGGACCATATTCCAACGCCATTTTTCTTCTGTCCTCACGAAGCTCAAAAACAGTGATTCTTCCCGCTTGAGACCCATTTGTAAGTCCCATCAAGGTTAGCTGCCCCATATATCCCGCTCCGACAAGAACAACGTGATCCCCCGCTTCAATCTGCGCTTTATTAAGAAGATTGACGACACAGCAGTTAGGTTCAATAACAGCTTTTGCCCAATCCTCGGTGTCATCGGGAAGCTTCACAATGCAGTCGGATTTAAGGGTAACATATTCGCACATCATCTCGTTGCTGCCTGATGCACAGAACACCTTGTCTCCAACCTTAAAATCTGATACACCTTCTCCGATTTTTTCGATAATGCCCACGCCCTCATGCCCGATAATATAAGGCATTTCGCCCGGGGCATTTACTCCCCTATACAGCCATGAATCCCAGCAGCAAACGCCGCAAGCCATAGTTTTGACCAAAACCTCGTCGTACTTGGGCTCTTGAACCTCAAAAGGTAGGATACCAAGCTTCATATATTCGGTAACGAATACGCCATCTGCTTTCATTTTTGTTCTCCTTTATTAAATTACTTGGAAGCCCACAAGAATCCTCTTCTTGTCATCTCCGCAACTTGAGGAATGTCGAATATATTGTCCTTATGACCCATAGATGTATAGAAAACCCGTCCTTTACCCCAAAGCTTTGTGTAAGCAATCGGCATAGATACAATCCCGTTAGGGCTATGAGGTCCGATTGTCTCTACCTGCGTTGTGGCAAGAACATTGACGCACGGGTCAAGCTGGAGATAATATTGCTCAGTATGTACATCGAAATCTTCAAGGCCCTCAACTATCGGCGAGGAACATCCTTTTTTAAAGTTCACAGTATAATCACTGTCAAATGCACCCTCAGGATTAGGATAGTACTTTTTAACATATTCCAGATTTTCAGGTGACAAATCAGAAATATGATGATACCAATCTGAACCCGGATGTGAAACCCATTGACTTCCTGTCATAAATTGATATTCAATATTCCATCTGAATGAATCGCACATTCCACCGTGGCAGCCTGCGAGACCAACTCCTGATATAACAGCATCCGAAAGATGGAAGCAGTGCCTGTCCTCCATATTTCCCTGTGTCCAAAGCGGAATAATCAGGTCCATTGATTTCAAAAATTCTTCGTCCTCGAGGCGATCCATTGACGGTTCTCTGATAACCTCAAAATTTTCCTTCTCCAACATCCTCTTAAAACGCGCACTGACTTTTTCGGGCTCATGTCCGTCCCATCCGCCATAGAAAATAAACGCCTTTTTCATTTTTTTGTTTCCTTTCAAATATGTTGTGTTTTTTACTTTTGGATTGCTCTCGCTCTGACAATGTCAAATAAAACCGCAATAATAATCACGACACCCAACGCTACCTTTTGCCAATAGGCGTTGACACCAAGAAGATTCAATCCATTGTTCACAAATCCCCACGCCAATGCACCGGCAAGGGTGTTGAGCATACTGCCCTTAAATGTGCCGCCGATATAAACAGCAGCCAGTGCCTGAAGTGAGAGATCGCCGCCTGAGCTTGGCTGCCCCGAAGACATTCGTGAAGCCTGCACAATACCTGCAAATGCAGCACAGAAGCCACAAATTGTGAATATCAGAATTTTTGTTTTCTTAACATTCAGTCCGGAAAGCTTTGCCGCTTCAGGATTTTCACCAACAACAATTACACTTCGTCCAAACGGTGTATACTTGAGCACTACGGCACCAATTGCGAAAAAGACAAGCATCAGAATAACGGGAACAGGGATGGTGTTTGCGATATATCCACGTCCGAGAACAAGGAATGAATCCGGTAGTCCCGTCACAGGCATGCTGCCTGTAGTAACAAGTATTAAACCTTGAATTATGTACTGGATACCAAGACTTCCAATGAACGCCGGTATTCTCCAGAAAGTTACAATGCTTCCCGTTATTGTTCCGATAACAATCCCCACAGCAAGCGCAATAAGAATTGCAGGAACAACCGGTACGTTGAATTTCGTCATCAGCAACGCCGTGTTGCATCCCGCAAAGGTCGACGCCATACCTGTACTAAGATCTATTTCACCTCCGAGCACAACAAAGGACGCACCCAGAGCAATTATTGATACAACACAGGTTTGTCTTAAAACGTTAATAATGTTATCCCATGTCAGAAACGTGTCTGTAAAAATTGTGAGAATGATTGCTACAACAATAATCAGCAGCCACGCACCCATGTCGCTTGCTATTCCAAGCAATCGGGAAATTGGATTTCTTTTTTTAGTCATCAATCTTTTCCTCCAACTGCATACTCAGTAATCAGGCT
>JAVXQD010000029.1:0-28310 GCA_036644375.1 Oscillospiraceae bacterium
CTTGCTTTTTTCAGGCGATCGTCTTTTATGCGAAGCCCGAGCGGGATAAGACCGGACGAATTCGTTGAAAGGCGGTCACAGATAAGCATGTCGCGCAAAACAGAGGGGTCAACGCCTGTTGTATGATTGAAAAAGTCAAATATAAGCATGGTGTAGCAGTCAAGAGAAATTCGCTCGGATTCCTCGCTTACCCTGCTTCCGAATTCATCAAACAGTCGAAACGGCGAATAACCTGTTGAAAACAAAAGATATTCCGCAGTTCGCCTAAACCGTCCGCTGTTTCCGATACGGTCAAGCGCATCCTCAATCAGATGCAGGCGATGTAGCTCAGCGGCGCAAATCCACGGAGTGGACATAACCTCATATGGTGGGATTTGCGAGAACTCACATGGAAAATCCAGTGGCTGCTCACGCATATCGGCTCCGTGCAGGAGCTTTAAAAATCCGAGCTGAAGCATATGGGGTTTAAGGTTGTAGGCAATATTGAAGCTCTGTTCAAAGCTTATTATATCCTCGTGCGGCAGACCCGCAATGAGGTCTATGTGAATGTGGATATTGTTGTGAAGAAGCAGCTTTCGAATATTGCTTTTCAGCTTTTCAATATCCGTTTTCCGATGAATGGCGTCAAGAGTGAGCGGGTTAAAGCTTTGGAGTCCGATTTCAAGTTGAATTGCGCCGACGGGCGCACCGGCAAGCAGAGCAAGGGTGTCTTCATCGAGAATATCTCCCGCAATTTCAAAATGAAAACACACGCCGGATGGAATGGAGCTGCCGTAATTCTCAATTATGAAGCGATACAATTCAGCAGCGCGCTTTCTGTTTGCGTTGAATGTGCGATCAACAAGCTTTATTGTGCGGGCTCCGCTGCCGGCGAGAAGCAGCAGTTCGCTTTTTGCACGGTCTATATCGAAAAAACGAACGCCGCCGCATCTGCCCGACAGACAGAAAGCACATGAAAAAGGACATCCGCGGCTGGTCTCAAGATATGCTATGCGGCCCCCGAGAGCCGAGAAAAAATCTTCGGTATACGGAGATGGCGGATCAGAGCGCGATACATACGGCTCTGCAATTGACAGTTCACCGATTTTTCGATGACAGATACCGAGTTCTGCGGGAATGCTGTCCGATTGGCTAATTGCGTTTAACAGGGACGCAAAGGGAAGCTCCCCCTCGCCTGATATTACGTAGTCGATGAGCAGGTCGTCTGTGAGTACCTGTTCTGCGCAATAGCTGACCTCAGGACCACCGACGACTATGATACATTCGGGAAGTGCGGACTTTATCAGTGCTATAAGCATATGAGTCTGCGATATGTTCCAGATGTAGCATGACAATCCGACCAAATCGGGGCTTGCATCAATAATGCGCTTTGCTGCGAGCTTGATGTCCTCATTTATTGTGCCCTCAATAACGCAAGCCGCGATGCCGTCGCCGCAATATTCGCGCACGCCCGCAAGAAGACACCACGGAGCAAGTGACGAATGGATATATTGTGAATTCAGCGTGCATATGACTGCGCGCAACAAGTTCTGCATTTTGCACCCCGTTAATATAGTGATTCAAATATAGAAATCAGAGCAAACTCGCCGAAAACAAATCGGAATGTTGCGAGTTTGGCCGCTTTTTTAAAACAAACAACAAGCAATTTTAAGTAAACAAAAATATTATATCACAAATCGAACAATTAAAAAGAAAAAAAGCGAAAAACTATTGACAAGCATGTTATAGTTATTAAGATATAATAATAAGTCTAAAAGGGGCGAGAAGAAGTCCTGATTGAGAAAGTAAAAGGTATTTAATGCTATTCAGCGAATTGAATTTAAGAGAAGAAATATTGCGAGCAGTCGCAGAAATGGGATATGAGCAGGCAACAGATATTCAGGCTCAGACAATACCCTCCATTTTGGCGGGCAGTGACGTAACCGGAAAGTCGTCTACCGGAACAGGAAAAACAGCGGCATTTGCGCTTCCGATCGTGCAGATGTGTGCGGAAAATCCGGATAAATCATCTGTGCTTATACTATCGCCAACTCGTGAGCTTGCGGTGCAGACGGCGGAGGAATTCAGAAAATTTTCAAAATACGTCGCAGGTGTGCCGACTGTGACAGTATACGGCGGAGCGCCTATGGACAGCCAGATAAGAGGGCTGCGCACCGCGAAAATCGTCATCGGAACGCCGGGAAGAATAATGGATCATCTGCGTCGCAAAACCCTCAAGCTTGACAATCTCAAGATGTTGGTTTTGGATGAAGCGGACGAAATGCTCAATATGGGATTCATTGACGATATACGCACCATTCTGGAAACCGCGCCTACCGAGCGGCAGACAGTTCTGTTTTCGGCAACGATGCCAAAGGCAATCCTCGATATCACAAAGGAATTTCAAAAAGACCCTGTGATGGTGAGTGTTGACACTGGTATGCGCACGGCGGAGAATATTCATCAGAGCTTTTACAATATTCCGCAGGCAGGAAAGATCGATGCACTGAAGCTCTTGCTTGAATTTCACAGACCGACCCGCAGCTTGATTTTTTGCAATACAAAAAAAATGGTTGATGAGCTTTGTCAGACACTGTGCGATGCAGGGTTTAAGGCAGTCGGAATTCACGGTGACCTGAAGCAGAGCCAGCGCCAGACCGTTATGAATGATTTTAAAAGAGGACGCAGCAATGTGATGATTGCGACAGATGTCGCGGCGCGCGGAATTGACGTCGAGAATATCGAGGCAGTGTTCAACTATGATATTCCTCAGGAGTATGAATACTATATCCATCGCATCGGAAGAACTGCAAGAGCAGGACGCGAGGGAGCGAGCTATACGCTTGTTGCAAACCGCACACAGCTCATGCGCGTGCGTGAAATTGAGCGGTATGTAAAAGCGCCTATCGAAGAAAAAAGTGTGCCGAGCCTCGAGAGCATTGCAGAAAAGCGAATGACCACATTTGCCGACGAGCTTTTGGAGACGCTGAACGACGGCGTTGATGACGGATGGCGCAGCTTTGTCGATGAGCTGGTTGAAAAGGGTAATGACGCCGCAGATATAGCGGCTATACTCTGTGCCCAGAGATTTAAAAAGAACACGAGGCTTGTCAACGTGCGCAATGTTGCGAGCATGGGCGGAGGAAGCAAAAGACCTCAGACAGGATATGCTCAGACCGCATATTCGTCAAATGGAAAAACATGGGTTCGCGTAAATATCGGTTCTAACGAAAAAATCGGACCGAACTTTATTGTCGGAGCAGTTATTGAGGGCGCGGATTTGCCCAAGGCTGCCATCGGGAAAATTAATATTTTTTCCGACTATACCGATATCGAGCTCTCGCAGGAGGATGCAAGACAGGTTTTGAACCAGATGCAGAACACAAAGATTAAAGGAAAGACCGTTACCTTTGAATTTGTGAATGCTTCATCGCAAAACAAGAATAAAGCCTTTGATCAGCAAAAAGGAGGCGGAAGATTTGAACGCAGAGACAGTCGCCCGCATCAGCGAACTTTCAAGGAAAAGCCGCACGGAGCAAGGACTCACAGATAGCGAAAAAGCGGAGCAGGCAGCACTCAGAGCTGAATATCTCACTGCGGTAACCGGAAATTTCAAGGCTCAGCTTGAAAATGTTGAGATTATTGAACCGGACGGTAAAAAATCAAAACTGAAAAAGAAAAAATAATGCCGAAAGCATCTGACTTACCCCAAATGGGGGAGGTTTGATGCTTTTTTATTTATAATCGAGCGGACGTTGATGTTGATGAGGATTCGAAGACAAAGCCCATTTTGTTTGCGCGAGACCGTACCGCACTCCGAATAAATTGGAGCTGAGCTATAAAATAAGGAACAAAAGCAGGCGAAAGATTGTAGGAATTTACATTTGACAAACGGGGTATCTTACTCTAAAATTAATAAGGTTAAGCTATAGGAGGAAAACGTATGGGAATTTTATTGTCGGGCGGCAGGGTTTACACAAAATCGGCGTTTCATCGTCTTGATGTTGCCATTGACAATGGCCGTATTATTTCCCTATCTCCAAACGTTCCCCAAAGCGGATTTACACGTATTTTTGATTTTAATAATTGTTTTATTGTTCCGGGCTTTGTTGATGTTCATGTGCATCTTCGAGAGCCCGGTTTTTGTTATAAGGAGACAATAAAGACAGGAACGCTTGCGGCGGCGAGGGGCGGATATACGACAGTATGTACAATGCCCAATCTCTCACCGCCTCCGGACAGTACGGAAAATCTGCAGGTTCAGCTTGATGCGATAGCGCTTGATGCGAGAATCGGGGTGATTCCCTGCGGGTGTATCACAATGGGTGAGCGCGGAGACGAGCTTTCGGATATGGAGGGGCTTGCGCCATATGTGTTCGGATTTTCGGACGACGGACGCGGAGTTCAGAGCGAGAGCATAATGCTTGCGGCGATGAAAAAAGCAAAAAGCCTCAATAAACCGATTATAGCGCACTGCGAGGACAATTCGCTTCTCGGAGGGTCGGCGATACACGCGGGTGAATATGCCGCGCGCTTTGGTCTAAAGGGGATTACAAGCGAGAGCGAGTACAGGCAGATCGAGAGGGATTTGAATCTTGTTGCAAAGACGGGCTGCCGATACCACATCTGTCACATATCAACAAGAGAAAGCGTTAATATTATTCGCGAGGCGAAAAAAGACGGACTCCCGATAACCTGTGAAACCGCTCCGCATTACCTTGTGCTATGCGACGCCGATTTGCGCGACGATGGGCGGTTCAAGATGAATCCACCGCTGCGCTCGAGGCGGGATCAAAATGCGCTGCTCGAGGGATTGACAGATGGAACAATTGATGTTATCGCGACCGACCATGCCCCGCATTCCGCAGAGGAAAAGTCAAAGGGGCTTAAGGGCAGCCTTATGGGGATTGTCGGGCTTGAAACCGCTTTTTCGGTGCTTTACACAGAGCTTGTGCAAAAGGGAGTATTGACGCTTGAGTCTCTGGTTGAAAAAATGGCGGTCAATCCGCGAAAAATTTTCGGATTGGGCGGCGGGATAGAGTGCGGGGAAAAAGCCGATATTACGGTTATCAATACTGCTGCGGCATATAAAATAGACAGCTCGCGTTTTCTTTCTATGGGCAAGTCGACACCGTTTGACGGAAAAAATGTTAAAGGTGACATCGCAATGACGATATATAACGGAGGAATTGTATGGAACGGAAATTTACAAGAAAATTAGTGATGGAGAACGGACATGAGTTTTTCGGCAGTGCGTTCGGCGCGAACAGAGAGGTTATAGCGGAAATTGTATTCAACACTTCAATGGTCGGATATCAGGAGATAGTTTCAGACCCGTCATACACAGACCAGGCTATTGTAATGACCTATCCTCTAATTGGAAACTACGGAATGACCGACGAGGATTACGAGACGAAGAATCTCACAGCCGATGCGTTGATAGTCCGTGAATACAACGACTTTCCGAGCAACTTTAGATATACGCGGACCCTCTCCGAGATTCTTGAGGAAAACGGAATAGTCGGAATTTCGGGAGTAGACACACGCAAAATCACCCGCATTATCCGCGACGAGGGAAGTCAGCGCGTTATGCTTACAAGCCCCGAAATCCCAACAGAGCAGGCGATAAAAAAAATAAAGGATACCCTTCCTCCTACAGATGCAGTGTCGAGAGTGAGCTGCAAAAAGCGATGGTACTCGCGAACCGCCAACTTTGAATATAACGTCGTTGCTATCGACTGCGGAATTAAGCTCAACATTATCCGCTCGCTGAACAAGCGCGGATGCAATGTCACAATTGTCCCGTATAACACAACTCCGGAGGAAATTCTAAATTTGTTCCCGGACGGACTTTTTCTCTCGAACGGACCGGGCGACCCCGAGAATGTTACAGAGGTAATCGAGACAGTTCGCGCCCTCAAGGGCAGACTGCCGATATTCGGAATATGCCTCGGGCATCAGCTCATATGCCTTGCGTGTGGCGCGAAAACCTACAAGATGAAATTCGGTCATCGCGGCGGAAACCATCCGGTAAAAAAGCTTGATAACGGAAAGATTGAAATCACAAGCCAGAACCACTCATATGCGGTAAAGCCCGAATCGCTGAAAGGCACGGGTCTTGTTGAGACACACATTAATCTTCTTGATGAAACCGTTGAGGGTGTTAAAAGCGAGGACGGAACCATGTTCTCGGTTCAATATCATCCGGAAAGCGCGCCGGGACCGCAGGACAGCGGCTATCTGTTCGATGAGTTCATTGCGCTCATGAGCAAGGGGGATAATCAATAATGCCAAAACGCACAGATATAAAGAAGATACTTGTTATAGGCTCGGGTCCTATTGTCATAGGGCAGGCGGCTGAGTTTGACTATGCGGGCACGCAGGCATGTCTTGCGCTTCGGGAAGAGGGATATCAGGTGATTTTGGTCAATTCCAATCCCGCAACAATTATGACCGACACCAATATCGCCGATAAAATTTATATGGAGCCGCTGACGCTCGAATATGTCGCGAAAATTTTGAGATATGAGCGTCCTGACGCAATACTGCCGGGACTCGGTGGGCAGACCGGTCTGAATCTCGCCGCCCAGCTTTACCGCAAGGGAGTTTTGCAGGAATGCGGGGTTGAAATACTCGGTACGAGCTTTGACAGTATTGACCGTGCGGAGGACAGAGAGAGATTCAAGGAGCTGTGCCAGCAGCTCGGCGAGCCGGTTCTCCCCTCAATAATCGCACACACTATTGAGGAGGGCGCAAGCGCCGCCGCCGAGATAGGGTACCCTGTTGTGCTGCGCCCTGCCTTTACGCTCGGAGGAACAGGCGGTGGTTTTGCCGATGATGAAACGGAGCTGCGCGAAATGATGAAGCATGCGCTTAAGCTCTCGCCGACGCACCAGGTGCTTGTGGAGAAGAGCATAAAGGGATACAAAGAAATTGAATATGAAGTTATACGCGATGCAAATGATACCGCAATTACTATATGCAACATGGAAAACCTCGATCCCGTAGGTATACACACGGGGGATTCAATCGTTGTCGCGCCGAGCCAGACACTTACGAACAAGGAATACCATATGCTTCGGGACAGTGCGCTGAAAATTATTCGCGAGCTGAAAATTGAGGGCGGCTGCAACGTGCAGTTTGCACTTGACCCGTTTTCTTTTCAGTATTTTCTGATTGAGGTCAATCCTCGTGTTTCGCGCTCGTCCGCGCTCGCTTCAAAGGCGAGCGGCTATCCGATAGCCCGCGTTTCAGCCAAGGTTGCGACAGGTCTGCATCTTGATGAGATACGCATTGCAAATACCCCCGCCTCATTTGAACCTGCTCTCGACTATATCGTGACAAAAATCGCCAGATTTCCATTTGACAAATTTGCCTCCGCCTCAAACAAGCTCTCGACACAGATGAAGGCGACAGGTGAGGTTATGAGCATCGGCAGAACCTTTGAGGAGAGTCTGCTCAAAGCAATCCGCTCACTTGAGACGGGAGCCTGCCATCTGTATATGAAAAAGTTTGACGACAAGTCGACGCGCGAGCTTTTAAATTATATCGTTGACGGCACCGATGACAGGCTGTTTGCGATTGCGCAGCTTATCCGCAAGGGCACCGATCTCGGACTTATCAATACCAAGACGAAAATAGACATGTTCTTTTTGTATAAAATAAGGAACATCGTGCTCTTTGAAAAAGAGCTTGCGGAGAATATAAAGGACGAGGATACTCTCAAAGCTGCGAAAAGGCTCGGGGTGTCGGATGAATATATCGGCATGTGCTGGGATATGAGCGAATCCGAAGTGTTTGTGATGCGGAAAAATCTCGGAGTTATGCCGGTTTACAAAATGATAGATACCTGCGCAAGCGAATTTGACAGCTATGTGCCATACTTTTACTCCACCTATGAGGAGGAAAATGAGTCGATAGTCAGCGATAAGGAAAAAATAATTGTTCTCGGCTCAGGACCAATCAGAATAGGTCAGGGTGTGGAGTTTGATTATTCGACTGTACATGCGGTCTGGACAATCCGAGATGCGGGCTATGAGGCGATTGTCATCAATAACAATCCCGAGACGGTATCCACAGACTACACTACGAGCGATAAGCTCTATTTCGAGCCGCTTGCAGTAGAGGATGTGATGAATATCATAACACTCGAAAATCCAATGGGCGTCGTGGTATCGCTGGGCGGTCAGACCGCAATAAATCTGTGTGAACCGCTCACTAAGCTCGGAGTTCCGATTATAGGAACGGCAAACGAGGCGATAGACCGCGCCGAAAATCGCGATTCGTTTGAAAAAATCATGAATAAGCTGGAAATACCGCAGCCGAACGGAAAAGCCGTAACGGATATAGATTCGGGTGTGAGGGCCGCCGAGAAAATCGGTTATCCGGTACTTGTGCGTCCGAGCTACGTGCTTGGCGGGCGCGGAATGCAGGTTGTTAACAGCGAGCAGTCACTCAGACGATATTTGCAGACAGCGGTTGAAATAGATGAGAGCAGACCGGTGCTCGTCGATAAATATATCACGGGCAAGGAGCTTGAGACCGACGCGATATGCGACGGAACCGATGTGTTTTTGCCGGGAATCATGCAGCACGTCGAGAGAACTGGAATCCATTCGGGAGACAGCATAAGCGTGTACCCGACATTCAGCATCAGCGAAAAGGTAAAGCAGACTATAGTTGATTATACCGTAAGACTCGGACTCGGAATCGGCATAAGGGGTTTATACAACATTCAGTTCATCGTGGATCCGAATGAGGATGTTTATGTAATTGAGGTAAACCCACGCTCAAGCCGCACAGTTCCTTTTATCTCAAAATCGTCAGGATATTCTCTCGCGGATATCGCGACAAGGGTTATGCTCGGACACTCTCTCAAAGCGCAGGGTATAACCGTGACCATGCCTATGCAGAAAGACAAATGGTTTGTCAAAGCGCCTGCATTCAGCTTTTCAAAAATTCGCGGAGCCGATGCGTACCTGTCGCCCGAAATGAAGTCGACTGGAGAGGCAATCGGATATGACAAATCCCTCACCCGCGCGCTGTACAAGGCGTTGCAGTCGTCGGGAATGAACGTGGCAAACTATGGCACGATTCTGGTAACAATAGCGGATAAGGACAAGCAGCGCGCTCTGCCGCTGATCAAACGGTTTTACAATCTCGGCTTCAACATAGAGGCGACGGGGGGCACGGCGGAATTCTTAAAAAGCCACGGAATCCGCACACGCGTGAAGAAAAAAATCAGCGAGGGCAGCGAGGAAATTCTCGACTCGCTGCGCAAAGGCTATGTGAGCTATGTGATAAACACAAAGGATCTGGACTCGGAAAGTCAGGATTCGGACGGCTTTGAAATTCGCCGCTGTGCAGTTGAAAACAATGTCACGATGTTCACTGCGCTCGAGACTGTCGATGTGCTGCTCGATGTGCTCGAGGAGATAACCATCGGAATTTCCACAATAGATTCGGACTGATAAAACGGAGGTGTCGAATGCAAAAAACAGTATTTGTGCTCGAGGCTAAAAGGCAGCTGACATGCGATATATACGAACTGAAATTTTCCGGAGATACAGGGGCGATAACCGCTTGCGGTCAGTTTGTAAATATAGAAATCGAGGGCTGTTATCTCAGACGCCCGATATCTGTGTGCGACAGCAAAAGAGGGGAGCTTACCCTAATTTGCCGCACGGTTGGCGAGGGCACCACAAAGCTGTGCGCATCGGATACAGGCGCGAAGTTTGACATGCTCACGGGACTCGGTAACGGCTACAATTTAGAGGAGCACGGAATAAAACCGATTTTAGTGGGTGGCGGAGCGGGTGTCCCTCCGCTTTACCTGCTTGCCGAGAAGCTGATTGAAGTCGGTGTAAATCCGACTGTGGCGCTCGGCTTCGGCAGGGCTGATGACGTATTTTATGTCGATGAATTCAGGGCGCTCGGCTGTACGGTGCTTGTTTCAACGATTGACGGTTTGCTCGGTGACAAGGGACTGGTGACAGATATTATCAAAAAATATGCTTCGGACTGCGACTATGTCTTTTGCTGCGGACCCGAACCGATGCTGAAAGCGGTGTACGACCTCGAGCAAATCAAGGGTGGTCAGTTCAGCTTTGAGGAGCGCATGGGCTGCGGCTTCGGCGCGTGTATGGGCTGCAGCTGCAAAACGAAATACGGCTACAAGCGAATATGCAAGGATGGACCCGTGTTGAAAAAGGAGGAGATTATATGGTAGATTTATCTGTAAGCCTTTGCGGATTAACAATCGACAACCCGATAATCCCCGCAAGCGGAACCTTCGGTTACGGGCGCGAATTCGCCGAGCTGTACGATATAAATATTCTCGGAAGCTTTTCGTTTAAAGGCACGACGCAAGATGCGAGGTTCGGAAACGAAACGCCGCGAATCGCGGAATGTCCATCCGGGATGCTCAACGCTGTCGGGCTTCAAAATCCGGGAATTGACAGTGTAATAAACAGCGAAATCCCGAATATAGCCAAAATTTTCCGCAAGCCGGTAATTGCGAATATAAGCGGATTTTCAGTTGAAGAATATGTGGAATGCTGCAAAAAAATTGACAGGCTTCCGCAGGTGGGGATAATAGAAGTAAATATAAGCTGCCCCAACGTGCACAATGGCGGAATGGCGTTCGGCACAACCTGCGGGGGCGCATCGGAGGTTACAAGAGCGGTGAAAGCTGTGACGACAAAGCCTGTGTTCATGAAGCTGAGTCCGAATGTCACCGACATTGCGTCAATAGCAAGGGCGTGTGAGCAGGCGGGCGCGGACGGTATAAGCCTCATAAATACGCTGCTCGGAATGCGCGTTGATATCAAAAAGCGCAAGCCCGTGCTCGCCAATAAAACAGGCGGATATTCGGGTGCTGCGATTTTGCCCGTTGCGCTGAGAATGGTGTATCAGGTGTACGATGCGGTAAAAATCCCGATAATGGGGATGGGCGGCGTATCCTGCGCAGAGGATGTTGTCGAGATGATGCTCGCGGGTGCGTCCGCCGTGCAAATAGGCGCCGCCAACCTCAAAAATCCGTTTGTGTGCAGGGAGATAATCGAAGAGCTGCCCATGCTTTGCGAAAAGCTGAAAATACAAAAACTTAGTGAAATAACAGGAGGAGCACACTGATGAGCAAGGATGTTATAATTGCCTGCGATTTTCCGTCAAAGGAAGAAACGCTTGCGTTTCTCGATACCTTTAAGGAAGAAAAGCCCTATGTTAAAATCGGGATGGAGCTGTTTTATGCCGAGGGACCGGAGATTGTGCGTGAAATTAAAAAAAGAGGGCACAAAATATTTCTGGATTTGAAGCTGCACGATATCCCCAACACGGTTCAGCGCGCAATGGCTTCACTGTCCGCGCTCGATGTGGATATGTGCAATCTCCACGCTGCCGGAACAATTGAAATGATGAAAGCCGCACTTAAGGGTCTGACAAGAGCGGACGGCACTCACCCGATGCTGATAGCGGTGACACAGCTTACCTCAACCGACGAGCCTGCTATGCACAATGAGCTTTGGATAGACAGACCTATGGATGAGACGGTCATGCACTACGCTGAAAATGCGGCAAAGGCAGGACTTGACGGGGTGGTCTGCTCCCCGCTTGAAGCGAAAAAGGTCAAGAGCGTATGCGGAGCCGAATTTGTCACAGTGACGCCCGGAATACGATTTGCCGATGATATTGCCGACGATCAAAAGCGGATAATGACGCCCGAAAAGGCAAGGGTGAACGGATCGGACTATATTGTTGTCGGACGCCCGATAACACGAGCCGAAAATCCTGTCGCCGCATATCGGCGCTGCTTAAAAGAGTTTTTGGGATAAGGAGAATATAAAAAAATGACGACTGAACAACTTGTATCAGAGACTGTCGCAAAGGATTTGCTTTCAATCGGGGCGGTGTTTCTTCGCCCGAACGAGCCGTTCACATGGGCGAGCGGAATAAAGAGTCCGATATACTGTGACAACCGTCTCACGCTGACAGCTCCGGATGTTCGCACAAGGATTGAAAATGCCCTTTGCGCGCTTATCAACCGTGAATTTCCGACACGTGAGGTGCTTATGGGCACGAGCACGGCGGGCATCGCCCATGCCGCTATCTGCGGACATATCATGGAGCTCCCGATGGGGTATGTGCGCTCCGGAGCAAAGGATCACGGAAGGGCAAACAGAATAGAGGGAAAGCTCGAAAAGGGTCAAAGGGTAGTTGTGGTGGAGGATTTGATTTCAACGGGCGGAAGCGTGATAGAGGTTGTAGACGCACTTCGCGAGGCGGGAGCGGATGTGCTTGGAGTCGCGAGCATTTTCACCTACGGAATGCAAAAGGGAATCGATCGTCTGGCAGAGGCGAATATAAAAAACATTAGCCTGTCCAATTTAGACGCTATATGCAAGACCGCGGCGAAGCAGGGCTTAATTGCCGAATCCGATATCGCTCGGCTGAAGGCGTTCCGCGACAATCCGTCGGACGAGAGCTGGATATAGAAAGGGCGGCCGTATGAGACATCTTATTGATATAACGGATCTCTCGGTGAATGAAATCAACGAGCTTATCGCTACTGCAGAGGATATCATAGAAAACAAAGCCAAATATGCCTCTGTGTGCAGGGGGAAAAAGCTTGCAACATTGTTTTTTGAGCCGAGCACAAGGACGCGCCTTTCATTCGAGGCGGCAATGTATGAGCTCGGCGGAAATGTGCTCGGATTCGCGTCGGCAGATTTCAGCTCGGCTTCAAAGGGCGAGAGTGTCACCGACACAATTCGAACAGTCGGCTGCTATGCGGATATCATCGCGATGCGCCACCCGAAGGAGGGCGCCCCGATGGCGGCTTC
The DNA here is from genome assembly GCA_036644375.1 of Oscillospiraceae bacterium. Lineage (GTDB taxonomy): Bacteria > Bacillota > Clostridia > Oscillospirales > Ruminococcaceae > CALWZE01. The sequence goes on from JAVXQD010000029.1 coordinate 12,819, forward strand.
GTTGAAATCAATTGTTCCGATAATCAATGCGGGAGACGGCGGGCACAACCACCCCACGCAGACGTTGACCGACCTTTTGACGATACACCGCGAAAAGGGAAGGCTCGACAATCTGACAATCGGATTTTGCGGTGACCTAAAATTCGGACGCACGGTGCATTCGCTTGTAAATGCGCTCTCTCGCAGCTCGGGGATAAATTTTGTATTTATCTCGCCGAACGAGCTTAAAATGCCGGAATATATAAAAACAGGGGTTCTTGAAAAGCACAAGCTTCCTTACAGAGAAGTCGAGAATATGGAGGAAGTGATGCCTGAGCTCGATATTTTGTATATGACGAGGGTTCAGCGCGAGCGCTTTTTTAATGAAGCGGACTATGTACGTCTCAAAGACACCTATGTGCTTGAGCCTAAAAAGCTTGAGAAAGCTAAAAGTGACATGTGCATTCTCCACCCGCTGCCGCGTGTAAACGAGATTGCCCACAGTGTGGATGATGACCCGCGCGCATGCTATTTTAAGCAGGTTGAGAACGGAAAGCATGTGCGTATGGCACTCATAATGAAGCTGCTGGGGGTGAGCGTATGAATATTGACAGTATCGTAAACGGAATTGTGCTCGACCATATAATGGCAGGCAAAAGCATGGATATTTACAGATATCTTAAGCTTGACAGTCTTACGTGCTCCATTGCGATTATCAAAAATGTCAAGAGCACGAAAATGGGGCGCAAGGATATAATAAAGATTGATGCTCCTATCGAGCTTAATCTGGACGTGCTCGGTTATATTGACCCCGATATAACCGTAAATATCATAAAGGACGGCAAGCTTTTCGAAAAGCGCGAGATAATGCTGCCCGAGAGAATCGTAAATGTAATAAAATGCAAAAATCCCCGCTGCATAACCTCGGCGGAGGGTGAGCTTGATCATGTTTTTGTCCTTTCGGACAGGCAGGCGAGAATTTATCGCTGTGCATACTGCGAGACACAGAGCAAAAAGAATTGAGTGAGTCCGGCGCGGAGCGGGAAATGCGAAATGCGGGACAGACTGTACTTCGATTCGGAATCAAAGCAAAATCCACACAAAAAGGTCAGTGAAGAAATGCGATTTCGACACTGACCTGAATTTATATTGATTTCATGACAAATCGGCACACGGCTGTAATGTGCTCCGCGCCGAAACCGCTGTTTTATAATAAAATTTATTTGCTCACCGATATCGGTCACGGCAAGAATCGGAACGGGTATGAGAAAAGGCAAAAAGCACCGTTACGGAGCGAAATTTCAAGCTTCCTCAATTAGGCGGTGCAGAGCCTGCATTCGCATATCAACAGCCGCAATATCCTCGGAGCAGGCTTTAAGCTCGTCGACAATCGGGCCTGAATTACTTATGTTCTGCTTGTATTTCAGCTTGTGCTCAAGGCTTGCCCAAAAGTCCATTGCGATGGTGCGGAACTGAACCTCAACCTTCATCGGACGCTTCTGATCTGACAGAAAAATCGGAATTTCAACAATGTAGTGCAGGCTTCGATATCCGTTCGGCTTTGGATTTTTGATGTAATCCTTTATTGCAACAACGGTAATGTCGTCTTGTCTTGCAAACATATCGGCAAGAGCATATATATCGTCTATAAACGAACAGATTATGCGAACGCCGGCGACATCGAAAATAGTGTTTTCAATAGAATCCATGTTCACGGACAGTCCCTTGCGTTTCAGCTTGGCGCAGATACTGACAGGTTGCTTTATTCTGGTTTTTATTGTCTCAACCGGATTGCGCTTATATCTCACCGAAAATTCCTTATCCAGAACCTCGAACTTTGTTTTGACCTCAAGCAGCGCACAGTTATATCTCATCATAAGCTGAATAAAAGGCTCGGCTTTTTGCAATAGCTCCATTGTCTTATCGGGATTTATAAACTCCAGAGCCGCACCGTCAAAATTGCTTTCCATTTAATTCTCCGTTAAAGATTTATTTGTTTTACCTTGCAGAACAGGTTAAATAGACCAAAATACATATAAGTATTATTATAGCTCAGTTATATTAAAAATTCACTTTAAATTTGTTAACGCATTATAACAGATGAAAAGAGTCACTAAACCGCATTTGCAAAATGGCTGCTATCTGCATAAATTGCAATAGGCGGCTTTTGTTAAGCAAACTGATGTGATACAATAATCGGTAAGAAATAATTTTATGAGGTGATTACAATGAATATCGGATTTATCGGATTTGGAAATATGGCAAAAGCAATCGCGCAGGGAATTGACGGAAAGCGCAGTGAGTTAAATGCAAAAATGCTTGCATATAACCCGACAAGGAGTAAAATCACCGATTTTGACGGTCAGATTGAGGCGTGTGACACTCCGCTTGAGGTTGCGCAGCGCAGCGATTATTTATTTTTGTGCGTAAAACCCCAGATGCTTGCAGAGTCGGTTCCTCAGTTCAGAGCGGGACTTACGGACGAGACTATAATCGTGTCCATTATAGCGGGCTTCACGGTTGAAAAGCTGTCCGCTCTGCTGGAAGTCAATTGTCCGATTGTGCGTGTGATGCCCAATACCCCGCTTCTGCTCGGAAAGGGAACTACCGCGGTAGCGCGCCCGCAGACAATAACCGATAAGCAGTACAGCTTTGTAATTGATGTGTTCAATTCAATCGGTACGGCATATGAGATTCCCGGTGACAAATTTGACGAGATTATTCCCGTGAACGGAAGCAGCCCCGCATTTATATATTATATGGCTGAAATTGTGGCACAGAAAGCGGAGGAGAACGGATTGGATTTCCGCGATTCACTCAATATGTTTGCGGATACTCTTACGGGAAGCGCCGCAATGATAAAGGAATCGGGAATTGCAATCGACGAGCTGATAAAGATGGTCTGCTCGAAAAAAGGCACAACTATTGCGATGCTTGACAGGCTTGACGAGCAAAACTTCAAGGGCGTGCTTGACAGTGCGCTTGATCGCTGTGTTGAGCGCGCGAGAGAGCTTGGAAAGGGTGAATAATCTCAGATGAACAGAAAGCTTAAAAATCTGATATCGATTGCTGTTATCGCAGTGTTTTTATTTGCCGGAGTTCTCTATCTCAAGGAGCAGATGCACTCGTCTGAGCATGGCGGAGGTACCTCCGCACCCTCAGGACAGGATATCGAACAGGTTGTCGATGCTGTTGAGGATACACAGGACAGCGCCGAAATAGATAAGCTGGGCGAATATACAACCAAGGATGAGGTCGCTCTGTATATACACACATACGGAGAGCTTCCGAATAATTTCATAACAAAAAAAGAAGCGGAAAAGCTGGGCTGGGACAGCAGTGCCGGAAATCTCGATGAGGTTGCTCCGGGAAAAAGCATCGGAGGAAGCAGATTCGGAAACTATGACAAGCAGCTGCCCGAAAAAAAAGGCAGGTCGTGGAAGGAATGCGATATAAACTACCACGGCGGATACAGAGGGGCAGAGCGCATACTGTTTTCCAATGACGGGCTTGTGTTCTATACGGATAATCACTACAAAACTTTTGAGCAGTTATATTGAGGGCGACTGAGCCTTTTTGCGGGCGCTTTTGTTCGGAATACATTGTTCCGGCACCGGTACGGTGAAAGCCTTTCGTTTATTGAATTTGCGGGGTGAAACAGGAATGAAAACCATTACACTTGATATTCGGGATATCTGCGAAGCGGACTCTCTGCATGGCTACTTGCGTGCGCGGCTGGGTTTCAATGAGTATTACGGCTGCAATCTCGATGCGCTCTATGACGAGTTGACCTCGATATGTGAGGACACCCACATTCACCTTATATATAGCAAGAAAAACAAGGATGCTGCATATATTCACTATCTGCAAAGGGTTTTAGGTGTGTTTCAGGATGCCGAGAATGAAAATTCCGGACTGTCATTTGCAAAGGAACAGATTGATAAAACAAGTACGGAGTGACAAGAGCGGACAGATGTCGCACCACGCGGCAACTGTCCGCTCTGTGCCTGAAAATCAATAAAATATCGACAAGGTCAGAGATAGCGGTTTTAAATTTTCGGATAATTACAAAACCTTTGGCAAAGCAGAGGCGGCAAAATGATTAAATTATGTACAAAGTCGCCCGACGCTTTTGAATCCGGACGGTTGCAGTGGAGCCGCTATTGCGGTAACATTTATGCCTTTTTCGGTCAGACTTTTGCATACATAAATCTATTTGTGCTATAATATGACAAAATATATCTTATAAAGTGTGCGGAGAGATAACAGTGGATAAAATAAAAATTTCAGATAAGACTAAGCAGTTAATTGTAAATATGCAGATAAACGAACTGACAGAATATTATATTTATAATGCCATTGCCAAACGGGTTAAGGACAAAAATAACCGAGAGGTACTTGAAAAGATAGGCGCAGAGGAGCTTGCGCACAGCAACATTTGGAAAAAGTACTCCGAGCGAGATGCAAAGCCCAAAAGAGGAAAAATATTTTTCATGAAATTGGTCTCGCTTGTTATGGGATTCACCTTTGCAATCAAGCTCATGGAAAACGGCGAGGAGCTCGCTTCGGGCGAATACAAAAAGCTGATAGAAGAGGTTCCCGAGGCTGAAAAAATCATGGCAGATGAGCAGCGACATGAAAACGAGCTTATAGAGCTGCTCGATGAGGAGCGGCTGCAATATGTCGGCTCAATGGTGCTCGGGCTAAATGACGCCCTCGTCGAGCTGACAGGTACGCTGGCTGGCCTGACTTTTGCGATGCAAAACACGAGATTGGTTGCCCTGTCCGGGCTTATAACCGGAATATCGGCGACGCTGTCGATGGCTTCATCAGAATATCTTGCCGCAAAAAACAAGGGGGATGCAAATGCGTTCAAATCCTGTGTGTATACCGGCATTGCCTATGTAATAACTGTTGCGCTTCTTGTCCTTCCATACCTGATATTCCCAAGTGACGAGTATGTTGCCGCGCTTGCCGTGATGATTGTAATAGTGATTTTAATCATAGCATTTTTCAACTACTACATATCGGTTGCAAAATCACAGCCCTTTAAGCGCAGATTTTTCGAGATGGCGGCAATCAGCCTGTCGGTCGCGCTGATTTCCTTCATAATAGGTCTGTTTGTAAAGAAGTTCCTCGGTATTGAAATCTGACGGATAAATCCGAAAACGGACTTATCTGCCGACAAAGGAAAGGGAAAAAATGGAAATAAAAAAATTTAAAAACACCATAGGGCGCGAATCCTCAATGCCATCGGTGGCAACGGTTCTTGCGCTGATGGCTCTCGGATGTGTGTGCGCTATCTACTGGCCTGTATTTGCAAAATTTAACAGCGGCGGCGCTGTAGCGGACCCCACAGTATACCCGCTTACGGTGATATACGGAGTGCTTTTCAGCGCGATGCTCTTTTACGTGATATTCACCGGCGCGCTTGTGAAAAAAACTCTGATCCTTTCGGGACTTTTTTCGATTCCCATATTTCTCTACTATTTTATCGAAAAAATCGGAGTGCTTGAATATATAGTCTTTCATGCCGACAAGGATTTGTTTTTTGTTTATGAGTCGAATCCCGTGTATTATTCCGGTGAAAACCTGTTTTGGATTGTCATGGCCTCTCTGTTCTCGCTTTTTGCGATGTTCTCGTTTGTGTCGCTCTGCTTTCACAAAATCAAGTTCAGAATATTCAATATAATCGTGGTGGTGACGGCGTTTTGCGTGCGGACATATTTTTCAATTTATCATCTGCAGCACAACGAGTTTGTCCTGTATCACAATGGGACCTACGCACTTTCGGATATCACCTATGCCGTGCTCGGGCATTTGGCAGGCGTGCTGTTTTTTGCGTCGGCGGTGATTTTAGTGCTTGCAATGCGCAAAACAGAGTATATCCCAAAGCACGCATCCAAGAAAGCAGCGGGTTCCGAAGAAATTGCTGTTGTGCAACCTGAGCCCAATGTGCCCGCCGCGCCTGAGCAGGCGCAGGCAGAGCCTATGTCAATTTTCGACAGGACAACGGAGATGGCCGGTGAAGCGGCGCCATATGACCCGAGTTCAGTGGAGACATATGACCCGACCGTGTCTGACGAGGAATTGATTCATGGCGGAGAAACGGAAAGACTGCCCGAGACTGCTTGGGCGGAATCGTCCGAGGTGACTGACGCGGCACCGACAGCCGATATCGAATTAAAAGAGATTGCGAAAACAAAAAAATCCGACTCCGGTGCCAAGAAGAGTAAAAGCGGCGTGAAAAAGGCTGCGAAGCCCGCTAAGAAATCCGCATCCGAGTCTCCGTCAAAGGCAAAAACGAAAAAGCCGAAAACAGATTCAGATTCCGGCGAGCAGAAGAGTTCACGCGCTAAGTCGGATAATCTGCCCGAAGAAGATAAAGAACCTATAAAGAACACGCGCAAAAACGCTAAGAAAGCGATAATAAGCGAAGACACTTCCGCTAATTAGGTTGAACTGGCGGTTGCAAATTGATATTATGTATTAGCCTCCGATTAATGGTCGGGGGCTTCTAATTGCCAAATGGCGCTTGCGTGAAAGTATTAAGGAATTTGTGAATGAAATTTGCGTTTCGAATTGCTGAGATTTTGATTTTAGGCGCGTTAGGCGCTGCGTCATGTTCTTTGATTATACCGATGTTTTATGGCGTCTTTCATTGGGGAATGCTTTTTTTACCTGTATTTGCAGCGGCATTTTTGGCGGTATTGAATCCGAAACCTGTGCAGATGGCAAAGCGGAGATATAAGACTATGTACAAGATAGCGGTTGGCGCACTGATAGTTTCAGCGATAGTGTTTGCTTCAATCTCAGTCCTTATGCTCAATGCTGCGCACGGACCTGTTTATGGCAAGACGGTTGTCGTTCTGGGCTGCAAGGTAAACGGCGATGAGCCGAGCCCTATGCTTGTGCGCCGTATGGATACCGCAATAGCTTATTTGGATAAGAATCCGATATGCAGTGTAATTGTGACAGGCGGCATAGGCGCGGGTGAGAGCACGCGAGAGGCAGCGGTTATGCACAGGTATCTTGCGGAACACGGAATTGATGAGAAGCGTATTTTTGTCGAGGACAGGGCTGTCAATACCGAACAAAACATGAGATATTCCGCGCGGATAATTGCCGACAACAATTTGGACAATAATATAATAGTTGCATCGGACAATTCCCACCAGTACCGCGCAAGCATTTTTGCAAAAAAATATGGGCTTGCGGCGAGTCCGCTCGGAAGCCCGGCAAACATTATCCTCGCATTCGGGTATTGGTGCAGAGAGGTTATCGGAGTTTTGCGCGCCTGGATTTTGGGGTACTGAAAATATAAGCTTACAGAGTAATATTTGTAATCCTTTTATAATGCTTTTGTATTTTGTTTGTGATAGAATACCTGTTGGCAGAGATTTGCGGTAAAATCTGTTCTATAGGTATGTACATGGTGCAGTGTGTGGTTTATAATTATATAAAGGAATGGTGTGCTCCGTCGGAGCAATATAAAGCTATGTTAAAGAAAAAAAAGCATTTCAGCTATCCGATGCTGATTGCGCTGGGATTTTTTACGATGATTCTTATCGGAGGAATCCTGCTTACGCTGCCTATAGCATCAAAGGACGGAGGGAGCGTTCCGTTTGTGGATGCGATATTCACGGCGACATCCGCGAGCTGCGTGACGGGTCTTGTGGTTTATGATACGTTTACGCAGTGGTCAATTTTCGGACAGCTGGTAATTATTTCACTTATCCAAATCGGCGGTCTGGGTTTCATGACCGTGATAACGATGTTCTCGCTGTTTCTGAGACGGAAAATCGGTCTGACAGAGCGCTCGCTTATGCGTGAGAGCATAAACACGATGTATATCGGCGGGATAATCAGGCTGACAAAGCGCATCCTTTTCGGAACTCTTTTTTTCGAATCTGTCGGAGCAATCCTGCTCTCAATTAGGTTTGTTCCTCAGCTCGGCTGGGGCGAGGGGATATACTGCGGTATATTCCACTCTATCTCCGCGTTCTGCAATGCCGGATTTGATATTCTCGGGCGCTTTGGTCAATATTCATCAATAGTGCCATATGCCAATGACGGGCTGGTTACATTGACGATAGGCGCACTTATTGTAATCGGCGGAATCGGATTTTTTGTGTGGGACGATATGTATGAACACAAATTCAAATTCAGGTCATATCGGCTGCATACAAAAATAGTTTTGATAACCACCGCAATATTGATTGTATTTCCGACCATCATGTTTTACTTTTTTGAAAGAAACAATCTGTTGGCTGATCTGACTCCGGCAGGAAAGTTTTACGCCTCACTTTTCAGCGCTATTACGCCGAGAACAGCCGGATTCAATTCAATTGATACGGCTGCACTGACACCATCCAGCACGCTGCTGACAACAATTCTGATGTTTATCGGAGGCAGCCCGGGGTCAACGGCAGGAGGTATCAAAACCACAACGCTGGCAATTATAGTTATTTCAGTATTTGCAAGTATGCGAAATGAGACGGTAAACAACGTTTTCAGCCGCAGGCTTGAGGACAATGCGTTTAAGCGCGCCGCGGCAGTTATGGGAGTCAATTTATCACTCATAATAATTGCGTGCCTGACAATCGGAGCGGCACAGCCGAATTTGCCGCTTACAGAAATTACTTTTGAGTGTTTTTCCGCAATGGGTACAGTCGGGATGAGCACGGGAATTACAAGGTCGCTTAACACGCTTTCACGGATTATGATAACAATTCTGATGTATGGCGGAAGGGTTGGCAGCTTGTCATTTGCGCTGATGTTCACGGAGCACAGACAGGTTCCGGCCGTGAGAATGCCGGTTGAACGAGTAAATATAGGATAATAGTGAGGGTAAAAAAATGAAAACAATTTTGATTATAGGTATAGGTCGTTTTGGCAGCCATCTTGCGGAGCGCTTTACAAAGCTTGGCAATGAGGTGATGATTGTCGATCAAAATGAGGAAAATTTAAAAAGGCTTCTCCCGTACGTGACAAGCGCTCAAATCGGAGATTGCACCGATGAAGAGGTATTAAAAAGCTTCGGAATACGCAATTTTGATATATGCTTCGTGTGTATGGGCGACGATTTCCAAAGCAGCCTTGAAATTACAAGTATGCTGAAAGAGCTCGGCGCAAAGATGGTTATCAGCAAGGCGAATGATGACATACACGCAAAGTTTCTGCTTCGCAACGGCGCTGACAGTGTCGTTTATCCGGAGCGTGATATGGCGTTGCGGATTGCTGCGCGATATACCGCAAATAATGTTGTCGATTATGTCGGGCTAAGCGATGATGTCAGCATCTACGAAATTCCCGTGATGGAGCCGTGGATTGGCAAAACAATTAAGGAAATTGATTTCCGCAAGACCTATAAGGTGAACATACTCTCAATTAAAAAATCAGGAGAAATTTCACTTGTAATGGACCCGGAGCATGTGTTCAGTGCCGACGAGCATCTTCTTGTTATCGGATATCAGAACGAGCTGCAAAAGTTCCTCAAAAAAATCGACTGATTTAAGGCCGACTGTTATTGACAGAAAGCGCTATTTGTGATAATATATTTAAGCCGCGTGTACCAGGCATTTTTAAGTGTGCTTCAAGCACCGCCTGCATCAGCGAGTCTGAAGAAAAAAGCGAGGAAACACAATGTACGCAGTTATCGTAACCGGCGGCAAGCAGTATCGTGTATGCGAGGGCGACACAATTTATGTCGAGAAGCTCAATGCAAATGAAGGCGAAGCCGTTGAATTTGACAATGTTCTTGTAATCGGCGGAGACAAAGACACAAAATTCGGCACACCCACAGTTGCGGGCGCGACCGTATCGGGGAAAATTGTCAAGCATGGCAAGGCAAAGAAGATTACAGTTTTCACTTACCGTTCAAAAAAGGACAGCAAGCGCAAAATCGGACATCGTCAGCAATTTACAAAAGTTGAAATTACAGCCATTAAAGGCTAATAAAAGACGGAGGTGCATTAAGTTATGGCACATAAAAAAGGTGTTGGTTCAACAAGAAACGGACGTGATTCCGAGTCGAAGCGCCTCGGCACCAAGAGAGCAGACGGACAGGCTGTTCTTGCGGGAAATATACTCATTCGTCAGCGCGGAACACATATTCACCCGGGTGAAAATGTAGGAATCGGTTCCGATGACACTCTGTTCGCGCTTACAGACGGCAAGGTCAAGTTTCAGAGAGTTGGACGTGACCGCAGAAAAGTAAGCGTCCTTTAATCATCAAAAAGCATTACCCGGGCATTTTTTGCTCGGGTTTTTGTTTTTTTAAATCACCTAAGTCTGCACAAGATAATTTACAGGGCATAATAGTCCTGTAAAAGCTCTGTGTGCAGCGATGAAACATAGGCGGGGATTGCAATCGGATAACAAATTCGGGCAGCACCGTTACTTGCGTAAAGACCTATGCGCGGAAAGGGCATAAATAATATGTTCGTAGATAAAGCAAAAATAAAATTGATTGCAGGCAACGGAGGCGATGGTGCGGTATCATTCCATCGCGAAAAGTATGTTGCTGCGGGTGGCCCGGACGGAGGAAACGGCGGGCGAGGCGGAAACATTGTTTTCAAAGTTGACGACAACCTGTCAACGCTGCTGGATTTCAGATATAAACGAAAATACGTCGCGCAAAACGGAGAAAACGGTTCGGCAAAGAACTGCTCCGGAAAATCCGCCGAGGATACAATTATCCGTGTGCCGCGCGGAACTGTGATAAAAGAAGCGGAAACGGGCGGAATACTCGTTGACATGTCAGATGATGCCGAGGTGACAATATGCAAGGGCGGGCGAGGCGGATTTGGAAATGCGCGCTTTGCGACGCCTACGCGACAGATACCGAGATTTGCAAAAACAGGTACAAAGGGACAAAGCTACGATGTTATTCTTGAGCTGAAGCTGCTTGCGGATGTTGGGCTGATAGGGTTTCCGAATGTCGGCAAGTCCACACTGCTTTCCGTAATCAGTGCGGCAAAGCCCAAAATTGCAAATTACCATTTCACAACGCTCACCCCCGTTCTCGGGATGGTTGCCGCGCCAAACGGCGGCTCGTTTGTTTGCGCGGATATTCCCGGTCTGATAGAGGGGGCTTCACGCGGTATCGGGTTGGGCTTTGATTTTTTGCGCCACATAGACAGATGCAGAATGCTGGTGCATGTCGTTGATATTTCCGGAATTGAGGGCAGAAATCCCATCGAGGATTTTAAAGCAATAAATACCGAAATAACGGCATTCAGCGAGCAGCTCGGTTCAAGACCGCAGATAGTCGCGGGGAACAAGGGAGACATAGCAGCAGATAAATCTCTTGAGGATGAGCTCAGAAAATATGTTGAGAGCAAGGGCTATGAGTATGTTTCGATAAGCGCCGCTACACGTAAAAATCTCGACCTGCTGCTGAACAAAATTTCCGAAATGCTCTCGTCGCTGCCTCCGATTGTGACATATGAGCCAAACTATGTACCACCGGTTCCGGAGGTAGGCCGAACCTTTAATATTGATCGAGTTGAGGATGGCTTCACCATTGATGCGCCATGGCTCAAACGCATTCTCGAACAGTCCAATGTTGACGACTACGAATCCCTGCAATATTTTCAGCGTGCGCTTATTGACAGCGGGATAATCGACAAGCTGATTGAGCTTGGTGTACAGGAGGGCGATTCGATTTATATCGGCGACTTCCAGTTTGACTATATCGTATAAAAGGAGACAGCTTTTTGAGCGATACAACATTCGCAAAGAGGAAAAGTCCGGTTGAACTTGCCTTTATCGGTGATGCCGTATTCGAGGTGCTCGTCCGCGAGCATATCACGCGCAATGTCGACACAAGCGCAAACAAGCTTCACAGAATGGCGGTGTCCTACGTCTGCGCCGAAGCGCAGTCCGAAGCCCTTGAACAGATTGCGGGCGACTTGACGGCAGAGGAGCTGGATATCGTGCGGCGCGGTAAGAACGCATCTAAAGTGTCGGTGCCGCGAAACGGTACCCCGAGAACCTATCGAAGCTCAACTGCTTTTGAGGCATTGTTCGGCTATCTGTATCTCAGCGGAGAAACAGAGCGGATAGATCAATTGTTTGAAAAAATAAAGTCCTTCCATACCGACAAAGAATAGATAATGGTATTTGCTTTGAGTTTTTGCCGTATCAGCGTACAGTCAATGTGAGCGGACGCGGGAATCCTGTATTTTCGAAAGTTTAAAGTGCATATTTGCATTTTAAATATAGTGCCGTTGGGCAAACACCATTATTCGTTGAACATTATTTTAAAAGCCGTATTGAAGCTGTCACTTGGAAAGCTTCAATACGGCTTTTGTTTTTCTCCGAAACATCATTGCCTTTTTGAATTCAGTAAAAGTGTTGAGTTCTGAAAGGCAACTGAAATTCCGCCCAATGCAGGAGAGGGAAAGATAAAATCAGCTTTACTGCGAACGATTTCAGATGCCGTTTCCGGAGCATAAAAAATATCGGCATACGGCCTCATTGCAAGGTCAGTGCCGCCATCGCCCGCAACATGGCAGACTGCGTTATGATTTTCCGAATGCTCCTTGAGAAATGAAAGAGCACTGCCTTTGTTTGCACCGCGCGCGGTGATTTCATAAAAATGAGTGCTCGCAAAGGTTATATCAAACAATCGGCTGTCGATATCCGAAGCTGCAATATGCTTTAAAATCTCGGGATCCTCGCTCGTGAGAAGAATTTTGTACAATTCTCCGCTCACCTCATCAAGCGGGATAATGGGAGCGCTCCTGTCCTCATAAACACCCTTTTCCAGCAGGATTGAATTTGTTTTTATAATATATATATGACTTTCCGTATAAACGTTTACGCTTACCGTGGGATATGCAGTCATAATAGCATTAAGCGAATGCCTTATGCTGCTGTCCATGCTTCGCTTTTGTATAAATGTATTTGTTGTGTAATCGTAGATAATACTTCCTCCGAGCAATATGCACGGAAGATTAATCGGCAGTTGTTCTGCAATATAGCGGGCAGCTTCAACAGATCTTCCGGTACAAATCGCAAACCCTCCGCCGCTTAACACAAAGGCTTTTGACGATTCAATAACATTAGCGGGAAGGTCGGTATTTGTTTTTAATAAAGTGCCGTCTATGTCGGATACAAAAATTATATTCATGCAGACCTCTGTTGTTTTTTTATTTAAGTATACATATCGGCGGCGCCAGGGTCAACCTCAAAGGCGATTGCAGTTTAAGCGACGGCAATTTCGTCTTTTGTATTTGCAATTTTTTCAGACTAATAACAACAAAATTGCATGCGAAGCGAAAGTCTGAGATAAATTGTCAAATCACAGCTTATTTCTGTAAATCTATATGATGAAACACATTATGTGCGATTAATCCTCACAATTAACACAATATATAGTGTATTATGCACTACACGCAAATCAATGTCAGCTTAAACCATAGATTTAAATACAAATCGCAGATTAAAACAGCGCTTGATCAAACTGCTTTGTAAGATAAAAATGCGGAACCAACGCGTTTACATGAAAAAATAATATTGCAAAAGATTGCAAAAATACACTTATATAATGGTATTTTGTTATTATGAGCAATAATTTGCAATTGTTTTTGTAGTAAACGCAGAAATAAGCCCACAAGCTTGCAAAACCTTGCAAAAGGAAAAGACACGTGATATCCTATAGATGTCAAATACGTGGGGGTGTAAAACATGGCAGTCAGCAGCACACTCAATGTCAGACAGCAGGATATCATGAAACAGGTCAATAAAGAGGGCAATGTCTTAATAAAAGACATGGCAGTTGAGTGCAAGGTGTCAGAGGCGACAATCAGACGGGATTTGGACGAGCTTACCGCGTCAGGACTGATTGAGAGAATTCACGGAGGCGCAGTCAGGCTGAGCAGCACAACTTTTGAGCGCTACCACAGTGAAAAGATGAAAACCATGCTCAATGAGAAGCGCAAAATCGCAAGCTATGCCGCTTCGCTTGTTGAAAATGGGGACAGCATTTTTTTGGATTCGGGCACCACGACTTTTTTCCTCGCACATGAATTGGCAAATCATTCGGACCTAACGGTAATTACAAATAATATTGACATCGCATATTCTGCTCAGTTCAGCCAGACCTCAACGCTTATAGTTACAGGCGGAATGCGAAGAGACAATTACAGCGTGCTTATAGGTAACGTGGCTGAGAATACAATAAAGAGCTTCAAGGTTGACAAGGTTTTCATGGGGTGCGACGCGATTGATCCGAAGGATGGGATATACAATTCCAACTTTCTTGAAATCGGAGTAAAAAAACAAATTGTACTATGTGGTAAAAAGGTTATTTTAGTAACGGATAGCAGCAAATTTCATCGGCAGGCGCTTGCAAAGGTCTGCGATTTAAATGAGATTGATATGATAATCACCGATGATGACCTTGAGCAGAATATAGCTGAGGAAATCAAAAAAATCGTACCGAACACCGTGTGTGTAACTATGGTAAATTGAAAGGGAAAAGAAAATGAGTTGGTTGAAAGAAGTCATAGGAACAGAAAAGGCAATTGTGGCAATGTGTCACTTGCAGGCAATGCCCGGAGACCCTTACTACAACAAGGAAAAGGGAATGAAATGGGTCATTGAGAAAGCAAAGGAAGATGTCGAGGCGCTTCAAAAAGGCGGCGTTGACGCTATCATGTTCAGCAACGAGTACAGCTTGCCATATCTGACGAAGGTCAGAACCGAAACTGTTGCGGCGATGGCGCGCATTATCGGTGAGCTTCAGCCCATGATAGAAATCCCTTACGGTGTCAACTGCCTTTGGGATCCGATCGCTTCATTGGATTTGGCGGCGGCTGTTGAAGCAAAATTTGTCCGCGAAATTTTCACAGGTGTTTATGCAAGCGATTTTGGTCTGTGGAACACAAACTGCGGTGAGATTGTAAGGCATCAGCATGAAATCGGAGCCGAAAATGTGAAGCTGCTGTTCAACATAGTTCCGGAGGCGGCAAAATACCTTGCTGACCGCGAAATAGAGTCTATTGCGAAAACCACAACATTCAATTGCCGCCCAGACGCGCTATGCGTATCGGGAGCAACAGCCGGAAGCGCAACCAATCCGGAAATTCTGAAGCGTGCAAAAAGTGCGGCAGGAGAAACTGTCGTTTTTGCGAACACAGGCTGCAGAGTTGACACAATAGAGAGCCTGCTCAAAATTGCAGATGGTGCAGTTGTGGGAACGACCTTTAAATACGATGGAAAATTCGAAAATCAGGTAGACGAATCACGTGTGAAAGAGTTCATGAACAAGGTGCATTCCGTAAGATGATTCACGACTTCGGGAGGAACTCGCATTGACACAAAATAAATACGTGTGCGGATTTGATTTTGGTACACTTTCGTGCAGGCTCATTGTCTGCGACCTGTCAGACGGAAAATCTGTTTTTGAAAACAGTGTTGAATACAGTGATGGAGTGATAACAGAAATGCTGCCCGACAGTGATGTCAGGCTCGGCAGTAACTGGGCACTTCAAAACCCGGATG
>JAVXQD010000030.1:0-27418 GCA_036644375.1 Oscillospiraceae bacterium
TCATCGTCGAAGTTTTCAAATACCTCATAGTTTATTTTGAACCAATCACTTTTTGAAATACCTGTATACTCAATAACTTCTTCTTGTAAAAAACCAAGAAAGTAATACAAGTACACAACTGTTTTCTGATAAACAGGCAATGATGCAAGCCAGTTATAATGTTGCGACTGAAGTGTCGCTTGCTCCATCGTTTTTTTAGCAAAAACTGTCCGTATTTTTTGTATTTCTGGTTCCTTCATTTGCTCGTCTTCAGGTGGCCATAAAATCATTTGCTCTAAATCTTTGATATATATCGCCAGGTCTCTTAGTTGCTCGAGATTTATTTCTGTCATAGCTTACCTCCTATTATTTGTCTCGTTCAATTATAAGCTGATTACGTGTATTAAAACTGCTTGACTTTTCATGTATGGATGCGAACTTAATCGCTTGCCTATTTTCGGATAATGGCCGACAATACTATTCATACTTTAAGCGTTTCAATTGTAGCAAAGTAGCATTGTAGCATTAATCTTGAAACCTTATGCAAAAATAGAGTAAAGTGTTTTTAATACACAAAGTTCATATATTTCATTTTCAAAATATATGAACTTTTCTCTATTTTCTTATAGAGTTATTAAACTGATGCTACAATGCTACTTTGCTACACAACTATTAACCTTTTGCCTTCTAGAAACACCACACGCCTTGTCAACTCGAAAACATTCGGGCTGATAAGGCGTAGAGTGTGGAGGTAACTATTTTATTGCTTTGATGCTTAAGTGCCCATTAACAGGTTACACTTTTCTTCAAAATATTTTCTTGGCACTCTGCCGGAAATCGTAATATATCCCTTTGATTTAAGTTCAGCATTTAGCTTCTTCATGATTGCATAGGCTTTACCGGCGGAACAGTCAAGTCGTTGCATTACTTCTTCTACCCGTACAACTTCAGAAGTCATCACTCAAAAACTCATCTGTAAATTCACTTATCTGAATCTTCAAAGCTATTGATAAGAGCAATGCAGTCCGCATCGAGCACATTTTTGTTTTTCCGCTAAACAAATGGCAAAGAGTTGTTTTACCAAGTCCTGTTTTGTCTTTGATTTGCTTGTAGGTCATGCGCCGAATCGTAATGGCTTTGAGCAAACTTTTGGTGTCAACTTGTACATTAGCCATTATTACACCTCGGAGACTATTTCGGATGGCTCAATACCAAGAGCGTCTGCAATTCGAAAAGTTGTTGTTTTTAAACAGGTGTTCCGGTTGCCGGTTCGCAGATGCGAAATAGTACAGGCGGTGATGCCTGTTTGGCTTGCAAGCGCGCTTGTCTTCATACCTTTTTGTGTCATAGCTTTAACAAGTTTACGGTTGTCGATGGTATCATGTGCATTATACATTTGTTTTAATTCCTTTCATTGTAAAAAAATAATGTTGTACGAACGGGATTCGAAAGTTGATAACGCTTACAGATAAAAAGCATTTCGGGTACCATGAACTCGAGCTTGCCATTTATTTTCCGATTAAGCGTTGAGGTATGTAGGCCCAAAGCCTTGGCCAAAGTCTGTTGTGAATCACCTCCATTTTTAATTAGTTCCAGAAAAAAGTCCTTGTTAAACATTATGCTACCTCCAAACATCATTGATGTTGATATTATTATATCCATTATTACGATGTTTGTAAATAGGTTTTTTGAAAATAATCTAAAATTTTAGTTTACTTTCATCATTTTAATGGATATAATAGAAGTCGAGGTGATATACATGACCGTTGGACAAAACATAAGAGACTATCGAAAAAGTAGAAATCTGACGCAAAAGCAACTTGGCGAAATATTAGGTGTTGCTCAAAACACCGTTGCACAATGGGAATCTGACTATAGTCAGCCCTCAATTACTCAACTTGAAAAGGTCGCTGAGGCCCTTAATGTAAGTCGCATTTCTTTTTTACCAGATGGGTGGGATTTTCTGCAGGATTATTCAGAGGAAGACACCGAAGCGTACAAAAACGCCCTTAATGAAGCTAAAGCCGAGACTGATGCAATAAACTATGCAAAGCAAGTAGCCTATGAAACTAACCACATTCTTTCATCTAAGTTGAAGGAGATACCTCAAGCCTATTTTCGCAATGCTATTTTAAATGCGCTTATCTCTCTTAATCAAGAAGGCCTTTGGAAGGTGTTAAACTATTCGCAAGAATTATCCGAAATAAAAAGGTATAAAAAATAAAGCCCGCTTTTGAAAGCGAGCTTCGAGGAGGTGAGTGTGTGCCGTCCTATAAAGACGAAGAACGAAACAGTTGGTATTGTAAGTTCTATTATACCGACTGGCAAGGTAACAAAAAAGCAAAGTTGAAAAGAGGCTTTGCCAAACAGAAAGATGCTAAAGAATATGAGCGTATGTTCTTGGACCGGCAACAGGCTAATCCTCAGATGACCTTCGGCAGTCTCATAGATTTGTATACAGAAGATATGACCAATCGGCTTAGACGTTCAACAATGGAGAATAAGAAACATTTGATTGAGACCAAACTTAGACCCTACTTTGGCGAAATGAAGCTCGAAACAATCAAGCCGACTACAATCCGCAAATGGCAGAACGAGCTTATCAGTCAAGGGTTTGCAGAAACGTATCTCAAATCAATAAACAATCAGCTCTCAGCCCTAATGAACTATGCCGTTAAATACTATGGCCTGCGAGAGAATCCATGTATCAAGGCGGGCTCAATGGGCAAGAAACACGCCGATGAGATGAACTTCTGGACCCGCGAAGAATTTCAGCAATTTATCGTATCGGTAGAAGATAAATCGGTTGCTCATGCCTGTTTTCAAATTCTTTACTGGTGTGGAATACGCGAAGGCGAGTTGTTAGCCCTCACACTATCCGATATTGACTTTGATGCCAAAACGCTTTCGGTGAACAAGTCCTATCAGAGAATCGGTCAAGAGGATATTATCACTGAACCCAAAACACCAAAGAGCAAGCGTATCGTCGCCATACCGGACTTCTTAGCTGAAGAGCTGAAAACATACCTCGAAAGACTTTACAAGCCCACAGGAGCAACCAGGCTCTTCCAGGTCACAAAGTATTTTCTTTGTCATGAGATGGACCGCGGATGCAAACTCTCCGGTGTGAAGCGTATCAGGGTGCATGACCTTCGCCACTCTCATGCATCTCTGCTCATTGAATTAGGTTTTTCACCGCTGCTCATCGCTGAGCGTTTGGGCCACGAAAACATCGAAACTACGCTTAATACTTATTCGCATTTATACCCGCACAAGCAGGCAGAACTGGCTCAAAAACTAGACGATTTTAGAGCATCAGTATCATATTAGTATCACAGACTAAAAAACGATGCCCCGAAAGCCTTTGTTTGCAAGCTTTCGGAGCATTTTACTCTTTATTCCCACTCGATAGTTGCGGGGGGCTTGGTGGTGATGTCGTAGACGATGCGGTTGACGCCCTTGACCTCGTTTACGATGCGGCTGCTGACGAGTGCGAGCACGTCGTAGGGCACGCGCGCGAAGTCGGCTGTCATTGCGTCAATGGAGGTTACGGCGCGGATGGCGACCGTGTGGCAGTAGGTGCGCTCGTCGCCCATTACGCCCACGCTTTGCAGGTTGGGCAGCACGGTGAAATACTGCCAAACAGTTTTGTCGAGTCCCGCATTTGCGAATTCCTCACGCAGGATTGCATCGCTCTCGCGTATGATATGCAGCTTCTCCTCGTTGACCTCACCGAGACAGCGAACCGCCAGGCCGGGGCCTGGAAACGGCTGGCGCGCCACGATAAATTCCGGGATTCCGAGTGCGCGTCCGACATTGCGAACCTCATCCTTGAACAGGAGGCGGAGCGGCTCACACAGCTTCATTTTCATGTTCTCGGGCAGACCGCCGACATTGTGATGGCTTTTTATAACGGCGGCATCACCTATTCCGCTCTCGATTATGTCGGGATAGATAGTGCCCTGAAGCAGATAGTCCTGCTCACCCAGCTTTGAAGCCTCCTCGTCGAACACGGCGATAAATTCCGCACCGATGATTTTGCGTTTTTGCTCGGGCTCGGTCACTCCCTTGAGCTTGCCGAGAAAGCGCTCGGCAGCGTTTACGCGGATGACATTCAGCTTGAACTGCTCTTTCAGCGTGCACATGACCTGATCTCCCTCGTCCTTGCGCATACAGCCGTGGTCGACAAAAATACAAGTCAGCCTATCGCCTATCGCCCTGTGCACCATCACCGCGGCAACCGTGCTGTCCACTCCTCCGGAAAGCGCACATAGGACCTTTTTGCCCTTGAGCTCGACTTTCAGGTTTTCAACCTCGTCATGCGCGAAGTTTTCCGCAGTCCAGT
Organism: Oscillospiraceae bacterium; assembly: GCA_036644375.1. Classification (GTDB taxonomy): domain Bacteria; phylum Bacillota; class Clostridia; order Oscillospirales; family Ruminococcaceae; genus CALWZE01. The sequence goes on from JAVXQD010000030.1 coordinate 4,325, forward strand.
CTCCTGTACATCCGCAGATATTATACAAAAAGCTTTTGATAAGCTCTTTGCCGAACGGCGTATGCTCTACCTCGGGGTGGAATTGAACCGCATACAGCTGTTTTTCGTGATTTTCCATCGCGGCGTACGGACAGCTGCCGCTCGACGCAGATATCTCAAAACCATCGGGCATTTTGACAATCTGATCGACATGGCTCATCCAGCAAACATCCTTGGACACAACATTCTCAAGGAAGCCGCCGGCGGCCGATTCTATTTCCACCTTGCCGAATTCCTGCTTTTTCTGACGCTCGACCCTGCCGCCCAAAAGGTGCGCGATAAGCTGTGCGCCGTAGCAGATTCCGAGCACCGGTATTCCCAGCTCAAAAACCTCTTTGTCGATGCTCGGCGTTCCCTGCTCATATACACTTGCGGGCCCGCCCGTAAAAATGATGCCCCTCGGATGCTTTTCCTTTATTTCGGAAAGTGCTTTTTTATAGGAGACAACCTCACAATAGACATTGTTCTCCCTGACTCTGCGCGCAATAAGCTGGTTGTACTGGCCGCCGAAATCGACGACGATAATCGTTTCATGCATATGCTTCACCCTAATTGTCAGATTTTTGATAGTTCGGTTCTCCGCCTGTTATTGCAATGTCATGCGGGTGACTCTCGTGCAGTCCCGCGCCGGAAATTCTGACAAACCTGCCATTCGAGCGCAGCTCGTCAAGGCTGCGGGCGCCGACATAGCCCATGCCCGAGCGCAGTCCCCCGACCATCTGGTACACGATTTCTTTCAGCTCACCGCGATAAGCGACAAGACCCTCGACACCCTCGGGTACGAATTTTTTTGTTCCGCTTTGAAAATAGCGGTCGCCGCTTCCGCGCTTCATCGCGCCGGTGCTGCCCATTCCCCTGTATATCTTAAAGCTTTTTCCGTTGATATTAACAGTTTCGCCCGGACTTTCGAATGTACTTGCAAAAAGCGAGCCTATCATCACGACCGAACCGCCGCCTGCAATTGCCTTGACGATATCGCCCGAATACTGAATACCGCCGTCCGCGATAATCGGGATATTGTATTTGTCCGCAACTTCCGAGCAGGTCATAATTGCCGTGAGCTGCGGCACTCCGATTCCCGCCACTATTCGCGTGGTGCAGATTGAGCCCGGGCCCATTCCGACCTTTACGCAGTCGGCGCCCGCCTTAATCAGCTCTTCTGTTGCCTCAGGCGTCGCAACGTTGCCCGCTATCAGCTGCAAGTCGGGGAATTTTTCCTTTAACAGCCCGACGTGCTCCAGAACATTTTGACTGTGTCCGTGAGCCGTATCAATGACAATCACATCGACTCCCGCATCAATCAGAGCTTTTGCCCTGTCGAGCATATCGGCGGTAGCACCGACAGCTGCGCCCGCAAGCAATCTGCCCTTGGCATCGGTTGCCGCCGTGGGATATTTGAGATCCGCACATTTGACCGCGGAAACCTCGGCTGCCTGCTCGTCAATGGTCATGCTCTTGTGTATTATTCCAACTCCGCCCTCGCGCGCCATTGCAATCGCCATCGCGGCTTCGGTGACCGTATCCATTCCTGCGCTCATAAGCGGAATATTAAGTTCAATTTTATTGGTGAGACGCGCCTTCAGCTCAACCTCATTGGGTAAAACATCTGATTTTTGCGGAATCAGCAGCACATCGTCGAAAGTCAGTCCTTCAAACAGTATTTGAGCCATAAAAAGCGCACTCTCTTCCTTTTGGATTTTATAATAAGCCCTCGCCTAAAGAAGACGAGGGCTTATAGATTGTTAAATTAGGATTACTGGTTAATTTTGATTACGACGCCTGAACCGACTGTGCGTCCACCCTCACGGATAGCGAAGCGAAGTCCTTCTTCGATAGCAATCGGGGTGATGAGCTCAACATCCATTTCGATGTTGTCTCCGGGCATACACATCTCAACGCCGCCTGCAAGTGAAACTACACCCGTAACGTCTGTTGTTCTGAAATAGAACTGGGGACGATAGTTGTTGAAAAACGGTGTGTGACGGCCGCCTTCCTCTTTTTTAAGGATATAGACCTGGCAGTGAAACTTTGTGTGCGGGCTGATTGAGCCCGGCTTGCAGAGAACCTGTCCGCGCTCGATGTCTGTGCGCTGAACGCCGCGGAGAAGTGCGCCGATATTGTCGCCGGCAGCTGCGAAGTCAAGAGTCTTGCGGAACATCTCGAGTCCCGTAACTGTTGTCTTCATCTTCTCTTCTTTAAGTCCGACAAGCTCGGCTTCCTCGCCGACCTTGATTGTTCCGCGCTCAACACGGCCCGTGGCAACAGTGCCGCGTCCTGTGATTGTCATTGTGTCCTCAACAGGCATGAGGAAAGGCATGTCAGATTTGCGCTCAGGTGTCGGGATAAAGCTGTCGACAGCATCCATCAGGTCAACGATGCACTTGTACTCGGGTGCATTGATATCTGTTGATTTTGACTCAAGTGCAACAAGTGCCGAGCCTCTGATGATAGGTGTGTCATCGCCGGGGAAATCATAATATGAAAGCAGCTCGCGGATTTCCATCTCGACAAGGTCGAGAAGTTCGGGATCATCCACCTGGTCAGCTTTGTTCATGAATACAACGATGCAGGGAACGCCAACCTGACGTGAGAGCAGGATGTGCTCGCGTGTCTGGGGCATTGGGCCGTCAGCCGCCGATACGACGAGTATCGCGCCGTCCATCTGTGCTGCGCCGGTGATCATGTTCTTGACATAGTCGGCATGTCCCGGGCAGTCAACGTGAGCATAGTGACGGTTATCCGTCTGATACTCAACGTGTGATGTGTTGATTGTGATTCCGCGCTCGCGCTCTTCAGGAGCCTTGTCGATCATGTCATATGCTTCAAAAATAGCCTGACCCTTCATCGCAAGAACCTTTGTGATAGCAGCGGTAAGAGTTGTTTTACCGTGGTCAACGTGGCCTATTGTACCAATGTTGACATGTGGCTTTGATCTGTCAAATTTTGCTTTTGCCATTGATATTGTCCTCCCAAATATAATGTGTTTTTTGATTATTTTATCTTGTAGCTTTGATTGTACCAATAAAAGACTTTAATTTCAAGACCAACGCTCAATAATTAGTTTGCATTTTTCGAGCGGTTGTTCACAATGAGTTCTGCAATGGACTTCGGAACCTCGACATAATGGCTCGGTTCCATCGAATACTGCCCGCGTCCCTGTGTTTTCGAGCGAAGATCGGTCGAGTATCCGAACATATTCGAAAGCGGGACAACAGCGTTTATCTGTCTGCCGCCGCCTATCTCGTCCATGCTCTGAATCTGTCCGCGGCGCGAATTCAAATCGCCGATGACATCTCCCATATAATCCTCGGGAACAATGACGACGACCTTCATCATCGGCTCCATAATGACAGGGTCAGCCTTGCGCATAGCGTCCTTGAACGCCATTGAACCGGCTATTTTAAATGCCATTTCGGAGGAGTCGACCTCATGGTAGCTGCCGTCGTAAAGAGTGACCTTTACGTCAACAACGGGATAACCCGCGAGAACACCCGCCTGCATGGCACCCTTGATGCCCTGATTGACCGGCTCGATGTATTCCTTTGGAATAACACCTCCGACAACGGCATTGATAAACTCATAGCCCTTGCCGCTCTCGTTCGGCTCAAGACGAATCTTGACATGTCCGTACTGTCCGCGTCCGCCCGACTGACGTGCGTATTTGCAGTCAACCGAAGCAAGCTTGCGAACCGTCTCGCGATATGCAACCTGAGGTGTGCCCACGTTTGCTTCGACCTTGAACTCGCGCAGAAGTCTGTCGACGATTATTTCAAGATGCAGCTCACCCATTCCGGCGATGATTGTCTGACCTGTTTCCTCATCGGTATAGGTTTTGAAGGTCGGATCTTCCTCTGCAAGCTTTGACAGAGCAATTCCCATCTTCTCCTGCCCAACCTTTGTTTTCGGCTCGATTGCCACGCGGATAACAGGCTCGGGGAAAACCATTGATTCAAGAATAATCGGTGCGTTCTGTGCGCAGAGCGTGTCGCCTGTCGTAGTGTTTTTGAGACCGACAGCCGCCGCGATATCCCCCGCATAAATCGTGTCGATATCCTTGCGGTGGTTGGCGTGCATCTGAAGAATTCTTCCGATGCGCTCATTGTTGTCCTTTACCGAGTTGTAAACCGTGCTTCCCGCGTTCAGCTTGCCGCTGTAAACACGGAAAAAGCAGAGCTTTCCGACAAACGGATCGGTTGCGATTTTGAAAGCCAGAGCCGAGAACGGCTCATCGTCGCTTGCGTGACGGACTTCCTCCTCGTCGGTTTTGGGATTGACTCCGTTGATTGCGGGAATGTCGGTAGGAGCCGGCATATAGTCCACAATCGCATCAAGAAGGTTTTGAACCCCCTTGTTTTTGTATGAGGTTCCGCAAAGCACCGGAACAAATGTGTTCGCGATTGTTTCTCTGCGGATAGCCGCCTTGATGTCGGCTATCGGAATTTCTTCTCCCGCAAGGAACTTTTCCATTATGGCGTCGTCACGATCTGCAAGCGCCTCGAGCATTGCGCTGCGGTATTCCTCGGCTTTTTCAAGCATATCGGCAGGAATATCCTCTCCGACAACATCCGCTTGAATGGCTTCAAAATTGGTATATGCCTTCATATTGACGAGGTCAATAAGTCCGACATATGCTTCCTCAGCGCCGATTGGAAGCTGAATCGGAACAGCGTTGCATTTCAATCTGTCGCGCATCATGTCCACGACTCTGTAAAAATCGGCTCCCATGATATCCATCTTATTTACATAAGCCATGCGCGGAACTTTGTACTTATCGGCCTGGCGCCACACGGTCTCCGACTGGGGTTCGACACCGCCCTTAGCACAGAAAACCGTTACCGAACCATCCAGCACACGCAGGGAACGCTCAACCTCAACAGTGAAGTCAACGTGTCCCGGTGTGTCGATGATGTTTATACGATGACCTTCCCAATAAGCCGTAGTAGCTGCGGATGTGATTGTTATGCCACGCTCCTGCTCCTGTGCCATCCAGTCCATCGTTGCCGAGCCATCATGTGTCTCGCCGATTTTATGGTTTATACCTGTGTAGAACAATATGCGCTCGGTGGTTGTCGTTTTACCGGCGTCGATATGCGCCATAATGCCAATGTTTCTGGTAGCTTCAAGTGAAACGTCTCTTGGCATAATATCCTCCTTAGCAAATACTTAAACAATTCGTTTCTGTCAGTATTTTGTGTTTATTAATATCTATAGTGTGCAAAAGCCTTGTTGGCCTCAGCCATTTTGTGAGTATCCTCACGCTTTTTGACGGCGTTTCCGGTTCCGTTGCAGGCATCCATGATCTCGCCTGCAAGACGCTCTGCCATCGTGCGCTCGTTGCGCTTGCGCGAATAGCTTGTCAGCCAGCGAAGACCCAGAGTCTGACGGCGTTCCGGACGAACCTCCATCGGGACCTGATAGGTCGAGCCGCCTACACGGCGAGCCTTGACCTCCAATTCGGGCATGATGCCCTCCATGGCCTTTTCGAACATTTCGAGCGGTTCCTTGCCTGTTTTGTCCTTGATGATATCAAATGCGCCGTAAACTATCTGCTGCGCAACACCCTTTTTGCCATCGAGCATAATGCTGTTGACAAGACGGGTTACCATCTTTGAGCTGTAAAGCGGATCGGACAAAACGTCACGCTTCGCGATATTGCCTCTTCTTGGCATATCTACTTCCCTCCCTCATATCATAATGATTTCATTGGTACTCGAAAACGAATATTTCCGTTCCCGCAGTTGTGCCAAACGACAGGCAATATATATCTGTGCGGCGCATTAAAGCGCCTGTTGAATTTGCATTCCGAACATATATATATCAAGCCATAAGTTTGGCGAAACAGTTCCTATTTGCTTTTCGGGCGTTTTGCGCCGTACTTTGAGCGAGACTGACCACGTCCTGTGACGCCCTGTGTATCGAGCGTGCCGCGGACAATATGGTAACGAACACCCGGCAAATCCTTAACACGACCGCCGCGGACAAGAACAACGCTATGCTCCTGAAGATTGTGACCGACGCCGGGAATGTATCCCCAAACCTCGATGCCATTCGTCAAACGAACACGGGCGACCTTGCGCAGTGCAGAGTTAGGCTTTTTCGGGGTCATCGTCTTTACAGTTGTGCAAACACCGCGCTTTTGAGGAGAACTCTGATCTGCATATTCCCTCTTCTGTGTGTTGTAGCCAAGCTGCAATGCGGGGCTGTTCGATTTGTAAACAGACTCCTCACGTCCCTTGCGTACTAACTGGTTAAATGTAGGCAACCTATAACACCTCCTTGTTTTATTTTTATGATAAACAGGCATAAAGCCCGAAATCAACACTGTAATTGCCGATTTTACGGCAACATTTTTATTATATATTACTGCTAAAGTTTTTGCAAGTTTTTTGTTCGAATTGTTCTTAAACTGTAAACTTTTATCTCTGTGCCGTCGCTCATGGCTTTTTATATACTTTTAGCCGTACGAGTCCTTTTCACCTTGACCATCGGAATTATTCCGCGCGATAGACGCTTAACTGCTTTTTTCGGTGTATCAAAGCTGTCACAGGCTGAAATCAGCCTGTGACAGCTTGCCGGCAATTGCTATTTAATAGGTCTGCTTTTCGGCAGCCGTGCCTCCGTATGTCGGAACGTACTCTGAGCTGTTGAACTGCTCCATGCCGGTGCCCGCCGGAATGAGCTTTCCGATAATGACATTTTCCTTGAGTCCGAGCAGCGGGTCTGTTTTGCCCTTAATTGCGGCGTCGGTCAGAACTCGTGTCGTCTCCTGGAATGATGCCGCCGACAGGAAGCTGTCGGTAGCAAGTGATGCCTTGGTTATGCCGAGCAGGACATCATCCACCTCGACAAGCTCAAGCTCCTCGCCGTCCTGAATGCGTGCGCGCAGCGCGTCGTTGATCGAATAGAATTCGGCGATGTCAAGCAGCGTGCCGACAAGAAGATTTGTGCTGCCAGCATTGGTGATGCGAAGCTTGCGCATCATCTGGCGGACAATGACCTCGATGTGTTTGTCGTTGATGTCAACACCCTGGAGGCGATAGACACTCTGCACCTCTTTTATCAGATAATCCTGAACTGCGAGCTTGCCCTTAATAGCTAAAATATCGTGCGGGTTGGCAAGTCCGTCCGTGAGCATATCCCCGACCTCGACCTGTGTTCCGTCCGCAACCTTTAGGCTGACTCCGTATGGCACGAGGTATTGACGCTCGGTTGCGTTTCCGTCCTCATCAACACCCTCGACTACCGCATAGCGGTTTTTCTTGCTCTCGTCGATGTGTACAATTCCGGTGATTTCCGTGAGTATCGCGAGGTTCTTGGGCTTTGGCTTTCTGCCCTCAAACAGCTCCTCGACACGCGGCAGTCCCTGAGTGATATCCTCATCCGACGCGATTCCTCCCGTGTGGAAGGTTCTCATTGTCAGCTGTGTGCCCGGCTCGCCGATAGACTGAGCGGCGATAATTCCGACCGCCTCGCCCATTCCGACCGGACGGCCGTTTGCGAGGTTGGAGCCATAGCATTTAGAGCAGACTCCGTGCTTGCTGCGGCAGTTGAGAACCGAGCGTATTTTCACGCTTGCGATTCCGGACGCGACAATTGTCTTTGCGACAGGCTCGGTTATCATCGTGTCCTTGTCGACAAGAAGCTCTCCGGTTGTCGGGTGAATCACGTCTGCGACAGCATATCTGCCTATCAGGCGCTCCTCAAACGGCTCGATTATTCCATTGCCGTCCTTGATATCCGCAACGACAATCCCCTCCTGAGCGCCGCAGTCCCACTCGCGGATAATTACATCCTGCGAGACGTCGACAAGGCGGCGTGTGAGATAGCCCGAGTCGGCGGTGCGCAGTGCGGTATCCGCAAGACCCTTTCTTGCTCCGCGCGAGCTTATGAAGTATTCCAAAATGTTCAGACCTTCACGGTAGTTTGCGCGAATAGGAAGCTCGATGGTCTCTCCCGAGGTATTGGCGATAAGTCCGCGCATACCTGCGAGCTGACGAATCTGGTTCATCGAGCCGCGGGCTCCCGAGTTTGCCATCATATATATCGGGTTGTATTTGTCGAGGTTCTTCTCAAGCGCAACCGATACCTTTTCGGTGGTCTCTTTCCAAACGCTGATAACCGCGCTCTTGCGCTCCGCGTTTGACATCATGCCGCGCTGATACTTTTTGTTGATTTTATCTATTTCGTCATCCGCCTCTTCGAGCAAGACCTTCTTTTGCGGCGGAATAACAACGTCTGAAACCGATACGGTGATAGCTCCGCGAGTGGAGTATTTAAAGCCCTGCGCCTTGATTTTGTCAAGCGTTTCGGCAGTGGTGGCAACACCGTTCACTCTGATGCACGCGTCGATTATCTTGCCGAGCATTTTCTTTGTGACAAGAAAATCAATCTCAAGCTTGAACAAATCGTCCTCGGTCTCGCGCTTGCAGAAGCCGAGATTTTGAGGTATCGGCTGGTTGAATATAATCTGTCCGACGGTAGTGTCGATGATTTTGCTCTTTATGACGCCGTTGATTTCTTTTTCGAGACGGATTTTGACCTTTGCGTGAAGCGAAACCACTCCGCTGTTATACGCGAGCATTGCCTCATCTACATCGCGGAAGCATTTGCCCTCGCCGGGATCTCCGTCTTTTACGAGTGTCAGGTAATAGGAGCCGAGAACCATGTCCTGTGTCGGCACCGTGACCGGCTTGCCGTCCGACGGCTTGAGCAGATTGTTGGCGGCGAGCATAAGGAAGCGCGCCTCCGCCTGAGCCTCTGCCGAGAGAGGAACGTGGACTGCCATCTGGTCTCCGTCAAAGTCGGCGTTGTACGCGGTGCAGACCAGCGGGTGAAGCTTAAGGGCGCGTCCCTCGACCAAAACAGGCTCAAACGCCTGAATTCCGAGTCTGTGAAGGGTAGGTGCGCGGTTGAGCAGAACCGGGTGATCCTTTATGACGGTTTCGAGCGAATCCCACACCTCTGTTTTGGTGCGCTCGACCATTTTTCTTGCGTTCTTTATATTTGTCGCCACTCCGTTTTCCACCAGATGCTTCATGACAAATGGTTTGAACAGCTCGAGCGCCATCTCCTTTGGCAGACCGCACTGATACAGCTTGAGTTCCGGGCCGACAACGATAACCGAGCGTCCGGAATAGTCGACGCGCTTGCCGAGAAGGTTCTGGCGGAAGCGTCCCTGCTTGCCCTTGAGCATATCCGAGAGGGATTTCAGCGGGCGGTTGTTCGGCCCCGTCACAGGGCGTCCGCGGCGTCCGTTGTCTATCAGGGCGTCGACGGCCTCCTGCAGCATACGCTTCTCGTTGCGCACAATTATATCGGGAGCTCCCAGCTCCAAAAGTCTTTTAAGACGGTTGTTGCGGTTTATTACACGCCTGTAAAGGTCGTTCAGGTCACTTGTCGCAAAGCGTCCGCCGTCCAGCTGAACCATTGGGCGGATATCGGGGGGGATTACAGGCACTACGTCGAGAATCATCCACTCCGGGCGGTTGCCCGAATTGCGGAATGCCTCGACAACCTCAAGGCGTTTCAGCATACGGATTTTCTTTTGTCCCGATGCCTCGACAATATCGCCCTTAAGCTGAGCTGCAAGCGCGTCGAGGTCGATGCGGCAGAGCAGCTCGCGGATTGCCTCTGCGCCCATTGACGCCTTGAACTCATCCTCATAGCGCTCGCGCATGTCGCGGTATTCGTTCTCGTTCAGGAGCTGTCTTTCCTCAAGAGGTGTGAATCCCGGGTCGGTCACGATATATGCGGCAAAATATAAAACCTTTTCAAGGTCGCGGGGGGTGACGTCAAGCATAAGACCGATTCTGCTCGGTATTCCCTTAAAGTACCAGATATGCGAGACGGGCGCGGCAAGCTCGATGTGACCCATACGCTCGCGGCGAACCTTTGATTTCGTTACCTCAACGCCGCAGCGGTCGCAGATTTTTCCGCGATAGCGCAGGCGCTTGTATTTGCCGCAATGACATTCCCAGTCCTTTGTCGGTCCGAATATTCTCTCACAGAACAGCCCGTCGCGCTCCGGCTTGAGTGTTCTGTAGTTTATCGTCTCGGGTTTTTTCACCTCGCCGTAAGACCATTCGCGTATCTGGTCAGGCGAAGCAAGCCCAATTTTTATGGATTCAAATACATTGTGTTCCATTATGGCAAACCCTCCTTATTAAATCTCGTCATCGATTAAAAGCGAATCATCCGGCTCCAAGCCATCATCCTCTGCGTCGAGCGAAAAATCCGGATCGTCATCGGGCATCTCTACATCATCGGTATAGCTGTCCGCCTCTTCAACCGAGAAGTTTTCAAGCTCGGATTCAACCAAAACCGGCTCCATGTCATCTGCCATCGGCGTCAAACCGATATCGTCATCGTCAAGACTCTGTTTGAGGTCAATCTCATCGCCGTCCTTGTCAAGAACCTTAACATTGAGTGCGAGTGACTGCAGCTCCTTGATAAGAACCCTGAACGATTCCGGGATTCCCGCCTTCGGGATATTCTGGCCCTTTACAATCGCCTCGTAGGTCTTTACGCGTCCGACAACGTCGTCCGACTTGACCGTGAGGATTTCCTGCAGGGTGTATGCCGCGCCGTAAGCTTCAAGCGCCCATACCTCCATCTCTCCGAAGCGCTGGCCGCCGAACTGCGCCTTGCCTCCCAGAGGCTGCTGTGTGACGAGCGAGTAGGGTCCTGTGGAGCGCGCGTGTATTTTATCATCGACAAGGTGATGCAGCTTTAAGAAGTACATGTAGCCGACCGTGACGCGGTTGTCAAAGCGCTCGCCTGTGCGTCCGTCAACAAGCCATGTCTTTCCGTCGCGCTCATAGCCCGCCTTTTCGAGACAGTCCATTATATCGTATTCGTTTGCGCCATCAAATACCGGCGTCATTATCTTCCAGCCCAGCGCCTTTGCGGCGTAGCCGAGATGAACCTCAAGAACCTGACCGATATTCATTCGCGAGGGGACACCCAACGGGTTCAGAACAATATCGAGCGGCGTTCCGTCAGGCAGGAACGGCATGTCCTCCTGGGGGAGTATGCGCGACACAACGCCCTTGTTTCCATGACGTCCCGCCATCTTGTCTCCGACCGAGAGCTTGCGCTTCTGGGCGATGTAGCAGCGGACAACCATGTTAACACCGGGATTCAGCTCGTCGCAGTTGTCTGAGGTGAACACCTTTACGTCTACGACAGTTCCGCATTCGCCGTGAGGCACACGCAGCGAGGTATCTCTGACCTCACGCGCTTTTTCGCCGAATATCGCCCGAAGAAGTCTCTCCTCCGAGGTGAGCTCGGTCTCGCCCTTTGGCGTGACCTTGCCGACAAGAATATCGCCTGCTCCGACCTCTGCGCCGATGCGGATAATTCCGCGCTCGTCAAGATCTTTCAGGGCTTCTTCACCGACATTGGGGATATCGCGGGTGATATCCTCGGGTCCGAGCTTTGTGTCACGGGCTTCAATTTCGTATTCCTCTATATGAATAGAGGTGTAAACGTCCTCGCGGACAAGCTTTTCATTTATCAGGACAGCGTCCTCGTAGTTGTAGCCCTCCCATGTCATAAAGCCGATAAGGGCATTTTTGCCGAGTGAAATTTCTCCGTTGTCCGTTGCGGGTCCGTCCGCAAGCACCGAGCCGACCTCAACGCGCTCGCCCAGCTCGACAATTGGGCGCTGATTAAAGCAGGTGGACTGGTTGGAGCGCAGGAATTTTATGACCTTGTAGCTTGTGTCTGTGCCGTCGTCGTTTTTGACGATGATTCTGTCTGCCGACACGTAGCTCACCGATCCCGCTTTTTTTGCGAGAACACAGACGCCCGAGTCAACCGCCGCCTTGTATTCCATGCCTGTTCCGACGATGGGGGAGCTCGGCATCAAAAGCGGAACCGCCTGACGCTGCATGTTTGAGCCCATGAGCGCGCGGTTTGCGTCATCGTTTTCGAGGAATGGAATCATCGATGTCGCCACCGAAACAACCATCTTCGGCGAAACGTCCATGTAATCCGCCTCTTGCGCCGGAACCTCCGTAATCTCCTCACGGCGGCGGGCATTGACGCGCTTGCGGGCAAAACGCCCGTTCTCATCGAGCGGCTCGTTTGCCTGTGCGACGACATACTCATCCTCGACGTCTGCCGTCATATAGTCAATTTCACTTGATACGATTCCTGTGCTTTTGTCCACTCTGCGATACGGCGCTTCAATGAAGCCGTATTCGTTTATGCGGGCAAAGGTTGCAAGATATGAGATAAGTCCGATGTTCGGACCTTCCGGTGTCTCGATCGGACACATGCGGCCGTAATGGCTGTAGTGAACGTCGCGAACCTCAAAGCCCGCGCGGTCACGGGACAGTCCGCCCGGTCCGAGCGCCGAAAGGCGGCGCTTATGGGTGAGCTCGGCAAGCGGGTTTGTCTGATCCATGAACTGTGAGAGCGGCGAAGAGCCGAAAAATTCCTTTATTGACGCAACGACGGGTCGGATATTGATCAGCGCCTGCGGCGAGACCTCCTCGCTGTCCTGCGCTTGCAGTGTCATGCGCTCGCGAATATTGCGCTCCATGCGCGCAAAACCGATGCGGAACTGGTTTTGAAGCAGCTCTCCGACCGAGCGGATACGGCGATTGCCGAGATGGTCTATGTCGTCGACTGTGCCCACGTCCTCCGCAATGTTACACAGGAAGTTGATTGAGGACAGAATGTCGTCTATTGTAATATGCTTCGGGACAAGCTCGTCTGCGCGGGCTTTGATGTGCTCCTTCAGCTCGGTGTCGTTCAGCGAGCCGTCGAGTATCTCACGAAGCACGGAAAATCTGACCTTTTCGTTTATGCCGAGCTCGGAGCAGTCAAAGCTCACAAAGTTCTTTATATCGACCATGCCGTTCGAGATTGCCTTGACTTCCTTGTCGTCCTTTTTGAGATAAACTAAGGATACTCCGCTTGCGGCTATCCTGTCGCCCAGCTCGCGGGTTATTTCCTCGCCGGTCATAGCAAGCAGTTCACCTGTCAGCGGCGCGACAACCTCGCGTGAGAGCACCTGCCCGTAAATTCTCGGGACAAGTGAGAGCTTTTTGTTGTATTTATAACGTCCGAACCGCGACAGATCATAGCGGCGCGGATCGAAAAACAGATTGTTGATATGCGTGCGCGCGCCGTCGACTGTCGGCAGCTCGCCCGGACGAAGCTTGCGGTAGGTTTCGAGCAAGCCCTCTTCCTGATTTGTGGTTATATCCTTTGCGAGTGTGGAGATAATGCGGTCATCCTCACCGAAGAAATCAATGATATCCTCGTTTGTGGAAAGTCCGATTGCGCGCAGGAAAACCGTGACTGGCATCTTGCGGTTCTTGTCTATGCGGACATAAAATATGTCGTTGGTGTCCGTCTCATATTCGAGCCATGCGCCGCGGTTTGGTATTACCGTTGCGTTAAACAGCTTCTTGCCCGACTTGTCGCGGGTCATGCCATAATAAACACCGGGGGAGCGAACCAGCTGTGATATGATGACGCGCTCGGCTCCGTTGATAACAAACGTGCCGCTGTCTGTCATCAGCGGAAAATCGCCCATGAATATATCCTGCTCTTTTATTGTGCCTGTTTCCTTGTTGAGCAGGCGCGCGCGCACTTTCAGCGGCGCGTTATACGTTGCATCGCGCTCTTTGCATTCCTCAACCGAGTATTTCGGAGTCTCTTCGAGCCGATAATCAACGAAATCGAGAACCAGATTGCCTGTGTAATCCTCAATCGTCGAGATATCGCGAAATACCTCTTTTAAGCCCTCGGTCAAAAACCAACGATATGAATTTTTCTGAACCTCGATGAGGTTTGGCATTTCCAAAACTTCATCAATATGAGCAAAACTCATTCTTTCATTTTTTCCGAGCTGTACCGGATGCACATTCAGCATATTCGCCTTCACTCCTATTCGTCTGTTTTTTTAGCTGTACATATTACACAAAGTAACGAGAAAAACCGGTCGATTTCCGTCAATATATCAGATAGTTTGTCCTCATTTTCTGCGTCTACGGGCACTACAACCCATTATAATGCTAATTATACATAGTAATCCATAATCCAAGATTTGTCAATGACTTTTTTCGCTCAGGCTGTGCAAAAAATTCACCCCGTTCCCTCTGTGGCTTCGGGGTGATCAATTCGGCTCCATTGAGCTTTTGCTCCGAATCAGCTTGAAATATTAAGATTTCATCATCTGTTCAAATGTTATCTCATTCAGCTTTGCCGTGATGATACTTGATATATCGGCATAGACCGCCCGAAACGCACAGCAACTCGAATCATCGAGCGAACACTCGTGTCCGTTTTTGAGGCAGCGGTTGAGCGCATACGGACCATCTACCGTTTCTATGACATCGTTCAGCGTTATATTTATCGGCTCCTTTGCAAGCTCATACCCGCCGTGCTGACCCTTAAAGGATTTTACGATTCCGCTTGCGACAAGCTTGCGCAGTATTTTCAACGAAAATCTGAGCGACACGCCCATTTTTTCGGATATGAACTTCGCATCCCGCCGCGCCTTTTCCTGCGCTAAACAATACACTATTCTGACGGCATAGTCCGCCTCCTGTGTCATGTGCATAAGCTTCGCTGCTCTCCTTGCTGAAATATTTGTTGTGCTCGGCTCGGCGCCTTTATATATCGCATGTTTTTTCGGCGCGCCATATATGCTTTGCACATTTTATGCTTCGCATGTGCGCTGCGGCGCACCTTGGTGTTGCTTTTGACGCCAAAAGCAACGGAAAAGCGCCGCTGATTTCGACGCAGCGGACCCACGAACAAGGGGTTGCGACCCCTTGTATCCCCTTAAGTCCTCCCATCCGCCCCACACAACGCGTGGGGCTGGCTTGGATTGGAAATTTTAGCATTACGGGCTTTGCACAAACACCGCCACATTGCGCGGCACGGGGCTGGCTTGGCTTGGAAATTTTAGCATTACGGGCTTTGCACAAACACCGCCATATCGCTCAGCGCGGGGTCGGCTTACTTGGAAATTTTCGGATTCTATGATGCTTCGCATCTTTTATGCTTTACACATTTTATGCTTCGCATGTGCGCTGCGGCGCACCTTGGTGATGCTTTGACGGGAAAGTGCACGGCGCCGATTGGGTGCGACAATCAGTCTAAGAAGTCCTTTAGTCTCTTGCTTCTGCTCGGGTGGCGGAGCTTTCTCAGCGCTTTTGCCTCTATCTGACGGATGCGCTCGCGGGTTACGTTAAATTCCTTTCCGACCTCCTCGAGCGTGCGCGGTCTGCCGTCCTCAAGTCCGAAGCGCAGGCGCAGAACCTTTTCCTCCCGCGGCGTGAGTGTGCCGAGCACATCTCCGAGCTGCTCGCGCAGCAGCGTGTGATACGCCGCCTCTGCCGGAACCGGAGCGTCCTCATCCGGGATGAAGTCGCCGAGATGGCTGTCCTCCTCCTCGCCGATAGGCGTTTCGAGCGACACCGGCTCCTGAGCTACACGCATGATTTCGCGCACCTTTTCGACCGACACGCCCATCTCGTCCGCTATCTCCTCGGCAGTCGGCTCGTGTCCGTTTGTGTGCAGCAGCTGACTGCTGACTTTTTTCACCTTGTTTATTGTCTCGACCATATGCACGGGAATTCTGATTGTGCGAGCCTGGTCGGCAATGGCGCGTGTTATTGCCTGGCGAATCCACCATGTCGCATATGTAGAAAATTTAAAGCCCTTAGTGTAATCAAACTTTTCGACAGCCTTGATGAGTCCGAGGTTTCCCTCCTGAATCAGGTCAAGGAACTGCATTCCACGCCCGACATACCTCTTTGCTATACTGACGACAAGGCGAAGATTCGCCTCGGACAGTCTCTTTCTCGCATAGACGTCGCCCTCCGCCATACGCACGGCGAGGTCTACCTCCTCCTGAGGCGAGAGCAGCGGAACTCGTCCTATCTCTTTAAGATACACCTTAACGGGGTCGTCTATTCCGTCCACAACCGTCGCTTCAAGAGCATCCGCATCCTTCACAATGCTCTTATCTATATCGTCCTCCGTCAAATCCTCGACGATCTCGACGTTGTGCCCTTCAAGCGTATCATACAGCTTGTCCACCTGCTCGACGTCAAAATCCATCTCCTCAAGAACATCGTTGATCTCCTTCGTGCTGAGCTTGCCTTTTTTCTTTCCGGATTCAATGAGGTCTTTCAAAAGTGCTTTTTTGTCCACTGCCATTCCAACTACCTCGCAATTAAAATTTATTTGTCATTTCTTGTTTTTATCTATTAATTTCAGAAGCTCCGCGGCATCCATTGTCTTTACCTCGTCCCTGCTGAGTGCTTCCCTGTTTTTGACTATCTTGTCTATCAGAAAATTCGCGTCCTCCGCGCTGTAGTTTATTCCATTGTTCTCCGCGAGTATTCCTGACAGAATCGAGATTTGATTTGTTTGCAGCGTCTCCGACACGGACGCCATTCCATTGAACTCATCCCGCTCCATCAGCCGACACAGCTCCTCGAATATCACGCCCTCGTCACCCGATACAAAATCGGATTTCGATATCTGTCCCGATACCGCCGAGCTTAAATCGGGATTCATGTAAAGCAGCGAAATCAGCTGCCTTTGAGCCGAGGCGGACGCGAGCCTCGTTCCTCCGATTCCCCGAATATTGAACTTCTCGCCTACTCCGCGCACGAGCTTATCGCTCTGCTCTCTGTTTTGTTTTGCGAAAACCCTCTTTCGGATTCTGTCCGACTGCAATAATATAGCTTCCTTTGACACACCGATATCCTGCGAAACCCGACCTGCAAACAGGTCCCGCTCGGTCGGTGAGGTCGTTCTCGCCAGAATTTCGGACGCGTCCTTCAGATACTGCACCCTGCCGTTGTCGGTCTCGATATCGTATTTGAGCCGCGCGCGTCTGAGCTCGTATTCAACCGAGTTGCTCGATTTGTCAACAAGCTCTCTGAACCTGTCCGCTCCGTTTTTTTTGATATACTCGTCCGGGTCCTTTGCCCCGTCAATCTTGAGCACCTTGACGAGTATATTCGTGTTTTTGAACATGTCAATCGCCCTGCGCGCCGCCTTTTGACCCGCTCCGTCATCGTCATAGGCAAGCACAACCTCGTCGGCATACTGCGATATCATGCGCACCTGCTCGTCGGTCAGCGCCGTTCCGCACGCGGCTACCGCATTTTCAAATCCCGCCTGATGCATCGCGATGACGTCCATCTGTCCCTCACACAGTATAATCCTGCGTGTATCGGTGTTCTTCGCGATGTTCATCGCAAAAATCGCGCGTGATTTTTTAAATATAATCGTATCGCGCGTATTTAGATATTTTCTGTTGTCCTCGGTGACCGTGCGGCCGGAAAACGCAATTACATTTCCGCGCAAATCGAAAATCGGGAACATTATCCGTTCGCGGAAAAAGTCGTAGACCGTGCCCTTTTCACTTTTGGTGCACACTCCCGCCTCGACCAGCTCATCGTCTTTATAGCCCTGCGTGTGCAGATGATCCCGCAGCCCGCTCCACTCGCTCCCCGCATATCCGATTCCGAATCGCTTAATCGAGCTGTCAGACAGCTTTCGGGCACGCAGATAACCGCGGGCATTTTTACCCGCGTCCGAATTCAATGTCGCAAAAAAGTATCGGGCAGCCAGCTTATTTATGTCAAACGCGCGCTTGCGTTTAATATACCCGCTGTCATCCATATCCTCGGGCATCGTCATTCCCGCGCGGTTTGCAAGTAAACGCACCGACTCGATATAATCCAGATTTTCCTTTGTCTTTATAAATGTTATTACATCTCCGCCCGCTCCGCATCCGAAACAGAAATAGGACTGCGTGTCCGAATAGACTACGAAGCTCGGAGTTTTTTCATTGTGAAACGGACAAAGGCCTGTATTAAGCCGTCCTCTCCGTTTGAGGGAAACATATGAGCCTATCACCTCGACGATATCGTTTCGGTCGTGCAGCTCCTGTAAAAAGCCCTGCGGTAATGCCAAACAACGCACCTCCAGGTAATCTGTTTTTAATCAAAATTCAGAGCCGCCATGCAATTTGTGTTCCTGTCATACCGAAATATCCCGCAGTGCCGCGCGGCACCGCGCGCTCAAGCCCGCCGAAAAAGCTGTGCTTTTCGGAGCCGATTTCCGGCGGTGGGTTTTCAACAAGCCGCCGCACTCTGCGCACCCGCCGATTTTTTATCTCAGTGACCATGATTTCGGGATGAACAAATCCTCAAAGCAATGGGTCGCATACGCGTCGGTCATGCCCGAGATATAATCGGTGACCGCGCGTTCGGTGGTTTCCGCCTCGGCGATTTCCTGATAAAACGGTGTCATTTGGTCGGTGTGAGAGACATAGAATTCATACAGCGACGACACAAGCCCGAACACCTTATGCTCCTCGGATTTTGCCGCTCCGCTCACATCGAGATAGACCCTTTGAAACATAAAACGATACAGCTCATCATACGCTTTCGAAACCTCACCGCTGATGCTGAGTGTGCCGTCAAAATTTTCTATGAGATTTCCTATAAGCGTGGTTATGCGCTTTGATTTGCGGTTTCCGAGCACCTCACGCACCGTATTCGGCAGATTCTCCTCACTCAGAACCCCCGCCGATATCGCGTCCTCCACATCGTGGTTGAGAAAAGCGATTCGGTCGGCATAGCGCACAACCTGTCCTTCGAGCGTGTGCGCCCACTCGCCCTTTGTGTGGCACCTGATGCCGTCAATTGTCTCGTATGTAAGATTCAGACCCCTGCGGTTGCGCTCGAGCTTTTCGACTACACGGACGCTCTGGGTGTAGTGATTGAAGCCACCCGGCGACAGCTTGTCAAGCGCCCTCTCGCCCGCATGTCCGAAAGGGGTATGTCCCAAATCATGGCCGAGACTTATCGCCTCGGTCAAATCCTCATTCAGCTGCAGCGCGCGGGCTATGGTGCGCGCAATCTGCGAGACCTCAAGTGTGTGGGTCAGGCGCGTGCGGTAGTGATCCCCCATCGGGGACAGAAAAACCTGCGTTTTCTGCTTTAATCGCCTGAACGATTTGCAGTGAATTATGCGGTCTCGGTCACGGCAAAAATCAGTGCGTATATCGCATTTTTCCTCGGGCTGTGCCCTGCCCCTGCTGTCTGCGGATTTTGTGGCATAATCACAGAGATACTGCTGTTCAAAAAGCTCCGTTCTCTCACGAATAGTCATTTTGTTCAAAGCCTCCCCTATATATCATTATACGACAAAGGCCGCGTCAAGACCTTTATTGAAATTTGATTTTTTAAAATAATCTCCCGATTGCTCACTCGACAGCCGTCTGTTCAAATTTCGTCTCAATATATTCGGGCTTTCGCATTCCTCTTGTCAGCTCGTTTATCTCCTCGCACAGCCTGTCGCCGCTCTCCTGTGCAAGCGCGACGGTCATCGAGACGCTGTCTGTGAATTCGCTGTCGGTAACTGAGGCTCCGAGCTTCTGCAAAAGCTGAGCTATGCGGTCATATTCCGAATATTCGCAGGTGAGCGAGTATATTCGGCACGGCGACATAACCGCTATTCCCGACGCTCTGACAGCAAGCGACGCGCCCTCGCCGTACGCCCGCACAAGCCCGCCCGTGCCGAGCAGCGTGCCGCCGAAATACCGAGTGACCACGATTGCCGCGTCCTCTATCTCACCGCGCTTTATGACATCGAGCACGGGCAGACCCGCTGTTCCCGAGGGCTCCTTGTCGTCGGTGAAGCGCATGAGATTGCTCTGTCTCAGTGAGTATGCCCAGACATTGTGCGACGCAGTCCTGTGCATGCTTTTTATTTCCCCGATAAATTCAAGCGCCTGCTCCTCGCTCGACACAGGTGCACAATAGCCGATAAAGCGGGAACGCTTTTCGGTGAATTCGGACTCGGCTCGTTTTGCGAGTGTGCGATATTGCTTTTCGAGCTTTTGTTCCATATGCAAAGCCCCCTTGACAATCTCTCGGGAGATTTTTTATTGAAATACCCTGTATAACGGTTAATGCCCGTTGTGCTTATAAAGTGAAATAAAGGACCACGGTTAACCGCAGTCCTTCGTTTTTAGTCCATGTTGAAGCGTTTTTTAAATCTATCTACACGACCGCCGGTATCGACGAGCTTTTGCTTGCCGGTATAGAACGGGTGGCATTTTGAACAAATTTCAACACGAATGTCCTTGCGAGTGGACTTTGTATGAATAACCTCGCCACAAGCACAGGTTATCGTTGTCTCCTCGTATTTTGGATGTATGGCTTCCTTCACTGAATGTCACCTCTTTTTGTTACAGTTGCTATAAGATAATATCATACAAACAATCCTAATGCAAGTGTTTTTTATATTGTAATTGTGATTTTTTCAAGATGCGCACAAACCCCGTTTGCCCTGCACCCCGTATGGCTTCTCACTAAAGACCCAAAAGCTCCTTCATATCGTCCGCAAGTGCGCTTAGCACCTCCTGCGACTGCTTTTCGGTTTTTTCCTTTGCGGTCATATACAACTTCATCTTCGGCTCGGTGCCGCTCGGACGAACCATGACCGATGCGCCGTTATCCAGCTCAAATTCAATCGCCGTCGCCTCGGGAAGCTCTATCCTGACACTTTTGCCCGTCGCCGTATCCTTTTTGACACCCGCTTTATAGTCACTGACCGCGCAGACCTCAAAGCCCGCGATTTTTTTCGGATTATTCGCAAACAGCTTATCCATAACCGCCGCCATTTGTTGCTGTCCGTCTATTCCGCCGAATTCAAAGTTGAGAACCCTGTGCCGATAATATCCGTATTCCTCATAAAGCGCGTCGAGAACCGCAATCGGAGATGTATTTTTCGATTTGTAAAAGCTCGTCATCTCACACAAAATCATAGCGGCAAACACCGCGTCCTTGTCACGGACATAGCTTCCTGAAAGATATCCGCAGCTCTCTTCGAATCCGAAAATAAAGCGCTGCTCCTGACCCTGACGCTCAAGGTGCAGAATCTGCTCTCCGATATATTTAAATCCGGTCAGCACAGTGCGCATCTCGACTCCGTTTTTGCGCGCTATATCGGCAGCCATTGCCGTTGAGACAATGCTCTCCACCGCAACGGGGTTTTTCGGCATCGTATTCAAAGCTCTGCGCGCCTTTATTATGTAGTCCAAAAGCAGCACTCCGATTTCGTTGCCCGAGAGAATCGTGTAGCCCCCGCCCGCATTTTTAAAGGCGACTCCCACGCGGTCCGCGTCCGGGTCGGTCGCTATGAACATATCCGGGTTTTCCTTTTCGCACAGCTCAAGCCCGAGCTTCAGAGCTTCCTTTGTCTCGGGGTTCGGGTATGTGCAGGTCGGGAAATTGCCGTCGGGCAGCTCCTGCTCCCTGACTATTGAGATTTCGCTCACCCCTATTTCGGACAGTATGCGGCGGACCGGCTTATTTCCTGTTCCATTAAGCGGCGAATAGACCAGCTTCACGGGGTATTTTTTGCATATACCCGCGTTTATCTGCTGATTGAGCACCTGCTCATAATAGCTCTCAGCCACTTTTTCGTCTATGTACTTTATCGCGCCCGCAAGCAAGCCCTTGGCAAATCCGATATATTTGACTCCGTCAAATTCATCGACGCTCTGTATCTTTTCGTATACGGAATTTGCGGCCTCGGAGGTCATTTGGCACCCGTCCTCGCCGTATGCCTTATAGCCGTTGTACTCGGCGGGATTGTGGCTCGCCGTTATCATTATTCCTGTCCTCGCCCCCAGCTCGCGAACCGCGAACGAGAGCATGGGTGTCGGCATCAGGCTGTCGTATATATACGCGGTAATTCCGTTTGCGGCAAGCACCGACGCGCACTCCTCGCCGAACTTTCTGCTCATATTGCGCGAATCATACGCTATTGCCACGCTGCCGTCGCCGAACCGCTCCTTTATGTAATCCGCCATTCCCTGTGTCGCGCGGCGGACGGTGTAAATATTCATGCGGTTTGTGCCCGCACCTAATATGCCGCGAAGCCCGGCAGTGCCGAAGGTCAGCGACGCGCCGAATCTGCTCTCTTTTTCAAGCTCATTATCCTCAATCGCCACAAGCTCGCGCTTTATCGCGGGGTCGTGCGCAAGCTGAACCCAGCGCTCGTATATTTCATTGTAATCCATTATTTTTTCCTTTCGGTTAAATAATTATTTTCCTCATGTATCAATATAGATTATATTATCATTGACACGGTAAAGTCAAACCCGCACAGCAATTTATTTGTAAAATTTACACCGCGCAGCGTTCTGCAGCGGTGAATCTCTGCGGCATTTGAGATTTTGCGGGTGATGTTTGACGCGGGTGCATTGTGATTGAATAATACAGCCGTTTATTTGATTTTCGATTGACAATCAAGCCGCTGACTCTGACTGCGGATTCGAATTATCCGTTTGTTCACAGATATTTTGCGCGGGTGTGGTAAAATATCTCTCAATAGCTCTCGGCGCAGGCAAAATCGCCACGCCATGCCACTCGGCTTCGAAGCTTGGGTTTATGTCCGCTATCCGCAAACAAAACAAAATCAACGAGGTAATAATGACTCTGACCAACGCCGCGGCGGCGAAGATGCCGACAATAAAAAAGATGTATGAGGATGCCTTTCCCTTTGAGGAGCGAAAGCCGTTTTGGATGATCCGAAGGCTGTGTAAAAAAGGCAGTGTGGAAATATTGACAAATTTCGGCGATGAGGTGGATTTCTTTGCGGTTTCCGCCATTTGCGGGGATATGGTTTTGATCGACTATTTTGCCGTCAACGACTCGCTGCGCGGGCGCGGGGTAGGAAGCTGCGCTATTGCCGCTTTTGCCGAGAGGTATCGCGGAAAACGGCTTTTTTTGGAAATTGAAGCTCCCGAGCCTCTCGGCGACGAGTATGAAATCAAGCGCAGGCGCAAGGACTTTTATCTGAGAAACGGTTTTGAAAGCGCGGATATATTCGCCATGGTGTTCGGGGTGAAGATGGAGCTTCTGACCTACGGATGCCGCATAAGCTATGATGAATATCGAAAGCTGTACCGAAACGTCTTCGGTCTTATCCCCTATATGAACATCAAGAGCTGTTAGCGGAAATGCAGCCGACCTTTTTTGTCGGTTTTCGCAC
>JAVXQD010000031.1:0-24433 GCA_036644375.1 Oscillospiraceae bacterium
TTCGGTGCACGGCAAGCGGATTCAGGCAAGATATTCGTTTGCGGAGAGGAAGTTAATTTCAGAACTCCAAAGGATGCCATCGGCAAGAAGATCGGAATGGTAACCGAGGACAGGCGCAGAACAGGACTAATGCTCAGTGCTATGGTACGAGACAATATTGTATTACCGAGCCTTGTATATCATCACAAGGCGTTCAACTTTCTCGACAAGGTTTGGGAAAAGAATACCGCTACCGAATATGTTTCCAAACTCGGTGTGAAAACCCCGAGCATCGAAACTCAGATATCCAATCTTTCGGGTGGTAATCAGCAGAAGGTTATCCTTGCAAAATGGCTTATTGCTAACTCCGATATCCTTATTTTGGACGAACCGACCAGAGGAATAGACGTCAATGCCAAATCGGAATTCTATGGTCTTATGAACGAATTTGTTGCAAACGGGGGCGCTATTATTATGGTGTCTTCAGAACTCCCTGAAGTAATTGGAATCAGCGATCGCATAATGGTTATGCGCGAGGGACATGTCATGGGTGAATTCAACTATAAGGAAGCCACTGAAGAAAAAATCATTGAGCTTGCAAGCATTCGAAGTGATGCTTAAAAGTAAATTTGAAAGTTTTAAAAGAGAGGAAATCGGCAATGCAAAAAAATATTAAAATCGGCGAGCTTTTAAAGAAAAATATCGTCGTAGTATTTTTGGTAGTGCTCTGCCTTGGATTTGGCATCGGCACTTCGGACTTTTTTTCAACTTGGAATTTCGGTACCATTATTTCATCATCATCTTTTTTCAGCGCTTCAAACTTCGTTAACCTGACCACGCAGATGGCCATCAATGCCATGCTTTCCGCCGGACTCACCTATGTTATAATTCTCGGCGGTATTGATATCTCGGTCGGTTCGGTTGCTGCTCTCTCCGGCATAGTCGCAATGCTTATTGCACAGCAATTTCCGGATGTTTCTATTTTTGCCGCAGTACTTATTCTTGTCGGGTCTGCCGTTTTGGTCGGTGGAGTCTGCGGTGCATTCAACGGAATAATGATTACACGTTTTAAAGTTGTCCCGATGATTACAACTCTTGCCATGCTGAACATTGCACGCGGACTTTGCTTTGTGCTCTCGGGCGGATCCTCGGTATTCGGAGTATCCAATGCATATTCCTGGCTTGGAGGAGGACGACTGTTTGTTACCGAAGCAAAGCCTACCGGATGGCTTCCCATCATCACACTGTTCGTGGTTATCATGGTGGTCATCGTTCATACCCTGCTAAGTAAAACCGTATTCGGTCGGCACGTTTACGCCACCGGCTCCAACCGCAACGTTGCTCACCTCAGCGGTATAAATACCAATAAAACCATCTTTGTTTCTCACATAATATGCTCGGTCATGGCAGCTCTCGGCGGTGTACTTAACGCTTCTAAGCTTCAAAACGGACAACCTGCCGCCTGTGACGGCTATGAGATGTTTGCTATCGCGGCAACAGTTCTCGGTGGAACGTCACTTTCAGGCGGACGCGGATCTGTTGGTCGCGCTATGTTTGGCGTTGCCATTATCGCTGTTATCAACAACGGAATGAACCTCATGCACATCAACTCCTATTGGCAAAAAGCAGTTATCGGCGCTATTATTCTGTTGGCGGTAATCCTCGATATGGCTCAGTACAAGAAAAAAGATTAGCCTAAACACATGCCGATAATATCTTGATTCTTTTTCGGATTAAACTATCGAAGAATCGGGCGGATTGTGCTATTATTAAAATGTTAATGATATTAATGGGGTGAAATCTTGAACTGGCTTTTCGAAGGAACTGACGATTATGCTTCGGAGTGTTTTTCAGGGATGGAGATGTCTTATCCTGAGCGCTGGAAAAAATTCAGCGGAGACAGCAATAGCGCCGCACTTGTTAAAAAGAACTGCACCCCTGATCAAATTGCCGTTATTATAAGCGGCGGTGCGGCGAATGGTCCGTTATTCCCCGGCTACGTCACAGATGGGCTGGCTGATGCCGCCGTAGTCGGAGCACCCTACGCTGCGCCCAACGCCTACGCTATATATGAAGTTGGCCGCAGCATCGGGAAGGAAAAGGGCGTTTTGCTGCTTTATAATAATTTTGCCGGCGATTATCTCAACAACGATATGGCTCAGGAGCTGCTCGAAATGGATGGCATACAGGTTGAGAGTGTTGTGCTTACCGATGATATAGCCTCTGCTCTCGGCGAAGCCAGAAGTTGCCGAAGCGGGCGATGCGGAATAACGCTTCTCACTAAAATTGCCGGATCCTGCGCTTCCAAGGGCTGGTCACTAAAGGACACGGCCTCGCTGCTGAGAAAAGCAAACGGGCGTGTCTCCACTCTCAGCATTTTAGTTGATTTTGAAAAGCGCGAAGTAACGTATGGAAATGGTTTTTCCGGAGAGCCGGGATTAATGACCGTTTCTGATATAAGCATGAAAAGCGTTGCGGTTAAAGCGATGAAAATTCTGACTGAAGATTTAAAACCACAAAAGGGAGAAAAGCTGTTTTTGCTGGTCAACCGAATGAGAAACGCCAGCTATTCCGACAGCTTCCGCATAACAAAATTCGCCTGCGAATATTTGTCGCTTCATTATGATATCATGCGGACAAGAGTTGCAAATTATTCCAATATCATAGACGTATACGGATTTGATTTTTGTATTCTTTGCGCCGATGAGGAGCTCGCTGCCCATCTCGGTGACACGATTTATACAGACAGTTTTATTATCTGACACCAATTTATTTTATTACACAATTGAATGCTACGGAGAACCCATATGTTTCCTGCTGAAAGACAACAAAAAATTTTTGATATCGTATGCGAACAGAAATCCATTAAAGTAACCGAGTTAAGCCAGATTTTTGACACCTCAGAGGTAACGATTCGCCGTGATCTTGAGGAGCTGAACGATCAAAACAAGCTCATTCGAACTCATGGCGGAGCAATTGCAATGTACTCGGTCGGCAGGGAGATAAGTGCACCGGAGCTGATTGTAAATCCGAGATGTGTTGAGGAAAAACGACTCATAAGCGAGTTGGCTTACGAATATATCAAGGATTACGACACGATAATTACCGATAGCTCAAGCACCGTATATGAGCTGATAAAGCTTATCGCTACCGGAAAGAAAAAAGATTTGATTATCGTGACCACCTCTCCGCTCACAGTCACCGCACTGAAGGACTTCAAAGACTGCAAGGTAATTCTAATAGGCGGAGAGTTTAATTACACCCACAACACCGTAGAGGGCTATATGGCCACCAAGATTCTCAAGGAGATGCGCGCAGACAAAAGCTTTCTCGGCATAAATGGCATTGATGAGATTTTCGGCTACTCCACTCCCCGTCATGCCGATGCCGAAATAAAGACGCTGATGATTGAATCATCCATGCAGTCGTTCATACTTGCCGACAATACCAAATTCAACAAAACCTACTTTGCCAAGTTGGATGCCGAATGCGATTTTTTGATTACAGATAAGCATCTGCCCGGAGTTTCTTACAGCTGGCTTGAAAGCCGCACCAATGTTCTTTTTGCGCAGAATTAATTAAATATTGCGCATGAAAAATATTCAGGGGGGGAGCTTTGATGGAGAGCATTAACATTGAACAGCTTAAAAACGCCCTCATCTGTGCCTCCGATTTGATAATTGAAAGCGAGCCTTATCTTACACAGGTGGACACAATTATCGGGGACGGAGACCATGGCATAGGAATGAAAACCGGATTTACAGCACTTAAGTCACTGCTTAAACGCACCGAATTCAGTGATTTGTTCGAGCTTTTTCGCTCTTCGGGAATTGAATTACTTCGCGTTATGGGCGGAGCTTCCGGTGTTATATTTGGAACGATGTTCATCGGCGGACACGAAACTGTTCGAGACAAAAAAAGCCTCAACGCCGACGAGCTTATTAATTTTTTCGAACAGGGTGCAGCGTCAATCATGAAACGCGGAAGATCCTGCATCGGAGACAAAACTATGCTGGATGCTCTCATTCCGGCCATTGATGCAATGAAAGC
This sequence comes from Oscillospiraceae bacterium, assembly GCA_036644375.1. Taxonomy (GTDB): domain Bacteria; phylum Bacillota; class Clostridia; order Oscillospirales; family Ruminococcaceae; genus CALWZE01. Next base: position 4,030 of record JAVXQD010000031.1, read on the forward strand.
AAAAAACAGAGAAACCAATGATATAACCGCAGTTTTGCAATCCGCTTATAACGGAGCCTTGGGCGGAGTTAAAAACTCCGAGCAGCTATTGCCGAAAATCGGGCGTGCAAAGAATTTTCGTGAGAAAGGAATCGGATACCCGGATCCGGGAGCTGTCTCTGTATCAATCATATTTAAAGGCATCTATATGTACATCAAATCAATTGAAAATTAGAAAGTTTAGGAGAAAATCATGAGTATCGAAAAAGTAAGCACTATCCTCAAAATGGCGGATGAAGCGAACACCTCTGCAATAGCTTTCAACTGCACAGATTACAATACAATAAATAGCGTTATCACCGTTGCCGAAGAACTGCAAAAGCCTGTTATATGCATGCTTTACCCTGAGCACGCGGCTGTAAAGCATTGGACCACTCCTTCAATTTTCGCTCATACCGTAAAATCCCTGGCAAAAGATGTAAAAGTTCCGGTGGGACTGCATCTTGATCATTGCAGTGATGTCGAATACATATTTTCCGCAATGCACGATGGCTTTGATTCTGTGATGTATGACGGTTCTATGCTTCCTGTCGAGGAGAACATAAAAAACACCGCCGCTATTGTCAAGGTTGCTCACATCTTCGGCGCTGATGTCGAAGCCGAGCTCGGCAAGGTTGGCTTTGCATCAATAGTAACGGATCAGAGCAATACCGATATGTACACCTCTCCTGATGTTGCTGCGGCATTTTGCGAGCAGAGCGGATGCAGTTCTGTTGCTGTTGCCATCGGAAGCGCTCATGGCTTTTATAAGGAAACACCTAAGCTCGACCTTGAGCGGCTCAAGGCCATAGATGCCGCAACCGAAGTTCCTCTGGTTCTTCATGGAGGCAGCGGCATACCCAATGACCAGTTGGAGCTTGCATTTAAATATGGCATAAACAAATTTAATGTCGGCACCGAATTTTTCTATCTTTATTATCAGACCATGAAGAAATTCTGCGCGGACGGGCATCCTGATTTCTTTGATCTTCCACTTGATGTGCAGAGTGTGCTTATGGATTATTTGCGCGAAAAAATGCAGCTTTCAAAGTTCTGAACTAAGCTTAACTTCAATCTGCTATATGTAAAGCTCAAAATCCTATAATTTAAACAAATGCCCGGATATGACGCAATGTCATGTCCGGGCATTTGTCGATATTCAGCTTCAAGAGACAGCTGTAAGCATTGCAGCTTTTAAAGGTCCGCACCTTTAAACCGGCAGTCCGCTCAGAGAAACATGTATCTGCCCCTCCTCAGAGATATCAATAATCGCAAAGTATTCTGTACCATATGAAGCCGCGCTTCCGGGATTTAAAAAGTGAATTCCGCAGTACTCCTCATACATCTGTTCATGAGTATGACCAAAGCAGACGATGTCTGCTTTTTGTTTTTGCGCCTCATGTCTCAGCATACCCATCCCCATTTTAACACCAAAATGGTGTCCGTGGGTGTACATGATATGCTTTCCGCACAGGTCGAGAAACTTGCGGTCGCTGTCCGATTCTCCGATATCACAATTTCCGCGCACAGCCAGAAGCGGCATAAGCGGATATTTTGCACGCATTCGCCGCACCTGCTCATATCCGTCTCCCAGATGAATATAAACATCGGCATTCGGTTGATTTTTATAAATGTCTTCAAGTGATTTCATTGAGCCATGCGTATCGGAAATAACTACAATTTGCATAATACAATCCTCTGTAAAGTCTAAATATCAAGCGATGCCGAATACAGCTCGCTTTTCCTGAATCCTGTCAGGGCAGACACCTGCTTGCTCGCTTCGTTTGTGCTCATTCCGCCGCTTATAAGTCCTTTTACCATCTCAACGGCAGCGTCTAAAGTAACCTCTTCTGAGCGTTCCTGAATCGAGCGGCCCTCAACTACGATTACGTATTCACCCCTGGGCTCTCGCAGGATATATTCGTCATTGGCCGCGCTGAGCGTAGTTTTGCATATATCCTCGTGCAGCTTTGTAAGTTCACGCGCAAGGGTTATTTCCCTGTCTCCCAGCGTTTCAAGCAGATCCCTCAGCGTATTTCGGAGCTTGTGAGGTGCCTCGTAAAAAATCATCGTTCTTTTTTCATCTTTTATTTCATTCAGATGCTCACGTCGGCTTTTTTTGGACACCGAAATAAAGCCCTCAAAGCAAAATCGGCCTGTTGCAAGTCCTGAGGCACACAGTGCGGTTATCGCGGCGCACGCACCCGGAATAGGCTCAACATCAATGCCTGCGTCAATCGCCTGACGCACAAGCATTTCCCCCGGATCGCTGATGGCGGGAGTTCCTGCATCAGAGCACTGCGCACAGCTTTCGCCGTTTATTATGCGCTCGATTATTTCCTCGCCGCGCTCCGCCATATTATGCTGATAATAACTCACAAGCGGCTTTTTTATTCCGAGATGGTTGAGCAGCTTGGCTGTTACACGTGTATCCTCCGCAGCTATAAAGTCCACACTTTCCAAAACCGCTGCGGCGCGTGCGGATATATCACCAAGATTTCCGATAGGCGTTGCCACAACATATAGCTTACCCGCCATTGCACTCACCTCTCAATTCTTTGATTTCAGCCCTGCTGAGCTGCTTTTTGGGTGTTATCCTGTCCGGAAGTATCTCAAGTCCCGCCCCACCCCCATATCTTGCATCAACAAATACAAGCCAGGGAGAGGAGTCGGGACTGTGCTTTGCAAACTGCATGCGCTTTGGCTCGAGCTTGTGTTCCCTGAGCTCGTGCATCAACTCGGCAAGGCGTTCGGGACGGTAGCACACGGTAAGTCTGCCGCCCTCCTTAAGATTTTTCTGAGCAGTCAGCGCAACATCTGCGATAGTGCATTCGGTTTCATGTCGGGCTGTTCGAACGATATCCTTTGCGCTTATTTTGCCCGTGCCATGTGAAAAATACGGTGGATTGCACAGCACTGCATCGAATTTGTAATTTGCGGTATATCCCCTAAAATCGCGGTTTATCACCTGCATACGATCAAAACCATTGTGTCTCACCGAGCTTTCGGCAAGGCCTGCTGCCGTCGGTGAAATTTCAAGCGCAACGCAGCTTCCGCAAAACCCGCAATCATAAAGAGAAAGTGGAATTATTCCCGTGCCGGTACCGAGATCAAGGATTTTCCAGTCACGCTTTATATCGGCAAATTCTGCAAGCATAATCGCATCCTGACCAAAACGGGTAAATTCGTCGACAAATACGACTGTGTGGTTTTTATGTAATTTTTCCTGCGATATCATGAATTCACCCTCTGTCTTTGGAATCGTTAATCTCCTATATTACTCGCTTGAAACCGTGATACATTATTGGGGCGACACCGCTCACATCTCGCATGTAGGTGTACAACAAATACTTTTTGTGTTCCCTGAATGAATTCTGCTGCAATTATCGACCGAAAATGTCTTTTTCCCGAATATCGGCGAGTTTTTAAATTTGTTCATCATCCGCATTTAGGCTTTTTTCACCTTATTAAGAAATATGGCGGACACAAAAAGCTGTGTCCGCCAAAGGATTCTTTTTTGTGCCGATTGGATTATGCTTCTGAAATGGCGTCAACCGGGCATCCCGCCTCACACTCGCCGCAATCAATGCAAAGACTTGCATCAATAACGTACTTGGTGTCACCGGCAGAAATTGCAGATACAGGGCAGGTCGCTTCGCAGCTTCCACAGCTTACACAGTCATCACTGATAATACGTGCCATGAATTAGTTCCTCCGTTAAGTTAAAAGTTACGTTCTTATAATAACATATAAATACAATATTTCAAGCCTTATTGTTATTAATTATTTGCGGTGCTTCGCCTGATTTAGGCTTTTGCTTTCCGCGCTGTTTATTGTGCGGACGATTATGCGGCTTTTGTTTCTGCTTGTCCTGCTGATTATTCTGCGCATTTTCATCCTGCTTATTCGCCGATTCCTGCTGCTGTTGGTTTGCCCTTATCGGCTTTTGCTGTTTTGGATAGGGTCTTTGCTGCTGCTTATTAGGCTGATGCTTGGGCAGCTCAATTTCCGAATAAAGTACGGGTTGAATGTCCTCTGTGTCATCAAGCTCTTCGATGTGCTTCGGCGGACTTTGCAGCGGCTTTCCGCCCATAACAAGTATATCCGAAATTTTAAAAGATTTAGGCATAGCCTCAGGCTTGTCGTTCATTCGAACCTTTACGGTCTGCACCAGCAAGCTGCTCTCTATTACAACGCCCATTCCGTCCGGGGTTTTAACAGGCGTGCCGTTTTTCGGCGTCTGGCGAATCAGCTCTTCATATACATCCTGCTCGTATTTAAGGCAACACATAAGTCTGCCGCATGTGCCTGAAATCTTGGTCGGATTGAGTGATTTACCCTGTTCCTTCGCCATTTTAATCGACACCGGCTGAAAATCAAACAAAAAGCTCGAACAGCAAAATTGCTTGCCGCAAATGCCTATTCCGCCAAGCAGCTTACTCTCGTCGCGAACTCCGATTTGCCTTAACTCAATGCGCGTTCTGAACACTCCCGCAAGGTCTTTTACAAGTTCACGAAAATCCACACGCCCATCTGCCGTAAAATAAAATAAAATCTTTTGGCCGTCAAAGGTGTATTCAACATCCACGAGCTTCATGTCAAGCTCATGCTCGCGGATTTTCTTTTGACAAATTTTTTGAGCTTCTTTTTCTTTAAAGCGGTTAGTGTTGTACTGCGCAATATCATCCTTGGTTGCAAGACGGATTACGCTTTTAAGCGGTTTTACGATTTTCAAATCATCGACCTCATGGACGCCGAGATTCACATGACCGCATTCAACTCCGCGAGCAGTTTCAACGATGACCCTGTCTCCGTTCTTTATCTCAAAATCAGCGGGGTCGAAATAGTACAGCTTCCCGACATTTCTGAACCGCACTCCGATTACCTTTGTCATAAACTTCTCCGATACATTTTATCTTAAAGCCGCGCAACGAGCTGTGTGCACAGCAATTTTTGGTTGACATTCCTGTCGATGTCCCGATATGCCTCAAGCACAGCGTCCTCCAGCCTGCTTAGGAGCGGTTCGGACAGCACGCTCTTTTCAAGCTCTCTGCACATACACATTGAGAGATCAAAAAGGAGTTGCTTAAGCTCCTGCCTCGTTTTTGCACACTCAAGCACAGACAGCATCATAAGCTTGTCGGCTTCCATTGCATACTTACACAAAAGCACCGCACTGTCTGACAGAGAAAGGCGCTCCGGAGTGCTAAGCACTTCTTTTACAAGTCCGATTCTGCCGCCATACAACACACATAAATCGCGCAGTCTTTTGTCGTCATAGCTCGGATAAATCCGTTTTATAAACTCGACGCACCGTTCTGTTTCAATCGGAGCCACACGGAAACGAGCACATCTGGACAGCACAGTATCTATAAGCTCCGCCTCACTTCGAGCTGTCAATATAAAGGTCACACCTTCGGGCGGCTGTTCAATAATTTTCAAAAGCGCATTGGACGAGCTTTTGTTGAGACTGCCGGCATCCTTTATTATTGCCACGCGGTTGTTGTCGGTCATAACAGGGCTTTTATTCAGCTCAAATGCTGCCTCGCGGACACGCTTTACCGCAATCATGCCTGAAATGCCCTCGCCTGCGACAACAACACAGTCGGGATGTACTCCGCGCGACACAAGATCGGCGGAATCCTTCAGCAAGGTGCGCGCTAAAAGCCTTGCAAGCAGATTTCGGCCACACCCGTCCTCCCCCGCAATCAAAATCGCATGAGGCAGCGTACCATTGCCCGACAGAATGGTCAAGCGTTCTTTAAGCTCTTCATTTCCGACAAGCTGAGCAAAATAATCAAAGCTTTTCAAATCGTTCAATATTTTGTACAAAAAGTGTCGCGCCTCCGACCGTAACTTCAAGCGGATACGCATTTGAAATGCCCATGCCATATGTGGTTGTAGCCGGAACAAACTGTTTTCTCTGCTTGCTCTGCTCGGAAATAATCCCGATAGCCTCATCAACCTTAGCATCCTCGACACCAATTATGAAGGTGACGTTTCCCGCTTGCAAAAATCCACCGGTAGTCGCCAGTCTGGTCACCTGAAACCCATTTGTTGTAAGTCCTGTTTGTACAGCTGTACTGTCGTCCTTGTTAACAATGGCCGTTATCAGTTTCATAAATAAAGCCTCCTTAGAATTTTGCGCATTATCCTATTTAAATTGTATCATTTTTACTGTAAAAATACCACAATATTTTGACTTAAACATCAACTTCCTTACTTTTTTCGTTCGTATTGTTTTGACATATCCCGACATTTCGTTAAACATTCATTAATTTTTTAAACTTCGGGTATTTTGACCTTCACATCATCTTTATGTATGTTGAAGTTTTTAATGGAGAATAGGAAGTTTTAAACTGTTTCAACCGAGTTTTCAACAATCGGGTTAATGACGCCGGATATACAGGTAGTATTTCGGTGTTTTCGACAGTGTATGACTGTGTTTTTCCTTTTTCGCTATGATATGCATCCGATATTTTTGCAAAGTCTGTATTTGTGGCCGCCGCTATGGTAATATTCATCTTTATTTTGAATATGAATTACTTATTCGCTCAGTAGTTCTGCATTTTGTTGCTTGCACAAACGCAGGCTTTTAAAAAACTCGGACAGCATATTTGAGCATTCCTGCTCAAGCACCCCCCCCACAAGCTCCGGCTTGTGATTAAACGGGAATTCGAAGAGGTTGCACACACTGCCCGCACACCCTGCCTTGGGGTCTTTTGCACCATACACCACTCTCTTTATTCGGCTGTTAATAATCGCGCCGGCGCACATCGGACAAGGCTCCAGTGTGACATAAAGCTCGCACCCGATAAGGCGCCATCCGCCCAAAGCACGGCATGCTCTGCCTATCGCCACGAGCTCTGCATGACACAGGGCGTTTTTTTCACTCTCACGCGTATTATAGGCAGACGCAATCACACTGCCGCCGCAAACCACAATGGCGCCAATCGGCGCTTCCGCGCGCTGCTCTGCCAGCTTTGCCTGCTTAATTGCAAGCCTCATATATTCTTCATCTCTTGTCATGAAATATTTTCCTTTGCAGTAATAACGGCGGCTGTTTTTTTATATATTGTAGTATACCAAATCCGTACAAGCTTCTCAAATGTAATGTTCTTCTGCTCTTATTTACTTGCGGACAAGCCATTTATCATTTTATAAGCAGCATTTAACTCATCAAGTATTTTGCAGTTATTCGCGCAAATCATCTGGGGCATTAATAGGACAGCTGTTTTGTTATACTGATATCATAAAATAATCCAATACAAAATATCGGAGGAAATTAAAAAATGAAACACAGACACAAATTTTTGGACTTCTTTGCAATGCTTTTAGGAATCTCGTGCGTTGACTGGGACACGGATTTCGCGTCAGATGGCTACCATGATCCGTCCGGCTTAGCACCGTTGAACGAGGCTCTCATCATAGGTCACCCAAACGTGGAAATATCAGTTATCAATACCGAACGACAACACAATCTCGTTATTCATGCATAAGCCTCGTCCGCATATTTTCATGCTTAATATTTCAGTGCAGCAGCAAAATAAAAGAGCATCGCAATGTAAACATAATCATGCGATGCTCTTTTAAATTAATTTACAGGTGCGCTTTCAACCGGACAGCCGTAGAACACATAGTTTATCTGCTCATCTTTGTAGTTGAGGGATAGGCTGTAATAGCTTGATTCGGTCTTCCATTCATATTTGAACTCCAGAATTTTCCAATACATTGCGTTAAATTCCGTGTCGTTTTTGTATTCTTCATACTTGTCACTATCGGTTTTCCAGACTTGATAATTATCGTTCAAGGGCTTACCGTACTTCTCGGTCAGCTGCGCGGCAACTTCCTTATAATTTGCAATAATATCCTCGAGAACCCACTCGCTGACAAGGAACTTGCTCTGAGCTTCGACGAGTGCGCTATCCTTAAACGAATACAATATTTCCGAGTCCACGTCGAACATTTTGTCATTGAAATATATTATATCGTCACTTGCAAACACATATTCCGTGTCCTCCGACTTTGTGACGCTGCTCAAGCTTGCGCCCCAGCTTGTATTTCTGAACTCTTTTTTCCCGCCGCACGACGTCAGCATTGCCGTCATTGTAACGAGGCACACAAAAACCGATAAATACTTTTTTAACTTCATTGTATATCCTCCGAAACAGTTCTGTTATTATTAAATGCATCGAGGTAACTCACAAAAAACAATTTGATTTCTATCAGTATATCAAAAGCCGGCCTCAACTTCAACCGCTCTTTTTTTGCAAATTGAGTGTTGACATAAATGTCCTGTTATGGTATCATAATTGAGCTATCGCAGACGCGCCAGTAGCTCAGCTGGATAGAGTGACTGGCTACGAACCAGTAGGTCGGGGGTTCGAGTCCCTTCTGGCGCACCAAAACCGTTAGGCTAATTTAAGCTTGGCGGTTTTATTTTTTCACCCTCTTATGTTATCGGCAGCACAGCGCCATGAAAAAGCTTATAGGCGTCACTGTTGAAAAATTACAGCCTTTTAATATCAGTATTGACCGCAGGGAGTATGGAATATGTATAACGCATTTGATCTGACCGGTAAGGTTGCAATCGTTACCGGGGTTTCCTCCGGGCTCGGCATCGGGATTGCACATGCTCTTGCGCAAGCGGGCGCCGACATTGTCGGAGCGGCGAGAACCTCCTGCGCTGAAACAAAAAACAAGGTTGAGGAGGCCGGACGCCGATTTGTCGAGGTCAATGCAGATCTCGGTAAAATGGAATCCATTTCTCTCGTCACAGAAGCCGCTCTCAGCGAATTCCAAAAGATTGACATCCTTGTCAATAATGCGGGCACGGTTATTCGCAATGACTGCCTTGACTTTAATGAGGAGGACTGGGATAGTACCATGAATCTCAACTTAAAGGGATATTTTTTTCTTACGCAGGCAGTGGGTCGGGTGTTTTTCAAGCAGGGCACAGGCGGAAAGATTATTAATATAGCTTCTATGCTGAGTTATCAAGGCGGCCTGCATGTGCCGGCATATGCAGCATCAAAAGCCGGTGTAGCCACACTTACACAGTCATTTTGCAACGAGTGGGCGGGAAAAGGCATAAATGTAAATGCAATTGCACCCGGCTACATGGACACTCGCCTCAACACCGGCCTTCAAAGCGACCCTATTCGCAGCAGGCAAATTCTTGAGCGAATACCCGCAGGCCGATGGGGTACTCCAGAGGATTTGGGCGGCGCCGCAGTATTTCTCGCGTCATCTGCCTCTGACTATGTTAACGGATTTACCATTGCTGTGGACGGCGGATGGCTCGCACGCTGATTTTCACTTCGGCAATATATAATATGTTAAAATATTGCAGTAATTTAATTTATAGGATGCGTATCAATCGGCTTTTTCATAATTGTTTCCAAAGGTCGTTTTGCAGTCTGCAACATACCGCTTTGGTTTTGGTGCAACTGAGATGTCATCTTTTAAGCTCATTTCCGACAGCTCATCAAAAGTCCGGTACAAATTTCAGAATCGAAATTTGTACCGGACTTTTTTATCTGTCCTTTTTTTGATTTAAGCCATGTATTACTCAGCTCAAACCTCTGTCGGAACCTCAGAGTTGTTGTTTGCAAAGTTCTGAAGTATTACAAGCGGCTCATAGCTGCTTTCATTTTTAATTTTTATTCCTTTTTTACCTGCATCCTCGGAAACAAAATATTCGTCTCCGGAAAGGTCGTCGAATCTCAGCATTCCGGGAGCCTCACACTCAAATTTTCCGAATTTTCCATGACCCTGCACAACAAGTGCACAGTAGCATGCCAGGTCAAACAGAACAATCTCCGCACCGGGGGCAACCGTGACCTCCTTTGCGGCAATCCACGGATTTGCATAGGAAATCCATTTCTCTACAAGACCTTGCTGTGTTGCTGCTTTTTCTTTGGGTGCGCGGAAATATTTTTCCTTGTAGTCGACGCGTGTACTCTCCTCCCAATCTATCTGGGCAAAAAGCGCATCAATATCATTTTTCTCATTTTCAGGCGTGCAGTCAGTGAGCAGGTTGTGTGGGTTTACCTCGCCCATCGTAACATTTTCCATTATGGTATTGACATCTGAGTTCCATTGCGGCTCATATGTCACAGCAGAGGCCGGTGCATGAATAACACCCGCCGCTGTGTACCAACCGGTACCTAATTGAATTCGATACGCTTTTGAAAGCTCGGTGATTCTCGTGTCAAACTTATCAAAATTACTGATGCAATCCCTGACCTCCTGTTTGGTCGTGGAGGGGTCAAATCCGAAATATGTAAGCGGGAAACGCCCGAGATAAGAATTGTATTGCCTCGGGAAATAGTAAGCCTCCGGCTTGCCGTGTCTGCCGATTTTTGCCGCCTGCTCTTCTTTTAAGTGAAGATGATGAAACAACGGCTTATCGTAATCATATAATTTTGCAAAGGTCGGCCATGTACCGTACTGCTTTTGAAGCTCATCTCCGATAAGCTCTGCTCCAAGCTCATTGACCACGTCAGCAAACAAAATTTTCTCGCCCGTCGACGCCTCTGCGAGCACATAGCTCATGCCCTCTGTCGGACCTGTTTTTGGCCCGTTAAGCGCAAGTGTGACCGAGCCGAGCCATCGCTCGCAGATTCCGCCCCTATCCATGCCAAGCGCAAAATAGTCGTCAGGGTGAAGTCTGAGCCGCTTGCCCGGTTCATTAAATCCTCGTGGAACCCATGTCGGCGTCAGATGTAGAACGCCCTCTCCGTTTTTGAAAACTTCTCTGATACGTTTTTCTGACACAATACAGCCTCCTTTTTAATTTTAGATAACAGCATGTGTTTTGTCGCACATTTATCTTGTAGCCTTTGTGCCGCCAAATGTGTCTTAACTTTATACACTGTCGTAAGCTATGCTTTGTACGACATCGATAAAGCAGTTGGATGCACTGAAAAAGGAATACAAAAACCGCGGGCTGACACGGACGTCAGCCCGCGGCAACACATCATAAAAATTGTGCAAAGCCGTTTAAACCGCATTTACCTGCTTTAAAATGATTTTGTGTTTTGCGTGCTCAATCAGATTTCCGAAAGGACAAAATATTTCATCTTGTCTGCATCATTGAACAGGTCAATCTTCTGGTTGATTACCTTCTTCATTGCGCCGAGAGCATCCACGTAAAGTACAAACGGCTCACGGACCTTTGAGTCTGCGGCGAGTGTTTTGCGAAGCTCCTGATAGAAAGCGTCTTTGATATCCGACGAAATATTGATTTTGTTAACACCGCGCTTTACGCTCTCCGCAATTTCAGCATCCGGGTTTGCAGATCCGCCGTGAAGAACAAGGGGTACCGGAGATACTTTTTTAATTTCAGTGAGCAAATCAAGCTTAAGCTGCGGCTTGAAGTCCTTTGGATAGATTCCGTGAGCTGTACCGATTGCAATTGCAAGGCAATCCACGCCGGTCGCTTCAACAAATCTCTTTACATCATCGGGCTTAGTGTAGATAATATCCGCCGTGCCGCCCTCTTTATCACCATCTGTTGTTCCGATTGTGCCGAGCTCAGCTTCAACCGAAACACCGAGCGGATGACAAAACTCAACGATTTTCTTTGATATTGCCACATTGTCCTCGAATGACTCGTGTGAGGCATCAATCATTACTGAGGTAAAGCCCGCACGAACTGCACGATAGATATCCTGCTCGCCTGAATGGTCAAGGTGAATTACGCAGGGAACCTTAGTTTTATTGGCTATTGCCTTACAGCTCTCAATGAAATTGTCTCCCTGGAACTCAAGCTCATCAGGGTGAATAGCAAGAATAACCGGAGCCTGTTTTTCCTCACAGCATTCGATAACCGCCTTTAGAATCTGACCCGTTCCGATATTGAACGCAGGGACTGCAAAATTGTGTTTGTTTGCAACTGCAAGAAGCTCTTTCATGTTCATTAACATAGGTATTTTCCCTCCCGAAATAATTTTTGAATAATATTAAATTCGGCGAAAGTGCGCCGATATTTACCAATTAAAGAAGCTTTGTGTTTTACCGCAAGCTTTACAGCTTTGTCTCCGATAAAAGTATCTCGATATCGCTCAGGCGCGTATCCCCTTTAGCCGTGCATTTCGCGACCCTGAAAAGCAGTGCATCAAGGGCAGCCATAAGATATATGTGCGACTCCGCGCCAAATACCGAAAGTCCTGAATTTTCGACGCCGGTAGTGATTGTAACATCGGCAATTTGAGCGAGCGGAGACATTTTCATATCAGTTATTGCGATTGTTTTTATATTTCTCCTGCGTGCAAGCTCAAAAGCCGTTATTACGGAATGTGAGCTTCCCATGTGTGAAATGCCAATTACAATATCCTTTTCACTGCCGAGATTAATCGCATTCAGCTGATGCTCCGGCATCAGCGGAGATGAAGTCCTGATTCCGACATGTCCGAGCCTGAACTCAAAATCGCTGGCAGTGGGAATGGTGTTCCCCGCAGCCACAAGGTGCACTCTTTCACAAGTCAAAAGCATCTGTACACATTTTTCAATTGCATCGGCATTGAGATTTGCGCTCATACTGAGTATGTTCTGCGCCTGCTTTTTCAAGAGATCCTCAATAGTATCAATTTGTTCTGAGCACTCACCGTTTCCGAGCAGCTGATCGCGCCCCAAATCCTGCGCCAACTGGAGCTTCATATTATAATAGCCCTTATACCCGAGGTGCTTGCAAAATCTTATCACTGTAGCGTCACTTGCTCCGCTGAGCTCTGCAAGCTCGGAAACATTCATTGAGACTATCTTTTCATAGTTGCAGAGTATATAATCAGCTATCTTTTTTTCCGCCGCAAACAGGTCATCGTAATTGTTTTTAATTTTGTCCGGCACCGATTCTATGTATCGCATTCAAACACCTGTCCCGCATCTTTTTCTTTAAAATCGTTCTTATAATAATTATATTTTCACGGCTGCACAATGTCAACCTCTATGTGCCCTCAAAGCAGCACATAATGAAATTAATTTTTTTGCGGGCTAATTTATTCGATTTATTTTGTTGAGTTTGCTGAATAATTTGTGAATATATGAGTGTTTGTTGAGTTTGCCTTTAAATTAATGAAATATTATTTCTTTTTCATTAACAAAAGCGGCCCCGTTCGGGACCGCTTTTGATGGGTCAATGACCCTGTTTTTCAGCTTAAATTAAGCTGCTTTAAAATACTGGTCAACGTTGTCTTTTGTTACAAGAACAAAGGGTACTACGTTGTCAAACTCGAATGTCTCGCCCTTTGCAAGAGCAACAACAACATCTATACCTGCCTGAACTTGGCCAACACCGTCCTGAAGAACTGTTGCGAGCATTGTGCCGTCTTTAACCATCGAAAGGGGATAGTTGTTTCCGTCAACGCCTACGCAAACGATGTCTGTACGTCCGGCAGCATTGCAAACGCCCTGTGCGCCCGATGACATGTCGTCATTGTCGCAGATGATGGCAACAAGCTCTTTGCCGTATTTGTTCAGAGCATCTTCAGCAATTTTCTGAGCTTCGTCTGAAGACCAGTTTCCTGTCATTTCTTCAGCCATTTCGAAGTTTTTGAGGGGATCCATAACGCTGTGCATGCCTTCTCCGCGCTGAATCTGAGCAGAGTTTCCAAGAACGCCCTGGATGTGGATGTATTTGCCGCCGTCTTTAACGTTCTCAACAACATGGTTTGCAAGAAGTGTTCCGGCAAACACGTCGTCTGAACCGCAATATGCAGCTGCAAGATCATCTGTGTTGTTTGTCTTTGAGTTAACAACGATCACTTTAACGCCTTTATCGGCAAGTGTTGCAACAGCAGGAGCTGAGCCCTCTGCCTCTGCGGGAAGCATGATAACTGCGTCGCACATTTTTGTCAGGCAGTCATCAGCAAGGTCGCACTGTTTGCCCGGGTCGGTAAGACCATCAAGGATTCCGGTCCAATCGTCGATTGTGCCGTCAGCTTTAAGGCCGTCGAGTGTTTTCTGTGCATGTGAGTTGATGGGGCCATGGAATGTATCTGTTGTGTTTTTCGAGATGTAGCCAACGATAAATTTGCCGTCTCCGTTAACGTCTCCGGCTCTTTCTGTTGTGCCTTCGGCAGGTTTTTCGCCCTCTGCCGGTGCTGCAGGCTTACCGCATGCTGCGAGTGCAAAGACCAAAACGAGAGCCAGTACAAGTGCTAATGCTTTTTTCATTTCTTGAATGTCCTCCTAAAAAATTTTATGTGAACTGCATTGTGCAGTTTACAACATTGTATTTTGCCGCTCAGGGCGGCAAGCCGGTTCTATTTTTTGTTCATTACCTTGTCAAACAATACAGCGGCGATAATCATAACGCCCTTTACAATTGTCTGATAGTATGAGCTTACTCCGACAAGGTTCATACCGTTGTAGATGAAACCTATAATCAGTATACCGATAAGCACACCCGGCACAGTAGCAACACCGCCGGCAAATGAAGTTCCGCCGATAACGCATGCCGCGACTGCATCGGTCTCATAGCCGACACCGAGATTTGACTGGGCAGAGCTTGTCTTGCTGGTGAGGATTATGCCCGCGATTCCCGCGAGAGCGCCACTTATTGCATATGCCTTCACCTTTGTCCACAGAACGCTTACGCCTGACGCAACAGCGGCTTTTTCATTGCCTCCGGTTGCGAGAATATAGCGTCCGAGCTTTGTCCAGTGAAGCAGGATATACATTATAAATGTCACGACCAACAGCATTATTACCGGAACGGGGATTCCCATTACAACGCCCTGATATATGCTTTTGAATGCGGGATTGGTCATTGAAACAGCCTGAGCATTGGAAATAACCTGTGCGAGACCCCGTATGACGAGCTGCATAGACAGCGTAACAACAAACGGGAACATATTGAATTTTGCAATAAGATATCCGCTGACAAATCCGAGAAGTGTTGTCGCCGCAACCGCAATCACGCATGACAGCCAAACATTCATTCCGCGTTTCATAATAAGCTCGCCCAACAGGCATGCGACAAAGGCGCACTGTGCGCCGACCGTAAGGTCAATTCCTCCTGAGGTGATAACAAGACACATGCCATAGGCAATCATGCCATTGATAGCAACCTGCTTTGCGACGTTTATAAAGTTGCTGGGCTTTCTGAATGACGGCTCAACAATCATCAGAACAACAAGCATAAAGAGCAGAATAACACCTATTCCGTATTTTCCCATAAACATACGGAATGCCTCTTTGTTTACCCCGATAGATTTTCGTTCCCTTTTTTCCATAATTCCCTCCTATTGTTGACCAAACTCTTTGGTCAGAATATCTTCCTGCGTAATCTTGCCGCTGACAATATCAGCACGCGCGAATTCGCCGTTTATTCCGCCCTCATGATAAATTACGATTCTGTCTGCCATACCCATAATCTCGGGAAGCTCGGATGAAATCATAATGATTGCCATCCCCTTCGCCGCAAACTCGCACATGAGCGAGTGTATCTCGGACTTTGCACCGACATCGACTCCGCGCGTCGGTTCATCGAGAATCATAAGCTTCGGATTTGCCATAATCCATTTTGCAAGTACTACCTTTTGCTGATTGCCTCCCGAGAGAGAAAATCCGCTGTGCTCAATACTCGCTGCCTTTACGGTCAGCTTTTCGGCAACATCCTGACACTCTGCCTTCTCGCGTCTTTGGTTGAGGAAAACTCTTTTTTGCTTGTCGGGAAGATTTGGCAATGAGATGTTTTCCCTGAGTGAACGGAACAGACACAGACCGTACTGCTTTCTGTCCTCATTCACCATGCAAATACCCTTTTTAATGGCCGCTCTCGGGTTCTTATTTGTAATTTCTTTGCCTTCAAGAAACATTTTGCCGCTCGTTATCTGATCAAGACCGAATATAGCACGGACAGTTTCACTGCGTCCCGAACCTACAAGACCCGAAAGACCGAGAATCTCGCCGGCATGAACCGTGAAATTTATATCGTGGAATCCATCTCCGCAAAGATTCTCGACTCGGAATATCTCTTTGCCTATTTCGCAGTCAACCTTCGGGAAAACACTATCAACCTTGCGCCCGACCATGAGAGTAATGAGGTCATTCTTAGTCACATCCGCCACCGGCATTGTATCCACATACTGACCGTCTCGGAATACCGACACAGAGTCACAAATATCAAAAATCTCTTCCATGCGGTGCGATATATAGATTATAGAAACGCCCTGCTCCTGCAAGTCCCTGATAGTTTTGAACAAATGCTCCGTCTCGTTGGAATCAAGTGATGAGGTCGGCTCGTCCATGATAATCAGCCGTGCGTTACACGAAACCGCTTTGATGATTTCAGCCATCTGCACCTGTGCGAGAGTCAGCTCTTTCATCAGTGTTTTCGCGTTGTAAGCCACGTCAAACTGGTCAAGAATCTTCTGAGCCCTCTCGTTCTGCACCTTTTTGTTAAGGAACGGACCTCTCATGTCCTCACGGTGCAGAAATATATTCTCCGCAACGGTGAGATGGGGTTCGGGGTTCAGCTCCTGGTGAACCATGGCAATACCCTTTTGCATGGCATCAACAGGACCCCGCACAACATAGGGCTTGCCCTCAAATTCGATTGTTCCTTTGTCTGATTTGTAAAGTCCGATGATAATGTTCATCAATGTGGACTTTCCCGCACCGTTTTCACCCAACAACGCGTGCACTTCACCTTTTTTAACATGAAGCTGAACGTCTATCAGGGCCTTGGTACCGCCGAAAGCTTTGGATATGCCATCGACATTAAGAATGTAGTCATCTCTGTTTATACTTACTCCCAATCTTATTCACCTCTATATTCACATTTCAGGTTGACAGCGACTTACACGGAACGTCCCATGATTGTCACACGTTCAAGTATTGCCTTGTTTGCTTTATACGCATCCTTGAATAAGGAATAGTAATTTCGGTAAATGCTGTGGTTATCCATATTCGGTTCAACGATAGCCTTCTTGTATCTGACAACTCTTTTGCAGCCGTCCTCTATACTATTGAATATGCCCGTCCCTGCTCCCGCCGCAATTGCAGCACCCAAGCTTGCCTGCTCATCTGTGTCGGCCACCCTGAGCGGCAGCCCGTAAACATCCGACTGGATTTGCAGCCACAGCGGACTGCGTGCACCACCGCCGGAAGCTACAACCGAGTCGGCGTTTAAACCAAGTTGTTCGCAAACCTCCATGCATTGCATCATCGCGAACGAAACGCCCTCCATCACCGACCGCGCCATCTCCGCGCGTCCTGTGCTTATGTTGCACCCGATAAACATAGCGCTGAGATTCGGATTTATGTGCGGAGTTCTCTCCCCGTTGAGATAAGGTAGAAAAATCAGACCCCCGCTTCCCGGAGGAACCTTTGCCGCCTGTGCGTCAAGCATCATATAATCTGTTTTTTCAAACAGCCCATTAAACCATTTCAGCGAAAGCCCCGCATGCATTATTGCGCCCATCACTATCCAGCGCCCTCTTTTAAACCCACAAAATGTGTTGGTGGACAGCTGTCTGTTGGTTATCGGCTGGTTGCTTTGGTAGCAAACCTGACCGCTGCTTCCGATATTTGCAGTAGCGGTTCGCATATCCGTCACACCGTTTCCGATACTCTGCATCACCTGATCACCGCCGCCGGCAACTACCGCAGTTGATATCGAAAGACCCGTTTCGCCCGCCGCTTGTGCGCTGACATATCCTACCACTGCATCGGTGTCGAAGCACTCGGGAAAAATCTCCGGCGAAATTTTGAAAATACTCAAAATTTCTTCTGACCAGCAATTATTTTTAATATCAAAAGCCATCGTCGCCGAGGCATCGGAGAAATCCGAGGTCACCATGCCGGTGAACTTTAATTTTATGTAGTCCTTCGGAAGACAAACCTTGTATACCCTGTCATAATTATGCGGTTCGTTATCTCGCACCCATATCAAGGATGTGAGAAGAAATCCGGTGTATATCGGATTTAAAACCAAATTGCAAATTCTGTCATACCCGAGAATCTTGTTCATATTCCTCACCTGTTCGCCTGAACGGGCGTCACAGTGAAGAATCGCGGGCCGAATCACTCGCAGGTCTTTGTCCAAAAGCACGGCACCGTGCATCTGCCCCGAAAAACCCACGCCCTTAATATCCTCGCCCTTAATGCCGCTTACGGCAAGAGCCTCGCGCACCGTTTCAACACATGCACGCCACCAGACCTCCGGATCCTGCTCCGCGTATCCGGCATGAGGTGAATCATATTGATAGGAACGTGCACTTATTGATTTTACATTTCCGCATTCATCAATGATTATTGTTTTAAGACTGGAGGTTCCGATATCTATCCCCATTAAATAAGCCACGTGATTCACCGCCCGTTTTGGAATATCTTGTTACTTGCTTTATATAGCTTAAAATTAGTTTTATGTTAACTCGGTTAACAAATGGCCTTAAAAACAAATCTTAATTATTCAAATGTACGGATACGAAAAAACTCCGCTTGTAAAATTGTACATAAATAATTAAAATTACCAAATCGTTATGTTAACTTTATTGACACTATGAATTATACGAAATTTTATTTCGCTTGTCAATGGTCGTATTTTGAAATTTCATTCATAATTTGTAAATACACGCTCCAAAGTCATAACTTTTAGTGTAAAATGCTGCATATTCTACAGTTGTTTTGTCGAATATACATCCATTTCATACTGTTACTCATCAAAATATGAAATCATTTGTAATAATTATCGCTATGCCGCGTTATTATGTAAGGACAAATTAAACAAATTTTTATTATTTAAAACCTCTGTATTATTGCATTACACAAATTAATATGTTACTATTAGCGCAACAAGGCACCTTAAAAAAATATTATTTTACGGGGTTAATTATGGCCAGAATAATTTTTACCGGACATGCATCATGCGATATTCCATTCAGACCTGTTGATCGTGAGGTTTTTGATGTTGACACTTGGTTTGCAAAAGAAATAAATGTCCTCACCGGAGGAGATGCACTTAACGCAACAGTCAACCTTTACAAGCTCGGAATGGGCGACAGTTTAAAATTTGTCAGCGTCGTCGGCGATGACACCTTCGGCAAAATCACAACCGATTATCTCAAGGAACGCAACATTGACATCTCCGGCATCAAGGTTAAACCCGAATGCTCCTCAATCGTTTCTGTCGCTCTCATTGAAAGCTCCGGAGAGCGCCATTTCGTTTTTTACGGAAACTCCGCCCGTAATATATCCGTTGAGGATGTAATTGAAAACATAACCCCCGATACCGAATTTATCCACATTGGCAGCCTTATGTCGCTTGATATGCTTGAGCACGACAATCTGCGCAGGCTGTTCCAGTATGCAAAGGAGCGCGGTATTCACACGAGCTTTGATGTAACCTATGATGATACCGGCGAGTGGCTCGGAAAAATCGAAGCCGGTCTTCCCTATACGGATATCTTTTTCGCAAGCTTTGATGAGGCCGTCAGCATTTCGGGCGGTATCACCGACCCGACTGAGCTTGCCGCTTTTTTCAAAAAGTACGGCATAGGCAAATTCGTGCTCAAGCTCGGCAAGGACGGCTGCTATGCAACCGATTACACCAATAATGCAATCCGCCTGCCCACCTATGCAGGAGTGCCTGTCGTTGACACGACCGGCGCGGGTGATGCCTTTGTTTCGGCGTACATGTATGGCGTTTTGAATGACCTTTCAATGGAGGAATGCTGTATCCTCGGAAATGTCAACGGTTCACTGGCAATCGGAGCCGTCGGCTCAACTGCCGGCACCGGTACCGTTGAACAGCTGAAAGCCTTTATTTTGAGCCATGGCGCTCTTACCGTCGACTCCGACTCGCTGATATCCAAGCTGAAGTAAATACTTAATCTAAAGGACATGGAATGCAATTGCATTCCATGTCCTTTATTTTCGTTTCAGCACAGTACCTGATTTTGCGTTTGTCAATTGTATTGACAAGCACGGAAATAAGTTCTATACTTTGCATCGTATTCAGGTGATTTTTTTGTTTATTATGCACACATAGTTTGTGCACTTACGACACCGCTTCCACCACATTTAAAAAATACGGCATGCCGTGCGCCGATAAACGCGGTCGATGAGGCAAAAAGGCAAAAGAAGCCGCGAACATTCTGTGTTGCTTTTCTTTTAACGTTTATGCCGCAGTAAGAAAGTTGTTATGACCAGACATACCGCATTGAACGCCTCAAGAATGAAGAGCAGCAACTACCGCCGCATACTTGATGAATTGAGAATATCGCCCTTTTCACGCTCGGATCTCGCGCGAAGAACAGGGCTCACGCGAGCTGCTATCAGCCTGATTGCGGACGAGCTGCTGCAAGCACGCATAATAGTTGAGGGCAACACCGTCGCGCCGAAGGCCTCAGGGCGTTCTTCAACCGAACTTCACTGG
>JAVXQD010000032.1:0-23805 GCA_036644375.1 Oscillospiraceae bacterium
CGTACAGCCAGTCGCGGATATTCATTCCATCTCCGTATATCGGCAATGACTTTTTTGTTTTAGCATTGTTTATCATAAGCGGAATAAGCTTTTCGGGAAACTGAAACGGACCGTAATTATTGGAGCATCGGGTAATGTTTACAGGCATACCATATGTGTCATGATACGCCATCACAAACAAATCAGCACTCGTCTTGCTTGCAGAATATGGGCTATGGGGACAAAGAGGCGTGGTCTCCAGAAAAAAGCCGGTATCGCCGAGGCTGCCGTAAACTTCATCGGTCGAAACCTGTAAAAACTTCTTTCCGTCAGCCCATTTACCATCTCTGAACCATGCGTTTTTTGCACAATCCAACATATTAACAGTGCCGAGCACATTAGTCTCAACAAAAATTTCGGGGTTTGCAATGCTGCGGTCAACATGACTCTCCGCTGCGAAATTAATCACAAAATCTATATCGTTTTTTTCAAAAAGGCTTTTTATTCCTACTTTATCGCATATGTTCATGTGATAAAACGCATGGCGTTCATCGCTCTCAATACT
The DNA here is from genome assembly GCA_036644375.1 of Oscillospiraceae bacterium. Taxonomy (GTDB): domain Bacteria; phylum Bacillota; class Clostridia; order Oscillospirales; family Ruminococcaceae; genus CALWZE01. Next base: position 545 of record JAVXQD010000032.1, read on the forward strand.
TTTTAAGTTTTCCGGATTGCCCGCATATGTCAGCGCATCTACATTGATAATTTTTATATCTCTGTACTTTTTCAGCATATACAAAACAAAATTAGACCCTATAAATCCTGCTCCGCCCGTTACGAGATATGTATTCATTTATTTATCCTTTCAGCATCAATATTGAATTTTGCCGTCGGCAACCTTTTTTAAGTGCTCACCATATGGCGATTTTCCATATCGTTTCGCACTCTCAACAAGGTTATCTTTCGATATCCATCCGTTGACGTAGGCAATTTCCTCTAAAGCCGCAATTTTTATGCTCTGACGCTTCTCAATCATCTGCACAAAGTTTGCCGCCTCGACAAGACTGTCCATCGTACCCGTGTCCAGCCATGCATATCCCCTGCCCAATCGCTGAACATCGAGTGTTCCATCATTAAGATACAGCTCGTTGAGGGTGGTTATCTCAAGCTCACCGCGTTCACTCGGCTTAACTCGTTTCGCAAGCTCAACTACCCGCCTGTCGTAAAAATACAGACCGGTAATCGCATAATTACTCTTTGGATTTTTCGGTTTTTCTTCAACCGAGACAGCCTTTCCGTCACTGTCAAACTCAACTATACCAAAACGTTCAGGGTCGTTTACATAGTATCCGAAAACAGTGGCGCGACCGTTTTCGCCGTTTCGGACAGCTTCACGCAAAAGCTTTGAGAATCCGTTGCCATGAAAAATATTGTCTCCGAGCACCATTGCACAGCAATCATTTCCTATAAATTCCTCGCCGAGCAAAAAAGCCTGTGCCAACCCGTCAGGAGACGGCTGAACCTTATAGCTCAGCGAAATGCCAAACTGACTGCCATCACCGAGAAGGCTCTCGAATCGCGGCGTGTCTGTCGGTGTTGAGATAATCAAAATATCCTTGATTCCCGCAAGCATAAGCGTAGACAGCGGATAATAAATCATCGGCTTGTCATACACAGGCAAAAGCTGCTTTGATGTAACCATTGTGAGCGGATATAACCGCGTTCCGGCGCCTCCCGCAAGTACAATCCCCTTCATGCGATAGCCCTCCAAAATCAATCAAAATATAAACATGATTAATTATAGCATATCAGCTGCATCCAAAGCAAAAAAATGTCTTAAAACCATTTCTGCCAAATAAGCTTTAACTTTCCGGCTATGCGTTATCCGTTGTTATTTCCAATTAAATTTCCCATGTCCGTAAAACAACAAAAAGATACAGGCTATAGTGAGTATTAGATTCTACTGATAAATGCATTGATTACAGACATAGCATGCAAAAAGCCCCGCCGAAGCGGAGCTAATGCTGTACTTGTAGGACTGCTATTCTTGGATTATATCAGCATATTACAAGAAAATCAATGACTAAATCGCCTATCTTTATCCCGATTATTAAACGAAATCGAGAATGAGCTTAGCTTGAGCGAGCCAAAATTCCATATTTACATATTCTGCTTTAACTTCGCAATCAATGCTCTCTGTTGTTCAACTCTCCACACGTCTTTTCTTGTTTTATAATGCCATTTTTTTCCACAGCTCAAAGTAAAACATATGCTTATTGGAAAGCATTTTTACACAGTACCGCTCATAAGCTCACATATATACTTTTACTGTACAGAATTGTATATTTCAAATCCGAGAATTTCTATGATAATTCCTTCATTGTATTCTTTACCATTTTCCATATCCTGCATTAAGGCTAATGAATGGACATCGGATATTTTGTACAACAATGATTTGTATTCAACTGTGCCGCCATCTTTTAATCGCATTGGAATTGGAATCAGTAAAATCAAAGCTATAACTATTATAATGACAGTAATAATTTTCTTTTTCATTTTATTACCTCCCACACTAATACGAATAAATTCTATTCAATTATAACACATTTTTTTAAATTTAGAAAAAGACCTGTGTTTACTAAAAAAAGATGGAAAATAGATTTTACGGTTTGGGGTGAGATTATGCTCAAAGCGGAAATATACCGGCTTCCTATTTCCATAAGTAATTCCCTTGCTCCACTTTTAATAGAGACTGTTTGTTTTTTGTACTATCCTTTTTTAATGCTATTTGCTAATTTTTTTCTTCGAATTTTGTACCTATTACAAAATCCTCAGGGCGATTTGTGTCAAACCATTCAAAGGTTTTAATTCCAAACAAACTTACTATAATACCTGAGGCAACAGCAAACATAACAATGAAGTAAATTTTGTTTGGCAGTACCTGAAACAGGAGGCCGTACACTGCCTGTCCTATCGGGAAACAGCACATACAAATGGTTGTTACAAACGCTGCGACCTTGCCCATTAAGCGTGGCGGTGTGCAGCGCTGCATTAAAGCTTGACAGTATACTGAAAAAACACCTGCAAACATCATACCAATAAGAGTACTGGCTAAAATTAAGGCATAGGATAAATACGGGGTATTGCGGTTAAATGTGGCAAAAACCATTGGAATCAGCGAAAGGCTTGTCAGACTTAAAAACCACGTTATTTTACCGGGATGCTTTTTGGGTGCCAAAAAAGAAACGCATAATGCACCCAAAATGCTGCCAATGCCAAGTGCTGCCTCTACAAAGCCATACATTTCGCTGGAAAGCCCTAAAAATATTTTTACCATTACCGGATTTCCTATTTGAATAAACGATGATATAAACAAATTTACCAATGCCAACAACAGCAATGCCCTTAGCAGCACCTTGTTGTGCAGTTTCAAAAACGACATTCCCTCCCCTAAGTCACTTACAATGGTTTTGAAAATATGTTTTGATGCCGCTTGTTTGAAAAATGGTATTTTAATAAACAATTCCATTACTGCCGATGCAAAAAAGCAAATTGCACAAATATATAATATAGGTTCTATCCCCAAAAAGCCGTACAAAAAACCACCCAAAATAGGTCCGATAAGGTTTGCAACACTGCTTACCTGTACGACCACTCCGTTTGCCGCTAAGAGATTTTCACCGCTTGATAGCAATGGTATACTGGACTGCACTGAAGGCTGGTAAAAGCACTGTATAATCGATAGTATCACCATCGCCGCACATATTACCGCAACAGGGTTAGCACCACGCACAAAAACCGACAAAATTAAAATTATTCCACACGTGGTAAAGTCAAGTGCGTACATTATTTTTTGACGACTGACCCTGTCAGCCAAAACGCCGCCTATCGGCGAAATCAAAATAACGGGAATGGTTGAAAGTGCCAATACTGTGGCAAAAATGCCCGCAGAGCCTGTCTTATCCAAAATAAACAAGGACAATGAAAAACGCAATGCGACATTGCCGAAGATTGAAATGATTTGCCCTATAATCATAAGCGTAAAGTTGCGGTTAAATAATTTTTTCGGTTTCATGTTTTTTCTCTTTTCTCTTTTATTATGTCTGCTGTCTTGCCATAATATTTTTAATGGTAATATCTCGTTTCAGTACCGACCGTCGGTTTTTAATTTATCTAAAAAATAATCTGCCTTTTGCAGGCAGGTTATTTGTCATTGCTGCACATTATCACTTTTGACATTATGCATTATCATCTTTAAATAGTGCATTGTAATATTTTTTAATACTTTCCAAAACCTTATCTGTGTTTATGGTCAAACCCATTTTTCCCGAAATGTCACACAGAAATGCACATTTATTTTGAATTTCCTCAAGGCCCGATGGCAAAATTGCAGGGTTTATCCAAAAATTAGAAAGCAGCAAAATAACCTGTGCCAGCTCTGACGGATGCTCACTTTTTATTGACCCATCTGCAATGCCATCTTCAATAATCTTTGTCAAATACGGTACCACCTCTGTAAAAGTCACTTCAAACGAACGTGCTAAAAACATTGGGTTTTTCAGCAACGGCAGCGCCAATGCATCAAGCCTTTGTTTTTCGGGGTTACAGAGATTTACTGTAAGCAACTTTTCTACCTTTTCGCACCCTGTAAGGTTTCGGTCTGAAAATATATCTGCATACCACGGGCAATCTTCTAATGAACTTGACCACATTGCGTCAAAAATTTCTTCTTTTGATTTGAAATAATGGTAAATTGCGCCCTTTGACATTTTCACTTTTACCATAATATCCTGTATGGTCGTTTCTTCGTAACCTTTTTCAACAAAAAGAGTGTTGGCCGCTTTAATGATTTCTACTTCTGTCCGGTTCATTTCTTTTGCCATATACCTTACCATCCACTTTTTTATAATCGAGCATATGATTTTTCTCTGCCAAAAACCGACTGTCGGTATGTTTACTATTCTACAATAACATTTGTACTCTGTCAAGCAATATTTGGCGGCAACTCTGAATTTTTAATCCCTGCCCACACATTTTAATCACCGCCACCTACAAGGCAGCTGCAAATTAATCCGTCTTACAGCTATATCTTAAATTCAAGTATAAAAATGACATATCTCACCTTTGGAGGGAGATATGTCATTTTGTGATAATGGAGAGACAAAAATTTTATGTTTGGGGGAGATGATATTCACCTGATTTTTGAAAACATCTTAGAAATTACTGTGTAAGCTTTATAACTGCTTTTTTTATACAACAACCAACAAAAAAGCCGCCACCCTGTTGCAGCGTTATAATTAAGGTGTCCCTCAAAATACTCGAATGATCATTAAGTAATATAGAATAAAATAAAAAATATATAAATTCAACTAATGCGAAAGTGAGAATTGTATACCCGAAAATTTTATTCCATTTGGCACTATCAGCTATTTTGATAAATTGTACGCCACACAGCAAACCCACTAATGCAAAGCCACCAAATAGTAAGAATAAAACAACAGGAGTAAAAATTGATATTGGAGCAGCGTCGGGATTATCCCAATATACCGATGTTTTTTCCAAATATCCGGCAATTGACCAGCATATTACAATTAAAATGTTTACCAAAGGTATTCCCAAAGCATACCGTTTTCTCATAATGACAACCCCTTAAAACTCCAATTGCAAAATGCGGACAAAATATCAAAAAAGCTTTATTCGACTATAGCACATTTTCAAGCTTTGATATGTATAGGTATTAATTTGGGTACTCAATTTGTTGGGATATATTAGGATTTAGGCGGATATATCGAAACAGCGAATTTATTATATAATGAAAACAAAAAAACAATCCCCGTAGAATTAGCTGTAAGCCACTCTGCGAGGATTGCTTTTGGCTGGGCTGGCTGGATTTGAACCAGCGGGATGACGGAGTCAAAGTCCGTTGCCTTACCGCTTGGCGACAGCCCATTGTCACAAAAAAGCGAACTCGTTTGAATTCGCTTCTGAATGTTATGTGGGGTGGACGATGGGGCTCGAACCCACGACAACCAGAACCACAATCTGGCGCTCTACCAACTGAACTACGTCCACCATATGTACCACCTAAATGAAAACCTATATTATAATAATAGATGTGGTGTAAAATGTCAAGCCGATTTTCATCAATTTAATATTCTTAATTTACTTCTTATATTGTGTCGTATTCAAATTCGATAAAATATGACCACATATGCGACAGCTCTCTTTTGCCATGAATTTAGTGTCAGTGCTGTTTGTGCATGTAAGACCGCTTTAAATAAGTTAACGCCAATCAAAAGGCAACGTCAAAATCAATATTCATCAAAAAACAGCATCGAGTTTCTCTTGTATCAAATCCCTATCTAACGCCCTACAAGAAAGTGTTTCTCTCGGTGCTATAGACAAATCTAATATCCGAAGTACCATTTCGGACGTATCGTGCCACTGCCCGAATTTCCAGCCGGTTTTGGGAGAAATTCCTGCTGATGTGAAACCGAATTTGTTGTGAAAAAGCTCGCTTTTTTCATTTGGATGGGTAATAACAGCATATGCGTTTACAAATCCCTGAGCCTTTAATATCTCAATTATAGCTTTATATAATAAAGTTCCGATATGCTTTCTCTGAAAGCTCCTCTTAATGTACACAGACAGCTCCGCATTCCATTGATAAGCAGCTCTGGTTTTTTGTCTTGATGCATAAGCATATCCGACAAGCTCTCCACAATACTCGCAAACGATAAACGGAAAATATTTCATAATACAGTCCATTCGTCTTCCGAATTCATCGGCAGACGGAACTTCATATTCAAATGTAATCGCAGTATTCTCTACATAAGGGCGATAAATGTCAAGAATTTCGTTAACATCAGCTAAGACAGCCATGCGCAGCTTATAGTTTTTATCCATTGCCTTTTCCTGTTGCATAATTATTGAAGTGATTTTGTATGATGCAATTGAAAATTATATTCATTGCAAAAATTCAAAGCTGTCGATTCGTTTCAAACCGAGCTTATGTATTGTTGCAAGTGCTCGGTTCCAAGTATTTGTCTGTTCCAGAGCGGAGTTTTTATGTGCATCAAAGCCGATAATGCAGCTGCAATTGCAATCAGCCGCAATTTCCCAAAATTTCGTATGCGGATAGCAATTGATATTTCTGTCCTTACTCATCTGGTATCCGGATATATTGAATTCAAGCGGTAAATTGAGTTTAGCGGCTTTTTCGCATATTTTTCGGCTTACATTCTCACAGACCTTATCAAACTCCGGATATGCGCGCATAAACAAATCCGGATGTGCAAAATAAGCAAACTTGTTAAATTCCATTCCGCGCAGCGCTGTCTCGCAGTAATAATCCATGTGCTCTTTATTCACTGCCGAATGCCCGAAATACTCGGCATCAAGGTCACCTGTCGGAAAGTGATTTCCGAAAATCAAGTAATCGAGCTTTTTTTCTTCGCTCATGTCCGACAGCCAAGGAATAAACTTCTCAAAGTATTCGCACTCAAGTCCCACCTTGATGTCAATCTCATTGCTGAATCGTTCTCTGAGGCTCGTAATGCTGTAAAGATACGAATCAAGCTGAGTTATATCCATGCGCACAGACGGCCTGTACTCGCCTTTAAACGGCCATGGTGTGTGATCCGAAAAGCCAAGGACTCTGATTTTTGCCGCAATCGCACTTTTTACGTATTCCTCATCGGTTCCCGTTGCATGATGACATCTGTAGGTATGAGTGTGAAAATTATTTTTCATCTTTTGCCTTTTTCCCAATGCAGTATTTTCTATTGAATATATTATATGACATTTTTGTTATTAGTTCAATAATAACAGCAAAGGCACCGGGATTTTTGAATCCGATGCCTTTGCTGTTTGTTATGTAAAATAAATTGGATTTGGCAAATATATTAGTAGTTCTCAGCTCTTAACTGAAAATATGCCTGAGGATGGCTGCATACGGGGCAAACATCCGGAGCCTTTTTACCAACTACAACATGTCCGCAATTGGAGCACTGCCAGATAGCATCGCCGTCTTTTGTAAATACAAGCTCGCCCTTGATATTGGAGAGCAGCTTGCGATATCTCGCCTCATGCTCTTTTTCTATTTTAGCAACCGACTCGAAGAGAAACGCAATTTTATCAAATCCCTCTTCTTTGGCTGTCTTTGCAAATCCGGCATACATATCTGTCCACTCGTAGTTCTCACCGTTTGCAGCATCAAGAAGATTTGTTGCCGTATCAGGAACTTCGCCATCATGAAGAAGCTTAAACCAAAGCTTAGCATGCTCTTTTTCATTGTTTGCGGTTTCTTCAAAAAGAGACGCAATCTGTACAAAGCCATCTTTGTTTGCTTTCGACGCATAGTATGTATACTTGTTGCGAGCCTGTGATTCTCCTGCAAACGCTGTCATTAAATTCTGTTCTGTTTTTGAACCCTTTAAGTTTCCCATTTAATTTACCTCTTCATAATTTGATTTATTTTAAGTGTTGGCTTTTATGCCAAAACACTGTTGAAAAGATTATTGACACTTCGGACAAATCCCTTTGAACATAATATCATGTGATAAAATCCGAAATCCCTGTGTATTTTCCGGCACCGCCATGTCGTCAAAAAACGGAAAATTTATATCAAAGACTCTGCCGCAAGCATTGCAAATGATATGATAATGATCGCTTGTGTTGTAGTCAACTCTGTCGGGCGCATTGGGTATCTCTATTTTTTTCAGTACTCCCTCACCTGCCAGCACTCCGATGTTTCTATAAACAGTACCTTTGCTGATATTGGGACAACGCTCGCGTACATAATTATAAATTTCTTCCGGAGTGGGGTGATTGGCAAGTTCTTTTGCAGCTTTAATCACCAAGTCTTTTTGAAATGTATTTCTGTTTAACATAATAGTAATTATTCCTATATGATATCTGTTCTTGTTAATATTAAAGCACATACAGAAGCCATTGTCAATATCAAATTATTTTTTAATTTAAATGCTTATACTCTTAATATGACGTATAATTGTATCTGCATATTATTTCGACGCGCCCATCATTAACTGCATTCAAAACTTCATTACAGCAAATTCGAAATTAGAAGCTTATACTGCCGGAAGGAAAAACAAATGAACACAGTAAAACATCTGAATAAAACAAAAATCATTGCACGGACAGCTCTCGGGATTGCTCTGGTAATTGTCTCTCAATTGCTCGGAAAGCTAATACCTCCGATAGCGGTCATTTTCGGGCCGTTTTCGGTCAGTCAGCTGCTCACAGGGACCTTAGTAAATTGCATTCTTATAGTATTCACTGTAAACACCGGTGTTCTCTCCGGAATTTTAATAGGTGTACTTTCGTCTGTTATGGCCACAATATTAGGTGTAGGTCCCATAATTCCGCTGGTTACTCCGGTAATAGCGGCAGGAAATGCTTTGCTGGTAATTATCTTTCGAATATCCGGTTGCAATACCAAGCTTGGAGGTATTCCGGCAGTTGTTTTTTCATCCGCGGCAAAATGCGCTTTTTTATGGCTTACCGTCCCTGTAGTACTCTCACTGATTCCGGATATTGTGCCTAAGCAAGCAGCAATGCTTTCAATAATGTTTTCATGGCCACAGGGAGTTACAGCTATGTTGGGCGGTTTTCTTGCTCTGACTATCAACAGAGCACTCAGCGGCGCACTTGACAAAAAGTAGACAAGCCGTTCCCTTGCAAAGGAGCGATGCAGCCGCTATAATTATTTACGTACTGTGCACAATAGGTTATATCCGCTAAATTAATCGTGTTTAAACTGTAAATGTTTGCAATGGAGGAATTGTTTTGAGAGGTGTACACACTTTCGTTACCGAAATCCGACGCAGGGTTTTCACCGAAATCGCACGTCTCGCATATGAGGGCGGGGATTATTCGCGCATTTCAGATTTGCCCTATAAAATAATACCGGGAGAAATAGCCGAGCACCGCGAGAATGTGTTTGTTGAGCGCGCAATCGTCGGTGAGCGGCTTCGTCTCGCAATCGGTCTTCCGCTCCGCTCAATGTCAGAGCACAAATCTGTCAGTGAAGGGATAGATGACAGCGCAATTGCCAGCAAATACTTTGACCCTCCCCTTGTTAACATCATCCCGTTCGCATGCAATGCATGCCCGCCGAAGCAGGTTCGCGTCACCGACTCATGTCAAGGCTGCATTGCGCATCCGTGTATTGAGGTATGTCCCAAAAATGCTATTTCAACAATAAAAGGCAAGAGCGTTATCGACGAGACGAAATGCGTTAAATGCGGAAAATGCATTGAGCAATGCGCCTACAATGCAATCATCAGAATTGAGCGTCCCTGTGCAGCCGCCTGCGGAATGGATGCAATCGAAAGCGACCATCTCGGACGAGCGAAAATCAACTATGACAAATGTGTTTCATGTGGTATGTGCCTTGTCAACTGCCCTTTTGCGGCAATTGCGGATAAAAGTCAGATATTTCAGCTTATACATGCAATAAAGGAAGGCACCGAAATTATTGCCGCAGTAGCACCCGCTTTTGTCGGTCAATTCGGGCGTGAGGCAACTCCGTATAGGCTTAAAGAAGCGATGAAAATACTGGGAATTTCCACTGTAGTTGAGGTTGCCGTCGGGGCAGATCTTTGTACTGTTGATGAGGCTAAGGACTTTTTAGAAAAGGTTCCCGCAGAACAGCCTTTTATGGGGACAAGCTGCTGTCCTGCATGGAGCGTTATGGCGAAAAAGCTGTATCCCGACTTTGCACCATATATTTCCATGGCTCTTACGCCTATGGTTCTGACCGCCCGCCTTATTAAAAAAAGCCGTCCGAACGCAAAAGTAGTATTTATCGGTCCTTGCGCTGCAAAAAAACTTGAGGCCTCACGAAGCTCTGTGCGCTCTGATGTGGATTTTGTTCTGACCTTTGAAGAGCTTCAAGGCATGTTCGATGCAAAGGATATTGATTTTTCACAATTACCGGACGATGAAAAATTCGATTTTCAGGAAGGAACCTCCGACGGCCGCGGTTTTGCTGTTTCCGGAGGAGTCGCAAATGCCGTTGCAAGTGCCATCAAACAGTTGGACCCTGAACGCGAGCTTCTGGTTGATTACGCAGACGGTCTTCGTGAATGCAGAAAAATGCTTGCCCTTGCTAAGGTAGGCAAGCGAAACGGCTATCTTCTTGAGGGCATGGGCTGTCCAGGCGGATGTGTGGCGGGAGCCGGAACAATTCAGTCTGTCGACAAAAGTACAAAAAATATAATGAACTATAAACAGACTGCTGAAAAAAAAGAATCTCTCTCATCAAAATATATTGACCGGTTGCCGGAAGTAATGAAATGATTCTCGATTACAAATAATATAGGACGGGGCTGCAGCCCCGTCCTATATATTTTTTCAAACTCAAAATACCCTGCCGTCAGAAAGCACTGTTACGCTGTTCGCATAACATATTCAGACAGGGTATCATATAAGCGCCTTGGTTCAAACGGCTTAGCAAGATGGCCGTCTATACCAACGCCCATTATTTTGTGAATCAACTCACCATATAACTATCTATTCTCCAAGTCCAGAATCAATAAAGGCGATCAGAGAATCAACTGCCTCCTGTTCATCTTCCCCGCTTGCCGTTATTTCAATCTCACTGCCTTTTCCTGCACCGAGCGTTAAAATAAATACGACGGATTTAGCGTTAACCTGCTCACTTTCGGGATCTGAAAGATTAACAATTTTAATTTTTGATGTGAACTTAGATGCCGCTTCGCTGAACTCGGAAGCGGGTCGCGCATGCATGCCTGTTTCATTAACAATTTTAGTTCTTCTGCTGTACATTATTGTCCTCCAAACTCATTCGAAAATAATAAAATTCAATGTTTCAAAGCAAATTGTGAAAATCATCAAGAATAGCCTTGCTCTGCTCAAATGAACGACAATCTATAATATCCTGAGACAGCTTTTCAGCTTGTTCTATAGTGATTTTAGAAAGAATGTGTTTTATTTTACCTATTCGGCTCGCACTCATGCTGAGTTTTCTCATTCCAAGACCAACCAGCACCGGAGCTGCAAATTCATCCCCGCCCATTTCGCCGCAAACACATATCGGTTTTCCCTTTGCATTGAATGCAGAGACAATCTGTTTGATTATTCGAAACATCGGAGCGGAGTTCGATTGACAATAGTCGCTTACCTTTGGGTTCATTCGGTCAACTGCAAAAAGATACTGGCATAAATCATTTGTTCCGATACTCGCAAAATCACATTCGTCTGCCACAAGCTCGCTGACCATTGCAATTGACGGAACCTCTATCATAATTCCGATTTTCAAGGCATCATTGATTTTGCAGCCTTCCTCGTTCAGCTGTGATTTTGTTTTTTCGATTATTCCTTTTGCTTTGCGAATGTCATCTATGCTTGAAACCATCGGAAGCATCAGCCATAAATTTCCGAAAACAGATGCCCTGAGCGCAGCCCTGAGCTGAGTGCTGAAAATTTCGGGATTTTCAAAGCACAGTCTGAGTGCGCGAACCCCCAACACAGGATTATCCTCTTGCGGAAGCTGCATATATGAAAGCGTTTTATCCCCGCCAATGTCAAGCGTCCTCAATGTGACAGGACGATTTCCCATTTTTTCAAGCACCGATTTGTATGCTTCGAATTGCTCGTCTTCTGTCGGAAGATGCTTTGACTCCATATATAAAAATTCCGATCTGAACAACCCGATAAGATCTGCGGCATTTGACTTTTCAAGCTCGTCTGCTTTGTGTGACCCGATATTCAGCCCTATATCTATTTTGACGCCATCCGCTGTTACACAGTCTCTATATAGATATTCCTTTTCAATGTCTGCTATTTTCGAGAGCTCCGCTTGTTTTTTAGTGTATATTTCTTTTTGTTCTGCGGATGGACTGCCAATAACTGCTCCGGAAACAGCGTCTAAAATTATTTCTTCACCTTCAATTAATGAATTAACCACACCTTCAACACCAAGAACTGCCGGTATTCCATAGCTTTTTGCAATAATTGCGGAATGAGAGGTGGAACCACCTGTTTCAGCTATAATTCCCAAAACATTTTTTCTGTCTAAAGTTGCTGTGTCGGAGGGCAACAGATCGTGCGCGATAATAATAACCGGTTCGCTGAGATTACTCAGATTGTTCTCTTTTTCACCGGCCAGAACCCGCAGAATACGATTTTTTACATCTGTCAAATCCGCAGCACGCTCTGCAATAATTGCATCCTTGGATTTTGACAAAAGTTTTATAAATCTTCTGAAAACTGTTTCTACCGCCCACTCAGTCGTTGAGTTTTCATTTCTTATTTCTTCTTCTACCTCTTCTGCTATGGCAACGTCAGCAAGTATATCTCTGTGTGCTTTGAAAATTTTAGCCTTGCTAATGTCATTTTTTGCGACAAGCTCTTCTGTTGCGAGAAGCTCATCCGCAGCAATCTTTTTTGCCTGTTCAAAACGAACCAGCATCTCGTCCTGCTGTGAGTGCAAAATATGCTTTTCACTGACTATCGGCATATATGACCTGTAAATGTAGCACTTTCCAATAGCAACACCCGGAGAAACCGAATTTCCATAGTAATTCATCTTGCAATTACTTCCTTTTTCGAAATTATATCATTTTAATCCTTTGCGTCACTACACGCAAAAAGATAATCATCTATACAGTTTCTGATTCTGTGCTTTATAAGCTGTTTCGGTTCGTTTTTAATTGTGTTGTTGCGGACTGCCGTATATTGCATCGGCATATACTGACTCAGTAATGTCAGTGGTATTTCATACTTTTCAAGATTTGCAATTAAAGAATTGAGTGCTTCAACTATACACGGATCAGTGAGGTAATATCTGTCGCGATTCGAAAAACTAAATGCCCGCGCAAATGCCTTTTCTTTTTCATCGCCATGGTAGTGTTTTGCCCAGTTGCGATCATCCGATAACATGCAGTTATTCAGTTTATCACGAAATCCGGTGGGTTTCAACCCTTTAAGCTCCGACATCTCCGCCTCAATCATATCAAGCGCAAAAATCGCCTCACGCAGTGCAAATGTCAGCGCAGGTCCGACCTTCAATATTGCAAAGCCATCCTCAACCATCTCTCTCAGACATTTCTTTGTCTGATAATCGGTTGAGTGTGCCTCAAAAATTAAATTCCGCCCGCATAATACCGAGCACAGTTCATTTGCTTTCTTCCTGTCATATTCCAAAACCGTTCCGTCGCCGAACTCAACACCCGGCTGAACTACAAGCGCAATCACTCGCTCTAACGCTGACGAAGCACCCGCTTTTTTGAAGTGCTCGGTAAAACTGTTTATTGTTTTAAGCGCATCGTCTTTACCGGTAATTGAAACGCTATCCTCTTCCTCCTGAGCTCCGCCCGGAATAGGAACCTCACTTCCAATCACATATACCGGTGCAATTGAATCGGGAAATGCTTTAAGCCTCTCGATATAGGCATCTTCACATTCACGGCACAATATTGCCGCACGGGAAGCAATGATATCATCCGAAAGCGGACATGAAGCACTGTCATCGGCAATGCGCATGCTTGTGTCAAGATGAATTTTCGTAAATCCCGCCAGGACATATTGACGGACAAGCTCTTTCGACCGCTCCATCGCCTCATGCTCGCTTAATGACGCAAAAGTCAACGGGCCTAAATGGTCTCCTCCCAGTATCAGCTTTTCTTTCGGAAATTGATACTCCTCTGCTATAGACAACACAAATGCTGCGAAATCACTTGGTTTCATTCCTGTATAGCCGCCATATTGATCAACCTGATTGGCAGTCGCTTCAATAAGAACATAGCAGTTGTTTTCAGCTGCCGCTTCTATTGCCGAGCGCAAAACAAATTCGTTAGCACTGCAGCATGAATATATCCCTGTCTTAATTCCATTTTGTCTTTGTTCCATCAATGTCGATAACGGATGCATTACTAATCCTCCACAGTTTTAAAACGGCTATCACCAGACAGCCGTTTGTAATTAGTTTAAAGTTTTATCCAAGCATCAAGTCCCTCCGGTTTATCCGGATTGACATTCAAATTTATGGCGTGTTTAAATGTGATAAGCTGAATGCAATATAGCATAAACAGCGCACTGAGATTATCATCAACGCAATCCGGCAATGTTATTGTCTTAGGGCAACTAAATGAGACCTGAGCCTTTTTGCACTCAAACGCAACTACCTTATCCGATTTACTGCAAAGATCTGAGACCAGCTCTCTCTGAAGCTTTTCATTTCCGCTTGAGATGAGCACCAACACCAGTGTATTATCGGTTATTTTGACAATAGGACCATGTCGAACATCCAGTACGTTGTAAAAATTCGAATTGATACGGCAGATTTCCTTAAATGCAAGAGACCCTTCCTCAGCAATGCCCGCCATGCCGCTGTCTGCCAAAACCACTGCATTTTGAAAATCAAAAAGACCTATATCTTCAATAGTATTCTCAACTTTTTCGCAAAAAGCATTTGCTTTTTCTTCGATTCTGAAAATATCGGAAACAAGCTCTTTATCTTTACTTACTATTGCTGTTAACAACAGTGCACCAATATACAAATTTGAAACTGTTCTTGTTTGACAAATCGATTCATCAAAAGCCCACGGAATGGCAAAGCTGAGATCGGCTATCTTCTCTATATCAGAGCCTTGTACAGCACAAATTGACACAATCTTGACGTTGAATTTTTCCTGACATTTTTTTGCTGCCATTACAAGCTCGCTTGTGCTTCCCGACCGTGAAAGGACAAGAAGTGTAGAACCATCAATAATCTTACCGTAAGACTCAAAGTTCACACACAAATCACCGGCTGCTATGGCGTATGCTGCAACACCTGTTTTTTGAGAAAACTGAAGCGCACTGGATTTGGCTACACTGTAGCTTGACCCGCAGCCAAGAACACACAGCGACTTCGTATCCTTAAAAAAAGTCTTTATCTCGTTTTCTTTCTCACATATACAGTTGACGCTTTTACCTAACGCCTCAAACTGATTTCTTAATTCCTGCTCAGCTAAATACACGGTCTTGTCCTCGCTTTTTTACTATTTTGAAGCGGCGGAAAGGTCAAAGCTCTAATGACCTTTCCGCCTGATTAAGGAAGGCTACATATTAATTAAATCTATTTTGCCGCTGCTTCTTGTTTTTCTTTTTTGGATTTTTGATATTTAACTTCGAATATTGAAAGTGCAACAAATGCAGCTACCAAAATAACGATTCCGATTATCGGGTTTTTAAATGCGAGCATTGTTACCATCGCATCAACACAGTCATGTCCTGTTCCCTCTGCGCCAACAGCCGCAAAGTGACCAAATACATTGTATGTAAGTCCCGAAAGGAAGATAAGGATGAAGCCATATGTGAATCCGGATACTACAGCTCCTCTTCTGCCGCCGAGCGCATTGCCCATGATTCCCGCAACGCCGCCGGTGAAGAATGCTCCGATTATGGAAACAAGGGGAACAACACCAAATGCTGCCGAGCTTGCCAACATACCGACTATCATACCCACTACTGCGGTTATGAATCCAATCATGAGGGCGTTGGGTGCATATGCGAACAGAACAGGAACATCGAGTGCCGGAACAGCATTCGGAACCAGCTTGTCTGCAATACCCTTGAATGCAGGAACCAATTCACCTAGGAACATACGAACGCCCTGAAGAAGAACCAGCACGCCTACTGCAAATCCCATGCCCTGTAGCAATCCGAACAATATGTAGTTTGTACCGCCTGCGTATTCAGCTACCTTTTCAGGTCCGGCAATCAGCACAAGAACGAGGTAAAACGTGGTCATAACTACCATGATGGATACTGCGGTGTCTTTAAAGAACGCAAGACCCTTCGGGAGTTTCAGATCTTCTGTGCTCTTGGATTTATCACCGACAAGCTTGCCGAGATAAGCTGCCGGAACTGTTCCGAGAGTTGTAAGATGCGCGATGGCAATGTCATTGTTTCCGGTAATTTTTCTGATGATAGGCTGTGAAATTGCCGGCAATACCGTGAGAATCGCACCGTGAATAATGCTTCCGAGAACGATAATCATTGTCTGATTCATACCTGCCGAGTACAGGCAGTATGCAACAAGAACAGAGTTTATCCACATCATATGACCTGTGAGGAAGATGTATTTAAGCGGAGTGAATCTTGCAAGCAAAAGGTTTACAAGGAATCCGATAGCCATGATAATTGAGGAGGTTCCTGCGATTATGGGAACAGCCTCCTGCATAGCGGCCGAAATTACTTCAGATCCTGTAGCAAATCCGTCTAAGTTGAATACCACCTGGAACAAACTGACAAATGGCAATATGGCTTGGACGATAAGTCCCGCGCCCGCAGAAACTACCAGCATTCCCAACGAGGTCTTTACTGTACCTGCAAATACCTGACCAACGGATTTCTTTTGAAATACAAGGCCGATAAGTGCGACTAAACCAAGAATAATAGCCGGGGTTTTGATTACTTCCAACAGAAATGATAAAACGCTCATTATTATACCCTTTCTAATTTAAATAAAATTTTTCTTCGTAAGATATTCGGATAGTTTTTCCTTGACTTCAGCAACATTTACGATGTTTTTAACAAAAACAACATCATCTCGTTCGGCGAATTCCTCCTCGAATTCTTTTGATGCAATGATCAAATCCGTTTGCATTCCGCCGATTGTACCCGCTGCCCAATGCTCAATTTCAAAATCCTTAACACCCAATTCCGACAATGCCTTGTCTGCCGTCATCTTTAGGATCAGACTGGAGCCCATGCCCAAACCGCATACACATAGAATCTTCAATATTAGCCTCCTTTTTTATATAACAACAAAAACTACAGACACGTAATTATCGGAGAATAGTTTTTGATGTGCTCGTCATTGATCTTGTCGCCTCTATCAAGATTTGAACTCACGTAAATCGGAGGCTTGAAGCCATCCTGTACGCAAAATTCTATCGTTTGTGCTATGACCGATTCCATGACCGCCATTCCAAGCACCGTTGAAGTTCCGCAGAAATTATCATCCATACCTTCCATTGACAAAACCGCATCGCCGCTTACGCACTTGATATCAATTACAATGTCCGCAACATCCATCAGGTTTTTTCCGCTTGAATGACGTGATGTTGTGCTTTGTGCGAATTTTTTTGAAACAAGCGCAACCACATTCATACCCACTGATTTAGCGGCAAGAGCCATATCTACAACAGCGGCATTGCGTCCGGAAATCGAAGCTATTATTATCGTATCTGCCGGATCAATGTTCTCAAGCAGCAGATACTTGTCGGCAAAGCCCTCGATTCTCTCCTGCAATGTGCTTAGCTTGGCCTTCGGGTGCAATGCCAAATGAGGAATCAGCAGTGCGTTTACCGGAACAAGCCCCCCTGCACGGTAAAACACCTCCATGGCAAACATCTGCGAATGTCCGCATCCGAAAACATGAATTACACGTCCCTTTTTGACCGACTCGGCACAGCTTCTTGCCGCAGCCTCTATGTTTTTCCCCTCTTCTTTAAGCTGTACTGCAAGCTGCTCACCTATTTTTTGAAAATACTCATTATACTTCATTCTTTTCCACCTCCCTTAATTTGTTTAATATCTCATCTTTGCTTCCTTTATTTCTCAGCAAAGATAAAAATTCTTCATCTTGAAGTGAGCGTGCCAGCTCACGCAGCAGATTTTTGTGGCTGTCATTATCTACTGCCGCAAAAACAAACGCCGACTTAACTCTCTTTTTCAGCAGATACACCGGTTCATCGAGGATGGCGAGACTCATTGCAACTCTATGTACCCCCGCTTCGGGCCGACCATGGAAAAAAGCAATATCATCTACAAGAATCATATAAGCTCCGTAACGCTCCACTGTTTCTTTAATAGAATCCAAAAACTGAGGTTCAACCGCTCCCTCATCGATAAGGGGTTTCCCCGCAATGTCAACGAGTTGTTCCCATGTTTTGCATTTTACATTTGGCAAAAAATTATCGTTTCCAATCAGTTTTGTTATCATTGCCAACCTCCTTGAGATGATTTCCGTAACTTAGTTTTATCACATTTACACAAAAACTGCAATCTATTTGTCGCATTTTAGTCCACTTTACCATTGGTTTGCAAGTGGTATATCTACCACTTGTCAAGAGGTGCTGACATTTGACTATGAGTCTTTCCTGTTCTATAATAAAAAAAAGGAGATGCTCTTATGAATGATATCCCTCTGTATATTGCTATATATAAAGACATTCTTGCGAATATTAATTCCGGAAAATTCTCTGAAAATTATCCGTTGCCGGCTGAGCGTTATATGTGTGACAATTACCATGTCAGTCGTTCAACGGTCAGACGCGCACTTGAGTTTTTGCGCCGTGACGGATATATCTTCACATCTCACGGCAATGGGAATTTTGTCAAGCCACAGGTATTTGAACAGCCGTTGGCTCGTTTTTATTCCTTTACCGATTCGTTGAAAAGCGATGGGATTTTAATCAAAAACACAATTGTGAATTACGAATTATTTTCGCCTGATGAGGAAATGTGTAAAGTGCTGTCCTGCGACAAAAACGAAAAATTTCACAAGCTCACACGCCTTCGCTCCGCACGTGCTTATCCTCTGATGATTGAGACAACCTACCTGCCGAAAAGCAGATTCTATTTACTGGATATAGAACACCTGCGAAGTCATTCTCTATATGAATATCTCCGTGAACGATACAACATGAATGTAACCAGAGGCACAGAAGTCTTCTTCCCTGTTATACCCAACAACAAGGAAAGGGCACTTCTGCAGATACCTGCCAGTATTCCCTGCACTGTAGTTGAGCGGTTCAGCTATGAGGACGATATGTTGATTGAATATACAAAATCCATCGTGCGCGGCGACAAATACCACTTTAAAGTGGACTTGGCAATAAGTACATAGAAAGAGGAATGTTATGATTATTAAAAACGGGAATGTTTTTTTGCCTGATGGACATTTTCACAAAACGAATATTGAAATTACCGATAGTAAAATCTCGTCTCTCGGTATGTTTGACGGCAGCAATTCGATTGAAGCATCTGACATGTATGTTATCCCGGGCTTTTTTGATATCCATATACACGGCGCCATGAATTGTGATTTCAGCGATGGCACCGATGAGTCTATTGACAATATTTCCGAATTTCTGTTTTCAAATGGCGTCACCAACTTTCTCGGAACCACGATGGCGCTCCCTCCTCAAACCTTAAAAAACATTTTTTCAAACGCCGGCCATTTTGTCGGAAAACAGAGGAAAGAGCATTCAACTCTTCGCGGCATTAATATGGAGGGGCCCTTCTTTTCCAAAGAAAAGCGCGGTGCGCAGAATGAAAATAATATTATTGACCCTGACTTAAATCTGTTTTATGATCTCATGCAATGCAGCGGAAACAGCATTTTACTTTGTGATATAGCGCCCGAGCTTAATGGCAGTGACGAATTTATCGTAAATGCTTCGAAAATCACAAGTGTTTCCCTCGCGCATACCTGTGCTGACTATAACACCGCAAAATCAGCTTTTACATGCGGTGCAAATCATGTCACCCATCTATTTAACGGCATGTCACCGTTCGGACACCGCGACCCGGGTGTCGTGGGCGCTGCCGCAGATGCCGGTGCATATGTTGAGCTTATCAGTGACGGAATGCACGTACACCCTTCCATTATCCGAGCGGTTTTCAATCTGTTTGGCGATGACAGAGTATGTCTCATAAGCGATTCAATGCGCGCGTGCGGTATGCCTGACGGCGAATACGATCTCGGCGGGCTGTCGGCGACAGTCAGCGGCGGGTGTGCACGGATTTCCACAGGCTCTCTTGCAGGCAGCACAACCTGCCTTACCGACTGCATGAGAAAAGCTGTCAGCTTCGGCATACCATTGGAGTCTGCAATTAAGGCATGTACAATAAATCCTGCCAAAAGTGTCGGACTTGAAAAAATGCTCGGACTTATTTCCGTTGGTCGCGATGCCGACCTTCTTATTCTTGATAAAGACCTCAATCTGTTAAAAATCATTCAGAGAGACATGGTGTTCACTCTTTAGTACACCTCAAATAATGTTCACTTTAGTCCATCCTTCGCAATAATTTGAGAAATTCCGAGTCAGCTGCACTATGATTGCGCTCTTGTGCTTAAACTGAAAGGTATCCGCTTAGTTGGGAAACAGATATTTAAATATTTCGGAAATTTCTGTGAACTGAAATCCCTCAATGACATAACATCATCTCAGAAACGCCTTATACAAAAAGCCTTTGAAATTGGCTGTAAACCAATTTCAAAGGCTTTTTCTCATGTCACAATTGTTTTGCTTGATTTTAAATTAAATTTGTCAGAATTTTTTTATAGCTGTATCCGCAAAAAACACCACGATTTTTATATTTAATTATGCTTGATTTTGAGCACCGCAGGTTCTGATGCGATGTCTTACAATATCCGTAACTGCGTCGCGCGCTGGGACACCATACTTTTTGGGATCATATATGGCAATATCCGACTCAAGGCATTGACGCACAGCTTGGGTATAGGCGACACGAAGCTCTGTGGCAAAATTAACCTTACACACGCCGAGACTTATCGCGCGGCGGACATCCTCGTCGGAAACCCCCGATGAGCCATGCAACACAAGCGGAATCGACACCGCGGCTTTCAGCAGTGCCAGACGTTCAAAATCAAGCATTGGATCTCCCTTATAGAATCCATGTGCCGTGCCGATTGCCACAGCAAGTGAATCTACGCCGGTTTCATTCGCAAAACGCGCCGCCTCGTCCGGATCTGTGTAGATATCCTCTCCGTGCTTAACCTCAACAGCATCCTCTTTACCGCCAAGTCTGCCCAATTCTGCTTCCACACTTAGCGCAGGCGACATCGCCGAAGCCAATTGAACCACTTGTCGAGAAAGAGAGATGTTCTCCTCAATTGGCAGTTTTGAGCCGTCAATCATGAGCGACGTATATCCGTCCTCAGCCGCCTGTCTGCACAAATTGTAGCTGTTTCCGTGGTCAAGATGTATTGCTATCGGAACCGATGCCTTTTCGGCAAGCGCCCGCGCCATACTGACAAAAAGCGACGTATCTGCATAATTGAGTGTGGACGGTGTGGTCTGCAGAATAACAGGTGCATTCTCAGCCTGTGCAGCCGCAATTACCGCCTGCATCATTTCCATATTTTCAACATTGAACGCACCTATTGCATACCTGTTTTTTTGAGCTTTTAGCAGCATTTCTTTACTGTTAACTAATGGCATTTTTTTCCTTTCCCGGATATTTCCGGCATGAGCATATTATTTTTATTAATTGAGAGCTTTGTGCATTTAAGGTTCACAGATGATAAATCGTCCATCTCTGCTCGGTGATATAATTTTTTCTTTTTGAATGGCATCTGACAATAAATCGCTGATTTTTATATTAGTATTTTTTACTGTTTGGAGATATTCAACTGCAACGCTCTTATCCATAATCGCAACAGTATATACTCGTTCGGGGTCAATCGCGTTGCCCTTGTCGTCGGTAATTTTGCGAATGCGTTTTCCCGGTTCGGCTGCCGGAGCATATTCCATCCGCAGCCCCGAAAAGTAATAGAACCAACCTCCGATTTCATTATCCACCTTGACGGTATATTCCAGTGCATCGAGCAAGCTTTCCCCGGACATAGTGACCTTTTGCATCTCACTCAGTTCTCCGTTTTTGGTGTCCGGCATAAGCCGCTGAATATCTACTGTCGTGATATCACCTTTATACAGCTTTGAGCAGAGACCCTTGCCATTGTATAATCCATCCTTGCCATTATCCAAAAACAGGGCAATTTCGCAGCCGCTTCTCTCCACCATTGCATCTGTCAAAAAGTTTCCTGTGTCCAAAATGGAAAAATCTGTTTCCGCAGTCCCCAACACTGTGGGCTCGGGTATTTCGGACGCACCGAGATTCTGCTTGTCCACCATTCTTATCACATCATCGGCAGTCAGCTCTCCGCTCACCATACCGGCAAGCCCTTTGCGCAATGCAGCCTGTGCATTTTGAAGCTCAGGGAATATCGCACATCGGCCTCGCTCCAATGCCGAAAAAAGCGGTTCAATTTCCGGTACGTCAGGAGGTGGCATGCCATTCAAATTCGAATACATCCCCCCTGTGTCACCGGCCAGTGCCAGCTGTCCCTCGGGTGTACTGATATATTCCATTATCTGCATTACATAATCGAGTTTAGTTTTATTTTGCGGCTCACTCAGGTGTTTATTCAGTCCAATATAGCAAACAGGATACAGTCTCGCCCAGTCCCCATCCTCACCGGGATTGAAAAATGGCATTAGAGCAAACTCATCCGTAGAACCGCTTATCTCACCGCCCATTCGCGCCATCAGAACAGAATCCTCAACCATAGCACATTCACGATTAAACAGCATTCGCTCGCGCTTCGCATAAGTAATATTCAAATCATTCGGCTGTAAAATCCCGGAATCAATCAAAGTTTGGAATGTGTCAAGTGCAGGGCGAAAATGATCTCCGAAACTGCCCTTACCGCTGTTATAATCGTTAATCCACTGCGCATCATTCGGGGTGCTGTAGCAGCTTGCATAGCTATATCCGACAAATGCAGTATCCAATACCTCAGGATTTCCGAGACCCAGCTGCAAAGAGCGCATTCCGTCTGCTTCAATTTTTTGGCAAAGAGAGACAAAGCCCTCGAAACTCTCCGGAACCGTCCAGCCCTTTTCCGAAAACAAAGTTTTGTTGTAAACGATTCCTCTGATTTGAGCAGGGCCGGGAAGATAATACAGCTTGCCATCGTTGGAAATTTTGTTGAGACTCGAGGTGTTGTATTTGCCTGTGAGTGATAGCGCTGAAAGGTCCATGAGACGATCCTTACAATACTGCTCCCCTACCTCAAGCGGCCATGTCATCACAATATCCGACAAATCGTCGTGCTCCATCCTTGCATCATACTCAGCCAGTCCGCTGTTGCAAGTGAAATTCCCCACCTGAATAATATCTATATCGGGA